>CACMBV010000001.1 GCA_902612125.1 uncultured Verrucomicrobiota bacterium
ATCTTCGAAGTCTGCTGCCCTTAAATCGATTAATTCACCGCTTTTTTTACCCAAGCCTTTAACCAGAACACCAATGGGTTCAGCCAGATCAATGATGAAATTGGGTTGATAAAAATTAATTCTATTTGCATTTTCTAATCCAGTTAAATTTCTAGGATCCGTACATACCAGTCTCTTATTTCGATAATAACGAATAATTTTCATAAGCATGTTTTGAAAATTTGAAAAAAATGTATCGTTTAAAATTTCACTTTCAGGTGAAATGATCTGATTATCCATCAACATACTATCTGGTGGCTTAAAATTAGGATCATAAAAATTAAAAACATCCAGAGATCTCAGAGCTGCTTGATTTAACTCACCCTCAGCACCAGCGTACAGAAATGCATGCTTCAAATACTCCGGGTGAACAAAGGCTCCTTTATCGTCTTTCAGAGATCGAATCGATTGGGTTTTAGGCCAAGGCCTTACATCCGTTGCTCGTAGAAATTGACAAAAGGCCAAAAGTGGTTCTTTCACTTTCCCTCCAAGCTCAATCGATTGATTGTACGCCTCCTGATCAAGTAAAATTGCTCGAATAACCGCCTTGAGATTTCCTCTTTCCCCATAACCGTCATCATTGAATACCGTCGCAACTCTTTCAATGTAGGCTGGAGTGGGATTGGAGGTTACAAAATATTTAATGAGGTGACGGGAGACAAAAGGACCAACGTTTGGGTGCTTAAATACCACATTGATCGCAGCATCCAATCCCGATGCCGTTAAGTCACCCGCCCCGTCTCTTATCACATCGGTCGCATTCAGGTCCACTTTTGTCTCAAATGGCTTACCCTTGAAGAGAGTGATAATTCCTCGGTCCGTGTCGGAGGTATAATAATCATCAAGCTCATATTCATGGTTATCTGGGTGAAACTTCATTAAGTGGACATAGCTACCGACTTTTGCACCAGCTTGGTTCCATGGCTTAGAACCATAAAGGATCCAGCCGGTGAGAATTTTAGCCATTTCCATGATATCATTTTGGGAATAGGCAGGAATTATCTCCCCCTGTTCATCCACTTTCACAGAACCATCCAAATTCAATTCATATGGCCCGATGGTAAAAAGCTGCAAAAACTCACGGGCTAGATTTTCATCAGGTCTGGTATTCTCTGCCAAGCTCGCTTTCTTGTTGAAGGCACTGGAAAGAAATACTCCCATTGCCGGGCTTCGAAGGACCTCCTGGAGAAGATTCTCATAGTTACCGAATGCATTTTTTGCTAAAATGTCGTAGTAATAAGCCAAGCCTTCCGCTCTTCTTTGCAAAGGTGAAGCCGATTTTGACACCACAAGCAGCTGGCTGAACGCGTAGGCTGTGCGTTGCCTCAATTGGTCCGAACTAATGTCTTGGCTAAGGTTAATGTTACCTAATGCGTTGTCCCACCAAGCCGACATTTGATAGTGCTGCGTTATCCAATCTGCCGTTGTACGGTTAAAGATTTTCATTTTGTCCGACTTCGCTTTTAAATTGTAAAAGTCTGTCGTGGGCATTGATTTGACTGATAATTGTTCCAAACGCTGGAAATGAGTCAACCAGTCATCATTGGGGTCATCATAGGCTGAGGGGGAACTCAGTTGCCCATCCAACCATGAAATCTCCTTGGATGCAGAGTTGCCCGGACTCGTCGTATTAATATCAGCAAGCAATTTGGAATTGATTCCAAAAGTTGCCATTTTTAAAAGTTGAATTCTCTCTTGGTATGAAAAGGTCTCTTTTAACTCTGCTTTTAGGACACAAATAAATCCTAGCAGAAAACAGCAACTCCATCTTAGAAATAGCCGGATCACGACATTTATGACTTCAATCCAAGATTTACAAATGCAGAAGAAAGGTCATCTCGGTCTTTCTGAAAATTAGATAAATGGGGAAAAAGTTCGGGCAAGAATGATTTTTCCGCACCAAACCAATCGGCTATCTCTGCCTGGATTTGAATATTGGCAATTGTAGGGATAATCCTGCCCTGCGTTTTTTGATCATCATCACCTCCCAGGGCCAGACTTGGAAGTTTTCCAACGACTTCCGATTTATTGATACCACCTCCCATAACGAGTTGATGAGAACCCCATCCATGATCTGTCCCTTTGCCATTATTACTAACGGTACGTCCAAAGTCGGATGTTGTGTAGGTAACCACTTGGTCAGATAGTCCCATTTCTTCCATTGCTTGATTAAATTGGTGTAAACCAAGGCTTAATCCTCGTAAAAGAGAAGGATGGTCATTCAGTTGATTACCGTGCGTATCGAATCCTCCAAGCTTTACTAGATAAATTTGCCTGCGATAATTGTCACTTTTGGCAAGTTTTATCATTTTTGTGATGGCCTTGAAGTCATTAAGAAGCGTTTTGTACTTACCTCCCATGCTCAAACCTAAAGCCTCTTCTTTAGGGATGGAAAATAAAGAACCTCCATATGAATCATTGCCATTTAAGCTTAAGTCCCCCTTCATTACTTCGGTAAAAGTATCGGTTGTTTTAAGCGCGTTTAGACCCGCCTTTTGATAAAATCTTCTTAGATAATTTGAGGAGTGTTCGGGGGTGCGATCCGATAGATCAAGTGGAGATACCGGAGAATTCCAGTTATGTTTTGTATAGTTGAAATTTTTGACATCCAAGGGAGTACCTCCGTAAAGATATCTATACATAGCTCTTCGATTGTACTGAAAGTCGTTAGCCCAGGTATTTTTCACCCTTTCATTTGGTTTCATATAGTCGAATCCCTTGGGAGAATTATTTAGATTGTAGGGTCGGGTTCTCATCCCCTCCAGTAATCTTGTCCCCCCAGCTCTAAGACTAAGATTAAGTCCAAAAGGGTACTCCTCATATCGGCCGGATCCAAACCATTTGTCGGCAATTTGCCCAGCCCACCCAAATCCTTGCACAGAATCTGCCCGTCCTATATCCACCTGTTTTCTTTGATCATTATGAGAAAAAAGGAAGACTGGTTTTTTCTTATGAAGATTTGAGATGTCCTTTTTTTCAAGTGGCTCAACCAAATTCCCGACATTGGAAATAAGCTTAACCTTTTGATTGCGTAAAAGATGAGCAAGCTCCGGCATTACCCCATTCACATTTAAATCAAGTCCCACATCATAAACTCCCTTCAATCCGGAACTTGCATTATCATGGGAAGCATAGGGATTTGTTGAATTATTTAGATTGACGGATGCTAAATCCGGCAAATCCAAAATATTTTTGGCAACCGCAATATTACTGTCTGCATTGTCTCCTCCTCCGCGGGCTTCCCGGTATTCATTGTAAAGCAGATTGTCAGCCGGGGTAAGCATGTTAAAAGCATCGTTACCTCCGTGAAGATAAACGCACACAATCGCCTTAAAGTCATTACCAGGCGGCAGGCTTGGAGAATTTTTAGCCGATAAAACGGGAAATATGCTGCTTGAAAGCCCCAATGCACCGAGGGATTTAATAAATGTTCTTCGAGAGCTCATAGATAATTGGTATAGATATGTTTGTACACCTAACCTACATCCGTACCTAGCGGATGTCAAAAAAAAGTACAATTTTTAGGCAATTAAGTCTTTAACCACATGCCCGTGGACATCGGTCAGGCGGTAATCACGCCCCTGAAATCGATAGGTCAGTTGTTCATGATCAAAGCCAAGGAGATGCATCCAAGTCGCCTGCAGATCATGAACATGCACCGGATCTTTGGTAACGCTGAAGCCTAAATCATCCGACTCTCCATACACATATCCACCCTTCACTCCACCACCGGCCATGATCATGGTGTAGCAGTCCGGAAAATGGTCCCTTCCCAATACTTTACCCTTTGAGGTACGTCCTTCGCGAAATGGCGTGCGTCCAAATTCACCACCGATAATAATTAATGTCTCATCAAAAAGCCCACGCTCCTTCAAGTCCTTAATCAGTGCGGATATTGGCTTATCCATGGTGGCGCATTTTTTGGTCAATCCATCCCGAATATCCTCTTTTGGATTGGTTCCATGATAGTCCCAGCCCCAATCGAAAAGCTGAACAAAACGAACTCCTTTTTCCGCCAGCCTTCGGGCAAGCAGACAGTTATTCGCCAAGCTGGCACCACCAATTTGTGCACCATATGCATCCAAGGTTTTCTGCGATTCCTTCGATATGTCCATTACGTCAGGCACGGAAGTCTGCATACGATAGGCCAACTCATACTGAGCGATTCGTGTAAGAGTTTCCGGATGGGCAAATTTCTCGGACGCTTTTTGATTCAAATCTTTAAGGGCGTCCAAACTGGCACGACGCAACCCACGGTTCATCCCCGGAGGGTCGGAGACATAAAGGACTGGATCGCCCTTGGAACGACACTGCACTCCCTGGTAGACCGATGGGATAAAACCAGCACTATATGAATTCTTGCCTCCATTGGGCTGCGTGCCACTTGAGATTAATACCATATATCCGGGCAAATCCTGATTTTCGGACCCAAGTCCGTAAGTTGTCCAAGCACCAAAGGAGGGACGGCCCGGCAGTGGGAAGCCTGTATGCACAAACAGTTCGGCCGGGGCATGATTAAATTGATCGGTGTGCATCGATTTGATCACACAGAAATCATCCGCATGGTCATGGAAATTGGGAATCGCATCGGACATCCACATACCGGATTTCCCATATTGTTTAAATGTACGAGGCGTCCCCATGAGTTTTGGGGTACCGGAAGTGAAGGCGAACATTTTGCCTTTTACAAATTCATCCGGGCAGTCCTGATCAGTCCGTTTAACCAACTCAGGCTTGTAATCCCACATATCCAGGTGCGGAGGTGATCCGGTTAAATGTATGTAAATGACCCGCTTGGCTTTTTCTGAAAAATGAGGTTTTCGGGGAAGCAGTGGATTCTGTGGTGCTTTGAGTGCAAATGCTTCGGGAGTCAATAAATGAGCCAGTGCTCCTGCCCCAAGACCCATTCCGCAATTTCGAAGAAAGTGTCTTCTCGTATCAAGTTGAATTTTTTCAGTGAGCGGATTCATCAGATTAAAAGGGTGAAGAGTGAAGTTAGAATAGAGAAATCACTGATCGGCCGAGCTGGATGTTTTTTTGACTATTGAAGTAAGTATGGCAATAAGTTGGTTCGACTCATCCAAGAGATCCGCAAGTTGTTTTTCCGCAATCATTTTGGTTTCAATTAGCAAACGAAGCCAATAATTTGTTTCTCTGGCTTCCTTGCATGAGATGTACATTTTAGCAGTGAAATCTGCCTTGGACTGACTGCCATGTGCTTCCTCAATATTCGCACCAATAGAAATGCCTGATCTGATAAGCTGATTAGAAATAGTTCTGGTAACGCCCGGGCGTTGCTCAAGCTTTTAACAAAGGAAGATGACTCTTTTAGCAAATTCGAAGCTTCTTTCCTTGAGATCATTTTTCGTATTAAAGTTTTCATCATTCACTCTTCACTCCTCAATCTTATCACCTTTTCATCAAAATCTCGTCAAGGTTCAGAAGAACATTGCTGGTAACAGTTAGTGCAGCCAAGACTGTAGTATTCATTCCGTTGGGGACGGGACCGATTGGATTGGTAGCCATTTGCTTGGCGAGATTTTCATCCTCAGAATATTTTAATTTTACCTGCTCAAAAAGTACAACCAGCCGATTCAGTTCATCGGCATCCGGTTTTCTTGACAAACATATCTCAAAGCCATTGGAAATTTGCTCAACAACGGATTTCCTGGAAGATACCATTTTGCGGGCAAGTGCCTGTGCTGCTTCGATATAAACGGGATCATTCATGGTAACCAGAGCCTGCAGAGGCGTATTGGTCCGGTCTCTTCGTACTGTACAGACTTCGCGGTTGGGTGCATCAAAGGCAGCCATGGAGGGATATGGATTGGAACGTCGCCAAGTGGTGTAAAGACCACGACGATATCGGTCCTCCCCTGCACTTGTCTGCCAATCAATCCCACCCCCAAAAGCGGCCTTTAAACCCATATTCGGTTGGGGTGGCTTTACGGGTACCCCATACATCTTTGCACTTAACAGCCCAGAAACTGCAAGTGCCTGATCGCGGACCATCTCTGCGGATAGACGAATACGGGGACCCCGACTCAACAATCGATTTGCGGGGTCAATGGCAGCCATTTCGTCAGTGACATGAGAGCTCTGTCTATAGGTTTCGGAAGTGACCAGCAACTTAATGAACGCCTTAACATCCCATTTCAAACGAATCATTTCCGTTGCCAACCAATCCAGTAACATTGGATGAGAAGGAAGTTCGCCTTGTGATCCAAATTCCTCACTGGTAGACACTAAACCGATGCCAAAGAGCTTTTCCCAAAACCGGTTTGCCGTCACCCGTGGTGTCAGTGGATTGTTCGGATCCATGATCCACCTGGCTAAATCAAGGCGGTTCGGTGATGAGACTTCCTTTGGTGGGTCAAATAATGTCTTGGGAAATCCGGCATGTACTTGATCCCCATGACTAAGATAGGAACCACGAAGATGGACAAAGGTATTTCGCCTCTTGTCCTGAGCAAGCTCACGAATGATAGGAACCGTTGGTCCCTTAATTCCATTCAAACGATTTTGCAGTTCCTTGAGTTTTTTCTGAGCTATCGTCAGTTCTTTGGGATCGGCTTCCGCATTGTATTGAGCAACGGCTTGATTCTGTTCTTTGGTAAAAGCTTCAAAGGAGACAGCTAAAGATACAACATGATCCGGGTTGGGTGTTTTCTTTACGACTTGGACCCAATTGGGCTCTTTCTTTTCGTTTAAAGAAACAAGTTGGAACTCTTTTATACGATTGGCCGTTCCACCATCCGTCCGGTTATAAACTTTAATTTGATCAACTTTACGGGGAGAGCCCAGGTCGATCTCTAACCATGGATTATCTTCCTTGTTGGTATGTGTGACCGACAACTTGGCATAATCACCGTCGGTATTTCCATCGATCGCCAGTTTCGCAGGTCCATTAAAACCGGTACTGCTTTGGGAAACTTTTCCAGATCTTGCCACATTTTTACCACCTTCGTAAATCTCGACTTCTGCCAAGTGAAGGAAGCCCTGCTTCACCAAATTAGTCACCCTGACAAATTGGGTCATCACAGGACCCGAACGCTTGGGCATTTGAACCACTTTAGTTTTTTGTTTTTCCAGAATATCAGTGAGTAGCTTCTTTTGATCTTCAATCTGCTTTCTTACCTTTTCACGACGCATCTCCGCCGATTTATCCTTCAATTCAAGCACAGGACTTTCGTCACGCTTATCCGAATCTTGAGTCTGATTAAAAACATCAAACACCTGAAAGTATTCATGATGAGTAATCGGATCGTACTTGTGTGTATGGCACTGGGCACATGCCATGGTGGTACCCATCCAGGTGGCGAAGGTCGTATTTACCCGGTCAACCACCGCAACATTTCGAAATTCTTCATCATTGGTCCCGCCCTCGTTATTGGTTTGGGTGTTACGATGAAAAGCAGTGGCCACCAGTTGTTCCTGAGAAGGGTTGGGTAATAAATCCCCCGCTAGTTGCTCAATGGTAAACTGATCAAAAGGGAGATTCTTATTAAAAGCCCGAATTACATAGTCACGATACGCCCAGATAGTACGGGGTCGATCATCCGCATACCCAGCGGAATCTGCATAACGGGCTAAATCCAGCCACATTCTCGCCCAGTGTTCTCCAAATTCCGGGCGAGCAAACAAACGATCCACATATTTATTGTAAGCATCTGAACTTTTATCGGCGAGAAACTCAATTAACTCATCCAAAGTTGGTGGCAAGCCGATGAGATCGAGGGCAACCCTTCTCGCCAGAGTACGCTTATCAGCGGGTTCACTTCTGGTGAGCCCCTTTTTTTTCAAGCGTTGATCGATAAAGAAATCAACCGGATGTTCATCCGCTGGGACTTGGGCCCGAACGGGTGTTTTGTAAGACCAATGCCGGTCATATTTTGCTCCCTGTTTGATCCATTCCGTAAGCAAAGCGATTTCTACTTCACTTAATCTCTCTCCCCTTCCCTTCGGTGGCATCAATTCCTGATCCCCGTGTTCCAGAGTTACACGGAACAAAATCTCACTGTCTTCAGGATTGCCAGGAACAATAGCGGAATAGCCATCGATGTCTCGGGTTGCCCCTTCAAAAGTATCCAGGCGAAGCCCAGCTTCGCGATGCTCCTCATCCGGTCCATGACAGGCAATACAACGATTGGAAAGGAGTGATTTAATCTGGGAATTAAAATCGATGTCTTGTTTTGCAAAAACAAAAAGAGGCAAAAAAAGAAATGGCAGATCAGGGAGCTTCATCAATAATTAGAATCTTATCTTTACATACATAACTAGTGATGCGAACCAAAATTCATCCATTTTATCAAAGTTTTAAATGCAGGAATTTACCACTAAAACAGCTCCAATTCATCTATTAATCAGATCCAGGAAATTACATGTCAAATTCCTGTAACATATGTCATTAAAGGCAGACGCTTCAGTAAGATGTCTCTTAGGATTCTTTTTGAATAAACCGTTCGAAATCGGACATCTCGAACCTGCTTCCAACAACCAGTGGGGTGCGTTGATGTATACTTGTGGGTTCTATATCCATAATCCTTTTGGAACCGTCCAGAGCAATACCACCTGCTTGCTCTGCCAAAAGGGCAACCGGATTCGCTTCATAGAGGAGTCTTAGTTTTCCCTCGGCGTTTTTACTTGTGGGCGGATAGAGAAATACGCCACCTTTCAACAGGGTTCGATGGAAGTCCGCCACCATAGATCCAATGTAACGAGAGGAGTAATTGACCCCTAAAATTCCTGATCTCAAGCGATCAATGTACTCACCATATCGTGTGGGAAATCCGTCCCGGTACGCTTCATTCACTGAATAATATTTCCCCTGCTCAGGCATAGTCATATTCTCATGACTTAAAACATACGCACCAATGGCTGGATCCAAAGTGAAGCCATGTACCCCATGTCCGGCACTGTAAACCAGAATGGTGGAGGAACCATAAACCACATAACCTGCTGCAATTTGCTTGCTCCCAGGTTGAAGCACCCATGCCTCCGGGTTGTCACCAGTCACTTCATCCGGCTTACGCAATATGGAGAAGGTTGTGCCTACACTGACATTTACATCAATATTGGAAGACCCGTCGAGTGGATCGAAAACTACGGCATATTTTGCTTCCTCTGAACCTTCATGAACAATCATAGGATTTTCATTCTCTTCCGATGCCAAAACTCCAATACTTTCCCTTGAACTCAGACAATGCACCAAGGCTTCGTTCGAAAGAACATCGAGTTTTTGCTGAATTTCACCCTGAACATTGATATCACCAATTTCGCCAAGCACATCAGTCAGTCCCGCACGACGGACCTGTGCCTGGATCATTTTGGTAGCAAGAGTAATTCCCGATAACAAAAAGGAAAATTCACCGGATGCTCCGGGAAAGCGTTTCTGTTCACGCATAATGTGCTGCTGCACGGTAATAATGGAAGATTGGCTCGACATATGGTTCTTCCTATCATGAAGCTACCCTAAAGAAAACAAGATTACTTTAAATTATTCCCTTGTAGCCAAGTTATATGCCCTTTCTTTGGTTAAAAGATGATAAAGCTATCAGTTTCTATTACATTACTTCTTTCCCAAGGCTTGGCTGCCAATGACTACAATGTCCTTTTCATCATTTCGGATGATCTAACCTATACTGCTCTATCTTGTTACGGAAACAAGATTTGTAAAACTCCCAATATTGATAAGCTAGCGAGTGAGGGAGTTCGTTTCACGCAAGCATTCTGTCAGGGCACTTACTGCGGTCCATCACGGGCATCCTTTATGTCGGGATATTATCCTCATGCTACCGGTGCTCTTGGTTACAAAAGCCCCCGACCCAAAATTGAAGATCGCAGCACTTGGTCCCAACATTTTCGCAATCATGGTTACCATGCCGCTCGGGTGAGCAAGATTTATCATATGGGAGTACCAGGTGGAATTGAAAGCGGAGGCGACGGAGCGGATGATCCACTATCCTGGGATGAAAAATACAACTGTAAAGGACCGGAATGGCGTGCGCCCGGCGATGGAGAAACTCTCGAAAAAAATCCGGACGGGAAACGACCCGTGGAAGGTGGTAATACTTTTGTTGTCGTTGAAGCAGATGGGGATGATCTGGTTCACTCGGATGGCAAAGCCGCGGCCAAAGCAGTGGAATTGCTCGGGAAATTCGAAGGGATAAAAAAGCCGTTTTGGCTGGGGGTCGGATTTGTCAGGCCACATGTTCCCTTTGTGGCACCCCGTAAATATTACGAACCGTTCAAACCGTATTCGAAAATGGTTCTGCCTGAAAAGTTGCCCGGTAACTGGGATGATATTCCACAGGCTGGTATCAATTATTGTACCAGCGAAAACATGCAGATGGGTATTCGTAAACAAAAGAAGGCGATTGGTGGATACTATGCCTCCGTTGCTTACCTTGATGCTCAGGTTGGAAAAGTGATGGATGCGTTGGAAAAGTCGGGGAAGCGTGAGAATACCATCGTTATCTTCCCCAGCGATCACGGGTTTCACCTTGGAGAACACGACTTCTGGGCAAAGGTTAGCCTACGTGATGAATCAGCCAAAGTTCCCTTGATCATTTCAGTTCCCGGAAAAAAACCGACCGTATGTCATTCATTTGTAGAACTCCTTGATCTCTACCCCACCCTTTCCAGTCTTTGTGATTTACCCAAACAAGACAGACTTCAGGGGAAAGATATTTCACCTATGCTCGATGATCCATCGTATGAAGTTCGTAAAGAAGCATTCTGCGTGGCTCCCATGCGGACAGGCTTTTTACTTAGAAATAAAAAGTGGGCATTTATTCAATATGGTGAAAAGCTACCGGCCCAATTGAAAGGCGGCTTTGAACATGGCAGGAATGGCATCGAGCTTTTTGATATGGAAAAAGACCCTCAACAATTCACTAATCTCGCCGATACTTTAAAATACCAACCTGTCGTCCAATCCTTCCGAAGGAAATTGGAGGAAAAACTGATCGCCATTCGAGATTGCGACCTAAAAAAGTAAACCCACAAACTCTATTGTAGAAATTTAGGAGGGTCAAAGATGCCGAGTGCTTTTTTCTTGGCAAAAGGTAGCCTATCGTGCTTTGAATGTCCGCCAATTCATCACAGGCAAATATCTATAAAGCATGGTTCTTGTAGCAGAAATAGAGGATTCTGAAGAAAAACACAGAGGAAAGAAGCTTAACGAAAGTCAAAGGCATCTCTTATCTTCCAAACTTGGCTTGTGGCCCTGGGTACCAAATGAAATCAAACAACTCTGGGAAGAGAAAATCCTTTGCTTTCTGGAACTTTTCTCCTTTCCAGAAAAAAGAGATGATTTCCCCACTGATGACATAAAACTTTTGGTTGCTGCAGAAGCTTGCCTGCTAATCAGTAAACGAGATTTTTCAGATTATCGATTTCTTCAATCTATTCACATCTGGGAGAATCAAATCCCCAGGCAACCGGGAGCCCATGGCATGGCATCGATGCGAGAAGTTCATTTAAGCTGGAAATACCTTGAAAAAACCATTGGTAAAGGGCGAGACGGGCAAAACCTGGTACTCCATGAATTCGCCCATGTGATCGACTTCTCGGATGATGGGAAAGCCCAAAGTATTCCTGTTCCCAGAACATCCAAGGACTTTGAGTTTTGGGAAAAGTTGATTGCGGAAATGCATGCAAAAATTGTGTCAGCCCACTCTGAGGGAACTAAATTTCCTGTCCGTTCGTATGCCGGACTAAAATGTGATAAAGGACTGACACCGGAAATTTTTTCATGCGGTACGTCCGCCTTTTTTGAATGTGGCAAAAGCCTAAAGCAGGAATGTCCGGACTTTTATGAGGCAATGGCCGGATTTTATGGAATGGACCCAGCTACTTGGAAAAAAATTGGATGATCATCGGAGTTATAAACTACATCGATAGTCCATTTCAAACTAAGCTGGAGAAGTATGGCCCCAATCCTTGAATTATTATTAATCGTATTGGGCATGGGCTTGCTTTTTGCGGGTATTTTCTGGCGGGTTGAGAGCAACAAAAAATCTGGCCGATCTAACTCAGCGTATAAGCTTTCAAACAATCGCGGACAAGAGCTCGACAGGTCACTTGAGAAAAACCGAGGAAAAAAGATTTCCTTTAAACAAAGACAGATCATCAGAAGCAATATTGGTATTTACGCATGGATTCCGAGCGAACTTATGGGTCCTTGGGAGGAACGCATTATCACCTTTCTCGAATCTTTCCCCATCACCTTTGAAAGAAAAAACGAAGCTACGGATGAAATGAAGATATTGGTTGCAGCAGAAGCTGCACTCTTGATTGTTCAACGTCCCATGTCTGATTATCGTCACCTGCGAGTGGTGCACCTATGGAAGGATCAAATCGATGGACAGGAAAACGCTCTTGGAACCGCAAACCGCCATCAAGTCAAACTCAGTTGGAAATACTTAAAGATGCATATTAGAAAAGCCAGAGACGGGCACAACCTGACCCTGCATGAATTTGCCCATCTGATTGATTTTGCCGATTATGGTGTCGCCCAGAGTATCCCCGTTTCCCAGGGAACTTCGTGCTTCGATGAATGGAAACAGGTTGTCGATGTCGAACATGAACGACTGATGAAAGCATATGAATCTGGTAAAAACTATTCGATTCGGGCATATGGTGGCTATGAATGCATCAAAGGAAACAAGCCCGAGCTTTTTTCATGCGGTACATCCGCTTTTTTTGAAAGGGGTGCCAGGCTAAAAAGAGAGTCGCCGGAGATATACGATTTATTCAAGAAATTTTATGGAATTGATCCCGCCTCTTGGCGAAGAAAATGATTCCTATAAAACTAAACTCAATCCCCAGGATATAATACCCAGCAAAATCACGAGCATTGGAGCGGGGATTTTGCGACTCATCAATGCAAACAAGGTGAGCAAAAAGAAAACATAGGTTGGCATACTTTGGTCTATGCCCAGGAGAATCACGACCAGTGCCCCGCCAATTAGCCCCCCAGCCGTTGCATTTAATCCGGCAAGAGCCTTGGGCACCCATGGTAAACTTCTGAATTTCTCCCATATTGGATGAACGCAAAAGAGAAGGAAAGTACCGGGAAGAAAAATTGCAAACCCGCCAAGCAGGGCACCCAATGCCTGCCTCGTTACTGTTCCTTGATTCTCCGACAAGCCTCCAGCAAAAGCGGCAAAAGAAAACATGGGGCCCGGAAGGGCCTGGACTAAACCGAATCCTGAGAGAAATTCTTCTGCCGTAAGCAAACCAGTCTGGTCCACCAATTCGCCCTGCATCACGGGAACCACCACCTGCCCTCCCCCAAAGACCAAATATCCATAACGGTAAAACCGCTCAAATAATACAATCAGGGAATCAGGTGAAAACTGCATCGCTATCCAGCAAATTGAAGTGATGCCCACAAACAATGTGAAGATCCCCCACGGGAAAGAATTTCCGACTACATTATTCTTTGGCTCAGTCTTTTGACTGTCACCTAGAACAATTCCAAGCATTCCGCCGGACAAGAGAATCAAAGGTATTCCCCAGGGAGAACCACTCATTAAAACAACCGCAAATCCCTGTGCCCAAAGAGCAACCGTGAGTTTATCCGTCACTACTTTTCGACCAATCTGCCAAGCCGCCCATGCGACAAAACCGGCAGCCATCGGCACGAGAAATTCAAGCCAGACCGGAAAGGAATTTGAAGAACCAAATACCTGAGGAATAAAGGATAAGCATCCCATCAGCAGAATCATGGGTAGTGCCCAGACCACCAAGGTTAATAAAGCAAGGGAACGCCCTCCCCTTTCCAGTCCGATGCCGGTTATTACCTGCGTGCTTGTGGGACCAGGAAGAAAACTGCAAAGAGCCATCCACTCCATCAGTGCTTTTTCGGTAAGATAATTTTTCTTCACCACCAGACGGTCAAGAAAGACTCCGAGGTGAGCCTCCGGGCCACCAAAAGCTATCAGAGAACACATAAAAACATCCTTTAGAAATGAAGAGGTAGAGAACGGATTTCCTTCCGTTCCCTCGAGATCTTTTGAATCACTCACTTCTGTGATTCGAAAAATGTCCGGTAGACAATAAGAGCGAGAAAAGCTCCTATAATTTGGGCCACACAAAAGTGTAAAATATCATTGGTGGAAATTCCGGCAAAGGTATTGGAAAAGGATCTGCCGATCGTTCCCGCAGGATTGGCAAAAGACGTGGAGGAAGTAAACCAATAAGCCGCCCCGATGTAGGCTGCCACCGTTACAGCCACCTTTTCCTTGGCTGACAATAAAATGACCATCAGCAATCCAAAGGTGGCGAGTATTTCACTCACAAACAAATGAGTGCCACTCCTTGGCTTTTCCGAAAATAAAACGGGATCCAATTCAAAAATATAATTGGCAAGCATCACTCCAAGGATAGCTCCAGAAATCTGGAGAATAATAAAAATGGTGCAGACCTGTATTGATATTTGTTTCCTTACCAGCATGACCATGGATACCACCGGATTGAAGTGTGAGCTGTGATCTCCAAAGATGGTAATAAGAAAAAAGAGGGCAAACACGGTGGCCAGGGTATTAGCCAGCAGAGTCAGGGAATCATTGGAGCTCAGATTCTGTCCCATGATCCCCGAACCGACCACTGTACAAAACAGGAAGGCCGTGCCTAAGAATTCAGAAAAATACTTGGATTTCATTTTAGTAAATTATTTCTCCCCTAAAGATTCGGGTAGTGTGAGGATATACTCTTTGATTTCATCGCGAACTTTTCGGTAACAATCCAATTGAGCATCTTCAGATGCACCTTGTTCAGCCAATTCCTTTGCCATCTTAGGGGGATCCGGAAATCCACTGTGTACCACCTTACAATTTGCGGGAAAGATAGGACAGGTTTCGTGAGCATGTCCACAAACGGTAACCACCACATCGAGCTGTGTATCCGCAAAGTCGCGAATATTTTCTGATTTTTGTGAAGTCACATCCACACCCGCCTCCTTCATTACCTTAACCATATTGGGATTCAGCCCGTGCGTCTCGATACCGGCCGAAAATGCCTCAATATGATCTCCCTTGAGGTGGCGGACCCATCCCTCAGCCATCTGGCTACGGCAGGAATTACCTGTACATAAAAAAAGAAGTTTTAGTTTTTTATTCATGAAAATTCTAGATTCGAGCTAACAACACAAAGTTTTGGACTTTTCTTTTCTCTGCCGAATTCGCAACTCAATTGGACTGCAATCAGTAACCAGCTTTAATTTATCCAACTCAAGATTAAGTTCCGCATCATTAGAAATATTTTTCTTAACCCATTTCAAAAGAGACTGGATTTCTGGATCCGTTCGATTCAATCGATAATGCACCCATTTTCCTTCTTTTCTGCTGCTTATGAAACCAGCATTAGCAAGGATGCCTAAATGGTTTGAGGCAGTTGCTCCGCTAACACCCAACCACTCGTGAATTTGACAGGCACATAGTTCTTTGGACAAGAAAAGACTAGCAATAATTCGTAAACGATTACGATCTCCCAATGCCTTACAAATTTTGTCAATGCGTTTCAATTGATCGATTTATATTTAGTTGATTATCTAAATGTCAATGTAAATTCCTTGATCTTTTAGACTCAAATTTAAGTTCGGTGACACCGTTGCGAAAAAGTTACATTTTCAAGATAAAGCCAGCAGAACAGCAAAATGAAAATGGTTATAAAAATCAGCACACTCTCGTAAGTCACATAAACTATTCCGTAGACTGAAGTACCACCATCACTTTTTAAAATGGAAAATTATTACGAGCAATCATTTGATCATTTCCATTGAAAACCTCTATCTGAAATCTTTATTTTTTCCTTAAAGTTAAGGAGCTTATTGATTATCTAATTTTCAAAAGCTACTATGCGCCAAAATTGTAACAACAGTGCAACGTTACAAGACGGAATACCACAATCACCTTGTTCATCATTTATGGAGATGAAAAATGAAAATATTTCCAAAACCTCCGTTTATGAAACAAATTTTACATCTAAAAGCACCAGTCACTTTACTCCTTTTTACAGGATCGTTATTCTGCGAAATTCCAAAAGCACCTTCCATCTTTAAAGAATGGATTGCTACTGAAAGACTGATTACAAAGGAATCTTCGTCGTGGGAAATCGAAAAAAGTTCACTCAACGATCTGGTCGAATTACTCGAAGAGGAGAAGCAAACGATCGATGAAAAGCTTCAATCTGTTGAAAAAGAAAATTCTGCAGGTGAAGAGGAGAGAATAAAATTAGCTGATCAGAATGAGGATTTGAAATCAGCAATACTGCCAGTTTCTGAAACTCTTGAAAAATTGGAGAGTCAACTTTTGAGACTTGCTCCTCGCTTCCCTCCCCCTCTTCAGGACGACTTGCAGAGCTTCCTAAACCGAATTCCTAACAAAAATAAACAAGAAACAATAACCGCTTCGGTTAGTCAGCGACTGCAGGCTGTAGTTGGAGCACTTGCAAAAATTGACAAATTTAACAGCTCAATCGCTCTTGATGAAAAATTATTAAAGATCGAAAGCGGTGAGGTAAAAGTCAGCGTTTTGTATTTTGGTTTAGGGATAGCTTATTTCTCAGACGAAACCGGCACCAAGGCAGGTTATTTACTTCCATCCGAAAATGGTTGGGATGAATTCGATCAGCCAACGGCTGGTCCTGCAATTCTGGAAACAATTTCATTTTATAACCGAACTGCTCAAAAACAGGCAACATTTGTGGACCTTCCCTTTAAAACAAACTGATCATTCAAATTATTCTTTCAATGAAACCGTTCTTTTTATCACTACTGGGACTTTCTCTGGGTATCACCCTACAAGCAAATGACTATGAAAACGCAGAGAAAGAACTAGTTGAAAAAAATAAATCTGCATTGTCCAAACTTGCGGAGACAAGAACCAAAATCCAAAACGAGAAAATACCCTTGGCTACAAAGCTGAGTACACTTGAAAGATCGGTCGAAGAAAAGAGAAGGTCCCTTGACCGCCTTCAAAGACTTCGTGACAACAAATCCGTGAGCTTAACCGCACTTAAGAAGGAGGTGGATGGGAGAAAAACAGAAGCACAATTTCTTTCCACTTTGGGGAGTGATTATTTGGCAAATTTCGAGGCTCGTCTACATGTAGCAGAAATTGATCGAAATCAGGCTGAATTATCACAAATCAAATCTGTCCTGGACAGTGATTCATCTGAAAAAGAGAAAATGACTGCCCGTATGAATCTACTCACCATGTCAATTAAGCGCATTGAGGAACTTCTGGGTGGGACACAATTTGAGGGACAGGCACTCGACGGTAGCGGCAAGGTAAGGGAAGGTACATTTGTACTCTCCGGCCCCCTTGCTTACTTCAACGAAAAAACCGGATCACTAGCTGGACTCACTGAATCAGGACGAGACCTAAAACCAAGAATTTTTGAACTTCAGGATCCTCAGGCATCTACCCTTCGGTCTTACTTTAAGTCAGAAGATGGTAGCGTTGCCACACTTCCTGTGGATGCCACCCTTGGTGATGCGGTCAAAGTCGCCGCGGCCGAGGATACAACAGTGGAACATATTCAAAAAGGGGGCACCTGGGCATATCCCATTGTAATAGCCGCAATTATTTCTCTTTTAATTGCACTGATTAAATACCTCCAACTTAGTGGAATTAGCTTTCCGCGATCTCAGGGGGTTACTGAAATTATTCGTAAAATGGAAGATGGGGACAAAGACGGAGCTTTGAAGCTAGCCAAAAACTTAAAAGGCCCCTTCAAAGAAATGTTTACTGCCGGCATCTCAAAGTGTACCGAGGGGAAGAAAATGGTAGATGAAGCTATGTATGAAGAGTTGCTTGCCACCCAGCCAAAATTAGAAAGCTATCTTCCTGTTATACAAGTTACAGCTGCAACAGCACCCTTAATGGGGCTACTTGGAACAGTTACAGGAATGATCAAAACCTTCAAGCAAATCACTCTTTTTGGAACGGGCGATGCGAAAAGCCTTTCTGAAGGTATCTCGGAAGCACTTATTACTACTGAACTGGGACTTGTCGCCGCTATTCCTTCGCTCATTCTCTACGCAGTTCTGTCACGAAAATCGAAAGCCATACTTGCTGAAATGGAACGTTTATCATCCCTCTTTTTAAATGCATTCCCCAAGAAAAAAGATCTTTTCCTAAACACACCGCCAAAGGAAAATGATTTAGATGATTCTACTTCAGATGCCATAGCTGAACCTGCTTAAGAATTTTCAAGTTTCTTAGCTTAATCAATGGATATCATCTTCACATGGTTTACTGACGAAGTTTGGGGACTTTGGGTACAAGGTGGTTCTCTCATGTTAATGCTCTTGGCCATCGCACTTATCCTATATTACTCGACCCTCGAAACATACATGTTTTTAAAGTCCAGAACTTCATTCAAGAACACGAACAAAAACACCCTGATTCAGTGGATTAGTAATCCCGATAAAGCCGATCACGAAACCCAAAAAATGCTCCGCTATGTATCGGATGGCAAGGAGACTCTTGGCGAGGCAAGGAGACGCTTCGATGAAATCCGGGCATGTTTCTTACCATTAATCGACCGTAGGATTACTTTTCTCAGTTTACTGGTAAGCACTGCACCCCTTGCCGGTCTTTTGGGTACGGTTATGGGGATGCTTACCACATTTAAAGGGCTTTCTACCAGTTCCGGGGGAAAAACGATTGATTTCGTGGCAGGAGGTATCTCTGAAGCACTAATCACGACTCAAACTGGTCTGATCATAGCCATTCCTGCTTATGTCATGATCAACCGAATTGTTTCGCAAAAGGATCAGTTGGAAATTTTTTTCACCACCCTCGAAAGCCTGACTATGCAAAACTACAAAGGAATTTTGGAAACTGATGAGGAGGAAGATTAATTTAATATGAGTAGAGCACGAAGAAGTTTTTCAACCGCAGATAAAGCGGAGGACATAAACATTTCACCTCTGATCGACATGGTTTTTATCCTGTTGATCTTCTTTATCGTAACGACTGTTTTCGTGGAAGAGACCGGAGTCGATGTCGACAAACCTCAGGCTGCTGCAGCCAGTATGCTTGAGAAAAACAGTATACTTATCGCTATCACCGGGAAAGGTCGGGTTGTTTACGGGGGGAGGGAAGTTGGAGTCAGTGGAGTCCGTGCGGTAGTACGCAGGTTGAATGAAGGAAAAGGCGAAGATGATGTTCTTCCTGTTATCGTACAGGCTGACAAAACGGTTGTAACCGACCTACTGGTTCGGGTCATCGACGAAGCCAAACTAGGTGGTGCTCAAACTGTGAGCATTGCCACCGAATCCTAATTTTTAACAGGTGCCTGGAGAAACCTACAAGCCACCAAAATTTGGAGCCAACCCTGTCCTGCTTGGTCTCGGTGCGCTTGGAATCGCATTTGGCATAGGCATCCTCTTGCCCCTCACTCAATTACTCAATCCAAGTGACGGCAAGAAGCAGGTTCGATCCGTGGAAGTGGCGTTACCGCCGCCTCCGCCGCCTCCCATCTCCGAACCACCACCGCCACCCGACACACCTGAGGAGCCACCTCCCCCACCGGATCAATCGATGAATATTGATCTCTCGCAACTTGATATGAGTCTCAATGCAGGAGTCGGGAATGTGATGGCTGGAGCTTTTGCGTTCAAAGGATTCTCTGCCCGCAAGGATGCAATGTCGGAAATGAAAATTTTTAATTTGGCAGAACTGGACCGAAAACCGCGCCTTCTTCGCAAACCTTCAATCAAATACCCAGCCACTCTTAAACGACAAAAAGTGGAAGGCGATGTTAAGCTGCTTGTCCTTATTAACGAAAGAGGAAGTGTAAAAGTTCTCAAAGTTCTTTCCTCAAGTCATCCCGAATTTACAGAAGCCGCAACCAAAGCTGTTGAGCGTTCACGCTATGAAGCACCCAAAAAAGGCGGACAAGCAGTACGCACTAAATTTCTGCTCCCCGTACCCTTTCGCATGAGATAAACTTACTATGAAAAACACCATAATTCCTGTCTTTATTTTTCTAATTTCCGGCACCGCCTTTCTTACAGGCAAAGTCGCTCCCCTGACCGAAAAGATTTGGTCAAACCCTGAATTTATTAAAGACTACCTCGGATCCTTCGCCATAAGCTCCGAAGTCGAGCCTAAGATTGGTCGGGCCGAACAGGTCCTCTTTGAAGACATTACGGAAATGATCGATGACAACCGTACCGACGAAGTCATCGAAGAATTAAAAGGGGAATTCGATGAGATAGACTCCAGTCCCGCCATTGATTTCACCCTCGCCAACTTTCTGGTGCAGGAGGGCAACATGACCGAATCGATTAAATACTATGTCTCAGCCATCCGAAAATTTCCTGACTTTTTGAGAGCCCGCAAAAACCTCGGATTTATCTATGTGGAGGATGGCAACTTTTCAGAAGCACTTCCTCATCTAGTCAAATGCGTAGAATTGGGGGGGGTAGATGGAGACCTTTACGGATTGATCGGTTATTGCTACCTGAATACTGAACTCTACGCATCCGCTTTGGACGCATACAGAATGGCCCTTATATTTGAACCCAACAGTAAAGATTGGAGACTCGGCAAGGCTCAATGTCTTATTTCTTTGGAAAAGTACGACGACGCGATCGCCATGCTTACGGAACTCATCCAAATGGATAAAAGCAAAAAGGATTTCTGGCTATTCCAGGCAAACGCTTACCTAGCCAGCGAGAAAAGTGAGGATGCAGCCGCCAATCTCTTCCTGGTTGATTTAATGGAACAAGCCGATGCCAACTCCAAGCTTCTCCTCGGTGACATATATGTAACCCTTGAACTCCCACACCTCGCCGTTCCTCAATACCTCGATGTTCTCGATTCAGATGAAAAGTTGCCCGTTTCCAAAGCAGTAAGAATCGTTGAAGTTTTGGCCCGCTCCACCAATTGGAAAGAAGCCTCTGAGGTTTCTCCTAAGATTAAGGAAAAATATGCCGATCAGTTTAGTCCCGAAGAGGCCAATAAGTTTGACTCTCTACGAGCCGAAATTCTCTTCGCACTGGATCGTAAGGAAGAAGCAGTCAAAGCCTTGGAGGAACTTGTCAAACGAGATCCGCTTAATGGACGTGTACTCCTTTTATTAGCCGGTCATTATTCGACCAACTTTCGTAAGAGTATTGATAAGGATCAAACCAAAGCTGACGAGTTTGCGGCGAAAGCCATTTTTCTCTATGAAAGGGCGGCAAATTTGGATGACACAGCAGTGAAATCGTCTGCTCTTATGAGACATGGACAAATCCTCGTAAGACAGAAAAAATATACAAATGCGGTAAAATTTCTCGAAAGATCAAACGCCCTGAAGCCAAGAGATTCTCTTGAAAAATACCTCGAGCAGGTACGCCGGCTTGCCGATCTTACTCAATCCTGAAACAGGACTTAAAATTCATGCTTTTTAGTGGATACAAATTTCCATTTCTAATCTCCTTTGCTTTTGCGTGTACACAATCACTGCTGTTCGCACAGGATTCAAATACTACCTTAGATACGAACACCTCTGTCAATCAAACTACCATCAAACCAGGACGTATTTTAGGGAGAGTTTTCGATGCAGATTCCGGCGAAGCACTTAAAGATGTTACCGTTGTATTAGAGGATCAGAATAGGGAGACAAAGACCGACCTCGAAGGACGCTATCGACTCCCGGATATTGCTCCCGGGGATTATTCACTCCTTTTTTTTAAAGAAAACTATCAGCGTACCCGAGTAAAAGCAGAGGGGGTGGTTTCCGGTCGTTCCAAGCTTGTCGACCTTCCCCTAAATCCCGACTACTCGAACCTTGAAACCCTGGATGCATTTGAGATAACTGCGGAAGATCTTGCAGGTAGCGATATACAGCTACTTGCTCTCAGGCAGGAAAGCATGGTGGTCATGGATGCGATGGGATCATTTGACATGAGCCGGTTGGGTGCCGGTAATGTTGCGGATGCCCTGACAAAAATGGTGGGTACCAGTGTACAGGATGGAAAATATGTGGTCGTTCGTGGTTTAGCTGACCGCTATTCCAACGCCACCTTCAATGGCGTACCTATTCCCAGTTCCGATGTTTATCGAAACACCCCACAACTCGATCTTTTTCCGTCCATTGCAGTTGATAGTATTTCGATAAAAAAAAGTATGAGTCCCGAGCTTGGAGCAGCATTTTCTGGTGGAAGCGTAGATGTGGTCACCAAAGCATATCCTGAAGAATTCACTTTTAATGTTTCTGCAGGTACTAAATTCAATGAGTTACTTTTCGATCAAGGACAGTACCTCACTTATGTGGATGGTAAAAAAGATAAATATGGCTTTGGTCTCGATTCAAGGAAGATTCCTGAAGGATATGAAAGCACTGCATTTTGGTATCTCAGAAGAGGCAAGCCAACATCATATGAAAAAGAAAAATTTATGGAATCGATCGATTCCAACTTTTTGCCAATTTACAAGGATCCAGAACTTGGAAGATCATACGGTATAGAATTTGGTAACTTATTTTCTACTAATGAGGGTGATATTGGAGTCCTTTTCAGCTTGGACTATTCCCTCGAACATACAACGAAACCCCAAATCTTTAGGCAGGATTTTAATCCCGAAAACTTAAGAGAAATTGAAGGTGAATCGAGCTTTGTCATCGAAGAGGGTAAACAATCGGCTGCTTTAGGGTCCTATTTCCAAACCTCAATTATTCCCAACGAGGATAACGAACTTGGCATAATTTCTCTTTGGAGTCACACCGGTGATAAGATTGCGATGTATAGCCAAAACCTTTGGCACAGGGGACTTAATGGTGAAAGTACAAATTATGACACAACAGATAAAACCGGTGTGGAAGGCTTCGAGCTAGCTTGGGAAGAGCGTGACATGTTGATTAACCAACTTTACGGAAAACACTTTTTTCCTGAACTTAATGAATTGGAACTCTCTTGGAGGGCTGCAAAAACTGATGTAAGTCTGAACGAACCTGAAAGAAAACGCATACAACGAGGCTGGAAACTTGCAAGCACCCCTACCGTCTACTGGGGACCGGCAAAGGGCAGATCCGGTTCTCAATTCATAGACAGAATTGCTCCAAGCCAGGTCTGGCGGTCCATGGAGGATAAATCTTCTTTTTATCGATTGGATCTAGACTTACCACAGGAAGGTAATCATAATTTTGATATTTCCTTTAAATTTGGAATTTCTGGAGATGAATTAGAGCGAACATTTGAACAGACTGAATTAGAATTGTTACCTAGTGAATCCAACCTTAACTGGTGGGACATCCGAGATTCAAATTTCTATGCAGGTGGAGATCCAAACGGTTTTACATTCCCTGGTCCGCAAAACAATCCAACTACAGGCTTGGATATTCAAAATTATTTTAATCATCCGAATTACCGAAATGTACTTTTTTATAATGCCCAACTATTTGGTGGAGACTATCGGGGAGTCATGAATAATGACTCATTTTATTTCGGTGCTTTAGTAGAAAGCGAGGATGGAAAAAGTCTACTCCTTGGACTGCGTGCCGAGAATTACAAGGCGATCGTTTCGCCTGAAGCAGATATTGAAACAATAACCCCAAGTGAATTTGTTAGTGATTTACTAATTTCTAATAGAATAAAAAATATAAATGCGGCTAAAGCCGAAATCGAGGACAACAGTTATTACCCTTCTGTTTCGTTCAACAAAAAATGGGAGAATGGATTAAAATTCTCAACCAGTGCAGCCAAATCTACTGCCAGACCAAACTTCAGAGAATTAGCCTATGTTCCAACTCAAGATCCGATCAAGAACTCTGTATTTATTGGAAATCCTACTTTAGAACCATCAGAGATAGAAAATTATGATTTAAGATTAGACTGGTCTCTTTCCGAAACAGATCTCATTTCATGGAGTTTGTTTTACAAAGATATCCTAAAACCAATCCAAGCAACAAAGGGACATCAAAATCTTATCATATTCAGAGATGGAGTTCCACTGAAATTCGAGCAAGGATCGGACACATTTATAAATTCAGAGTCTGCAGAGGTCTACGGCATAGAAATGGAATGGAAGAAAGGATTGGCAGACATCAGTGAGTATTTAAACGGTATTCGCATTGGAGGTAACCTTACTTGGTCTCAGTCGAGCGTTGTTCTTTCGGAACTAGAAAAAGGACTTTTTCCTAGTAATCCTTCTCAGGAGAGCTACAAATATCTTAGAGTGGCAGACAGACAGGAACGAGCACTGGAAGGACAGTCAGAATGGATTTATACCTTCGATTTATCTTACTCGAATGAAGATTGGGGCACATTGAGCACATTAGTTTACAGTTACTATGACAGCAGGTTGCATGCTGCCGCGTTCGAATACCCCGATGATTTATGGGAAGATGGATTTTCTAATCTTGATTTCATTCATTCCCATAAATTTGGTAAAGAGAAGGATTGGCAAATTAAATTTGCAGCCAAGAACCTTACAGCCGAGGATAGGATCGTGAGGATTAAGGATACAGCGGCTATCGAAGAAAAGTATACAACTTCTCGCATTTACTCAGTTTCAATCGAAAAGAGCTTCTAGCGATTTTACATTTTTGGCGCAATAAGCGTGCAGAAGTGAAACTAGCTTTAGTTACAATAAAATTTTAACCTCATAAATTATGAAACAAAAAATCCTTAGACTTATTCGTCACAAATTCTCTCTACTTGCCCTATTGGCGAGTTCGTCCTTACTTAACGCCGCAACTACTGTTTCAAACGACATTACAAGCAACACCACTTGGTCTAAAGCAGGAAGTCCTTACATTTTGACGGACTATATTTTTGTCAAAAGCGGTTTTACCTTAACCATTGACGCTGGTGTTTTAGTTCAAGCTAATCAAGGAAGTGCTGATGGTGCACCAGCACTTATTGTCACACAGGGAGCCAAGATTGATGCGCAAGGAACTGCCAATGAACCTATCATTTTTACTTCTATCTTGGATGACGGGTCATTGACTAAAGCAGACAAAGGCTTATGGGGCGGTTTAATCATCCTCGGAAAGGCTCCAATTAATTCAAACGGCAAATCCAATGCCGACAACACTCCTCTTACTAATCAAATTGAAGGTGTTCCCGACAAGAGTGCAATTTCCGGCCGTGATCTCACTGCAAATGGTAGTGCCGACTACGGTGGAACTGATGAGAATGATAATTCAGGTACACTAAAATATATCTCAATCAGACATGGTGGTGCCGAAATTGGTGCAGGTAATGAAATTAATGGACTAACACTGGGTGGTGTTGGTGCCGGAACTACCATCGAATATGTCGATGTTTTCGCCAACAAGGACGACGGGATCGAATTTTTTGGTGGTACAGTCAGTGCTAAATACCTGTCCGTTTGCTATGTAGGTGACGATTCCTTCGATTTCGATGAAGGATACAACGGCTACCTCCAATTCCTCGTTTCTATTCAGGATGAAAATTCAAACAGAGCGTTTGAATGGGATGGATCGACAGAAAGTGATGATCGTAAAGCTGATACCTCCACACTTCCCGACTACACGAATGCAATCATCTCCAATGCTACAGCAATTGGTGCTGGGAAAGATGTTACAAGTAAGCATGAAGACAACAATGTTGGTCTTGAAATTCGTGACAATGGTGCCGGAAATGTTTGGAATTCTATTTTTACAGAATTCTCAAAATCGATAATGGACTTGGAAAATTCTTACAAAGACCCCGTCACGGGTGATATCAAAGAAAAGGGCTCCGTTAGTACCTCTGATACCACGATTTGGGGTTCCCAAGCTCTCCTTCAAAACGGTATATTAGCATTTGCAGGAAACCTCTTTTGGAACGGAGGAAAAGGAAACACCGCTTTGGGTACTGCAGAGGATGATCAAGTGGTTGCAGATGTCATTGGACAAACTAGCTTTTCAAACTCATTTGATGTTGACCCATTAATAATTGACGACAACTCTTCAGATGGTGTTGTAAATCCTGTGCCAAGCAGCAGCTCACCGGCCGCTACAGGTGCTGCTTCTATTTCAAGCGCCCTACTAGCCGGCTTAACTCAAACTACCTATCGTGGTGCATTCGATCCAAGTGGAACAAATTGGATGTATGGTTGGACCAAACTAGGTGAATTAGGAACTCCTGCAGTGAAGAATAGCAGTGCATTTCTAGGCACCGACATAATGAATATTTCCACAAGTGGATTTGTTAAAACAGACGCAAAAATGGCTGCAGGTTTCATTATTTCTGGAACAGAAAGTCGTAAAGTACTTGTAACAGGCAAAATGTCCAAAGAAACTGGTGTGGATGTCTTAAACAACCCAAAACTTACGGTACAACCTCTAGCAAGAGATTCAATCTCCGGTTCTAATACAGATTGGTCAACAAGCTCGGACAAAGCTGATATAGAAGCGACTGGGTTTATGGCCAACTCCCCTGATACTGACTCTGCAGTCATACTAACTTTAGCACCTGGGGCTTATGTTGCAGATGTAGAAACAGAAGATTCCGATGAAGGACAAGCACTTGTAGAAGTTTTCGATCTTGATTTAATCAATAGTTTATAATTACAGACAATATTAATAGAAAGGGTGCTCTGTTGAGCACCCTTTTTTTTGACCATAAAAGTCTAGAAATACTAGAAATTTAAAAAAAGAAACACCTAACATAGACTCATTTAATTTCATCCAATCTCTTAAAGTATATTCTAAGTTTCTATAAAGTATTAAAATATAAACCAGGGATGAGACAAAGTATGAAGGGTAAATTCGTGTGAATCGCCTTATATTATATTGTTTAAAAACAATACAATGTAAGGAGTTCTATTTCTTTCATCGAATAAAAAGTAAGAGTTGATTACTAAGTCATGAAAACTTCACAGTTATGATTTTATAGAAGGTACAAAAGATTGCCTTGCCTGTGATCAATTGGTACAAAAAAAATTTAAATTACAAGGATGGGACTAAAAGGTGGCGGCATTGAGGTTTGTTTTTTAACTGAAACTTTCCCTCCTGAGGTGAATGGTGTATCTTTCACATTGGCAAAATTGGCAAGAGGACTGTCGGGACTTGGAGCAAAGGTCAAAGTCTTACGGCCTAAGCGAGCTTACAAGGGGGCAGATGATGAACCATGGCAAGAGATAGACCTTCCAAGTTGCCCTATCCCGAACTACCCACAGCTCAGGTTTGGCCTTCCATGTGCCAGCCGTCTTGGTGATCTCTGGCAAAAAGATCGACCCGACATTATTTACCTCGCCACCGAAGGTCCGGCAGGATTTTCAGCATTACGAATGGCAAGAAAATTAAGAATCCCTACAGTCTCGGGATTCCATACTAACTTTGACCTTTATCTTAAGCACTACCGAATCTCACTGATTCAACCACTCGTCGATGCATACCTTCGTTGGTTTCATAATCGTACTTCCGCCACTTTCGCCCCGACTGATTGGATGATCGAAGAGCTACAGAATAAAGGCTACCATAACCTTCGCATGCTAAGCCGCGGAGTTGACAGGGAATTATTCTCACCGAAACAGCGATCTGAAAAGCTCAGATCAAATTGGGGGGTCGAAAAAGAAGATAAAGTAATTGTTAGCGTTTCGAGAATCGCAGCGGAAAAGAATCTTGATCTAACTTGTTCCCTCGCAGAGCAAATGATTGAGACAGGTAAAGCTCAAGCAGGCGTTATCGTAGGAGACGGACCAGAACTTAAGAGACTAAAACAAAAGTTCACAAAATTACGATTCACGGGATGCCTTTCCAAGCAGGCACTTGCTGAGCATTATGCATCCGGCGATGTCTTTCTTTTTGCAAGCGTTACTGAAACATTCGGAAATGTGGTCACGGAATCATTGGCCTCGGGAACTCCCGTTGTAGCATATGACTATGCAGCACCCTCTGAATTTATTACTGAAGGAGTAAATGGATACCTCGCATCCATGAATGATGAAGAGAAATTACAAGCAAATCTCGGAAGAATCCTCAGTAAATCAAGAGATGAGTTGTCAGAATTTAAAAGAGCAGCCAGAAGATCAGCGGATAAAGCAGACTGGAACCAGATTCTTCAAAAGTTTCAGTCAGATCTTTTGGAAATTCTGCATCAGGTTAAAGAAAATCAGGTTAAAAGTGTTTCCCCGAGTTCTGGTTCACAACCACACCCTGCTTGATGAAACGGAAAAAAGTTAAACTCGAATATAGAACCGTTTTTTTGTCTGACACTCACTTGGGAATGCGAGAGACAGGTATCCAAAAACTTAATCATTTCCTCTCTCATATCTCATGCAAGACTTTGGTTTTAAATGGGGACTTCATCGATGGCTGGGCGTTGGAAGGAAGCGGGCAATGGAAAAAGGCTCATACTCGATGCTTTCGCTTGATTCTTAAAATGGTGGAAAAGGAGAAAACTCGTGTGGTTTACTTACGCGGAAACCATGACGATTTTCTATCGAAAATCCTTCCCATTACTTTCGACCGAATCAAAATCTGTGAAAAGTATATCCACAAGGGAAAAGAGAAAAAATATCTTGTTCTTCATGGTGACTGCTTTGATAGTTTCTCCACAAAGCGTAAGTGGATCGCCCGCATTGGTTCCATTGGCTACGACAACCTCATGCGATTTAATCGTTTCTACAACAAGTACCGTAAATTCAGAGGGAAAAGGCCATTTTCACTGAGTGCCTGGGCTAAGGCCAAAGTGAAGAGTGCAGTTAATCATGTTCACCGGTATGAGGATAGCCTCGCAGATATGGCTCGGAAACATAACTGTGATGGAATGATTTGCGGACATATCCACGTGGCGGCGGACCGTATGATCAACGGCATTCATTATCTAAACAGTGGAGACTGGGTGGAATCAAACACCGCAATTGTCGAAGAAAAGAACGGTCATTTGGGAATTTTGAGTTACGAACAATTCTGCAGAAATATGAAATTACTTAACGAATCAAATTACCGTTCACGTGCAAATTTCTCTTCTTTAAAAAATAATCATCCAAGCAGAATTCGAAAACCAACCTCCTTAGAGGTTCTTTCAGCAAACTAATTTTCAAATACATTTGTGCTTTTGTATTTCAATTTTCTATTATTGTTAAAGTAAATATTTAAATATCTGCTTATTTTTTTTGCGTGTTGAAACTTTAAGGGGATAGTAAAATCATATGATCAAAATCTGCGTAATTTTCTTTACGGTTTGTCTTTCACTTCACAGCCAGCAAAAGATTATAATTAAGGGTTCAGATACTCTAGGTTCAAAAATGATGCCCAAATTAGCAGAGGCATTTACAAATGAATTTCCCGGAACACATTTTGAGATAGCAGCGGAAGGTACATCAACCGGTATTTCAGCAATTATTGATGGCACCGCGGACATTGGAATGTCTAGTAGAGATGTAAAAGGCAGGGAGAGAGCCTCAGCCGGTGCTAATGGAGTACGCCTTTACCAAACAGTTGTTGCCATGGATGCGGTAGTAGTCATAGCAAATGCAAAAAATCCGCTTTACAAATTGTCGGCGAAAGACCTCGAGAGAATCTTTACTGGAGATGTCACCAACTGGAGCTCAGTAGGGGGTCGTAGCGGGATAATATCAGCCTATACCCGTAATACATCTTCCGGGACATACTCTTTTTTTCAAAGAGAGGTACTTTCAAACCGTGATTACGGAATTAATACTCAAAAGATGGTTGGTAACGAGCAGATTGTTATTGAAGTGGCAAATAATCCAAATGCAATCGGCTATGCTGGTTTAGCTTTTACTCAAATTAAAGGAATAAAAACCCTCGAAATAGAAGGAGATCTACCAAGTGCTAATTACCACAAACCAACGAACGGGCTTTCGCGGACACTTTCTTGTGTAACCAATGGAAAACCGACAGGCAGGATAAAGGATTTTTTAGATTTCCTTACAAGTGCGGGTGGTCAGAAAATCATTTCAAGTACTGGTTTTCTTTCATTGCCGCTAGCTCGAAACTGATGTTCCTTTTTAAAAACCCTATTTACTTAGTAATAATGTCACAGAACTTTTTTATCTCCGTTACAGTATTGTTACGATTTCGTGTTATAAAAATTAGGAATTTTTAATAACTACTATGATCCAAGACTCTACATTCGAAGCCAGCTCTTACTCAGTGCTAATTATAGATGACGAAGAAGCTATCTGTGAAATGATTGAATTTAAGTTAAGTAAAGAGGGTTACCGAGTCTCATGGATTACCAATCCTCTTGAAGCTATCGGTAAAGCTAGAGATTTTGAACCAGACATAATTATTCTTGATGTAATGATGCCTGAACTAGATGGTTTCCGGTTATGTAGCATGCTTCGGGTCGATGGTGTTCTGAAACATGTCCCTATTCTATTTCTAACAGCAAAAAATGAAGTTGAAGACCGAATAAAAGGATTTAACCGAGGCGGAGATGATTACCTTACCAAACCATTTGATAACCGCGAATTAGTTGCCCGCATAAAAGCAATTCTTAGCCGTAGTCTTCGCAAGCAAGAAGCATTACAAGGAAAACTCAATGGTGGAGGCATCAGCTTGGATCCTGAGTCCCACGAAGTGACAATCGGAGGGTCAGTTATTGATCTCACAAATACTGAGTTTCGCTTGCTACACCTTATGATGGAAAGAATTGGACGAGTACAAACTAGAGAAAATCTTCTTGTTAATGTTTGGAATTACGACTCTGAAATAGAAACTCGAACCGTTGATAATCATATTGGTCGACTTCGTGCAAAATTAGGCGATAAGGGAGAATTTGTTAAAACCGTTAGAGGAGTCGGCTACAAGTTTCTTGTGGATTGATTCTTTTAAAATCGACATAATAAAGGAATGTGGCCATTCCTCGCCGTCGCTTTTTTTCTAATTGCCTTTTTTCTTTGGGCACAAAAGCGTGTTACTCAAAATATTATCGAAGAGATACTTATCGCTTTGGAAAAGGGTCATAATTTGATCCTAGAAAAATCGCTTTTTCTTTCTTCATCCTTTTCCCTAAGTCGCTTTCAAAAAATTCTCGATGAAAACAGGAGCAAAATAACTTCTTTAGAAACCGAAAGGTCACAAAGAATAAACGAATTCAACGAAACCTTGGGTGGTATTTTAGATGGAGCCATCCTTCTAGATTTACGTCATACTGTCACCTTTGCTAATGATTCAGCCGACTTGTTTTTTGCGGAAGGACAATCACTGGTTGGTCGGAGACTCGAATCGGTATTGGACTCTGCCCATGTGCTTGAAATGATAGATCGTGTCAAAAACCACGAAAAATCGGAGAAATCAGAATTTTCTCTTCATCGTAAAGGCAGTCATGATGACTTCGAAATTACGGCAACTGTCATAACTGACTTACAGCAAAACAATGAGAAACACATCCTCTTATTATTTCACGATGTAACTCAAATTAAACGAACTGAACATATGAGGAGAGACTTTGTGGCAAATGCTTCCCATGAACTTCGTACTCCGATAACCATAATAAGAGGGTTCTGTGAAAACCTGATGGAGGAAGAGGAAATTAACCCAGAACAAAAGACACTCTTTCTCCAAAAAATCCATCAAAATACACTCCGCCTACAGGCGTTAATTGATGATTTGCTTAACCTATCTGAACTAGAAGGAAGCGAAAATGCAATTTCTCCGACTAATAATAAATTGTCTGAAATTATCCTTGGAGTTGAAATGTATCTCACAGACAAGACTTTTGTTGATACGGATAAACTGACTTTTGACCTTTGTACAGAAGATGAAGCATTTCCTTTTGACGCAGTTAAAGTAGCTGCTGCAGTTAGCAATCTTATTGAAAATGCTTTCAAGTATGCCGGGGATTTCACTCAGATAAAAGTTAAAACCTCAATTTATGAAGATCAGGGAAGTGACTGGATAACTTGTTCAGTCCAAGACGATGGCGTTGGAATTCCTGCAAAAGATTTAACTCGCATTTTCGAAAGGTTTTATGTGGTGGACAAGGGTAGATCACGTGAAAAAGGAGGTACTGGACTTGGCTTGAGTATAGTAAAAAATATTGCTGAGTCTCACGGTGGTCATGTCTCTGCTACAAGTACCCTGGGGTTGGGATCCACTTTTTCATTCACATTGCCAATAAACAAACCTTAGAAGGTTTTCCTTAAAGATTTCTTGACCAGACTTTTGATTTGAGCTGCTTTAAAATCAATATATTGCGGTAGCCTCGATTTTAATTCATATAACAAACAACTTTGTAAAAAGGTTACACACTCTCTTCTATAGACGATTGCTTTGTAATTTTCCACTTATTGACTTATTGATTAATGTTTTCATCCAAGAAAAGTTTTAGCAGCAAAAGAAAAGAAACTTGGATAAAGACCATTTTTGGAAGCAGTGCAGTAACATCGATTATTATTCTGAGTCTGATTATCGCGTTCCTTTTTAAAGAAGGGATAGGTTTTTTTGGACAAAATAAAAGTGAGCTCGATCTTTTTCGAAAATCAGGAATGGAGTTCTCTTCCCTAATAACCGGGCAACATGATTCCCAGACTCTGATCTACAGATATCTAGAAAATATTCTAGCAAATGAAAGCAAATATGCGGAAAGCATGGAACCGGACTCTAGTGAGATAATATCCGCACAAGACAGGAATAAAAAACTTTTAGAATTTTCGAGGAATTTTCAGGACATCAAAGAAATCCTTCTGGAGTATGAAAAAGATATTGTGGAGATGGCTGCAGAAACTAAACAATTTATTCTAATCCAGAATCTAATTAAGGAGCTCAGACTAATCGCTAGAAAACATAAGCTAACTGAAGAAGATTTTTCGATTTCAATGGATGAGATTGATAAACGAAAAAAGTTTAGTTCAAGGGAAATTGAAAAGTGGTCAAATTATTTTTTCCGACAAGGGTTTGAGGACGAAGCTAAAAGTTTAAGTGCTCTTTTGATTAATTACGACACATCATTGGCCCCATTTTATTATTACGACCGAACTACTGAAATTGTAGAATCCTACTCAATTACTTATCAACCTTTGATCAGGAAACAGAACCAAGAGTTTGAAGAGATTTTTAAAAATTTTAATCCAAAATTTTCTTTAAAAAAATCAGTAGAGGATTTTAGAAAAGTCAAAATTGCATTTGTCGAGTATCTTAACACAACTGAGTTATTCGATAAAAAAATCAAAGAATGGAACCCAGAAAAACCGTATCCTTTAGCAGATGCTTTCAGTAGTTTTTTTCTAGGAAGAGATTGGATTACCAACAGTGCAAGACAGGATTGGTACGGTGTTTTACCACTTCTTTCAGGTTCTTTGCTCATTACACTGATAGCGCTTTTACTTGCGGTTCCATTTGGATTAGGTTCAGCAATTTATGTGAGTCAGGTAGCAAACACTAAAGAAAAATCACTCATTAAACCAGCTATTGAATTAATTGCATCTATCCCTTCAATTCTAATTGGATTTTTTGGTATTTCAATGCTCGGAGGATGGATCACAGTTTTTGCTGATGAAAGATTAAATTCACTCACAGCTGGATGCCTCCTTGCCTTAATGGCGGTTCCAACAATTTTCTCCTTGGCGGAAGATGCCCTTAACAATGTTTCATTGCGCTTGCGAGAAGCCTCTTTTGCATTGGGTGCAACCAAGCTACAAACATGTCTCCGAGTTGTTATTCCCTCTGCACTCTCCGGGATGATTTCGGCAGTTCTTCTTGGTTTTGGGCGAGTTATAGGAGAGACAATGGTGGTTTTACTTTGTGCAGGAAACCGAATTGCAATTCCAGATTTCACAGAAGGATTTTCAGTCTTAGCAGAACCTGTTCATACCATGACTGGAATTATTGCCCAGGAAATGGGGGAAGTTGAATATGAAAGCATTCATTACCGGGCATTATTTATGGTAGGTATTGTGCTTTTCCTTATTACTTTAGGGATAAACTTTTTTGCACAAAACTTAACTCACAAAATCCAAAATAAATAACATCGGTGAGTAAACGTAATTACAAATTGAATAATTCTTCTTCCTCATCAAAAAATGTGATGATGTTAGAGAAAACAATTTTCTGTATTACCAGAGTTCTAACTTATTTTATCCTTTTTTGTGCGTGTTTCATTTTTTGGGACATTATTTCCAAGGGCTCTCGAAAAGTATTCCATAAAGAAGGTTTTATTAACTGGGAATTCTTTACCGAATCACCACAAACACTTCATGTTATTGAACATGATGGTGAAACATTGGAACTTAGTTCTGAAAATTATTTTAGCTTTAAAAGAAGTCTATCAGACGCTGCTTGGAAACTTTTAATAACAAAAAGTCAATTTAAGGAAGTTAAAGAAAGGCTGGTAAATAATTTAAATGATTTAACAGAAACACCTTCTCCTTCTTCCCAAAAAAATTTGCTTCACGATTATATTGAAAATGAAAAAAAGGAAGCAAAAGAAAAGTTCAACTTCTGGCTAGATATGTTAGAAAATCCATCAAATCATGCTTCGGATTTTGAAGTTTCCGAGGAGGAAATGCCCTATTTGGTAGGACGCTTCATTATTGCATTTTTAAATCAGGCAAAATCAAAATATAAGCTTCTCGATAACGAACTATCTTATTTTAGTGCACTCCATTATCCAAAAATTGACAATCTTACACCGACTAATATCGAAGATATCAACTTAGCTTATTTCAATTTTCTTAATGAAAATTTACCAAAATTATGGAATGTTTTTGAAGCCAAAAATAAAAACCTAAGAGAAAGAGTTGTAGAATTTGATGAAAACCCATCGACCTCTTCCTTCGTATTCCTTGAAAATAACTTCAAGTCTATTGATGAAGTCCAATCACTCCATGAATTTAATTCTATCGATCTTCTGAAGAAAATAAGCGATGATCTTAGATGGATATCTTCAAGTTTCAGGATTTCAGTTGATTCCAAAGACTATGCATACTCGGGCGGAGGAATTTTTCCTGCCATTGCAGGCACTTTGTTATTAGTCGGAGGTGCTATGCTAATCGCACTAATCATCGGTGTATGCTGTGCTGTTTTTCTTTCGGAATATGGCAAAACCGGGAAGTTCCTTTCTCTAGTTCGGCTTTCAATCCTTAACCTCGCTGGAGTTCCATCAATCATTTTTGGTCTCTTTGGAATGGGATTATTTGTTATTTTCTTAGACTGGAATGTCTCTCTTATCGCAGGTTGGTTCACGCTGGCTTTTATGATTCTACCAGTAATTATCACTGCGAGTGAAGAATCTTTATGTGCGATCCCTCAAGATTTTCGTGAGAGTTCAATAGCACTAGGGGCCTCTAAATGGACTATGATAAAGACGAGTGTTTTGCCATATGCTTTGCCAGGAATTCTAACCTCTTCAATTCTAGGCGTAGCTCGTGTAGCAGGAGAAACAGCACCAATTATGTTTACAGCTGCTTTTGCAATGAGATCTGAATTACCGTGGGAAGGTCTTGAAAAGTGGACAGATTTCTTTTTCCAAGGAGTAATGGCACTACCTTATCACATTTATGTTATTTCCAAGATTCCACAAAATGAATATACGATAGATATGCAATACGGCACAGCCTTTGTTTTTTTAATGTTGGTTTTCATGCTCGCCAGTCTGTCTTTTGTACTTCGTGCTCGCCTTCGCAGAAAGTTTAACTGGTGACTTCTTTTACGAAACCAACTGTGAAAAAAAAAAAACCATCCAAATCACTCAATGCCATAGAAGTTAATGATTTGAGTTTTGCATACGGTAAAAATGAAGTTCTAAACTCAATTTCACTTGAAATTTTACGCAACAAGGTAACCTCGTTCATAGGTCCATCAGGATGCGGAAAGAGCACATTATTGAGGTGCTTCAACCGAATGAATGAATTACTAGAAAATGCCAGAATAATTAAGGGTTCAGTAGTGGTTGAAGGACATGATATATACGAAAAAACTGTAGATCCAATAGAATTACGAAAGCGTATTGGTATGGTCTTTCAGAATTCTAATCCTTTCCCAAAAACAATTTATCAAAATGTAGCCTATGGACTTAAGATTCAGGGCGTGAAGAGTAAGCGTAAAATTGATGAGATAGTCGAGAACTCCTTGATTCAAGCTGCTTTATGGGATGAAGTTAAAGACCGGTTAAATGCAAATGCCTATGAATTGTCTGGTGGACAACAGCAACGTCTTTGTATTGCCCGTACCCTTGCTGTAGAACCAGAGATAATCCTTATGGACGAACCCTGTTCTTCATTAGATCCAGTTGCCACCGCTCGGGTTGAAGAACTTATTTTCAACCTTAAGCAAAACTACACAATAGTGATTGTTACTCATAATATGCAACAGGCTGGAAGAATTTCAGACTTAACCGCCTTCTTTTATTTAGGAAAACTTATTGAATTCGATGAAACCAAAAAAATATTCATTAACCCTAAAATGAAGCAAACCGAAGATTACATTTGCGGCAAGTTCGGATAACTAGAACCTTTTAGTTAACAGAATCTATGGCTACACATTACGAGCAAATACTTGAAAATGTAAGATCAAAACTCCTTCTAATGGGACAGCTATCAATCGACTCACTCCGACTTTCCTTACAGGCACTTATCGATAAAGATGCAGAACTTGCCGGAAAGGTAAGGTCAAAAGACAAGGAGATCGATATGCTTGAAAATGAATTAGTAAACGATGTTAATGTTTGCTTATCGACTCACGCTCCTGTGGCAGGAGATCTTAGACTTCTCGTTACCACAATGAAAATAAGCCATGAGATTGAAAGAGTTGGAGATGAGGCAAAGTCCATTGCAAGAAGGTCAAAGAAGATACTTGTAAATGATTTTCATGTGATACCGAAGATGGCAGAAGCTGCTCAAGATATGCTTAGGGAGGCACTATCAGTATTCGTTGAGTACGATGAGGAAAAGGCGAAATCAATATGGACCAAAGACTTGGAGATTGACGCTATGAACCTTGAGAACAACCAATTCTGTCAAGCCTTGGTTATAAAAGATACTCATTTGGTTTCATCTATCTTTGAACTCCTGTTTATTTCGAAATCGCTTGAGAGAATTGCTGACCATGCAGTAAATATTTCAAAAGAAGCTGTGTTTTTAGCAACAAGTCGTGACATCCGTCACGCCCCAGAATTTAAGAAGTCTTTCCTAAAGAAAAACCTCGATTAAATTACCCTTAATTTCTGAAATTTTGGTTGCTCCTAAAAATTTCATCTTCATCATAAAAAGACCTTTCTTTTTATCTTAAATTTTGATTTTTGATTCTCAAACGCCCTCAAAGAAACCTCAATGAGATTTGATTTTTATATTGTTATCGCATGAGTGACCTCACCTTTTGGGGTGTTTTAGTCAACTTTTTATACATATTAGGTGGGTTAGGTATTTTTCTCTATGGTATGCGTGTGATGAGCGATGCCATACAAAAAATTGCTGGTGCCGGGATGCGACGGATCATGGCAAGTATGACAAAAAACCGATTTTATGGCCTCTTGACAGGTCTTTTCGTTACCTGCCTTGTTCAGTCATCCTCTGCAACGACTGTCATGGTTGTTAGTTTTGTAAATGCACAACTCCTAACTCTCACCGAATCCATAGGAATTATTATGGGTGCTAATTTAGGCACCACTTTAACTGGCTGGATAATCGCATCTGTTGGCAAATTTAGCCTATCGAAAATTGCACTCCCAATTATTGGTATTGGTTTCCCATTAATTTTTTCAAAGAAAACAAAATTTAAACATACAGGTGAGTTTCTCGTTGGTTTTGGGCTTCTCTTTTTTGGTCTCAGTGAACTGAAAAATGCAGTGCCAGATGTTAAAAGTCTTCTACAAAGCTCTGACCATCATGATCTACAAATGGTTCGTGAAATTCAATCAACGATTGAACAGTTAAATAGTTACGGATTCGGTTCCATTATCATTTTTTTGATAATAGGAATTATTATGACTATTATCGTTCAATCATCTTCTGCTGCAATGGGAATAACCATAATACTTGCGGTGAATGGATGGATTAATTTCGAAATCGCTGCTGCTATAGTACTAGGGGAAAATATTGGAACTACAATTACTGCTTGGCTTGCATCCATAGGTACTACGCTATCCGCCAGAAGAGCTGCTCGAGCCCACTTGATTTTTAATGTTGCTGGTACTTGTTGGATGCTAATTCTATTTTATCCTTTCGTCTCAATGGTGGATTCAATTATGGAAGGATCTATATATTTGGAAAATGTTACATCTACTGAGCTAGAATCTCATTTTGATAAGTATGATGATCAATCTGATCCTAGTCCCGAAGAGATTGCCACCGCTAAAAAGTCAATAGTTGACACAAATATCCCTCTGCATCTTTCTTTATTTCATACTATGTTCAACCTTTGCAATATTGCACTATTGATTGGATTTTCTCCTCGCATTGCAAAACTCGTTGAACGCCTTGTTAAAGATACTGGAAAATCAGAGTCTATTTAATTTCATACATTGATACTTTAACTTAATTGACTACTATTAAGCTCTGAAGAATCTTTTATACCAAGCTTTGATTCATACTTGTAATCAATCTTTGAATCATTTGGCTAGTTCTTATGCCAATGTTCCTCAATCTATTACTAATATGGTTTCATTCTCTTAGATCATAATTCTTGGATGAAATACTGGTTTTATCTTTTTTTTCCTGTTTGGTTACTTGCCGAGACCCTAAACTTCAATCGGGATGTCCGTCCCATTCTTTCAGAGAATTGCTTTTACTGCCACGGGGTAGATAGAAATAAAAGGGAAGCCGATCTCCGTCTGGATGTCAGGAGGGATGCACTCGCCTTCGACGTCTGGCTGTACAAACCTGTAATCAATGGATTCCTCCGGGACCATCCTTCGGCATAGATTCAGTCAACTTGCGTAACTCGGCAAGAATCTTCGGGTGCTTTTTCGCCAGGTTATTTTTCTCCTCCAAATCCTTTTCCAAATTATAGAGCTCTTCTTCCTTGGCTCGGTTATCCTCGCGTGCATAGCCGTAAAAATGAGCATCCGCTTTTAGGTATTTCCACTTTCCTTTTCGTATTCCCGCACGGTCGAAATAAAAAGTCTCCCTGCCGTTTTCTGATTTTCCGAGCAACAAATTCGTCTGATCAACCCCATCGATCTTTCGATCATCCGGCACCTTAAATCCGCACAGTCTTGCAAAAGTAGGCATAAAATCAATCGTGGCAAATATTGCATCCGATTTACGCCCTGCTGGTATTTTGCCTGGCCAGCGTGCAATGCAAGGCAGACGGTATCCTCCCTCGTAGGGCGAACCCTTTCCGTTTCGCAAATGACCGGCATCTCCCCAGAAAATTGACCCCTCCGGATGTCCCTTCTTTTTCTTGGTGTACTTATCCTGATTCCAGGGTCCGTTGTCGGATGTGTAGAGGACAAGAGTATTATCTGAAAGTTTAAGTTCGTCCAAAACATCAAGCAGTCGGCCCGTCTCATAATCGAATTCTTCCACCACATCCCCGTAAAGGCCACCCTTTGATTTACCCCGGAACCGATCGGAAGCATCAATAATCGTATGCATCATAGTGTGTGCCAAATAGAGCACGAAGGGCTTCTTCGGATCTCTCTTGTTTTTCAGGAAATCGATGGACTTATCCGTGTAGAGGGTGGTCAGTCCACCCATGTCCTTGGATGTCCCCGCCGCCTCATTATTGAGATGAAACTTGATCGTCCCCGGATCATTGGCCCCCAAAGCTCCGAAAAAGTAATCAAATCCCTGTGCATTCGGCATACGCTCAATGATCGGCTTTCGGTTGGATACGTCCCATTTTCCAATACAGGCAGTCTGGTATCCCGCACCCTTGACCAATTCTGCAAAAGTGATCTCACCCGCCGGCATCCCCCACCCTTTGCTCCGGCAAGGATAACGCCCCGTCAACAAAGCGGAACGCGAGGGTCCACAAACCGCTTGCGTGTAGAAGGATGTAAACATAGTCCCCTCCTTGGCCAGTTGATCCAGTCGTGGAGTTTTATTTGTCTTGCTTCCATAGCACCCCAAGTCGGCGTATCCCTGATCATCCGTAAAAATGATTACGATATTGGGCTTTTTAGCATTGGAAACCAACCAGAGGGAAATGGCTACAAAAAGGGTCAAAAAAATTCTCATTTCCCGATTAGAAACAATTTCAAGATAACGGAAACCTAAAACTAGATTATTTAAAAAAAATCTTTTTATTCATCTCATGCCTTTATTGACTAGAATGTCCTCTTTCAGGAACTGATATTTCTTTGCTCTCTCGCTCCTGAAAAAATCTTAAATATTTTCAAAAAAACTAGTTGCATGGGTTTCTAAAAGATGGGGAAGGAAGCACTTTGTAGAATGCTTCTTTCTTGCCTGTAAGTCGGAATTGAGACTCGATGAGATGAAACCTATTTGCCATGTCCATGCCATTCATTCTCTTACTCGTTGGTATTCTCACTGTGGTGGGTGGAATTATTCGTTTCAAATTACACGCCTTTCTTGCCCTGACCTTGGCAGCCCTGATTGTAGGATTATGTACCCCAAAAGATTTACTGATTAAACATTTCCATCAGGAAAAGGGAGAGACTCTGGAAAACGCGGAAAAACTGGCCGAAAAAAATGTAGGAACCCGGGTGGCCGAAGGTTTTGGTCGAACAAGTGCCAAAATTGGTATCCTTATCGCGATGGCTGCCATTATCGGAACCTGTCTAATGGAAAGCGGAGGGGCCTTGCGGATTGTAAGGTCTTTCCTTTCCTTTCTTGGCGAAAAGAGGGCACCGGAAGCACTGACCGGGAGCAGCTTTCTCCTCGGTATACCCATCTTTTTTGACACCCTTTTTTATCTAATGATCCCATTGGCACGGGCACTCGCCGCCCAAACACGGAAAAACTATGTACTCTATGTCATGGCCATCGTGGCAGGAGGAGCTATGACTCATTCGCTGGTCCCCCCCACACCGGGCCCATTGGTGGTGGCCGGGGAACTTGGCGTTGATCTGGGAAGAATGATTGTGGGTGGAATTCTCGTTGGATTGGTGGGAATGACTGGAGCTTTTGCCTATGCCCGTTGGTTTAACACCAATCATCCCATTGAATTACGGGGAAATGCGAATGAAAAAGAAAGTAAGTTTCTCAGGCTGGCCGAGACTCCCGATCATCAACTTCCTTCCCTGCTTTCTTCGATCGCACCCATACTCGTGCCGGTCCTGCTCCTCGCTGGCAAATCCCTCCTTTTACAATTCTCGGAATCTTTGCAGGCAGAAGGTTTAGGTGGAATCCTCGATCTGTTTTCCCTCCTTGGAGACAAAAATATTGCCCTGACACTTGGAGCCCTGCTTGCTCTTCAACAACTTATGAAATCAAGGCTTTCCACCAAATCTGATTTGAGTGAATCCGTGAAATCATCCCTACAAGGAGCCGGTGTGATCATTCTTATAACCGGAATGGGGGGGGCTTTTGGAGGAATTCTCCAGCAGACCTCTCTAGGTTTGGAGGTCTCCAACTTTGTAAGCAGTCAGGAATTTGGGTCACTTGCAGTGCTGATCGTTGCTTATTTCACCACTTCTATCATCAGAATTGCCCAGGGCAGTGCAACCGTGGCCATGGTCACCTCCATTGGCATCGTCGGGGGGTTGGTGGAACAGGGACTGGGAATTCATCCAGTCTATTTGGCGCTTGCCATTGGTTGTGGGGCTAAACCAATTCCATGGATGAATGATAGTGGCTTCTGGGTAGTCGGAAAATTGTCAGGGTTTACCGAAGCGGAAACCTTTAAAACTTTTTCCATCGTGATTGCCCTTCAGGGTTTTTGCGGAGGAATCGCGGTCCTAGCTTTTGCTTATTTTTTCCCTAACTTTCTTTATTAAGTCGGATTACTTTAATGTAAATCAAGGATTCCCTCGATTGCATCTTGGATTCGGCCTGCCACTTCCGAAGGCACACGGGGGTTAAATGGACCACTTTCACCCGGATCAATATCATCAAAACCAGATTGGATCATTGCCTCCACTACCGCCGAATAGTTGTAAACCCGTCCGTTTTCAAAACGGATTTCCTCCAAGGCAGAGATCCTTTTCTCAACCGCTTGGGACGCTTCATAATCTTCCGCACGCTGTGCATTGTTTAGTAAGTCACCCGCCTTGGCAAAAAGAACGGATATCCCGGAAGTGTGCCCGCGGGCCCCCAAACGGGCAGCCTCCGTGGAACGATCCCCCACCCCCCAGATAACCATACCCTCGTAACCAATATCCCGGCATAGCGGTTCAACCTCACTTTCATTCGTGCCCACCTTGATTCCAATAAAGGCGGACGACTCCTTAATCAGGTGGACCACTTGATTGCGGTCCCGGGCTTGTCGATGATAATACAGGAAGCGGGCCCCATGAGCCTGTTCATGCTTTTGACCAAACTGGGAAAATGTTTCCAAAAATCCCTCCAGGCTGTAGACCCCGCCCAATGGCATAACCAGATAAGCATCAGGAGGCCTTTTCAATGACGACTGACGGGCAATCAGTTTGTCTGCTTCAGGCAACGGGTTTGGCACGAACGCAGAAAGTAGAATACCCTGATCTCCCATGACCTCCCCGGTTACTTCAATGAGTTTGTTTTGTTCCTCGTAGGAAACATGATGGATCAGACTGGTTCCGGCCACGCAAATCACTCTGGGTCGGCCATCGCTCAAGTGATTATTTTTCATCAAGTAAGTGACATTTCGAGCGTGGGCATCATAATCAATGCTTCCGGCCCGAAATGGAATCAAGGGGATCGTAGTGACGGAGTTAAGACCATCGAAAAGTTGTTCATTGGAAAAAATCATAAATCAAAAATCATTACCAGCGAGGAAGTTTTCGTTCCCAGTCTGGATCGACATGTTTTCGCATTTCCGCAGTATCATCCCGTTTTCGGTACGGATATTTTTCATATCTTTCCCGGCCCCTCGCTAATTGATCGTAGTCCAATTCCACACCAAGTCCAGGCTTATCCGTTATTTCCACACATCCCTTGACAATCGGAACACGGCCACCAATCACCACCTCGTCCTCTTCCGTTTGCCATGGATAATGGGTATCACATGCATAGGTCAAATGAGGAGTAGCCGCAGCCACATGGGCCATTCCCATTAGGGAAATACCCAAATGATTGTTCGAATGCATGGAAAGTCCAAGGTCAAAGGTTTGGCATAGTTTGGCAAGATGCTGCACCTCTCGCATTCCTCCCCAATAATGATGATCGCATAAAATAATTTGGGCGGCGTCTTCCTTAATTGATCCCGGCAAATCATCAAAGCAGGTGACCGCCACATTGGTGGCCAGGGGGGTGTCGATTCCTTCCGCAAGCAGACGCCTTCTCACCTCCGACATTCCTGAAATCGTAGCCGTTGGGTCTTCCAGGTAACCTCCCCGTCCCAACTCCTCCGCCAATTCCCGACCCACATGAACTGATGTATCGACCGTCCATGCCGAATTCGGATCAATCCGCAGGGGGATTTCAGGACCCAGTTCGCGGTATAATTGCTTGATTGTCTCAATCTCTTGATCCGGATGGAAAACCCCTGCTTTAAACTTGATCGATTTAAATCCGTATTCCTCCCGCATTTTAATTACCTGCCCGACCAAGGTCTCGGGACTTAGACACTCGCCGTATTTATCCTCACGTGCGTCCTGCCCTTCACCCCCACCGCCTGTATGTTTATAAAAAGGATAAGCCGAGAAAGGAACACGGTCACGCACACGCCCGCCTAATAAGTCACAGACCGGCTTACCCAAGGATTTACCGATTAAATCAAGACAGCCCACTTCAATGGCTGCGTAGGTACGACGGTTCGCATCAACCGGGTTTTCTCCGGGGACTAAATGGGTCTGAGACGCATCTTCATGGTCACTCAATCGGGTTAGCATGTCTCGCAAGCATCCGGTCAAACGATGGGGTTCCGAACCTACAATTTCTTTCCCTAGGTTCAAAAGTATCTCCCGAGGAGCTTCTCCGCCATAGGTTTCGCTCACACCAATGACACCATCCTCACTTTCAAATTCAAGAATATTCCGCAGGGCATAAGGCTGATGCAAACCATAAGAACTGCGTAGCGGAGGATCCGCAATCGCCACAGGGGTGACCCGCATCTCTTTGATTTTAATTCCTGAGGTCATGACTAGTTCATTTTTAGATCAAGTTTTTCCATTGAGGGCAAAGAAACTCTAATCTCAAGTTTAATACCATGTGCATATGTGGGAACACATTTTCTAAATGCCCCGTTGCCCAAAATGAACAAAAATTATAAGAATTATTCATTGCAAAAAAACTCCCAAAACATGTTCTCGTCGGTGATTATAAACCCAGGCGAGTATCCGAAAAATTATGTTCTCATTTCATCCGGAATTTAAAGTTAAGAAAGTCCCCTTTTCTCTTGGATCAGGATAGTCAATGCCATTCATTTCTAGGAAGAAAAATATGAAGAAAGTTTGCAACCTGAAGTCCTGTAATGAATCAAAATTATCGTACTAAATGTGAGTTTGAAGTCGCCACCAGCCCAATCATGCAGTCTGCTACAATTCGAGCATTGGCCGTTCATTATTAAACTAGACCTGTTAATATTCCGTGGAATAAAGTTCACAGTTCACAAAAGAAGTATAGTGCCGACTTACCTGCCAATTCTTGTTTTTTCATGAAAAGAAGAAGAGTCATCTCCCTTTTCAATGCCCTCCTCTTCGGGGTGATGGCGGTATCGGGAATACTTGCATTTATCCAGCCATTCTCGATTACGACCATTGGATTGCATGCCTTGACTGGGTTTCTCTTCGTCGGTGTCGTGGCCGGGCATATTATCAATAATTCGGTACCCCTCAAAAAATATTTCAAAAACCGGGTAGCTCTCGTTGTAGGATTAGCAGTCGCCGGCTCCACCGCCTTGTTCATCTATCAACCTGCACCTATCAAAAAAATCCTGGGATTAAGCGGTAATTTGGGACCCGCTCTTGATCTTTTCGAAATGAATGACCAAGGGATGACCTATCGCTACACCCCGGACCCGGGTTATAAAATGCTTATAGATTTAAGAACCGGCCCGGCATATGATCAGAAAAACCCTCCGCAATTGGCAGTATGGTTGGAAAACCAGTCGTTGTATCACATTAAAACTCTGTTTGTTTCCGATTCTCCCGACAACCGAGAACAGCTTCCTTACTGGGCATTCAAGGTAAAGGGTTGGGAAAAGGCCCAGGAGGAAGCCAAGGCAAAAAACCTTAGCCTCGAGAACTCAGTTGATGCCGTGTCTGAGGCAACGGCCAATGGTTCCTTTGACCCAGCCGATTACATTTTGCCAAGGGAACAAAATTCATCGATGCCCTACCGGGTATTGATCGAATTCAACCAACCTAATGATCCGTCGAGTAAATTGGAAGACCAGCCATCCCTAGTCTATGAAGTGGAAGTGGACAATCATGATCCCCGTACATTCCAACTCCTTGAACTCGTTGGATATCCAGTATTGGAAAATAAGATGGAAAAGGAGGAATGGTACCTAAGTTATCCGGATGAAAGTATCGAATCAGCTTTTGAAATCGTGGACAGTGCCCTTTTACAAATCGACAGAAATAGTGGTAAAGGCTTTTTCAAAAAGTAATTCAGGGTATATAATTTTCTTTTGTGTATTTTACTTTTCCAGTTTGCACCCAACCATCACTATTGAGATTGTAAAATCTCATTGTTCCTCTCTCAATTTATGAAGAATCATTCGACCCACCCTACATTTGTAACTTTATTTTTCCTGATCATTTCATGCCTGTCGGCAAATGCCACCGTCGACCTTTTCAACGGGAAAGACTTGAACGACTGGCTGGGGAAAAAAGATTTTTGGAGAGTGGAAAACGGAACCATTATTGGAGAAACCACGGCAGACAACCCAACTCCCGCAAACACCTTTCTCATTTGGAAAGGAGGAGAGGTAAAGGATTTCGAATTCTCCTGTCTGGTAAAATTCCAGGGCAATAATTCTGGAGTTCAGTACCGCAGCAAAGCGGTGGGTGACTTAAAAGATTGTGTGCTAACCGGGTATCAGGCGGACTTACACCCCAGACAGGAATTCTTCGGCATGCTTTATGGAGAAAAGTATGGAAAACGAGGAATCATTGCCAAGCGATGGCAAAAAGCGGACGCTAGGGGAGATAAAAATGTGAAGGTTCTTGGTTCAGTGGGTGATAAAACTGAATTAGATGGTACCAACTGGAACAAATTGAGCATAGTAGCGGTGGGAAACCGTTTGGTTCATATGGTCAATGATGTAATTACTATCGATGTAACGGAAAATCATCCCGATGCGGTCGCCAAAGGTCACCTTGGACTTCAGCTTCATCGCGGAGCTCCCATGAAAGTCGAATTCAAGCAACTCAAATACCGTAAGCTCACCGGGAAAGTTGCCATGAAGGTTCTCCAGGATGCCCTGAAGGCGAAACCCCAAAAACAAGCAGCCAAACTTTCTGTCCCTAAATTCGAATCGCTGGCCCGGCAAGCCACCTCACCTGGTCGTATAAATATAGCCAAGGGTTTCAAAATTGATCTACTCTATTCCGTCCCCATGGAACAGCAGGGCTCATGGGTGGCAATGTGTATGGATAATAAAAACCGCCTGATTGTAAGTGATCAATATGGGGGGATATACCGTTTCCCCATACCGGCAGTGGGGCAGAAAATCGATCCTGCTGATATCGAACAAATAACCTATGCCGCAGAGAGGGCAGGCATGGGCAAGCCAACCGAATCCCAAAAAAAACTTCCACAAATTGGGCATGCCCAGGGACTTTGCTATGCTTTTGACAGTCTCTATGTAGTGGTGAATTCACGCTCCAGTTCAACCGGAGCCGGCGTCTTCCGTCTACTCGATACCAACAACGATGATCAGTTTGATAAAATCGTAACGATCAAAAAACTTTCCGCCACCGGTGGCGAACACGGACCACACGCCATCATTCCAGCTCCGGACGGCAAACATTTATATGTGGTCATGGGAAACCAGACCCAACTCCCCGAAGATTACACCCACTCACGGGTTCCGGAACTCTGGGGTGAAGATCAATTATATCCATCCTTACAATACTTCATGAAAGGGGCGGAAGCTCCACTCGGACATATCGCACAAATCGACCCCGAAGGAAAAACCTGGGAGGTACTTTCCACAGGCTTTCGTAATCAATATGATGCCGCCATTAACCGGGAGGGAGAAATCTTTACTTACGATGCGGATATGGAATGGGATATGAATACCCCTTGGTATCGCCCCACGCGTGTAAACCATGTGATTGATGGTTCTGATTTTGGATGGCGCACGGGTACGGGAAAATTCATGGATTATTGCAGTGATACTTTCGGTACCGTGGTGGATGTGGGACCAGGATCGCCCACCGGTGTTTGCTTCGGATACGGAGGAAAATTTCCTGCCAGATACCAAAATGCCTTTTTTATCAGCGACTGGTCCTATGGAAAATTGTACGCTGTACATCTCACTCCAAAGGGATCAAGCTATGTAGGCAAAGTGGAGGAATTTGCCAGTGCCCAACCCTTTCCCCTGACTGACCTTTTGGTAAACCCCAAGGATGGTGCCATGTACATTGCAGTTGGGGGAAGGAAAGTCCAGTCGGGACTTTACCGAGTGACCTATGAAGGGAGGGAATCCACCGCCCCTGCCAAGCCTGTGCATGGAGGTGAGGAGGCTCGTATACGCCGTCAATCACTTGAAAAGTTCGTTCAAAAAGGAGCAAAGTCAGCAAATCAAAAACAATTGAATCAGATTTGGAGTTCCCTGGGTGCCCAGGACCGTGGTATCCGCCACGCCGCCCGGGTCGCCCTCGAAAAGCAACCGGTCAGGAACTGGAAGAACAAGTTATCAGTGGAAAAAAATCCTGTCATTGCCTCAGCGGCCATGATCGCATTGGCCCGGGCGGACAGTGAGAGTTCAGGAGTAGTTCTTTCCAAAGCCATCACCTTTAACTACAGCAACGAGAAGGACTGGCAGCAACGGATCGATTGGCTCCGTGGCATCACTTTAGCCCTTACCCGGGGTGGACAGCCAAAGCCTGAGCGAAAGAAAAAACTCATCGACTGGCTCGATAAAATTTATCCCGCATCCACCCCGGAGGAAAATCGTGACCTGTCCGCAATCATGCAGTTCCTGCAGGCACCATCCGCAGCCTCAAAAGGAATGGCACTTCTAAAGGGGGCTTCCGGACAGGAAGAACAAATCGGATACGCCCTAAATCTTCGACATCTAAAAATCGGGTGGACCTCACTCCTCCGCGAATCCTATTTTAAATGGTTTATCCGGGCCGGAAACTTCAAGGGCGGAGCCCGTCTCAGCAACTACCTGGACGGTATCAAAAAGGATGCGATTGCCAATGTTCCTGATCAACTCATGACACCCAGCCTGAAAAAGATTATTGATACAAAACCACAGTCCAAGGCTCCTCAGTTTACTTTCGAGCCACGCACTTTTGTCAAGAACTGGACCATGAAGGAAATGGCTCTTTGGGTGCCAAGTGGAGTGCCCGGGGAAAGAGACTTCAAAAATGGACGCCAAATGTTCGGTGCCGGGAGTTGCTATGCTTGTCATCGAATCGGGGGCGAAGGAGGAGCGGTTGGACCCGACCTTACCTCCGTTGGTGGAAAATTTGGTGCCTATGACCTGCTCGAGTCCATTGTGGATCCGGGGAAGGAGATCAGTGATCAATATGGATCAAGCATCTTTAGCCTGAGTGATGGCTCTCAACTAAACGGTAGGATCATGAACATGAGGAACAATGAATACTGGGTGAATACAGATATGATGCAGCCAAGCACAGTCACCAAAGTAAAAGCGGAAAATTTAACTTCAATTGAACCATCCTCTATTTCGATGATGCCTCCAGGACTTATAAACACCATGGACAAGGAAGACATTCTCGATTTAATGGCATATTTAATAGCCGGTGGTAAACCTGACCACCAACTTTTTGCAAAATAGTTTTTATATTAAATTCACGTCCAGCCCTTTTTCCTATGATAAAACTTATTGGCTTTCTCTGTGCTTTTGGTGGTGTCCTCTGGGTATATGCTCAAAAATCTCCTAATATACTCTACATCATTTCCGATGACCAAGCCTGGACCGATTACGGTTTTATGGGGCATCCGCAGATTAAAACTCCCCGCTTGGATAAGCTCGCCCAGGAAAGTGTTCTCTTTGAACGCGGGTATGTACCCACCGCTCTCTGCCGTCCTTCTTTGGTTACCCTCGCCAATGGTCAGTATGCACATAAGCACGGGGTAACGGGCAATGATCCATCCCCGAAAACTTACCCTCCAAAGAATGGAGAAAGCTATAAGCAGAAAAAAGCACAGCTAATCTCCTATCTGGACCGTTTTGAAACCTTACCCAATTTACTTGGTGAACAAGGATACCTCAGCCATCAGAGCGGAAAATGGTGGGAAGGAAATTTTAAGCACGGCGGATTTACCCATGGCATGACCCGTGGCTTCCCTCAACCAGGCGGTCGCCATGGAGACGATGGTCTGAAGATCGGACGGAATGGTTTAAAGCCCATTGAAGATTTTGTGGACCATGCAATGGAAAAAAATAGGCCTTTCTTCCTGTGGTACGGCGTGTTTCTTCCCCATACCCCGCATAACCCGCCCGAGCGTTTACTCAAACCGTACAAAGACCTTGGTCTACCCCTATCGATAGCCAAGTACTATGCCATGTGCACCTGGTTTGACGAAACCTGCGGTCAACTGATCGATCTTTTAGAAAAAAGAAACCTGCGGGATGATACCATTATTGTCTATGTCACCGACAATGGATGGATTCAGAATCCGGAGAGAAACGGATACGCTCCCCGCTCCAAGCAAACCCCCTATGAGGGAGGCATTCGTACACCCATCATGTTCTCCTGGCCCAACGGCAAATTGAAAAATGGCAAACGCAAGGATGTGGTATCCTCCATTGATTTGTTTCCCACCGTTTTGACCGCCACTGGTGCCCGTACTCCGAAAGGGCTGCCCGGATTAAATCTTCTCGATAATTTAAAGACGGAGAAACCCCTCAAACGTAAGGGAATCTTTGGTGAAAGTTTTGCCCATGATATTGCGGATGTCGAGAACCCGGAAGACTCCCTTCTCTTCCGATGGATCATAGAAGGAAAATGGAAATTACTCCTCACCTATGACGGAGAAGTAAACCGCTACAAAACCACCCATCCACGAGAAGAAAAACGCCCACAATTATTCAATTTACTGAAGGACCCCAAGGAGGAAAAAAACCTGGCTAAAGACAACCCGGAAGTGGTCGCGAAACTCGCCGAAAAGATCGGTAAGTGGTGGCCAGTAAGGGAACGGAAGGTTGTGACCAGGTGGAAATGAGGTGTCAAAAATGAAGAGGATTTGTTTTCTTTGTCTTAGTTTTTCCATTCTTTTCCAAATTCTATCTTCCAGACAAAAGCCCAACATTATCCTTTTTCTGGTGGATGATATGGGGTTAATGGATACCTCGGTGCCCATGCTGGCGGATAAGCAGGGCAAGCCCAAAAAGCATCCGCTCAATCAATGGTACCGAACCCCCAACATGGAACGGTTGGCAAGGCAGGGGGTCCGCATTTCCCAGTTTTACGCCCAGTCTGTCTGCTCACCCACAAGAGCGTCGTTGATGACGGGACAGAATTCCGCGAGGCACCGGGTTACACAATTCATCAGTCCGGAAAAAAAGAATGCCGGGCCGGAAGATTGGAAGTGGGAAGGTCTGACCTCCAGGGATGTCACCCTCCCCTCCATTCTCCGCTCCAATGGCTATCATACCATTTTTGCCGGTAAGGCACACTTTGCCCCCATTGGATACGAAGGGGAAGACCCAACCAAGCTGGGATTCGATATCAATATTGCAGGCTGTTCCTTTGGAGCCCCAGGCAGTTATTTTGGGGAAGACGGCTATGGGAATCTGGATCCCAAAAGAAAAAGAAGAGCAATTCCCGGATTAGAACAATACCATAAGACCGACACCTTTCTTTCCGAAGCCATTACATTGGAGGCAAAAAAAGCCGTAACCCGCTCACTTCGCATAGATAAGCCATTCTTTTTATACATGTCCCACTATGCCGTGCACAGTCCATTCCAGAGCGATCCAAGATTTATCAAGAATTATGAAATTTCAAAAAAACCAAGGCCTGCCAAATCATTTGCCACTCTTATTGAAGGAATCGATAAGTCGCTGGGGGACCTTATGGATCATGTAACCGACAAAGGAGTGGCCGAAAACACCCTTATACTCTTCGTTGGTGACAATGGGTCAGACGGACCTTTGGGCGATACTTACGGCTGTTTCAGTTCCGCCCCCCTGCGGGGAAAAAAGGGAACCTGCTATGAAGGTGGGATGCGAGTTCCTTTTATAGGAAGCTGGGTAAAAGCAGGAAAAGAAAACCCCTTTAAAATCGCTCGTAATCATCTACACCATCAACAAATTGGTACGGTTATGGATATCTATTCGACCATCCTTGAAGTAGGAGGGGCCAAGAATCCGGAAGGTCATGTGGTCGATGGATTTAGTCTACGCAAACAACTTTCCGGGCAGCTTAACCCGCAGCGTCCCGATCACTTTATGTGCCATTTCCCGCACAACCACCGGAGTTCCTATTTTACTTCATACCGGAAAGGGGATTGGAAGCTGATCTACCGCTATCTTACCACAGGCGGGAAAAGAAAAAGTAAAGATCCCTTACCCAAATATGAGCTCTACGACTTGGGAACTGATCCCTACGAAACCAATAATCTTGCACTTAGGAATCGTTCGAAAGTCAATGAAATGGTCCAATTAATGAAAAGGCGGCTGCAAACAGAGAAAGCTCTTCTGCCCAGTAAAGTCATTTCCTTAAAGTAAGCTTTTTGGTCTCTACATTATCTTTAAACAACCTAATCGTTGAGGAGAGAATTTAATTGCTTAGTTTTTACAATCGCTGAAAACGCGAATAGGGACTTTTTTCGCACTATCATAATCGTGCAAAAAGGAAGAGATTCTTCCTGTTGAATGAGCGACTAAAATAATCAGTCTTAAAGATTTACCTTATTAGTTAAGTTAAAATCTTGTCTTACCGACTGCACAATTTTCCCCTTATCATTTTTTTGGCATAGGAAATGCAATTTTTCATATTCACCCTTAACCAACTCATATTATGCCAGAAATAACTATTGAAAAACACAAGGACGGAGATTGCTTCGTCGATTACGAGGAAAAAGTATTTGAAGATGTTCAAGCAGAGGCTGGGCAAAAAGCCTTGGTCAAATTCCACACAGTTGCATTCGAAGGCTCTATTGGACTGGTAAATATGCTCAACGCCATCCGCTTAAACCGGAAAGGCTTTGAGACTTCTATTCTCCTCTACGGACCTGGTGTAACTCTTGGTCTCCAAAGAGGATTTCCTACCCTTGGAGACGCTGCCTTCCCAGGACATCAAAATTTTGCTGATAACCTTAAGAAATTTATGAGTGAAGGAGGCAAGGTATATTGTTGCCGTTTTGCCTTACAAGCTCTGTATGGGCATGGAGAAGCTTCCATTTTGCCGGGTATTATTCCGATCGCACCCCAGGATGTTCTTGATCTCAGTCTCATCCATGCTCGAGACAATGCTTTCATCGTTGATACTTGGACTGTATAAAATTGATCTTATATGAAGTAAGTTTCTTGAGCGATTAGGTTCCATCAGACCGAAAATTCATTACATTCAATGATTAAGGCGGCCGCAGTTCAACTTGCTCCAAATTTGGACAGCCGCACTTCGACCACCTCAATCGTTATAGATGCGATGGGAGAAGCCCGTCGAAATGGTGCAGATTTCATTGTCTTCCCGGAAACCTTCATACCTTATTACCCATACTTTTCTTTTGTTACCCCTCCAGTAAAACAAGGTAAGGAACATTTACGTCTTTACGAAAATGCCGTGCAGGTGCCGTCTGAGGAAACCCAAATGATCGCCGATAGCTGCAAGCAATTAGAACTCGTTGCAGTCATCGGGATCAACGAGCGAGATCACGGTTCTCTTTTCAACACACAGCTATTCTTTGATGCAGACGGAACTTTACTTTTGAAAAGAAGAAAAATTACGCCCTCGTATCATGAAAGAATGATATGGGGACAGGGAGATGGTTCTGGACTGAAGGTGGTTGACACCCGTTGTGGTCGAGTGGGAGGACTTGCATGTTGGGAGCATTATAATCCTTTGGCCCGCTATGCATTAATGACCCAGCATGAGGAAATCCACGCCGCCCAATTTCCGGGGAGTATGGTGGGTCCCATTTTTTCTGAGCAGATTGAAGTAACGATGAGGCATCACGCACTTGAATCTGGCTGCTTCGTTGTAAACGCTACCGGTTGGTTGAAAGAGGAGCAGATCGAGAATATTTGTCCGGATGAATCAATGCAAAAAGCAATCAAGGACGGGTGTATGACCTGTATAGTATCCCCGGAAGGGCGTCATTTGGTGCCTCCACTTACCGAAAACGAAGGAATACTATACGCAGACCTTGACTTTAATCTTATTACCAAGCGTAAGAGAATGCTTGATTCAGTGGGTCACTATGCAAGGCCTGAACTGCTATCCTTGAATCACAATTCAGTTCCCGCTGAAACTAGAAGATTGGTGCAGGATGAAATGATAGAAGAGCCTAACCATTTTAATTCGTTTATTCATGCTAGCGGCTGAAATTATAACTGATTTACAAACCAACGGCATTCGGTTAATGAACCCTTCCGCAGGCTCGCAAAGCAGAAGGGGCGGTGCAGGTCCAACCGACCACAAGGCTTTGACCATTGACGGGCTGACCGTTATGGTACCCGTTCATACCGCAACCGCCTTTCAATCTCCCTATGTAGCGGATACTCCCAATGAAGAAGGATTTGCAAGTATTTACAAGGATGGTGAGTTTTTTTCCGAAGTTCAATTTCCCCGCAAGGCCAAATTTCTTGATTTGTCCACCCCTGACGGGATTCCCTACGGACATATCGCTCAATTGCATTCCAAGGATGTCCTGGCTACCACCGTTCTTCAAACCTGTATTCGATACAAATCGAGGCAAAAAACATGCAAGTTTTGTGCTATTGGGCAAAGTCTGGAGGCGGGTCGGACAATTGCACAGAAAACACCAAGTCAGTTAGCTGAGGTTGCCCGAGCGGCGTATTTATTAGACGGGGTGAAGCATATGGTTATGACAACGGGTACTCCCCCAGGCGAGGACCGTGGAGCGAGAATACTTTCCGAATGTGCCCGTGAAATTCGATCAGTGGTAGATCTACCCATCCAGGCTCAATGCGAACCACCCCATGATCATCAATGGCATTGTCGGATGAAAGAAGCGGGTATTGACAGCCTGGGTATGCACATTGAAGTGGTGAATCCTCAGCTTAGAAGGAAGATTATGCCAGGAAAGTCTCAAGTTTCCTTGGAAAAATATTTTGAAAGTTTCAATTTTGCCGTTGATGTTTTTGGCTGGGGCCAAGTTTCCACCTACATCCTGGCAGGGTTGGGTGACACAGTGGATGAAATTATCGGGATTTGTAGAAAGCTCACTTCCATTGGAGTATATCCATTTGTTGTTCCTTTTGTTCCAGTAAGCGGAACGCCGCTTGAAAGCCATGCACCACCATCACCGAAATTTATGCGTTCAATTCTGGAACCTCTCGCTGAAATGATAAAAGAGTCTGGGATGGGGGCCGATAAAATCAAGGCTGGATGCGGAAGATGCGGTGCTTGTTCCGCCCTTTCTGCATTCGAAAGGATTAAACAATTAAGCACCAGGGAGCCTTTGGCATGCTGATTGAAAAACCAAAGTCCTTTATATGTCCGGAATTCATAGTCAGGCAGGCACACCGTGCATGGGAAGTTGCCGGTTCGAATCAACTGCGTCATGATACATTTGTTAAGGAACAGGGAATATTTGCGAATCACGACCGCGATGAGATTGATACAGACATGATTCCAATTGTGGCAGTTTCAACCCTTGCTTCAGAAGAAGACGAGGTCGTGGGAACCGTACGGATTCACCAGCCCGAAGTAGGCGTTTGGTGGGGCTCACGACTTTCCGTTGCCCCCAAGTACCGTCGAGTGGGCAAACTCGGTCCTGAACTGATAAGATTTGCGGTTGGAACGGCGATTACGCATGGTTGCAATCTCTTTCTGGCACATGTTCAGTTAAGGAATGTACCTCTTTTTAGAAAATTAAATTGGAAAGAGTTGGAAAGTTTAGAAATTCATGGTCAAACCCACATGAAAATGGAGGCGAACCTATCCGCATTCGACTCTGTTCATGACCCTAAACGGGGCTGGATTACTCTGAACAATAAAAGAGCTGCATGATTTGTATCTCTTCACTCGCATCATCCTACGCCCATAACCCTGACATAACGGGAAAACTTCCAATCAGTTTTTCTTGTTCCCAACTGGGTTTGTCCAAAAAAAGTTTTGGTTTTCCCGGAGATGATGCTGCTGCAATTCCAGATGGAAGTGGCTGGAAATTGATCGCAATGGAAGGATTCATGAACGAATTTGTACACTCTGAACCATGGTTTGCAGGCTGGTGCTCGGTAATGGTTAACCTTTCGGATATTCTCGCCATGGGTGGACGGGGTATAGCTATGACCAATGCTATTTGGGCACCGGATGAGACTTATGCTGAAAAAATCCTCTGTGGCATGCGTGAAGCGTCTGCAACCTACAACATTCCCATAGTTGGTGGGCATACGAACCTTAAAACGGACCGTCCACAACTAGCTGCCACAATTATGGGAAGGGCTAATGCATTGATTACAAGTTTCAATGCCTCCCCGGGCCAGATGCTTGTGGTGGCCAGTGACCAACGAGGATCATATGTGGGTGAAAGTAAAAATTTTGCATCCTTCAAGGGAGCCGAAGCCTACCAGTTACAAGAAGATAATGAAATCCTGCCCACACTCGCTGAAAAAAAATTAGTTGCAGCAGGAAAAGACATTAGTCAGGGAGGTATCATTGGGACTTCGATCATGCTGGCTGAATCTTCCAAGGTTGGAATTGAGATAGATCCCTTATCCCTTAATTACCCCGATCATAACCTGGAGAAATGGTTGACTGCCTTTCCTAGTTTTGGATTCTTACTCTCAGTTAGTCAGGAAAATGTAACTGAAGTATTATCTGCATTTCAAAATCGTTCGATTGACGCTTGCATGGCAGGTAGAATAGTCGAGGGAACTTCCGTAAGCTTAGTTGAAAATGATAATCGCCACCAAGTTTGGGATCACTCGACAAAGCCTTATCTTGGCATATAAAAATTTGTTATGCCGGAAGTATTATTTAAAATTAAATGGCCGGATGGAAAAATTGAAGATTGTTATTCTCCATCAACTATCATTTTTGATTACCTCAAGGAGGGAGAATCTTACAACTTAAAAGATTTTATCGAGCGGAGCAGCAATGCGTTGAACCTGGCCTCCGAACGTGTTATGAAAAAATATGGTTTTCGATGCACTTCGGCCGAAGCCCAACTTTCCAAAATCCTTGCAAATGCCCAAACATTCACGCCTGATCAGAATGTGGATTGTTTATCCTTCGAATGATGCAAGAAAGTGCACAAACAATTAAGGTGGTGGTGGTCGGTGGGGGCCAGGCTGGTCTTTCTGCGTCTTATTTTTTGTCTAAATCCGGAATCGAACATGTTGTTTTTGAGCGCTCACAACGCTTTCACTCCTGGAAAAATGATCGTTGGGATAGTTTCTGCCTTGTAACCCCGAACTGGCAATGCCGTCTACCCGAATGGCCTTACACAGGGCATGATCCAACTGGCTACATGGTTAAAGATGACATTGTCGACTATCTGGAAGGCTTTGCTAATTCATTTGAACCCCCAATCCAAGAAGGGGTTCGAGTCACCGATGTTGAGCGTTGTCCTGACGGCAAAATTTCAATCACCACCAATAAATCCCGATGGCTTGCCGATTTTGTGATCCTGGCCACGGGATCATATGATTTGCAGGTAAAACCAGATTTTTCCAAAAACCTCAATCCGGACATCGTACAAATCAGTTCGAAATCTTACAAACGTCCCTCCGATATACCTGATGGCACTTGTTTGGTTATCGGAACCGGTCAGTCTGGTGTCCAGATGATGGAAGATCTTTGGATGGAAGGCAGGGATGTTAGGCTCTCCGTAGGTTCTGCCCCCAGGAGTCCGCGTGTATATCGCGGTCGTGACGCCACTGACTGGCTTTATGAAATTGGTGAATATTCGAAAACAATCGAAGAACAAGCCGATCCCAGGCATACTGAAGCGAAAACCAATCATTATCTATCAGGGCGAGATGGAGGGCATGAAATTGACCTCAGGGATTTTGCTTTAAAAGGCTTAAAACTCTACGGTACTGTTTCCCACATCGAGAATGATCATATCTTTTTTAAATCTGATCTGGAAGAGAATCTCGATCAGGCGGATGAAAGTTACCTGAAGATTTGTCGGATGATCGACGATTACATAGAAACAGAGGGAATCGATGCCCCAGACATACCTGTCTTCACTAAAAAGTGGAAACCCGCAAAGGAAACTCACAGTTTAAACATGACAACCGAAGGGATCACCTCGATTTTGTGGTGCACTGGATTCAAACCTGATTATTCATGGTTAAAGATCGATTGTCTCGATGAGCGGGGACGACCCATCCACAAAAGAGGAATCACTTCGCAATCCGGAGTTTATTTCCTCGGACTGAATTGGCTTAATACCTGGGGTTCCGGTAGATTTCTGAGTGTTGCGGATGATGCGGAATTTCTGGTCGATAACATAAAAAATAACCTCAGGAGTATCGACTCATCCAAAAATCTGGCAGTTACAACTTAAAATCTCAGGTTTGACCTGTAGATTATCAATTCATATTTTTATTATGTGAAAATTAATTGGAGAGAGTCAGCGTGGATAATGTTAGTTGCGGTGGGTTCTCCTTTGCTTTATTTTTTAATTAGCTCTGATAATGAACCCATTGTTGGCGATCAGGAAAGTGCATTTATTCAGGAAACTGAGGAACTACTTTACGCATTATCCGACGATGGGAAAATGGTGACGAAGCCGATGCTCCAAGGCAGGGAATATAATCAAACGGTATCCCAACCATCAATTTATCCCTCTGAGAATCTGCCTACTCAAAATTCCTATGATGATGTCGCTCAATCTCAAGAGTCAACGCCCCAACCGGAGCAATACGCCACCCCTGTTTGGAAAAAAGCACTCGATGACTTTTTGAAAGGGAATGTCTCCCCCGAAGAATTTCTTAGTTCGCTTTCGACCCGTAACTGGAAAGATGCTCGGGGCGCCCTGGCTCTTGCCTATGAGGAAAAAAAATTGCCTTCAAACAAAGATTTTCAACAAAGATTCTGGACCAGAGTTGGAGAAGTTGGAGGCCTAGCCGTGGCAGAAGAGTTGCTCAAGGACGGAGATCCTGCCTTCAGTAAAATCCTCAAGGGTTGGGTTAAGGCAACGCCCCAGGAAATGTTTGATTATTATGCTGATCTCGATCTCAAATCACCCGAAGTTCAAAATTACCTGGCTAAAACCAACTCCAGGGAAATCCCACTTATGGATCAATTCTCCAGCGGGATGATTGATGAAGTGCTTAGAAATTCGGATGGCAAGATTGGCAATGCCCAGTTAGATAGTGCCAATGACCTGATCGATCACTTTCTTGCAAAAGACAAAGGCAAGGCGGAATCCTTAATGCGTGAATTCACTGAACGTGTCATAAAAGGAAGGGACAAGGAAACATTGAAACAATGGGTATCCGGCTACGAGGAACCAGAATTACAGGCAGGTACAGCCCAAAGGGTTATTGAGAGTGGTGTTTTTGATAAGAACCCGTTGGAAGCAGTCGAATTTGCCAATTCATTGGGCTCAACCAAAGCCAAAAGATCTGCCCTTTCTTCCGCCTACGCCAGACTCGCAGGTGGGGTCAATGGACATGATCCCAATATTACCGCCATCGAATTGAATGCCATGGAGGATGGATGGCAAAGAGATTTTGCCCTTAATGGATTTGCTCATGGCCTTGTCCGTCGTGATCCGGATGCCGCCATGCAATGGGCCAGCTCCATCAGCAATGAAGGGTTTCGTAAAATAGTCACGAGTAATATAACCAAAAGAATCAAGGCTGAAGTCTTACCAAGACCAAGTTCTCAATAGCTTAGTCAGGATTAAGCAGTCACATTGGAGTAGGCTTATTTTCTTCTGATAAAGTAAGAATTATGAACCAATGACTATTAATTATTTATGAAATTTATTTCATTTTTATCGGTCTGGCTTTGTTTGTTTTCAGCAAACATACTCCAACTCACTTCAGAAGAGAAGCAGGCCATCTCCTTCAAAATAGAAGCCTACCCGCATGTTGAACTGTTTTTATCCAACCAGAAGAATGATCTTAAGTTAAGTGAATTATCTAAGGGCATTTATGAAATTCAGACCATAGGCACAGACCCGTATGTGTGGTTTAAGTCATTCAAGGATGCATACGAATCCAACTTATCCTATATCATCGCATTCGAGTATCAGGTGTCAGGAGACTTAGATGAGTTTGTTTTCTACTGTCGTACTGGCAACAAAACTAAAGCGATCAGAACCGAATTTAAGCCCTCTGATCATTGGAAATGGCATGTTTTTGAGTTAAGCGAAAGAGGACAACTGACCGGGCAGAAAATAGACGCCCTGCGGATGGATTTTGGAGAACTGGCAAACAAAACAATGCAAATAAGGAATCTGCGTCTGATTGAAACGACGCGTGAATTAAGATTATATGCCGCACTCGGCGAAAAGATTGATGAGATGGATACTTTCGGGATCGGACTGAAAAATCTAAAACCGCAAGTTTCATCAACCGAAACGGTAAGATACCAGGATGAAAATTCATTAAGTATAGCCCAGTCGGTCTATCAGTATCTTGATCTGGACGCAGAGACCAAACGATTGAGAAATCTGTCAGGAGTCATGCCTCCGGTTCCTCTTGGTCCTCGTATTGTAGCCGGGGAAGGCCCCCATCCAGACAATCATACTGTCATTCGAATTCTCTCACCTTACCAGGTATGTGAAACGCAGTTTCTTGCTTATCCACCAAATATTCGTGGAGGCGTCGGAATCGAAACGGGCATCGATGGAAAAGGTCGTCCCTTCATTGCCACATGGCCATTATCCTCAGATATTACCCGCAACATTCATTTGTTCAATCAAGCAGGTGGTACCAAAGGAAAAATTCAAGTCCCAGTAGAAATCAGTCCACCCTACGATCTTGCTGTCGGTGATTTTATTGCCAGGTTACCTGGTGATGAAATTGCCCTAACATCGAAATATGCCGATGAACCAAATCCTTTAGTCTTCGTATATGATACTTCAGGAAAGCTTTTGATGAGTAAGGCTGTAACCGGGGAAGCTGGCGAATATTCACTTCTTACCAAAAATTCCAATCAGCTTTTAATCCAGGAATTAGCCCGGCAAATAATTCACCCCATCTTTTCCCAGCAAAATAAAGTCTCCATCCCTGCGCGTAATAAAAAGCTAAGAGTTTTTGATTCAGTTTACCCGGACCGTGAATTCAATGCCGGTAAATCCGAAGAGACCCTGTCCACACTCCATCTCATTAACCAAGACTGGAAAACCAGTTCACAGAACATCGGCAGAATGGAAAATATCTTTTGGTTCGATCCTCAGGATGAGCACAATGGAGACCGTGCAACCTGGGGAGAGTTTCCAAATGGTAAATATGTTCGCAATGGACTCTACAATTATCTCGGTAGTGCACAGTACTGGTCTCCCCTTCTAAAAAAAGGGGAAATCGAATCGCGAACCTATGAGGAATGGACATCAAATATTGATTGGGAAAAAGTATTTAGCGGGCCTGAGTGGAGGAAATCAGTGCAAGAATATGGGGAAGGTATACCCACCGTCTGGACAGCCGCGTTTACTCATAGGTGGAGTGTGCGAAAGATGAAATCAATATCCTCCAAGATCGATTCCAAAACCGGGCTTCCAATATACCTGCTTTTGGACCGCAAGAATGACACCAAGGGGGGCGGCTATTTTGGTAAGACTTTATTTGATTACGGTAGCCAGCATTTCGAAAACGAGGCTCTTAATAATTTGTACGCCTACGCCCAGCGAGCTTTCTACCGAAAACTGGCTCCGGCCTATCGGAAAAACCCCGAAATGACCATCGCAGTCGAACCCAATCATGAAAATGAAATTGTTTCCGGGAGCGATTCGATTGGAGATTACAATACCGGCAATCTGGAGGGGTTCTTTGATTATCTCTCCTCCCTTTACGGTGACACAAACTCGATCAATCAGATCATGGGCACGAGCTTCACTACTGATTTTTTTGATGCTCCCCGCAACCTACTTCGCGGGGAATGGGATAAATATGATTTCGAAAACCTGTTCTTCCAAGAGTGGGTCGAGTACAATCGGATCGTTGTTTCCCGAAGAGTGGGAACCAGTTACAGGGAATGCCTGCTGGCTGGGTTTCCCCCTGAAATGATCAAATGTCATCAAATTCCAGACAGCTATGTATTCAAATCAATCGTGGGAATTTCCGAAGGACAAAAAAGAATTTCACCTATTGACTGGCTACTCACCACTGGAGCCGGCTTTGGCTTTTCAAGGTATGGAACCTACTACGACCGTAAACATAACATTGGTCAGGGAGCATTTAGTTCAGGCTTTAATAATATGCTTGTTGGCGAATACGCATCACTCAATGCAAACCACCAAGAGTCTTTGGAACAATTACTTTATCTCCGCAATCATGGAGTATCTGCCCTTCATGTCATGTGGTGGCCATCCAATCTGGATAAAGGATACAATCGGGCTCAGGAATCCGCTCTGCGGGAAATGATTTCCAAACATGATATCCCCCGCATGGGACTGGCCGGCGGAATTCGTGAAATACGCCCCTGGCGTGGAAAGGAACAATCCTTCGATATTGTCAGCCTGGGAACGGGACCCAATCATACCGGACTCCTCAAGAGTCTTAAGGAAGACGGATCCTTTGAAGGCACTGTCTACGCGGTGCCTTTTCATGCTCATGTGGCCGTTGAGGTCTTGAATCAGGAGGAGAAACTTTACCTTTCTACCCAGCCACATGAATTGGCCACCATCCCTCATACCCGGCCAGGATCAGTAATTGAAGTAAATTTCAGGGTCCTTGAAAAAACCGATTCTTTGCTCATTTACTTTATCCACCGTGGAATAAAACTGAGGGACAAATCAATTAAATTGGAACAGGTCCAAGCAGGACAACAGATTAGATTGGTTTATAAAATTCCTTTGCTGATGAAGGATATCAAACTATTGGCCAGCTCCGACAAAAATATTGAGATCGAAGAACTTCTTGTGGTTCATCATCAAGATCAGGTGATCAACTTGGCCAAAAAAATCATGACCGGACAAAGACACCGGGGAGGGGTAAGCTTTGCTTGCCTGCCTGACTGAATTTTGGTTGATGAAATAAAAACTTGAGACCATCCAACTTATTTTCGCCAAGCTTACGGCAAAGATGTCAGAAATCAGGCTCCAGCGGTGTACTTGGTCTATACCACCCTACTTTTAGGCTTTTATAGATTTTACCCGCTGGAAAAATCCATTTGATGCATGGGATTGCGAAAAGGGGTCAACAAGAATGGTAAAATTCCAGCTCTTAAATGGAGCAACCGGGTTTGAACCCCATCCTCAAGCCTTTCCTATCTGGATGGCTGGTGGTGGAACAATCCGGTCACTTTTTGGATGAGAATCAAAAGCTGGTTTTCAAGTCAAAGAAAATCCGCTTTGTATGGATGATCATCCGGCAATGATTTCGAAAATGATGGGCATTGCTCACACTCGCCTTTTTTTGCACTTTCAGGGTCTCGACTTTTTCCTGACCGCAAAGAAACTAGACCACGCCATAAAAAAGCTTATCGCTTAGAACTTCTCAAAAGCTCAAAAAACAGGCATAGTCAAGTCTGTGAAATATTGGCTTTTTACAGCGATCATCCTGCTCCATGGTTCCCTGACGCTTGCGGAACAGTCCACTCTTTATCCTGTTCAAAACACACCGCAAAGATTAAGTCCCCTGATGGAACGCGAACTGCGTGGCTGCTTTGATTTCTTTTGGGAAGAATGGAACGATGATCCCAAGAGCCCAACCTATGGGATGTCCAACGGGGACTATGTGGGACTAAATAAATACAGCCCCATTCCAATCGAGCATCAGGGGTTTTATTTCACCGCGATTATTATTGGCATCGAGCGTGGATGGATTTCCCGAGAAGACGGAGAAAAAAGGATCATCATTACTTTGAAGACATTAAAGAATTTGAAGCGCATCAAGGGATTCTGGTATCATTTTATTGATCCTGATACCGGTAAGCGTGGATGGAAAGATTCTCCTAAAATTGAGTTGAGCAATGCATCCGCCGGTACCCTGTTATTGGGAGCCCTGGCTGCTGCTGAGTACTTCGATGGAGAAATCAAAAAACTTACTTATGAATTATATGCAGCAATGGACTGGAAATGGTTCACTAACCCGGTGACCAAGCATCCGTACCTCGCCTGCTATCCTGAAGACCTGCCCGCCAAAGTTCCATCTGAAATAAACAAGGATGGCATGTTTGGGGGATGGTCGGCATATTCAGAGCATATTTTTCTCTACATTCTGGCAGCCGGTGCACCCAAGGAGGAATTTTCAACCGGTCAGGATTCTTACTACGCCATGAAGACCTACATGGGCAGTTACAAAGGAGAGGAATTCATCATTTGCGGAACGGGAGCTGCCTTTACTTATCAGTGGACCCATGCCTTTATTGATTTCAGAAACCTACGGGATAAAATCGACCGGGATTGGTTTTCCAATTCCCGGCATGCAGCTCTGGCGGCCCGGCAATATGCAATTGATAATGCGGACCGCATCAAAGGCCTGGGACCCAATTCATGGGGTATGAGTGCCTGCATCAGCCCATCGACTGGATACAGTGGAAAGTATGGTTCTTTTCCGATTGGAGCTGGGTATAAACTTCTCGAAGACGGCACGGTGGCACCCTATGGTGCTCTATCCTTTCTCCCCTTCACACCACAAGCATCGATCGAGGCTCTCCAGCACATGTATGAGATCCCGGGGTTGGTTGGAAAATATGGACTTTACGATTCGTACAGCTATGTCACCAAAGCAAAGGGTAATCTCCCCTGGATCGGAAAAAGTTATCTCGGAATCGACAAGGGACTGGTTCTCCTGATGTTTGAAAACTATTCCACCCAGTTAATTTGGAAACTTCTCCATCAAAATAAATCCATTCAAAAAGGGCTTAAGCGTCTTGCCTTTCGACAGATTAATTAACAACTTTTTATAAACTCAAACTCTTGGAATCTTCATTTGCACATATAAAGTTTTGGTTTTTAAATCAGAACCTTTTTCTTTTCCTTCTCGCTCAAGTCTAGCATAACTTATAGCTTTATAACTTCCCCTAATTTATCAGAAAGATATGTCAGACAGCCCAAATAACGAAGAACCTAAAAAAGATCGCAGGAAGTTTATTGTAACTTCAACGATTGCCGCTTCCACGGCCTGTGCGTTATTTCCGCTGGCTTCGGGAATCCCCAGCGTTCTGGATCCTGCGACCAAAGACTCGGATAATGCGGAGGTGCCCTGGACCAAGGTCACCAACCTGGCGACCCTTCCGGAAGATGGAACCCCCACCAAGTTTGAAGTTATTCTGGAAAGGGTGAAGGATGCATGGACGACCTACACCAACATCCCTGCCGGTGCCGTTTATCTTGCTAGAAATGGGGACAAGGTGACTGCATACAATTTGAAATGCCCACACTTGGGCTGTGCCATTGATTACCGCAAAAACTCCAATGATTATTTCTGTCCCTGCCACAACAGCACCTTCGGACTCGATGGTTCAGTGACCACCGATAACAGCCCCAGCCCACGGGGAATGGACACCATGGATACCAAGGTGGAAGATGGCGTAGTTTGGATTCGCTTCCAGCAATTTGTGCCCAATATTGCGGAGAAAGTACCAGTATGATCAAGGGGTTAATGGACTGGATTGATGACCGCTCGGGTATACGGGGATTGGTCAAGGAAGCTCTCTACGAGAAAGTCCCCGGGGGTGCACGCTGGCGATATGTATGGGGCAGTTGTCTAACCTTTGTCTTTTTTACTCAGGTGGTGACTGGCACCCTACTCTGGATGTTTTACGCCCCCAGTGCCCAAACGGCATGGGAAAGCGTATATTTTCTCCAGTATCATGTGGCGGGCGGATGGTTTCTTCGGGGAGTTCACCACTACATGGCTCAGGCCATGATCGTGTTATTGGTTCTGCACCTGATGCAAGTGGTGATCGATGGTGCCTACAAAGCACCAAGGGAAATTAATTTTTGGTTTGGAGTAATGATGATGGGCGTGACTCTCGCCCTCTCCCTAACCGGGTATCTGCTGCCATGGGATCAGAAAGGATACTGGGCCACAGCCGTGGCAACCAACCTGATGGCGGAAGTACCCCTAATCGGCCCCGCCCTGCAAAAGATAGTGGTTGGGGGATCAGAGTACGGACATCATACCCTTACCCGCTTCTTTGCCCTGCATGCCGGTGTTCTACCTGCTACTCTGGTCGCTTTGGTGGTGGCACACATCTATTTATTCCGAAAGCATGGCATCCATGTGAAGGAACCCAGACCCAAGCGTGATTCCTACTTCTGGCCTGATCAGGTGCTAAAGGATGCAATCGCCTGTCTGGCCGTACTCTTGGCCGTGGTGGCCTTAACCATTTATTTTCGGGGAGCACCTCTGGGACCACCTGCGGATCCATCCAATGAATTCCCCGCAAGACCCGAATGGTACTTTCTTTTTCTTTTCCAATTACTGAAATATGTCCCTGCATTCTGGGGAGCGGTTATCATTCCTGCATTTCTGGGCCTATGGATGTTCCTAACACCCTTCATCGGGAAGAGTACTGGCGGACATCAGTTCAATGTCGGCTTCTGGTGGGTTTTAATTGCCGGTTCAGCCGCTCTCACGGGGATGGCCATTTCCGAAGACCAGGCAAACCTCAAGCATGGAGCGGCCATTGAAGAGGCAAACTGGCAGGCGGAACGCGTAATTACAATTGCTGACTCAGAAGGGATTCCTCCAGCAGGTGCCGTCACTCTCCTGCGTCAGGATCCACAAAATCAGGGCCGCCGACTTTTTGCTGCCCATTGTGCAAGCTGTCATCGATACAACGGGCATGACGGTCGTGGGTTCCCGGTTGATGAGCCCCAATCTGCAGCAGACCTGGCTGGGTTTGCTAGTGTTGACTGGATCACCGAGTTGCTTGACCATGATCATTATATATCCGCTAAATACTTTGGAGGCACCAAATTTAAGGACGGGACCATGGCTCGCAAGGTACTGGCCAAGTACACTGAAGAGGAAAAGATGCTACTCCCTGAAATTGCCAGGCTTCTCGCAGACGGTGCAGAACTACCTTATGAAGAAAAATTAGATGAAGATACCAGGGACGAACTTTTCTCCCTTTATTACAATGATGATCTGAAATTTGAGGACGGCAGAGCCTGCATTGAGTGCCATGACATTGACTCCGAGGATGAAGGATTTGCACCCGACCTGACAGGATACGGATCACGCGAATGGCTGATTGCCTTTATTGAGAATCCAGAAGACAAAAGGTTTTACGGAAAGAAAAATGACCGCATGCCCTGTTACGGAAGGGATGGTAAGCTGAAGGACGAAGAGATCGCAATTTTAGTGGATTGGATACGATCTCAACCTGCAGCATTCTGATTGCATCCCATCCGCTCCTTGGACTTACCTGAATGGAAAGTATCAAAATATTTTTTATCACACTGCTTTTGCCTTTAATAGCAAAGGTCGGTTTTGGAAAGTCGCCCAGTTATGGGTTATACTTCCCTTTGATCAATAAACTATAAATATATTTTATTTCATAAGCCGTTGATTATTATTAAACAAAGTAAGAAATGAAAAAAATATAAAAAAAGATACATTTCTTTTGAACGTTTTCTAAGTATCCTCCGTCTTAATCTATGACATTAGTCAGTTTGTTTCAGTTTAGTTTGTGTTTCAAAAGCCCAAGAGCGCCGCAGTCATGCGGCGTTTTTGTTTGCCCGTTTTTTTGGCTTTTTTTCAGCCTATTTTTCTCACAAGCTGTTTGGTCTGCCAAGACCGTTGAACTTCAAGCCAACCTTGATACGAAACTCAGTGCTACGGACCAAATCAAAGCAAGCTTTGGTAAGTACTCAATTGAATCACCCAAGCATTTCGAAACTCACGACAGCGGTAAATTCGAGCATATCCGGTTGGTGGAAGACAAAGAATTAGAAAGTGCTTTTGTCTTTTACCTTCGTCGTGATATTGACGGCGACCGTGATAAAAAATGGCCCAAAGGTAAGGAGAGGCAAAGGATTGAAATAAAAGGTTATCAAAGTTCACCTGACCCGATGAAAGCAGGAAATGCTGAAAATCATCAGATCGAATGGTATCTAAAAATTGAAAAGTCCTTCCGGATCAACAAAGAGTTCTGCCACTTTTTTCAATTGAAAGCCGTGGGAACCAAAAATACTGATGATCCTTTGTTAACCCTATCAGGAGTTATGGACCACGGAGAACCTCAACTTCAACTACAGTGGTGGTCTGGGCATGACTCAGGAAGAGTTTTTTTGGTCGATTGGGAAAAATGTAAAGACAAGTGGTTACGATGTGAATGCGTAGCCAACTATTCAAAAAAAGGTTCCATTCATTTTTCTCTATTTTCACTGGATGGTAAAATTAAATTCAAAAAACAATTCAAAAATCTTCAGACCTGGCGTGATGGGTTCGATTTCATTCGTCCGAAATGGGGGATTTATCGAAGCTTAGCCAAGGAAAAAAATAGGTTAAACCAACAGGACCAAATCTGGATGAATAATTTCTCGATCCGGAAATTTTAATCATCCGCCATCCACCCGAAGCTTGCCCTGAGGGAATTACCATTAAATGATGGTTCTCCAATGAATCATCCAAGAGAAGAACAACCTACTGTACATTCCGTCAGACCATGGGGTGACATATATATGGTCGTGAGGAATCAGAAATGCTCAGTTGACTTAACCGAAGTTAGACCAGGCGAGCGGGCAAGCCTTCACTCACATTCTATCAGGCACGAACTTTTTCATTTTCTTGACGGCGGTGGGATCTTGGAAATTGATGGGGATCTTTTTTATCCCAAGGCCCATGAGGAATTTTTAATAAAACCCGGACAAAAACATCGCTTCTGGGCAGAGAAATCAAACTTCAGGATGCTCGTAGTGAGCCTTGGCGAGTGGAAGGCAGAAGATCAGATCAGGCACGAGGATGATTACGGCCGAGAAGGCGAACCCTTAAAACTGTAATGTCCAAACCACGCATAGCGATTACCATGGGTGATCCCGCCGGGATTGGTCCTGAGATTTGTCTCGACCTACTAAATGACCCTGACATTTCCGATCTATGCTCTCCCATTTTGTTTGGTGATTTCTCTGTACTTCGATCCTGTGCGGAGAAGACAAATAAATCGTTTGAAATAACTGAGATTTCAGAGAATCAAATCGAAGATACCTCCAAAAATGGAATTTTTGATCTGGGCTTGATGAACTTAGATGAACTGAACCCAGGAACCGCTGATGCAAACACCGGGCGTGCGACTTATGGCTATGTGACCTCAGCAATCGATGCCTGTTTAAGGAACAAAGTAGAAGCTGTAGTCACCTGTCCAGCAAATAAGGAAGCCTTACAGGCAGGAGGGGTAAGCCAGCCCGGGCATACTGAGATCTTCGCAGAACATACCGGCACGGAGAAGTTCTGTATGGCATTTTTCTCCGATGAAATCAGTTGCAGCCTGGTGACCGTACATTGCGGATACTCTGAAGTTCCTTCCCTTCTCTCCGTCGATAGGATTTACGACGTGATCTCACTGACCCGACAGGCTCATCAAAAACTGCTTGGGCGTGAGCCAAGTCTCGCGATTTGCGGACTTAACCCACACGGTGGTGAAAACGGATTATTTGGAAATCAGGAAGAAGAAAAGCTCATCATTCCCGCAATTGAAAAAGCCAGAATCGAGGGCATGGAACTACTTGGTCCCCTTCCCCCCGATACTGCCTTTACCGCAAGCATGCGGAAATCAATCGATGCCTATGTGTGCATGTATCATGATCAGGGGCTCATTCCCGTGAAAGCCCTTGCATTTGAGGAAGCCGTCAATGTAACCCTCGGACTTCCCATTATCCGCACCTCGGTGGATCATGGAACCGCACTCGATATTGCGTGGCAGGGAAAAGCCGATCCCAGCAGTTTAAAATCCGCAGTCAGGTTAGCCGTCAGGATGTGTTGTTAATCACACATTTTTTAAATGAAGGAGGCAAAAGAGCCCATTACTGCCTATCACTGGATTGTGGTGATCATTGCCTCGCTCGGCTGGCTTTTCGACTGTATGGATCAGCGACTGTTTGCTCTCTCCCGGGAATCGGCGATCGCATCCCTACTCGGACCTGATGCCACTGCTGAGGCAATCAAGAGTGGCCTGATGACGGCAACCACCTGGATGATCCTTGGCTGGGCAACCGGTGGTATCATCTTTGGGATTCTATCCGACAGATGGGGGCGCGTTAAGACCATGGCTGCCACCCTACTCTTATATTCTGTATTCACTGGACTTTCAGGTTTTTCACAGGGAATCTTTGATTTTATGGTCTACCGTTTCTTGGTTGGACTGGGAGTGGGTGGTATGTTTGGTGCGGCCACCACATTGGTTGCAGAATCAGTTCCCTCTCGTCTACGTGCACCCGCCCTGGGTGCCCTGCAGGCTCTGGCTACGGTTGGAAACATGATGGGGTCCGGCATTTCCCTTTTTGTACCTCCCGGCTCTCCCGATGGATTATTTGGGTACGAAGGATGGCGATCGCTTTTCTTCTTTGGTATCATTCCAGCCGTTTTGGTCGTACCCATGGTCCTACTCCTCAAAGAGCCCACGGCGTGGTTAAACCTTAGAAACGAAAAAACGAAGCCCGGAAAAGATGCAAAAAGTGGATCGATGGCTGAGATGTTCGGGCATAAAACCTGGCGAAAAAATGCTATCATTGGGCTTCTGCTGGGAGTTTCCGGAATGATCGGACTTTGGGGAATCGGCTTCTTTTCCCCGGAGCTTATCTCTGAAGCTTTAAAGGGAGAGAAACAGGAGGTGATTGATCAGGTGCGTGGGCAGGGAACCATCCTTTTTGATATTGGTGCATTTCTTGGGATGAGTGCCTTTACCTTCGTGGCGGCGCTGGTTAGCCGGCGCATGGCATTTCTAGTCTTTCTAATTCTTTCTATGGCTGCCACCATTTTTGTTTTCAACTGCCTGAACTCGGCAAGCGATGCCTACTGGATGCTTCCCATGATGGGTTTCGCACAGCTCTCCCTTTTTGCCGGCTACTCCATTTACTTCCCCGAGCTCTTCCCTACCCGATTGCGGGGTACCGGAGTCGGTTTCTGCTACAACACGGTACGATACCTTGCCGCCCCCGCCCCCATTCTTCTGGCCTATTTGTCCACCACCCTCAGCTTCCGCGAAGGAGCCAGTCTGATGGCCTGCGTCTATATTCTTGGAATCGTTGCCCTAATTTGGGCACCCGAAACCAAAGACAAAGAACTACCCGAGTAAGACCAAGACTTCATCATAAATCTTACCATCTAGCATTAATTAGGATAATGGAGATATAATTTGAATTAATTCTTGTAATTAAGTAAAGGTATAGCTTAAGTTAACAATAGTCCAAAATAAGATTCATCTCAGCTCATTTTCTTTTGCCTTGTTCTTACACGATCAATCTCAAATTAATCTTTCTTTGTATTAGTTGGATTTCAATCTTAGGTGAGGTTAAATCATCTGTAACAAAACCCAGTGAAATAGCAGTTCAAAGTAGGGGCTTGTACATAGGAAAGCCTACTTTTCAAGCTGTCTATGTGGATGAAGGACCAATCATTGACGGTAACCTGAATGATGAAGTTTGGCATCGAGCTATGCCCGCTGGTGATTTGCTTAAAACCTTCCCCGAGGATAATGCTTCAGGTACGCAATCAACGGAATTCCGGATTATTTACGACAAAGAAAATCTCTACATCGGAATCTGGTGTTTTCAAGACAACCCTGCTGACATCACCGCCAATGCCGGAAATTTAGCGGATGCCGGGAATGACGATCATGCACTTGTAATCCTGGATACTTTTCGTGACGAGAGAAATGCTTATGCCTTCATCGTTACACCCAATAGTCTAAAAGCTGACTTACTCATTGGCGATCAGGGAAGAATGCAAAACATGGATTGGGATACAATCTGGGATGCCAAGTGTGGTATTCATAATTGGGGATGGGGTGCGGAAATTATGATTCCATTTAAATCGATTTCATTTGACGAAGATGCATCCACTTGGGGCATCAATTTAAGAAGAGTACTCAAAAAAAATGGAGAAGTTCAGGATTGGGCAAATGCCCGCTCAGGAGTAGATCCAGCCAACCCTGCACAGGCTGGCACTATTACCGGACTGAAAAACCTGAAACAGGGCCTTGGCTTGGATGTGCTTCCTTTCGTAACTGGAACCTACACGGATGACCGAACCACGGGAAATGATGCATTCAAAGCTGATGGCGGGCTTGATTTGCGTTACAGAATCAATGCCAAGACCACCGCATACCTAAGTATTAATACTGATTTTGCTGATGTCGAAGCCGATGTCCGACAATTCAATTTTACCCGATTCAATCAATCCTTTCCTGAAAAAAGAGATTTCTTTCTGGAAGACGCAGGAATGTTTCATTTCCCATCCGATGGGCTGAGTCCTTACTACAGTCGCAAGATTGGCTTAAGTGAAACAGGACAAATCGTACCCATTCACTTTGCGGCTAAAATTACGAGCAACCAAAAGAATTACAATTTCGGACTTATGGATGTGTTAATTGACTCACCGGAAGGAGAACGAAATATTTTTGTCGGAAGAGTCCGCAAAAATCTCGAAAATGGATCCACCATCGGGTTACTCTCAACTTTTGGAGATCCCCGTTCCAATGAAGACGGCTACAGTGTGGGTACGGATTATCAATTCATCAATGGTGAGTTCATGGGTGACAAATCATTGGGAACCAAGGTATGGGCTCTTGGAACCGCGAACGAAGCCCAAACCGACTCGGAAACAAAGATTTCCTATGGAGCAGAAACCATTTTTAAAGGTCGAGAACTTACTCTGGTAGGAGCATATTCCGAAGTGCCCGAAAACTTCAATCCTCCGCTAGGTTATGTGATGCGGGACGATTACAGAAAATATCGTTTTGCGGCATCTTATGTTCCAAGGCATGAAGATGTGGAGTGGCTTAATGTAAGTATACATGATTATGACCTCGAGATATACACGGACACCGGAAACACGCTTTCGGATATAACACATACAATCACTCCGATTGAATTCATTTTAGAATCGGGAGACAACCTCGGTTATGAGATTGCCCATAAACTGGATCGCCCCACTGAAACCTTTACCATCTTTGACACCTCGCTCCCCGCAGGAGAATACGAGGGGTTTTATCATAGGTTTTTCTTCAACTCTCATTCCAAACGAAAAGTAGTGAGCAGGCTTTCATACTTGTATAACGATGGTTTTCTTGCTCCCGGACAAAGATATGAAGCTGCTTTTGACTATCTCCCCATGAAAGAATTTATGATCGGAGTTGGCTACACATCCACGATTCTAAACTGGAACCATGCACCCAAAACAGAACTAAATGTAGTTACCGGAACCTCCAGAATTAACTTCAACCCAGACTTGTCGATCAACAACCTCCTACAATATGACAATTTCAGTAAATCACTGGGAATAAACAGCAGACTTCAATGGGAATACAAACCGGGAGCCAGATTTTATTTTGTGGTGAATCAGACTTATCTTGATGAAAGAACAGGACTCACACTTCAAGGACTTGGTACAGCGGTCAAAATGGGCGGTATCTTCCGTTTCTAAGACTTTTAGATCGTAAATCACAAAGTATATTTTTCATAATTGGCCTTAGTTGATCATATTCCCAAGTACTTTACAGGAAATTAAAAGCTTTCCGATTGTACTTAAGGGAAACGAGGATTAGGTTCCGTTCCCTTATGCATCTGCTGGAGGAAATTACTGTAATCGCCACGGTCAGTGTGATTGTGACCCTGCTCCTTGGTCGTTTGAAACTCCCGGTGGTAGCCGGTCTCGTTCTATCCGGAGCACTGGTTGGGCCAAAAGCCTTGTCCCTTGCTCACGATCCTGAAGCCATTGAAGTCATTGCTGAGGTCGGAGTCATCTTTCTTCTCTTTACCATCGGTCTGGAATTTTCACTATCCCGGCTGAAAAATATTTTCCGCCAGGTTGCCCTCGGAGGACTCTTACAGGTGGGAGTCACTACAATTGTTACTTCGCTGGTGTGCCTCGGTCTTGATCTCTCCTTTCCAGAGGCAGTTGTCTATGGATTTGTTTTTGCCCTTTCCAGTACCGCACTTGTGCTCAGAACCCTTGGTGAGAGAGGAGAATTGGATGCACCACACGGCCGCTTTATTGTGGGTACACTTATTTTCCAGGATCTTTGTATCGTGCCAATGGTGCTGATCGTACCTCTTCTGGCCAATGGATTGGACAAACCGGAAACTTGGCAGGCTATCATGTTTGCCCTTGGCAAAGCAGCTCTCGTCGTAGTCTTACTCTTCGCGACCTCCCGCAAGGTCATCCCATATCTTTTTCGTTGGGTAGATGCCAGTCGAAGTAATGAAGTCTTCATCCTTACCGTGTTATGCCTCTGTATTGGCACTGCCTATCTCACCTCCCTTACCGGTCTTTCTCTTGCCTTGGGAGCTTTTCTTGCGGGGATGATCGTGGCGGATACCGATTTTCGTCATCGTGCCATGGGTGATATCCTTCCATTGCGTGATGTGTTTGTCAGTTTCTTCTTTGTTTCCCTGGGTATGTTTTTCGATTTCCAGTTACTTGCAGAAAAGCCAATGGAAGTCGGGCTCCTGCTGCTGGCATTCATCGGGGGAAAAGGTCTCATTGCCATTCTTGCTGCCTCGTTCATGCGCTTCCCTCCCCGTGCCGCATGGCTGGCAGGCGTGGGACTGGCCCAGTTTGGGGAATTTGGATTCATCATTCTACAACTCGCCATCCAGGAAGGCGTGGTTGTTGAATCTGAAATAGGAACCCTGCTCAACGCGGGTATTCTCAGCATGTTCCTTACTCCATTGCTTGTATACAAGGCACCCCACTTTACAGCTGGAGAGAGGGCACTAGACCCCCTTGCCAAACTATTACGGGCGAGAAGCGCGGAAGAACTGGAAGATCGAACCGTGGGTCACAGTGATCATGTGGTGGTTATCGGGTACGGCCTCGCGGGTAGACTCCTTACAAATAGTTTGAGCCGGCTAAAGATCGAAGCGGTTGCCCTCGAAATGAACTCGGACAATGTGGAACTTGGACGAAAACTGGGGGATCCCGTATACTATGCCGATGCCACTAGTGAGGAAGCTCTGGGGCATGCACATGTGGAATCCTGCCGTGCCATTGTTATAATGATCAACGATAATCAGGCCATTGAGAGGGTCATCTCCACCATTGCACGTATGAAGGTGGAGGCACCTGTTTTCGTACGCACTCAATACATGCGTGAATCCGAGAAACTGTCCCATGAATTACCCGTCAATGTGGTCGCATCCGAGGTGGAAGGCGGACTGGAAATCCTCTCCCTTGTACTCAATCAGTTAAAGATTCCAAGAAACCTGATTGTTCGAGAAATCGATCAGGCACGAGAGGAAACGATGCATACCGACCGAGAATATTCTTCAAGCCCTCTCCCATTGGAAGCCCACGCTGGGCTTAAGGATTTAAAGGTGGAAAAACTAATCGTCACCGCAAGGAGCCAAGTCGCTGGTCAGTCACCCCGTAATCTTGATCTTGCTGAGTCCACGGGCATATCCATTCTTGCTGTTCGTCGGAAAGATTCCTTATTGGTCCACAGGCTTGCTGATATTATCTTTGAACCTCAAGACTTGGTCTATTGCCTTGGAAACAAACAGGACATGCTAGTCGTAACTCCGTGGTTTGATGGAGACGAGGTAGTCCAAAAACCCGACGCACACGGGTAAAAAACACAGAAAAGTAAAAATCGACGGGCTTATTCGTTGCCTCCAGTCATTGGCGGGACAAACTTGACAAACCTGAGCACCAGGTACGGAGTCACATTAAATAAAATCACCATGAGTTTGTAGTAACCCATCATGGTATAATGGATTTCATTAAAGCGATCATGCGGGATATCGAACCACCAGGTATGTATCTGAAATACAAATTCGTTGCCCAAGGAGAGAGCACCAATCCAATAGATTAGGAGCCCAATATTAATCACCGAGCACCAACCCAAAAATTTTCGGACATTCTCTTTAGTCAGACTCATAATTGATTTCTTATCATTCTCTTTCGATACAGTAGAGAAATTTATGTCCACGCAAAAAGAGTTGATCACCTACTACTGCAGGTGAGGCGTCAAAGCGGTCGGACAAGGTATTTGTGGTAACCAAGTCAAATTTCCCCGTTCTTTTTAGCACCGCCGTCTTACCGTAGCGCCCAACAACATAAATATGATTACCTGCTCCAACTAGAGAAGCATAGACATTTGACAATCCGGGTAATCGGGTTCGTTCCATGAGAACCTTACCGGTTTTTGCATCGACACAGGAAAGAATGGCCTGGTTGGACTGGGTGAAATAAAGAAGTCCATCATACAATATGGGAGACGGGACATAAGGGGTGCCCAATTCTCTCCTCCAGAGGATGTTTTCGGATTGATCCCCTTTGCCCGAAATGGGAACCGCGAGTGAAGAAAAACCTTGGTATCCGGTCATGCAATAGGCTATGCCATCCTCAACGATTGGGCACGGAATCGCATTATCAGTCAGGCCCGAGCATTCCCAGATAATGTTTCCAGTTTCAAGATCATAACTGATCACCTTGCCGGGAGTATTGCGATTCCCGGCTTCCGGTCTTGATGCAGTGCTAATGACCTGGACTTTTCCTTCATGCTCAATGACTGCAGGCGTGGCCCAACCGTTGCGGGTGTTCCGATTTTTCACCCAGATGGTTTCTCCATTTTTTGCATTCAAAACCTGTATTGTCGACTGTCCTCGATTGTCCCTGAGAATAACCAATTTGTCCTTATACAAAACCGGAGAACACCCCTCCCCCAGGCTTGCTCCAATCTTGACCTCACCTAAGTTGCGCTCCCAAACCTTATTACCTTCCAAGTCATAACAGAACAATCCTGCCGACCCAAACCAGCAATAGAGCAGCTTACCATCGGTGGTGGGAGATGCTGAAGCGTAGTTATTATCCCGGTGAGTGCCCTCATGTGGAATTAAGCGGGTAGCCAACCTTCTCCATAACTCTTTACCATTTTTGCGATCGAGACAAATAACAAGAAACTTAAACTCAGTATTCGGGTGAGTGATGTCAAAGACTCTCTTCGGTTGATCTTCCGGACGAGGCAGGGAGGGATCCACTTTCCCCGTATCAACCACGGACAAAAGAAAGATTTTATCCTTCCAAATAATCGGAGTAGATGCACCTGCACCATCAATTGGCACTTTCCATCGGACATTTTTTTTCTCGCTCCAATGGGTGGGTGGTTTCGCCGAAGGCACGACTCCGCTTGCACTGGGTCCGCGCCAATGAGCCCAGTTACAATTATCTGCTTTTAGAACTAGAGGTTTTAATAAAACAAATAAAGATATTATAAGAATTTTAACCAACATAGTTTTGGGATTAACCTCCTAATAAGAATCTATTTCTTATCCTTCCCAGTATACTTACCATCATCTTTTTGACTACGGGGCTCACGGTATCCAATGGTGATATATTTCTTCATTCTCGCGGCAATCTCAGGATGTTTGGATGACAGATCCTTCTTTTCTTCAATATCCTTACTTAAATCATAAAGGTACAGATGACCGCCCTTACCAATCCCCTTCCATTTGCCTGAACGCACTGCCCTTACCCCGTATTGCCAAAACATATATTCATGCTGCTTTTGCACCCCCTTATCTAGCAATGTGGGAAGAATGGAAATACCATCAATATCCTCGGGCATTTCAGTGGAAACACCACCAATCTCGGCAAAGGTGGGCATAACATCAGGAAAATACCAAGGGTGACTACTTACCCTCCCCGCTTTTATTTTACCAGGCCAGCGAACTACCATGGGGACCCGTATGCCACCCTCATTCAATGATCTCTTCTTTCCCTGCATTATCCCGGAGGAATTGTGGATCCCATCAAACCGCTTGGCCGCCCCATTATCGGAAGTAAAAAACATCAGTGTATTTTGATATATTCCAAGTTTCTTGAGGAGTGCAGTGATTTCTCCAACATGCCGGTCCATCATGGTATCCATGGCCGCGGCAACCCTCGCGTCATGAGGCCAGGGTTTGTCCTTATATATTTTCCACGCCGGTTCGTCCTCGGGAATCTGGTAAGCGGCATGGGGTGGTGTCCAAGGGCAATAGAGAAAGAAAGGCTTATCCTTATTATTCTTTATGAACTTGATGGTTTCATCGAAGATCGCGTGATGCGTATAACGACCGTCTAAATCAACCTTTTTACTGTTTCGAAAAAGATGAGTGTAATAAGTGTGTGCATGCCACTGGTTGTAATAACCGTAAAAAAGATCAAACCCCTGCCGTTCGGCCGCTCCGTCTTTGCCTTGATTACCCAGCCCCCATTTACCGAAACCACCCGTCACATAACCTGCTTTTTTGAGGACTTCAGCCACGGTGATATCTTCGGGGAAAAGTGGGATTCCTCCGGAATTCCCGCGAACTGGCGTATGTCCCTTATGGTAACCGGTCATTAGGGTACTTCGAGCGGATGCGCAAACGGTGTCCCCGGAATAACAATCAGTAAAGCGGATACCCTCCTTGGCCATACGATCGATGTTGGGAGTGCTGATCGTCTTACTGCCATAACAACCGAGATCATGATAACCCATGTCATCGACCATGATAAATATGATATTGGGAAACTTGGCAGTTAACTGAATTCCAAAGACAAATAATAATATTACAAATGCAAATAAAGTAGGTAAGAATTTCATAATAAGTTTTGAATTAATTTTATAAAAAATTTACTTCCCTTCTTTCCACCACTTTTTCATCTGGGCGATATTTGACTTAATTTCCTCAAGACGATCTCCTCTTCCTCTGTTTGCGAGTCCATCCAGATAAACTTTCATGTCACTGTCGTACATTTTCATGGATTCCACATTCTGACCGAGGTCGCCTGTTTCACGAATCCATTGATTTAGGCCTTTTCTCATTTTTTGAAGAGTTTTTAAGTGATCTGGATCATCTGCCAAATTGTTCAACTCCCATGGGTCGTTTTTTAAATCATAGAGTTCTTCTTTGGCCCGCTCGGGAGAAAGCAAAAGTTCCTGCTGTACTTGATTGAGTTTCCCCTTCTCTCCCCAATCCCGAATAGCTACATAGATTTCTTTGTTATCCTTGTAAGCACACGGCTGTAAATGCGGACGCGCAGGGTATCCATTTCGAATATATTTGAATTCCAATGAGCGAACCGCCCGGATGCGATCATAGGTCTCATCGCACCGGTCTCTGGCACTTACCGCAAATTTCCGTTTGACCGCTTTAGGTCCAAACAGAGTCCTTGCTTCCATATACTTGGGTATTTCAATACCAGCGAAATAGAGAGAGGTGGCAGCCAGATCGATATGCAACACTGGTTCATTTCTTACCGTTCCACCTTTGACCCGATTAGGAGCATGAACAAAGAAAGGAATCATCATGCCCTCGTCATAACAAAACTGTTTACCGCGTGCATGACTGACGCCATGATCCGTGATGAAAAAGATTACCGTATTTTCAAACTCCCCTTCCCTTTTTAAACGATCAACAATTTGACCAACCTGAAAATCCATCAAACTGAAGGTATCCAGATAAGCCGCCCAGTCTTCGAGAACCACTGGGTGACGAGGATAATACGGAGGCAGAACCACTTTGGACACATCAACATGAGGAATATCTTTGGAGGCACGGGCCTGTGAGCGGGCCTTCCCACCACTGAGGCATATCTTGGCGAAGAAAGGTTGCCCCTGCTTTCGTCCTGACCATTCGGGAGCATCAAAAACGCTGGGATCCCATTGGAAATTATAATCCGATTTCCCCAGTCTGTTTTTCTGTTTTGGACTGGCGTTGCCTGCGGCCTGCCCATTTGAACCTAAACATGTGTAGTAACCCGCGTCTTTAAATAATTCAGGGATTAATTTGATATGATTAGGAATGTTGATCTTAGCTACACCCCGACCACTACGATGGTGATGTGCCCCAATACTTGTCTGGAACATACCGGTAATCAACGCTGATCGGGCAGTCGAGCAGACGGGTGCGGTGACGGATGCATTGGTAAATCGGACTCCATTTTCCGCTAATTCATCAAGTACCGGAGTATGTACTAATTTTTCTCCGTTAAAACCGTAGTGCTTTGATTGGTCTTCAACGACCAACCAAAGAATATTGGGTCGATTTTCCTTAGCGCTTAAAAAACAGAAACTTGAAAAGATTGATGAGAAGAAGAATAAAATTAAGACGGACTTCATGATCCTGATCTTAATTTCAACTTTAACCTTCAAACAAGTTTATAAGATCTTCTAAGGTCACTTCTTCTAGGGAGTGAAGATGCCACTCTGCATCCCGAAGACTGGAAGGATCATGAATGGCGGTGATTCCCAAAACTCTCAAGCCCGCATTTTTAGCAGAAGAGACCCCATTCGGAGAGTCATCAATTGCCAGACAATTTTGGGGATGAACTCCGAGACCATCGACTGCCTTTGCATAGGTAGCCGGATCGGGCTTCGGTTTTGGAACATCATCACTGGACACGATGGATTGAAAAACTCCCTTAAGTCTGCCATCGGCAAGCACCTCAAAAGCCGCTTTTACATCGGACCTTCTTGAACCGGTAGCCAGTCCAACCGGGAGCCTCTCCGCAACTGAACAAACGAGCTCAACCGCTCCCGGCATAGCCTTTGCACTTTCACTAACCAATCTACGATAGGCTACAGCTTTCTTTCTCGACCATACCTGAAATAAGGATTCGTCATATTCAATCCCGGAAAGTTCAGCCAGGCGTCCCATGGCAAAGCGTTCATCCCCACCGGTACACTTACTTAGGAAAGTTTCAAAAGATTGATCCATCTCATCTCCCATGGCCTCGCAAATCGCTTGATAATGAGTGGGTTCACTTTCAATGATTACACCATCCATATCAAAGACGACGCCCTTTAATTTGGTCGTCATATGATTAGGAGATCAAACTTGAAAACCCTCAGGCAAATACATCCATCACGGGTTTTGCCCTGTCTCCTCCGATTACAAAAGGTCGACCACTTGATGTTTGAAATTTTTCTTTCAGGGGGAGACCCGCAGCCCATCCGATAGTCGCATGAAAATCCGGAACTGTAACCGGATCACTTGGTAACGCTCCGTCCTGATCACTGGATCCATGGACATAGCCCTTCTTGACCCCACCACCGGCCAGGACTGAAGAATAGCAAATGGGGTAATGCCCCCGTCCATTCCCGCTGTACTGAGGCTTACGACCAAACTCCGTGGCAAGTACAACCAATGTTTCATCAAGTAAACCCCTGTCATCCAAGTCAGAAATCAAGGCAGCGTATGCCTGATCGAGAGGAGGGCTCAAATCTTCCATTTCACTCTCCAGGTTATTATGCATATCCCAACCATCGGTTGCCACCTCCACAAACCTGACTCCGGTTTCAACAAGGCGTCGGGCCAACAAGCACCCCTGACCAAATTTATTTAAACCATATTTTTCACGCGTGGCTTTGTCTTCCTTTGAAATATCGAAGGAATCGAGATCCTTACTTTTGAGTAATCTCAAAGTGTTATCGTAAAATTCACGATAGGACTTAACATTGTCATCCTGGTAGCGAGCAGAAAAAAAGGAACTAAGCTTCTCAGAAAGTTTCAATTTTTTTCCCAGTGCATCACTCCCGCCCTGTGTAGCAATATTTCTAAGCCCGGTATTAGGATCAAGGATGGGTATAGGACTGTATGCGGTGGGGAAGAAACCATTACCTTGTTTAGGGGAAGTATTGATACAAGCTGAAGAAGGAAGAGTCTCATGACTGGAACCGAGGTAGTGCTGAGACCATGCCCCAAGATTAGGATGTTTAACAGTATTACGCTGGGCAAAGGCAGTGCGCATGAAGTACTGAGCAGGGCCGTGAACTCCAATCTTGGCCGTCATACTCCTGATCAGACAGATTTTATCGGCAATTTTTGCTGTATTTGGCAGATATTCCGTGACCTGAAAATCTGCTTTTGTTTTAATGGTCTTGCCGGGCCCTTGTGTTTTTCCACTCTTCGGGTCGAAGGTATCAATATGGCTCATTCCTCCCCTGACCTGCAAAAAGATGATTCTCTTGGCCTTGCCAAATCCATTACCTGCGGCGAGCGAGTTGGAAGCTTTGAGATTTGGCAGAACCGTCAACCCGAAGGCACCAAGGGCACATTGTTCAACAAATTGTCTTCTGGAATAATGTAAAGCTTTCATCATGTAGTCTTTGGTTGATTTACTGAACAAAAAGAAATTCAGTTGAATTGAAAAGGGCCCAGGTTAGGTCCTCTTTCTTCATTCCTTCTGCAATTGCCTGCTCAATGGTATTCATCTCATTAGGAGTAGGTGGTCGAGAAAAAAAACTTAAAAAAAGGAACTGAACGGCGGACTTAAAATCACCAGACCTTTTAAGCATCTTTGAAAGCCTGGCTTCGCGATTATATAATAGATTCTGCACCTCTCCATTCATCAACATTAGTGACTGGGGTATACTTCCCTCGACACTGGAATCATTTACCAAATCACGGGAAGACTGACCAAACATCCTCAGAAAATGATTATCCGGTGCAGGTTGAGATAGTTCAGAAGCCCTTAAGAGAAATTCGTCATTCATTTTAATAGGGCGTTTACCATCGACAAAGTCCGCTTCGACAATTCTCTGGTTTGATTTCAAATAACCATTTTTTTTCATCAATAGGACTTTCTCCCGAACTTCATCTGGATTCATTTGTTCATAAGGAAAATCAAAACGGGTAACCCTGTTTGATCGATCGACTTTATAATCATCAAGGGAAGTACCCAAAACCAGTGCAAGAATTGAGTCCCAGGTTTGCTCGGCTGACATTCTCCTAAGGATTGGTCCGGGGAAAAGATAATTTTCGGAATCTCCAGAACTGGGGGTTACGCTGGAAATTGCCTGATAAGCTTTGGAATTCAGAATTACTCGCTGAAACTCCCTCAAATCAAAATCTGCCGCCACCATGACTTTCCCAAGTAATTGAAGTAATTCAGGATTGGAAGCTTTGGTAAGGTCGTCCAAGTCCTCCAATGGTTCCTGCACTCCCAAACCAAAAAATCTTTTCCACAAACGATTGGCGATGGCGATGGCAAATCTTGGATTTTCCCTGTGGGTAAGCCATTCAGCAAAATTCTCTCTTAATTTATCTGGGTCTTTTTCATTCACCTCCACAGTTAGTTCCTCATCTCCCCAAATAAACAGCAAGGGATCAACCGAACTACCCGGCTCTACATCGCTGTATGCATAATCATCCGGAAACTTCAATGTCTGAGCTGATTTCGTGTGAACTCGGGCTAGGTTTTGAGCCACCGCGGAGGCAACATCCTGCTTGGTAATACTTCCGTCCGGTAACCTTAATTTATTACCCACTTTACGCGGGTCGCGGTCACTCACATCAGTCGCTCCAAAGAAAGCGGCCAATTCATAAAATTCACGTTGAGTCCAGTCAGCCAAGGGATGATCATGACACTGAGCGCAGGATACATTGGCACTTAGAAAGATATTTAATGTATTGGAGAGATTATCAAGTGGCATACCCGGATCCCTAAGCAAATAGCCCGTAGGACCTGAACTGGCCAATGAGCCCTCCGCGGTGAGCATCACATAGACCATGTCGTTCCATGGGGTATTTTGGGCGATTTGATCCTTTAACCATCTTTCATAATGGTTGAAGTTGCTCCTCCTTAATTTGCTTCGGTGTCTCAGCAGATCTGCCATCCAGTTAAAAAGATGTGATCGATACCCATCACTGATCAGGAGTCGGTCTATCAGCTTCCTGCGTTTTTCAGAGTCTTTATTATTTAGAAAATCACGGGCTTCCTCATCCGTTGGGATACGGCCCGCGACATCCAAATAGACCCTCCTTACAAAAACAAAATCATCAGTTTGTTTATTTGGCTGGATACCATTTTTGAGTAGAGCACCTCCCACCGTACGATCAATCCAAAGGGATGCCGACTTGATCTGATCAATCGACATCTGAAAGTTTTGATTCGGCTCGATTTGAGGAGAATTACCTTTGGGAGCGAGCCCTGCAATTTGTGTAAGAGAAATAGAATCATCTTTTTTAGCCTCCCTACCCTCCCGATTCTTTTTCTTTTCCTTCCTCTTCGATTCAGTTCTCTTTTTCGGATCAGTGGGTTCAGCACTTAAAAAACCAACGACTCCAAAATTAGAGTAGCAAAGTAGAATAAGAATTGAGATAAAAAGGTGTTTCATTGCAGATGTTAGAAAGTTTTAAAACTTACATGTATTTAAAATTAAAAAGCTTACGAACAATTTTGAAAGCTTTATTTCTTTTTTCACATTGCCAAACTGGACAAGCAAATGAGGCTTAATAACCAGGAAACCGGTATTCATTATCTATTCATAACTTCTAAATAAAATGAAAGTTACAAAATAAAAAATCCTGCCCCTGAAATCTCCAAGGCAGGATTAATATTTAAATAACTCAAAACACCCTAACGGACTTTCATGACCCCACGCATCAGAATATGATGTCCAGGGAACGTGCAGACATATGGATAATCACCTTTGGCAGTCGGAGCCGTAAAGTTCATTTCCTCTTCCTTGCCGTGGTCCACAAGCTGGGATGCCCAAAGAACATCTTCGGTCTCGGGAACAAATGCCATGGCAAAACCCTGCGCACCTAAGGAAAGTGCCTGCTGGGCAACCGTGTCTGCTTTATTGGGCTTGGTTACGACTAAGTTGTGCGGCATGAAGTCAGGGTTCGCAAAAATGAGTTTCACATTCTTGCCGGGCTTTGCGGTGAACTCATTGATATCGTACTTCATTTTTTCAACCACCGTACCAATCCGGATGGTTAATAGGTCGTCGGTATCAGAAATGACTCCTGACTTTTCTGCAACCACTTCCACTTCCTCTTCCACCACTTGGGAACCTTTTGCGGGATCGGCGTTATACCAGTGATGCTGAACCGTAAGGGCGGCCATGCGGGCATGTGGATGTGGAGATTTGAGCATATCATTGAGCAGCCTACCATTTCTACGGTTATGCTGCTGGTGAACCCATAGCGCTTCCATAAGATGATGAGCATCCTCCTTCTTCTGAGGGTCGAACTGTTGAATCCATCTTTGTGTAGCCTTGATCACCTCATCGGTGTTGCGTTCGCTTAATTCAACACGTGTACGATGACGAACACCATCCACGGGATGTTTTAGATTATCCAGAAGATTTTCAATGGGCTGGCCATCTATTTTAACTGATTTCTGCAAGGGCTTTTGGGCATAACTTACACGGAATATTCGTCCATGCTTATGATCGCGATTGGGATCACGAACATTGTGTTGCATGTGACCGATTATCACATTTTGCCAGTCGGATACATAAAGGGCTCCGTCTTCTCCGAAAATAGCATCGGTGGGTCTGAAGTTCTTGTCACCACTTAAAAGAAACCCTTCAGCCTCTTCCTCCTGTTTTGAGCCATCGGCCAGCGTCTTCGTGACTTTGAGTCTTTGGCCGTTTGGTGTGCCCCAGACTTCACCCAGTTTGGTTTGCTCCACTACCTTCTTTGCGTCCTTTCCACGGCCCACGGTTTTGGTAAGTTCATACCCGCCATCCCGATGAAGTTTGTACTGTTTAATGCCAAGAAAACCTATGGAATTACAGATAAGAAAGTCTCCCTGCATATCCTCTGGAAAATTATCACTGGACAGAATTTCACAGGCAGGAACTGGACGAACCTCTTTATTCAAAAGAGAGAACATCTTCCATCCCTTGCCATCTGGACGAACCTGATACGGACGACCGCCTGTTCCATCCGTGGCGTATTGATAACCCCAATAGTCAAAGGCTATTCCGTGAGGATTCGGGCTATTTCCGCCGTGCAGAGCAATAGTGTATCGACGAGGATCAAACCGATACATCGCTGAAGAGCCTGTGGCCAAGGAAGGTCCCCACGGGTGTTCATAGTTATTCTGTAAGAAGATTCCGCTTTGCCAATAGATACCCCCATCTGGCCCAAAAATGAGATTGTTGGCCGCGTGATGAGTGTCTGAGGTGCCAAGTCCTTGGAAGATCACAAAACGCTCGTCCGCTCTGTCGTCGCCGTCATTATCACGCAAAAAGACCAAGTCCGGTCCTGAAGTGACCAACACCCCGCCATTCCAAAATTCAAAACCCAATGGATTATGCACCCTTGCAAATTCAATTACGCGATCCGCCCTTCCATCTCCGTTATCATCCGGAAGAATCAGCAGGGCGTCATTCATTTCCTTCATGGGTTCCCACATGGGATAAGTCGGCCAAGCCGCAGCCCACAATCGGCCCTTGGTATCGACCTGCATCTGCACCGGGTTAATCAATTGAGGAAATTGCTTCTCATCCGCGAAAACATTCACCTCAAAACCATCCCGGACTGCAAAGCGGTTGTTACTTGCTTCAGGACTTAAATATTTAGTGGTTCCTTCCTTTCCTGGATTGGAGCTACGACTTCCTCCGCCCACATTCGAAACGACCTTGATGGGTACCGGAACATTACTGTCATTTACTTTATATTTTTTACCTTGAGCAGTGGCCCAGATCAGTTTGTCACGATTCGCTGTTAACACATCGCGCATTACCAATTCATGCTGGAGGACTTCCGCATTGGATTGATCATCCACAAAACGCAAATTCGATCTACCTCCCCAAATATCGTTTCCATCAGTTGCCCGATATCGGTTAAACCAATGCAGGTTCTTTTCAAGGACTGCCAGTCTTAGATCTTCCAGTTTGCCATAGTCAGCCACCTCAGTTCCGAGCAATGCCTGGGCAATGATTTGGCCAAGTTTCCGATTTCCCAATTCATTCAAATGAACACCATTCAAAGTCAGCGGTTCTTTACTTAACTGATATAGTTTCTGGGTTGGATCGAATAAGTTCACATAGGCAACCCCCGCTTCTTCTGCAGCTTTTTCCGTTGCCTTGGCAAAGGCTGCCAAATTTCGGTTATGAGCTTTTCCGCGGGGAAGATTGGGTGTTTTCAAATCCTCAAAGGCAATCGGACTGAAGAGAACAATACGGGGAAAGTCTTTCCCATTGGGCTGATAACTTCTAACTTTTTGCACAAAATCGATCAAAAGCTTTTTGTGACTTTCAGTTTCTTGTGGTCCGGAGAATGATTCATTGTAACCAAACATAGCCCAGACCACATCAGCCTTCACATGCTGCAGGTATTGATCCATGGGTGTAAAACCCTTGCTTCTTGGATGATAATTGGGTCGATCCCCTGAAAGAGACATATTCCGGAAGGATACATCCAGTCCATGTAATCCGCTCTGTAGAAAGGTTTCCGTCCAGCCATCGTGTTGCATGCGGTCGGCTAAACCATTGCCCAGGATAGCGACCGTATCACCCTTTTTAAAACTGAAGGGCGATGGGTCACGATAATCACTTGGCACCTCAACCGCCTCTTTTCGAGTACCTGTAGCCGGGGGAGCTTCTTTTTTACCATTGTAAGTCAAAAAGGTTACTTCACCCTTCTTTTTAAGATCAAAAACAATCCGTTGTGCTCCGCGAACTTTGGATCTTTCAAATACTTTTTTCCGATTCTCATCCAAAAACTCGACTTTGAAATTGTTCAACCGACTTTCTAAACCTTTACGATTCCATACCTCAATTTTCTCAACGGGTAAACTTTTTCCCAGATCTACTTCCCACCATGGCCCGGTAGAACCAGACCCATCGGTATGGGTTTGACCACCCCCATTCCAATCCGGATTTTTATTTCCATCTATACCTCTTGAAGCAATTCCACCCGAGCCCAAGCTCGATTGCTTGGCTTTTCCAGTCCGGGCCACATTCTTTCCATCGCTTAGGATTTCCACTTCATTAAGGGTCAGGATTTTATTGTCCCCGGGAACAGTAATTCGCAAAAAACGCCCCATGGGTAGGGAACTCTGAGGGGAAGCTTGAGGAGCCGGGCTTTGGACATTTGGATAACCGGGAATCGGGCTATCCAGTTTTACATAAACCAAGGGGTTAAGGCCCTTAACCTCTCCCCGGTTTTTGAAGGTCGAGGGTTTGTAGGGCCCAACAAAATCAATTTTAGAATCACCTTTGATATGTTTCTCTAAGCCAACGGACCAATAAATCCCATTGATGATCATTCTACGATAACCGGAATTTAAAATGTCCTCAGATGCACCGTAAAGGGAGGTAAAAACCCTACCCTTTTTCCCATCTTTACCCTTATAATGACGGGTCCATTCACTGGCCATAGGCGGCTTGGTTTTGTCAGCGGCACCATCGGGTTTCATCGTCATAAGCGGCTGGGCCATGGTCAGAATATCCCAATCCTTTTGAGCTTCCGCATTGTAACCGCCGGCATGCACATGAATCTTAGATACTCCCCGAAGAATGGGATGAGTTTTCTTTGCCGGAACCATATCAATCCTGGTACTCTGCTGATGATTTTTTCCGTAGTGCCCCACCCAGCTTTGCCCAAGGACCTGATGACCAAACCCGGCGTGATAGTCTTTACCATCATACCGGAAATGATATTTGTAATAGGGATCCTCTTTATCCTTGTAGTTAAATCCGTGAGTGGATGTACGAAGGCCGACAACCGGACCGGCTCTATTTAAATAATCATCAATATGCTTCATCTGCTCGGGTGGCAGGGCCAGAAAGCGGGTAAAGATAATCATACCATCCGCATCTTTTAATGCTTCCAGTCCCGGAATGTTTGAAGCTCCTGCTTCAATTTCCCCTTTTGAATTCAGCCCGAACAATACCGTGCAATCAAAGCCATGATGGACCGCGAGGATGCGGGCCAGAGCTGGTAAGGTTTCCTCAGCCCGATATTCGTGATCACTGGCCACGAAAACCAGCTTTTTTCCCTTGGACAGGTTCTGGGCTTGGTAAATAACGGGGTTAGCCGAAGCTATCACGGCAGAATGTAGCATGATCGCTAAAATCAAGAATCGGCGTGAAAGAAGGGAGGATAGACCAGTCTTTGTACTAGACATAATAAAATGTAGGATTAAGTAATGGGCGATTAATTGAGCAAATAGCCACAACAAATTAAATTACCCCTCTAGACAACGAGAAATCCCTCCATTTAAAAAACAATTATGAAAGGCAAGTCTCCCTAATGACTGGATAAGCCATCGTTAAAACTACTCATGGGATCTATTTTTTACTTTTCCAAAGAACGATATCTTTCACATCATTACAGGATTCAATCCCGTCAGTACTTCGACCTTTTAGAACATCACGCCTCAGGTTATAAAGTAGTTTTTCAACAATTGGAGATTTTTCAGAATAAAGATTTTTCTGTTCCGCTTCGTCCTTGCTCATATCATACAATTGTGCGGTAGGTGAACCTTCCTTCACCTGATTTTCTTTGGGCGAACTCCACCCTCCTGATGCTTTGGCCAAAAGTAACTTCCACCTGCCCATTCGGTAGGCAAAATGCCCGCTTATGGAATGATGAATCACTCCCTTCCTCGAAGATATTATTTTTTTTTCGAACAGGGCGGGGAGGAAGCTCACGCTGTCTTCGCAACTTTTTTTAGGTGGGGACATTTTTAAAATATCCGCAACCGTTGCATAAAGATCAGTTAGGCAGATTAATTGATCCGACTGGCTGCCTCTTTTCACTTTACCCGGCCACTTGACAATGAATGGAATCCGATGGCCACCATCCCAAAGATCCGCTTTGGAGCCGCGCAAATGAGCACTCACCTTATGACCTTTTTGGGCCAGGTTAGTGATGCCCGCTGCTTTTGAACATCCATTATCACTGGTGAAGATGATCAAGGTGTTATCCTCCTGCTTTGTTCTCTGTAAAGTCTTGCGTATTTCCCCCATCACATGGTCCGTCTCCATCACAAAATCACCATATGCACCCAAGCCGCTTTTCCCCTGCCATTTTTTCGTGGGGAGGATAGGCGTATGGGGCGATCCTAGCGGAAGATATAAGAAGAAAGGTTTTTTCTTATCCTTTCTCGATTCAATATACTTTACAGATTCCCGGGTGAGCCGGGGAAGCATACGGATGGGGTCTTCATGCTTGACCACTTGATTGTTAATAATCACAGCCTCCATATTTCTGGCATGGTGAAACCCATGAAAAAAATCAAACCCGCGATGGATGGGCCCGTCAGGTATTTTCGCTCCCACAGGAGGACTCCTGTATTGGCTCCTTTCATATTCATCACCGCTGATTGGATCCAAATATCGGAAATTTAAATGCCATTTTCCAATAATTGCCGTGTGATAGCCATTTTTCGTAAGAAAAGTAGCCACTGTCGGCCTATCCCTGGAAATTAGACAGGGTGCAAAACCCTGAACGACCCCGCTTTGCAACTTGGTCCGCCAACTGTACCGACCGGTCATCACCCCGTATCGGGTAGGCGTGCAGACGGAGGAACCTGAGTGGGCATCGGTAAAAGTCATACCCTCGGAAGCCAACCGATCCACATGAGGGGTTGGAATCTTACCATTTTCCGGATTGAGGCATTGCACATCGCCATATCCCAAGTCATCACAGATTAGATAAATAATATTGGGTTTGGTAGCTCCCAACAGAACTCCATGCAGGCAAAAGAAATAACAAATCAAAAAAAGGTGGATCATCTAACCCTTCTTCAAAAGGGCTTACTTGAAAGCAAGCCAATACAATCTCCCCAACGATATTAAGATTTTTATCGAATAGCCAGAATATCATAGAATTTATAAAAAATTCAAATTTAGACTTGCGTTACTCTTTTACTTATGTATTTAGTGTATTTATATTTCCTAACTAAATACCTATATATGAAAAAATACATCATCTCCCTACCACTTGTTTTCGCTACCTTCTTTTTCGTCTGGAAGAACCTAGCACTCGAAGTAACCCCGGAATCTTTTCAGCAAGAGACCAGCCAACCGGTAGACGACCAAGTCGTGGAACCTGCGGCTCCTTCCATCGCTAAAGTTGAAAATACGGAATCAGAGGTTGCTCAACTAGGCTCCAATGAGGAGCCCGTTGAAAAAATTGAAAACGACATCCGCATCACACCTTCCCAAGCCCCCCCCGTGAGCAATAGTAAGCCAAGGGTATTGGAAATTTTGGAAGATGTAAAAATTGCCATCAAGGAATCCGTGATCAAGAATGCTGAAGGTAATCAGGCACTTGATACACGTATTTCTCTTGTTGAGACTTCGATGAAACATCCTTTGATGATTCTGGAAGAAAAGGGAACCAAGTTTGGACAAACCGGGGAGGAAGTTATCACAGCGAATGCACATGTTGCCACCCACTTTATGTTACAGGTTGTTCCGGGCAGCAACCTCGTTGCTTTGGAGGAGAAACTTTCTGCCTTGGGATGCACAATCGCAGACAAATTGACCGATGAAAGTTTTATCGTGGAAATCAGTCAAGACCCAACCATTGACGAACATTACGCGGTTCAAGAAGCATTAGAAGGTATTGAGGAATATGTCGATGTAGTGGAACCTGATTATTTGGTATACGCCATCAAAACTCCCAACGATAATCGCCTTTTAAATCTCTGGGGCATGCACAACACCGGGCAAACAGGGGGAACAAACGACAAGGATATTGATGCCCCTGAGGCATGGGATTTACAAACCGGAAGCAAGAAAGTTTTAGTTGGCGTTATTGATACTGGGGTTGACCGCAATCATGAGGACCTCAAAGCCAACATGTGGACAAACCCAAACGAAATTCCAAATAACGGTAAGGATGACGATGGAAATGGGTATATCGACGATGTCCATGGCTGGGATTTTGCCAACAATGACAACAATCCTCATGACGATCATTCACACGGTACTCACTGTGCTGGAACGATCGGGGGAGTTGGAAACAATGGCAAAGGGGTTGTTGGCGTTTGCTGGGATGTCTCCATGGTAGGGATTAAATTTCTTAGAAGTAGTGGTGGAGGCTATCTATCGGATGGAGTAAAATCCATTGCCTATGCTACCAAAATTGGAGTAGATCTTACATCCAACTCCTGGGGAGGCGGAGGATATTCTTCCACCATGAAGAAAGCGATCGATGAGGCCAACTCCAAGGGGATTGGATTTATTGCAGCTGCGGGTAACCACCGCGGAAATAACGATCGTAACCCTAGTTACCCAGCTTCCTATGAATCTGCGAATGTAATATCCGTAGGTGCTCACGATCATAGAGGTGCCAGTGCCTCTTTTTCTTGCTACGGAAAAAAGAGCGTTGATCTCTTCGCACCTGGGGTAAACACCCTCAGCACCACACCCGGCAACCGTTATGCCAGTTTCAGCGGAACATCCATGGCTACCCCTCATGTCGCCGGTGCCTATGCCTTGGTTCTCTCTGCAAATCCAAACTGGAAAATTGCACAGGTAAAGGACGCCTTGATGAATGCGGTCGACCTGGAATCAGGACTCAAGGAAAAGTGTGTCTCCGGCGGTCGTTTAAATGTTTACAAAGCACTTACCAATGAGCCTCCCAAGGGCGGATTGATTGCAGCCAATCCAACCGAAATTGACTTCGGGAAACTTTCCAAAGGTGATTCAAGGGTACTGCCCGTTACCTTCACTAATGGTGGAACAGATACAACCACGATTTCCAAGGCGACCATCAATTCTTCCTTGTTTTCTTTATCCTTAAATTTACCAGCTAAAATTCCAGCCGGACAAGGAATCAAAACATCCATCCAATTCAACGGATCTGAAAAAGGTAAATTTGATGCCGCCCTGACCTTACAGAGTGATGCCAAGAATGCCACAAAAATGACGGTTCCCCTCAAAGCGGAGGTTATTGCTCAGCCAAACCTGGTTGTATCCCCCGAGAGCCTGCACTTCGGATTGATGGATAAACAATCCAAGACGGAAGACCTATTTCTTGCCAATACGGGTACCAGTGATCTGAAATACGAAATTTATCTTTCTGACAAGGTTGATTCTCCCAAGGCGAAGACCGCTCTTTTTGCAAGCGGGTATAACCGTTATGGGCAGTTTGGGGATGGTTCCACTACCAACCGAAAGGTCCCAGTTGAAGTTCTAGCTAATGCTAAAAAAGTTAGTGCAGGATATTACCATACCATGGTTCTCAAAGAGGATGGGAGCCTCTGGGGCATGGGATATAACTACTATGGGCAACTCGGGGATGGCTCCACCACCAATCGTAAAAACCCGGTTAAAATCTTTGATAAGGGTATCCAAAATGTCACCGCAGGCGCTCATCATACCATGGTTCTCAAAGAGGATGGGAGCCTCTGGGGCATGGGATATAACAATAATGGGCAACTCGGAAATGGAAGAACATACTACCGTCAGACAACCCCGGTTAAAATCTTTGATAAGGGTATCCAAAATGTCGCCGCAGGATCCCACACCATGGTTCTCAAAGAGGATGGGAGCCTCTGGGGCATGGGTAGAAATTCCTATGGGCAACTCGGAAATGGAAGAACAGGCTACCGTCAGACAACCCCGGTTAAAATCTTTGATAAAGGCATAAAAAATGTCACCGCAGGATATTACCATACCATGGTTCTCAAAGAGGATGGAAGCCTCTGGGGCATGGGATATAACAATAATGGGCAAGTCGGAAATGGAAGTCCATACTACTATCAGACCAAGCCTGTTAAAATCTTTGATAAGGGCATTCAGCATGTCGCCGCAGGACTTATCCATACCATGGTTCTCAAGGAAGATGGGAGCCTCTGGGGCATGGGTAATAACGGCTTTGGGCAACTCGGGGATGGCTCCACCACCACTCGTAAAACCCCAGTTAAAATCTTTGATAAAGGCATTCAGCATGTCGCCGCAGGCAGTCGCCATACAATGATTCTCAAAACTAATGGTTATGAACAATCAGTTGATTGGCTCACTCTTGATCAAGATAGGGGCACCATAAATCCAAACGGGAAGCTGACTCTTCAAATAAAAGCAGATGCCCAGAAACTGGATCAGGATGAAAGCACAGCCTACATTCATGTGCTATCCAATGATCCTAGCACCCCTTCCAAAGTCGTCAAGGTAACCGCAGAAAAACTCCGTTATGACGGCGGCTTGGTCTTCCGTCCGGCTTCCCTTACTTTTGATGAATTATTTGTCGGACAAACAACTGAAAAAGAATTGGAAATCACCAACGGCAAAACCGAGGCAATTACCATCAGCCGCTTCGTTTTCCGGGATTCCGCCTTTTCTCATAGGCTTACATTCCCCATGACTTTGAAGGCGGGAGAAAAAGTAAGTGCCAAAATCTACTTCACTCCAAAAAAAGCAGGCGAGGTAAAAAGTTCAGCCCTTCTTCTTACCAGCGAAGGAAATGGAAAGAGCATCAGCTTATCGCTGAGAGGATCTGCCAAAGTGGCACCAGCCATTGCTCTAAACCCAGGAAGTATTGCTCAGACCCTCAAGATGAAAGAGGAGAAAAAAGTTAACCTGACCATCCGAAATACCGGCGGAAGCAACCTTGGATGGTCCATCAAGGGTGCCACCACCTTGGGAGGGAAATCTTTCTCATTAGCCGAGGTTTTCGGCATGGATCATTTCATCCCCCTTGAAAAAGGTGCGATTGACACAAGAAGCGGATCCACCATGTCAACCACAGGGGGAGGACCTGACCATCATGGATATTCCTGGTCGGACTCAAAAGACCCAGCAGGCCCAGAACACGACTGGACTGATATCAGCAAGACTGGAAAGCTGCTGCCCGAACTTTCCAAAACAGACGATGGATTTGCAAAAATCACCCTTCCCTTCGAAGTCGATTTCTACGGGGAGAAGAGTAAGAATGTATTTGTAAGCTCGAATGGATACCTAACCTTTGAAGAGGGTTCGATGGAGCACGGTCACTTCCCCCTACCCTCCAGAATGATGCCAACAGCACTCGTCTCCGGGTTTGCCAAAGATCTGAACCCTTCCCGTGGTGGTAACATTTACTACAAAACAGGGCAGGATGAACTCGTTGTTCAATACGACAAAGTAAAGGATTTCGCCGGCGAGGGTGAGTACACTTTCCAAATCTGGCTCAACCGTAATGGTGTGATTTATTTTCACTATGGTGAAATGAACGGACCTACAAATCGTGCCACCACCGGCATCCAAAACTTCTACGGGGATGTCGGATTGTTGGTCGCTTACAACAACGAGCAAATTAAGTCAGACATGACCGTTCGTTTGGCAACATCACCCAAGTGGTTACACACCTCCAAAAGTGCAGGCAATCTTGCCAGTGGCAAATCTGAAACAATTCAGCTTACCCTAAAAGCAGGTGAAATCATGGCCGGTAAATATGAAGCTAAGCTTGAGGTAACCAGCAATGATCCTTCCAAACCCAGTGTGGAAATTCCTGTCACTCTAAATATCGAGGCTACCCGCACACTCTCTGCCTCCCCCTTGGCACTTGATTTTGGCAGGGTCGAAGTCGGAGCCAATGCTCAACTGCCACTAATTCTCAAAAATACTGGAAATGCTCCGGTTTCACTGAATGAGATTTCTGCCAATGCAAGCGAGTTTTCTTCAAATTTCCGCTCAACCACCATCGAGCCTGGAAAATCCGAAGAGATTGTTTTCACTTTCGCCCCAACCCGTGGGCAGACCTACAGAAACCAAGCGACCGTCATTTCTAATGCGGGAAATTCTCCCACTAAAATTAATTTATCAGGAATTGGAGTAGCGACGCCAAAACTGAGCATTAATCCTGAAAGCCTTAGCATAACCGTGGAAGCCGGAAGTAAAGCAACCGATTCAGTGGTGATTGATAATTACAAAGGGCTCGCAGACGGAACATTCAGCCTGAAAGAAATCAGATCAGGAGCCACCAAATCAAAAAGTCATTTCAATGAAATGACGGGCGGATCTAGCGAAAATATCCCTGCAGATCCTTTTGCGGCGGAGCATGTTCCAAATGAGCTAATTGTTTCCTTCAAAGCCGGAAAGCAAGGATTCGAGAACGCTGGTGCTTACAATGTTAAAATTAAGCGCTCACTTGCCAGTGCAAAAGAGCCTGGCCTAGGCAACCGTGCGTTGGGCAGCCTGAATCTCGCTCTGATGGAAGCAGAGGGTCAAGTTGACCTGAAAGAACTTGCCAAAAAACTCTCCAGGGATGGTGCGGTTGAATATGTTGAGCCCAACTACATCCTTCGCCACACTGCGACTCCCAATGATCCAAACTGGAAATCCCAATGGGCTCTTCCTAAAATGCAGGCAAGCAAGGCATGGGAAATTACCAAGGGAGCTCCCAGCGTGGTGGTTGCAGTTATCGATACCGGTATTGACTACAACCATCCCGATCTCCAAGGGAACATTTGGAAAAACCCGGGCGAAATAGCCGGCAATCGCAAAGATGACGATGGAAATGGATTCGTGGATGATGTGTATGGCTGGGATTTCGTCAATAATGACAATGACCCTATGGACGGCAACCGTCACGGTACTCATGTGGCTGGCACCATTGCCGCAGCCACTAATAATAATAAACATGTTGCCGGAGTAGCCTGGCAGGCAAAATTAGTGGCCGTAAAATTTCTCTCAGACAGAGGCTCTGGAAGCACTGCTGATGCGATCGACTCCATTGCCTACTGTGCAGCCATGAATTTCCCCATTAGCAACAACAGCTGGGGAGGTGGTGGATACAGTAAGGCACTCAAAGATGTCATAAAAAAAGCTGGGGACAAAGGACAGCTTTTCTGTGCCGCAGCAGGAAATAGATCAGGAAACGATAATGACAAAAGACCCTTTTATCCTGCGTCTTATGATTGTGCAAATGTCATTTCTGTTGCCGCTTCAGACAGTAGGGATAAATTGGCCTACTTTTCCTGCTATGGTAAAACAACCGTAGATATTGCCGCTCCTGGAGTAAATATTCTCAGCCTGCTGCCAAACAACAGAGTTGGTAATTTAAGTGGAACATCCATGGCGGCCCCACATGTTGCCGGAGCTGCCAGCCTCATCTTATCGCAAAACCCAAGTGCCGGTCACCAGGATATGAAAAATATTCTGATTAATACAGTTGACCCAATCGATGCTTTCAAGGGCAAGATGGTAGCAGAAGGTCGTCTAAACTTACTAAAAGTAGTGGAAGCAACAGGCTCAAAATGGCTTTCAGTAAGCCCCTCTCAAGGAACGGTCAAAGTAGGCAAGGCAACAAACCTTACCTTCACAGTGGACGCGACCCAATTGGTTGCCGGACAACGCAAGGCTATTGCCGCCTTTTCCACCAATGATCCAACTGCTAAGACCATTGAATTGCCGGTTAATGTAAAAGTAACCGGAGAGCCCAAAATGGAACTTAGTGGAAAATCCTTTAACTTTGGTGAAGTCTGGGTAAATCAAAGAAAAGAGGTTAAACTCACGATTCGTAACAAGGGAACAGACACACTAAAAATCTCTGCATTCACCTTTGGTAATCCTTTATTTGGAGCTTCCGTAAAGAATCTTGAAATTGCTGCTAAAACGCAAGAGGAAGTGGTTTTATCCGCATTACCAAAAACAAGTGGAAACTTTAAATCGACACTTACGATTAGTTCGAATGATCCTGACCAAAGAAATGTAACTGTTTCTTTAGAAGTAAAGTCAGTGACACCTCCCTCTATTGCCATCAACCCAATAAGCATTGAGTACAAACTCGAGCCAAACCAAAAAGGTGAAAAACAAATTACCATATCAAATTCAGGTCAGGCAACGGGTACATGGAATGCCAAGATTGTGGAAACTAACAGATCAAAGACAAAAGCTCATGATATGGTTGGCATTTTGAACAGCTTAAATAAGGAAGGGCGTGCACCCCAATTTCTTGATCCAAGTTTACCTGAAATATCTGATCCTAGTATTAAAAGCGAAACCCAACCTGTAAAATCTGTAAGGGAAAATGGGGGAGGAAATAATTCTTTAGAAATTGCAATTATTGGAGCTGACTACTCGAAGTATCTAGAGAACATAAGAAAAGGGTTAGCAGGTACAAACATGTTTGAGGGTGTAACTACTATTCACGCGAGGTCAGTTACTCCAAGTCTTAAAGAACTTCAAGCTTTTGATTCAGTAATCGTTTATAAGAACTATGGATATAGAAATAATAAACTTTTAGGTGATAACTTGGCGACCTATGCAGATCAAGGAGGCGGAGTAGTCTGCATGGTTTTTGAATCACACATTAGCAGAAATAGTACTCTTGCAGGCAGATGGGACAAAGAAGATTATGGTGTCTTTGACAAAACTAATAAAAAGATATTCCGTTGGTATGAAAAACCAAATGTCATTATGCCTTCGCATCCTATCAATAAAAACTTTAAGAATTTAAAAGCTTATTATAGGTTGGAGAAGACAAACATTCGACAAAATTGTACTACAATTAGTAAATGGACAGATGGTATACCTCTTACAGTTTACCGCGAAGATAAAGGAAATATCGTTGGATTAAACTTCTTCCCGGGCTCAGGGTGGGACTCGAAAACTGATGGATGGACTCTCATGGCCAATGCACTTGAGTGGGCGGCCCAAGGCGGTGCACCTAAATGGATTACCGGAGACCCTCTTGCAGGTACTGTTACGGGAGGAGATACAAATCAACAAAAACTTTCCTTCGATGCCACCAGTTTGGACGAAGGCAATTACACCGCCGAAGTTCAATTCACCACCAATGATCCGAAAAATCCATACCAGGTTGCAAAAGTGAAGTTGATAGTCAGGGAAAACCAAGCTCCTGTTGCAAATTCACAAACAGTCAGTCTTAACGAAGACAGCCGGGTGGCGTTTGAGATCAAAGCCAAGGATGAAGATGGTGATCAATTATCCTACTCCCTTGTTGGACAGCCCCAAAACGGGATAATAACTGGTAAGGCTCCGAACCTTACTTACACGCCAAAGCCAAACTTTAATGGAACCGACACCCTTTCCTTCAAAGCTTTTGACGGAAGAAAATACAGCAACATTGCAAAGGTGACCTTCCAAGTAAAGGCAGTAAATGATGCTCCATGGGCCCGGTCTTCTGAAGTCAATGCCTCCGAAGATGAGTTCTTTGCGATTGACTTCAAATATGGAGATCCGGACGGGGATAAGCTTCAACTTACATTTACGAAATCTCCACAGCATGGTCTTGTTTGGAATGAATTTGGTGAGTGGTACTACCTCCCTGACAATCACTTCAATGGTCAAGATTCCATAAGCTTCACAGTTACGGACGGAAAGCTTACCAGCCAAGAAGCCACGGTGACCATCAACTTGGAAGCCACTAATGATGCTCCAATTGCCAACGATCTCAATGTAGTGACTCGTCAGAATAAAACGGTTACTATTGAATTAAACGCCACGGATATTGATGGAGATACCCTAGCCTACAATATCGTTACCAATCCCGAGCATGGAACCCTTCAGCAAAAATCTGCTTCGCAATGGATTTTTAATCCCTTCTCAGAATATGTTGGAGAGGATAAATTCACCTACAGGGCTAAGGATTCAGAGGTTGCAGGAAATATCGGAGTGGTAACGATCAAAATTCTTGAAACTAACCGTCCTCCTGTTGTGCAGTCTGCCAGCTTCAGTCTGGTAGAAGATGGTAAGCTTCCCATCAAGTTGTCTGCCTCCGATCCAGATGGTGACAAGCTTACCTTCTCCATTACAAAAAATCCTGCTCAGGGCAAGTTAACGGGTAATGGTCCATCCTATGAATACACTCCGAATAAAGACTTCAACGGCGTGGATTCATTCGTTGTGGTAGCCAACGATGGGGAACTTGATAGCAACGATTCCCTTATAACCTTAAAGGTAGAAGGGAAGAACGATGTTCCAAATTTCGTCAATTCCTTCAGCACACTTTCCGCAGGATTACGCGAAACTCCATTTCGCACCAAAGTGGAAGTAGAAGATGTGGACAATGATGAATTGACCCTCACCATCGCGAAAGGACCAGAAAATGGCGATTGTTACTTTGAGGAGCAAAACCTGGTATATCTTCCAAAACCTGGATTTGAGGGATTAGAGGAAATTGTTCTCGAACTTTCTGACGGAAAAGAATCAGTTCAAAACACTTTTCCTATTTCCATCGCAAGCCATCAAAACCCCATCCACATTCATTTCGATGAGAGCCAAAATACAGACCTTGTGAATATGCTATACCAAGCAAATGAAGTATTGGCATCCAACGCTGAGCGCATCCTCGAATTAAGCGCCGAAGCGAAAGAAAATTCATTAAAAGCAAAATATGCGGAGACCTTGGGTCAGGATGCCATGGATCTAAACACTTGGATAGAAAAAATCAGCAAGGGAGAATTGACCGGAGAATTTGAATTCAGTGCCACCGAAAATCAAAATGAAATGCAGTGGAAAGTGGCTCCTTTCTCGGTTCCCTCATCTAGTGTAGATACTAAACTAAATAATAAACCTTCTTCTGTGAATAATGAATCCGAGCAAGTTGCGGATCATGTTTCAGATCAACCTTCCACTGAAATTCGTGAAAATGATATGGCACAATCTAATCAGGAAGAAATCACTTCTTTGGACCCTGTATCTAGTGCAGATACTGAGCTAAATGATAAATCTTCTTCCATTGATAATGAATCCGGGCAGGTTACAGATGATGTTTCTGATGAATCTGACACCACAAGGGGCGAGGACGATTTAGCACAGTCCAATGAAAAGAATGAAGCTACTACGGAACCTGCTGCATCTTTTGTTTCCGAAGAACCCAACACCGACAATTCCGAAACCGATACTAAGAAAGATCCAATCACTCAACCAGTTGCTAATGAGACTGAATCTAAGGAAAGTAAAATTGAGGAAAATAACTCAGAGGAAGATAGATTTGAGTCTTCATTTATCACCGAGCTTGGTTCCCGTTGGTATGAAGCTCCCGGTATCGGAACTTTCTACGACGCAGGTAACGGATGGATCTATGAGCCAAACCTGGGATGGTCTTACCTCAAGGTCTGCCCTGTGAACTGCTCCGCCTGGTTGTTCAATGAAAACTTAGGTTGGTTATGGTTCGATGCTGAATTACCCAACATGACTTTTGCGAACAACAACGGATCTCCAAGCTGGATCTTTTACCCAGAAAGTACTTTTGGACAAAGCGATTTAGTATTCGATTACACCCAAAACTCATGGATGGAGTGGAAATAAGATAAAGTAAAAGATAAGACTGCTTGATAACCAGTCATTAAATGCCTCCCGGGAAATCCCGGGAGGTTTTTTACTTTAGGATAAATAGTTTAAAAATTCAGTTCGCTGAAGGAATTTCATTTAAAGTATAGTAAGCAACCTCATGGAGTAGCGGATGGTCAAGTCCCTTAAGGCGAATTCCCGGCATTTTTAATTCATGCACATGCCCCTTCACCATTCCGTCAACTTTCAAACGAACGCTCTTACCATTGTGTCCAGGAATAGCTTGCGTAATCACTGGAACCGTTCCATCAACCTCAGGACTCCCATACCCTTTCTGATAAATGTAAGTGTAGGACTCCATGGTGTAAGAAGAAACATCAGCCAATGTTTTTTCATTGGCGACTTGCGTAAAAATGAGTTCAAAGCCATCTGGCTTGACCCGCATTTCATGAACTTCAAAGGGGATTTTTCCTGTCCAATTGACCCGCTGAAAAGAAAAAGGGCTTTTGCCCCGTGAGCCCCATCCACGATTCGTACCGCCTGTAAACATACTTCCATCGGGAGCAAAGCGTGAAACTATGTTACCTGACCCAAAACCTTCAAGAAAAGGAAAAACCGCTCCCTGATAAAATCCATTTATTTTTTCCAGAAAAACGCGATGAACTTTGGAATGGGTTTGCTCGGAAACAAATAACTGATTTTTGAAAGGACCGAATTTGCCATTGGTCTCATCAAACTCGATACCGGCCGGAGAATTCCCCACCTTTCCATGAGGGAGTACGACGGGAGGAGGGATGAGATTAGAAAGCCTTTTTCTTTCAATTTCGATCCGACTACCGGATACCGGCTCGGGTGGTTTAGGACCCAGTACATCAGTCAATGCAAAGTATTTGTTGCCCGTAGGATTACCCTGAAACCCACCAGGACAAAGATGTTTAAGAGAACTCGATCCATTCCACGGACCCTGGTTGTCACAGTAAAAAACGTCACCCAAATGGTTAAACCCGATCCCGCCGGGAGAACGAATACCGTATCCAGTTGGGATACATTCTCCCTCTTCAGTCACACGCATACACCAACCTCGAAATGGACTCTTTTCATCGGCACCTCCGGATCCGGTCAGGCAGAGCACAACCCAAATATCTCCGTTTTTATCATGGCGGGTACCAAACGCATATTCGTGATAATTTCCATTGATTCCCCAGTCATCGGCAACGGTTTCAAAGACATCGGCACGCCCGTCACCATCCCGGTCTTTCATCCGGGTAACTTCGGGTCGCTGGGTTGCATAAAGCCAGCCGTCTTTCCATGAAATTCCAAGCGTTTCATGAAGACCCCGGGCATACAAAGTCCATTTTGGCCTAGGTTCATCACTCCATACGCCCTCGCCCACAAAGATATCTCCTCTTCGAGAAGAAATTGCCACTTTATTTCCGGGAAGGATATCGATACCACTTACTTCAATCACCTCTCCTTCCGGAAGTGGAATGGTGGTGATGGGATAATAATCAGATTCAACAGGTAGCAGATCCAGAGGCTCGTCCGCCATGCCAAGGGAAGAGAGAGCAAAGAAAAGGTAAGTGATAAGCCTAAAGTTTTTCATGTCAGGTTATTTTAAAGAATTTCGTTTCTTTCTCAATCAGTCCAACGGTAAGTGATCTCCATCTCGGATTTTCCATTTTCAAAGACGATGGGGACACGCAAATCTCCATTGCTTGCCAGAACCTCTCCTCCTTTTACAGAAACAAAAAGTTCTTCATCATAGTATCCCTTGTCAGCTTGCAGAAATTTTCCCTGAGCCAGAAGAAGGTAAAGATTGGAAGGGGGCTCCTTACCAGTGAATTTAAGCATTCGGCGGATCGTTCCAGGTTTTTCAGTGGAGGTACTGGCTACCGGGATTGTTTTGTCTGTAATTGAAACTCCCTGTCGGCTGTATCTAAATGTAGGTCTTTGGAATTTATCCAAGACATAGCCTTGAAAATCTATTTCCTTGGTTCGATACTCTGAACCCGGCCAGATAGAGTTCGCTTTCTCCAATTCAGAGATTACCACGCCCTCCGGCAAGCGAATCACATCACTACCAGCGGGCGGTTGAAAGCCCTGTCCTCTTCCGATCCAGTGACGAGCCCCATCAATGAATTCACCATGCCAGATCATTGCCAATCTCATATGGTTGGCATCAAAGGCGATATTTACTCCTTCATGATATCCCACTCCAATCGCCCGCGGCCCTGCCCCGAAAATAAAATTCCGGTAAAGAGTTGCTTCTCCCTCAGGTGCTTCAATCAACATACCCTCCACCACTTGTCCCGGCTTCGGTGCGAATTTGGAAAGGGGCTTATTTTTAAAGCCTGGACCTGACCACGAAACACTCAGGAATTCCTGTCCGCCCAACTCAAAATATTTAACTTCAATATCATGCCTTCCTTTTTTCAACTCGACGGAACCCGCCTTTGCTTGATTGCCATGTACCCCGTCATTATCGACAATCATTTTGCCATTTATGAAAAGCTGGGATCCATCATCCGAGGAAACGGTGAAAGAATATTTTCCATCCTTTGGGCATTCAATCTTGCCATTAAAAACGAATGCAAAGTTATCTTTCACCTCTCGCATTGAAATATCAAAAAGGCCTGTGGCCAGGGTTCCAGACTTCACCACTTTAAATTCTGAAAAGTCCGGCATCTTGCTCCATTTTCCGTGATACATTTTGTAGGTAAGATTGCTGACCGGGTTAGCCTTCTTGGTCACACCCATCATCCCATTCATTAATTGATAATGACCCGGGAAAGTACAGATATAAGGATAATCCGCTTCCACTTTGGGAACCTTGAAATAAAAGACAGTCTCCATGCCGGGTTGCACCATTCCCGAACTGGCCAGAATTCGAGGATGCCCCTTTGGTTCCCAGTCCATTTTAACTCCTTTGTCACCGAGCTTAAGAACCGCATCGATAACCTCCTGTCCCTTATCTCCGTTTTTTTTCCTTCCAGGTGTGCAGAAAATAAGATTGTGAGGGAGTGAGTCAGGATTTTTAAATAGCACTTTTACCTTGGAATTTGGCTTAACGCTAAAACTTTCCACATCGTATTTCATCTGTGCCTCCAGCGTGCTGATGGTAATTTCCTGATCGACTTTTTCAAATCCCGCTGGAGGATTCTCAGCGTGCAGGGCAACGGAAAGTAAAAGGCAATTTGCTAAAATAAAATTAATCGATGAGAAATTCATAAAATCATTCCTCTAAAATGATCTTCAATGAAAATGGCAACCTTCAACCCATAGCTGTATAAAATGGAGATCAGGGGCTTTTACAGGTATGAAACTATTTGAGGCTAAAAATATCGAAGCCGTTATCCCACTCATTCAAAGTGAAAAATGATAAGAAACTTACTTTTATACACACTCTCTCTAATCACCGTATGCCAACTGTCAGCTGGGTTGGAAGAGACAGAAATTTTCGACTGGTCCAGAGTCGTCACCCAGTCTGAACAGGCAAAATATATATCCTCCGTGCTTGATGCTTGGAATATAAAATTTCCAATGCGTGCGAAAAAACCTCTCCGGGTTGTTTATTTTTATGCCAAGGACCGAAAACCGGTTGCAAACTATCTTGAACGTTGGGATGGCATCATCTCTGACATTCAGGACTTCTTTAAAACAGAAATGAATCGCCTCGGTTATCAAGCAACCACATTCACTATTGAAAAAGAAACTGGTAAACTGAATCTTCATAAGATCCGGGGTAGTGATAACGACAAAGACTATAACTATAAATCAGGGGGGAAGATAAGAGAAGAGGTTTTTCAGGGATTGCGAAGCAAAGGAATCAATCCGGAAGAGGAAACTTTACTAATTGTGTGCGGTCTATCAAAAACAGAAGGTAAACAGGTTACCATTTATTCCCCTTATTATGGAATGGGAGCGAATCATATTCGTGGCCTTTGTTTTACCGCAGACATGAAATGGCTTTCGATCGATGGTTTAAAGCCCGATCCACAGAACATCATTCTTCAGGTCAAGGAGCATCGAGGATATGAACCATTCACCCTTAACCGATTCAACACGGTCTATATTGGGGGAACGATACACGAACTCGGTCATGGCTTATCATTGCCCCACAACCTGGCAACAAAGAGGGAGGCGACACGAGGGACAGCCCTTATGGGTGCGGGTAACTATACTTACCGCAAGGAATGGCGAAACGAAGGAAAAGGCTCTTTCCTGACTCACTCCAGTGCCCTCCGCCTTCTGGTGCATCCGCTTTTTAACGGAGACAGAAATCAAACAAAGGAAAGTCCAAACCTTACCTTTGATGAACTTACGATTCTTCATGATCAGGCCAAGATCCTGATTAAAGGAAAAATTGAATCCGCCATACCAACGATCGCGATGATTGCATATCATGACAGGGAAAATAAAGGACAACGGGGTTACATGGTTAATAACAATTACGACGCCACCAGTTGGACATCTGTGATCAGTCCGGATAATGAATTCAAAATCCGAATTATGGATCTTCGCGAAGGGAACCACCAGATTCGCCTAACCAGCGTGCATCCAAATGGAGCCACCACGACCAAACGAATGCATTACAGCAGGCAGGACGGCGTTTTTGACTTCTCGAAAGCTCGGCAGGAAATCGAAAACATCCTAGCCAAATAAATTTTATTTATCATAAATTATGTGATTGTAACCTAAACGAAGTGTTGCTCATAATTCCTAATACCCTTAATTCTTACTTTACATGAACAATACACGCAGAGACTTCATCAAATCTTCGGCTGCAGTCGGCAGTTTTTTTATTCTTCCATCCGGCTTGCGGGCTAAGGCACCAAACAGTAAAATTTGCACCGCTCACATTGGTACCGGTGGAAAAGGACGTATTGATACGGTTTATCTTGCAAAGCATGATAATGTCGAGGTGATTGGCTTGTGCGATGTCGATTATGCCCATGGTAAAATTGACACCTGGTCCAAGCAATTTAAGAGTGCCACTGCCTTTCAGGACTACCGGGAGATGCTTGCCAAACTTGATGACAAGATTGACGCGGTTTCCATTTCCACGCCTGACCACACTCATTACCCAGCCACCATGGATGCAATGGAGAGAGGAAAGCATATCTACCTGCAAAAGCCATTAACCCACAAGCTCAAAGAAGCCCGGCATCTGGCCGAATTTGCGGCTGAGAAAGGACTGACCACCCAAATGGGCATTCAGAATCAGTCTCGGGAAGCTTATCGCTTGGCTCGACATTACATACAAAAGGGTCTTATCGGAAAAATCAGTAAAGTCTATGTCTGGTCTTTTAAAACATGGGGATATGACGGGGAACCCTTCAAGGAAAAATCAGAAATACCCGATACCTTGGACTGGAACCTATGGTTGGGCACGGCTCCAGTGCATAATTATGTCAGCAAGGTTTATCATCCTGGTCAGTGGCGTAAACTCCTCGACTTTGGTTGCGGTACACTCGGAGACATGGGTATTCATATTTTCGATACCCCCTTTAAGGCACTTGATTTGAAAGACCCCAAATGGGTCGAAGCGGAGTGTCGTGAACCCAACGGGTTTGGCCATGCCGAAAAGAATAAGGTTCATTACGGATTTAAACCAACCAAGTACACAACCAATGACTTCACCTTCACATGGTGGGACGGTTCCGATGCGCCAAGGCACAAGAACAACCCCGACCTGATGCTTCCAAACGGAGACGAGTTACCCAATCAGGGAGCGGTCTTCGTAGGGGAAAACGGACGAATGGTCTTACCCCATTGCTCCATGCCCACCTTTTACCCCGAGAGTGTAATCGACAATCTCGCCAAACCCGACATTGAGGGAGTGGACCACTACACTCAATTTCTCGATGCCATCGAAGGCAAAGACAAGACTCTAGCTGGATTTGATTATTCCGGACCTCTTGGTGAATCATTATGTCTCGGAGTTGTGGCCTGTCAGTTCCCCGGCAAACGGCTCAATTGGAATGCCAAGAAAATGAAGGTGACCAACCTGCCCGAAGCCAATCCACACCTCAAGGGCAAGTATCGGAAGTTCTAAATTTCACCTCCCCTTTCCAGGACTTCCAAAATTATAGTTATTAAAACCAACGCCCATTCATTCGGGTGGTTGCTCGCTGCCCTGCTTTTCTTCACAAGTGGTCTGACAATGACCTTGGCTGACAAGCCAAATATCGTGCTAATATACATTGATGACTTGGGTTACGGAGATCTCGGTTGTTATGACTGTACGGATATCCCGACTCCGCATATCGATCGACTGGCCGAACAGGGAGTACGCTTTACCGCTTCTTACATTACCAACCCGCCCTGTTGCCCAAGCCGATGTACCTTGATGATGGGCCAGTACGGACAGCGGTTTGGCAAGTATGGAATGTCCCGCGGTCTTCCCATTCCCGAAGACCGCCCCACCCTTGCAAAATTCATGGGTCAGAATGGTTATGTCACTGGACAGATCGGCAAGTGGGACATCGGCTCAAAAGTTCAAGGTCCGCTCCAAGTCGGATTCGACGCGGTTGCCCAGACACCGCCCAAGAAAAAAGGCTCGAAATATTTTTGTACCAATCAGGACGGCAAGATCCAGTGGCTGACCGATTATGACGGGGACAATATCGTCACCTTCATTGAACGACATAAAGCAGAGCCCTTCTTTCTCTACTGGTCTCCGGAAGCCGTGCATTCCAAAAACGACGAAGCTCCCCCGAGACTGACCGTTCGCGCCAATGCCAAGGGAAAAAGGAGCAAATTAGCCGGAGCGATCGTTTCGGTCGATGACCAGATTGGAAAGCTCACCAAAGCTTTGAGCAAACATGGCCTAAACAACAACACCCTTGTCATCTTCTCAAGCGACAACGGAGCCAATATCGGTGAGGAAGGATCATCGGCACCCTATCGGGGAGGCAAAGGAAATGGAACCCAGCAGGAAGGCTGGGTGCGCGTTCCGACTATCTTCTCCATGCCCGGCGTGATTCCCCAGGGCAAGGACTTTCATAAGCAAATCGCCAACTTCGATTTCTATTCCACCATCGCCTCGGCGGCTGGCCTGCCCATCCCGAAGCATTGCGACGGGGTGAACCTCATTCCTTATCTCACCGGAAAGAATAAGAAAGAACCTCACGAGTATCTTTTCTGGCTCAACAACGAACCGGGAGATGCGGAAAGGAGACATCTTATCGCCGTGCGCTGGAAGCAATGGAGACTCTACAAAAAGTATGCCAAGGATCCGTGGCAATTATTCAACCTAGAGACCGACCCCAAGGAAGAAAAGAATGTAGCTCAGAAACACCCGCAAATCGTTGAAAGACTCTCTGCCAAGCACGCCGCATGGGCAAAGACCCTCGCTCCCCTGGGCAAGATTCCGAAACTGACCAAGTCCCACGATCGTATTGGGACAGGTCACGGTTGGACTTACGCGAAACAATAATTTAGCGAGCCAACTCAAAGGAACTGAGCTATTGAGAAATAATCAACCGGGGGGCGGTAAAGCCACGCTCTCTGGCTATCTTTAGTTCTTTTTGTAATTCGGCCACTTTCTTGGGAAATTTCTTCGCCAGGTTATTTCGCTGACCGATGTCCTTGGCGTAGTGGTAGAGCTCGACCGCGTCATCATCATCCGGTGGATAATTCCGCTTGCCCTCCCATGTCTTTACCCGGCCGGAATGATATCCTGACTTCCCGGTTACTAAATTCCATTCACCAACACGGATCGCCCAAGCATCCGCCCTCGTGTTGTGGACATGTACGGTGCGGGGAGTCTCCTTTCTTCCATGAAGTAATGGTAACAGGTCATGAGAATCTTCCGCTGTATTATGGGGCAGATTATAGCCAAGGTAGGAAGCAAGGGTCGCCATGATATCAATCTGGGAAACTAATTTTTTACATGTGCTTCCCGACTTGATCAAGCCAGGCCATTTCATAATAAACGGCACATGATGACCACCTTCATAAATGTCCCGTTTCAAGCCCCGGAAAGGCTCGGCCGACCAGTGACCAAAGACTTCATCCCGTCTGTATGCATACTTTTCAGGACCATTATCCGCAGTAAAGATAACCATTGTATTCTCTGCCTGCCCACTCTCCTCAAGTGCACTGAGGATTCGACCACAGGCATCATCGGTTTCATAAACGAAATCCCCATACGGTCCCGCACCTGATTTGCCGTCAAATTTGTCATTGGGAATAATGGGGGCGTGCGGGGAAGGAAAAGCAAAATAAAGAAAAAAGGGTTTATCCCTTTGGGACTGATGCTTTATATACTCAACTGCTTTCTGTGTGGTGGTGGGAATATTCTCATAGGGATCCCAGCCCGAAAACATGGGACCGGGCCGGCATTCCCAACCACCCTCCTTGATCTCTTTCCATTTGGAAGTGTCCATCATGGTATCCGGGATATCGACCACTTTATCGTTTTCTATCCAGCAATAGGGAGGGAAATTAATCACGGTGTCACCAAAGTAGTAATCAAAACCATGGGCCAGGGGACCATCGGGTATCGATTTGGACCAGTCGAAGGCATCGGGTCCCAAGGCGGATCGCTTGCCTTGCTTTATTGGTTTGGCTCCCGGCTTTTTTATGGCATCCCAGTTCCATCCAAGATGCCACTTGCCGATCGCCGCTGTGACATATCCGCACTCCTTCAACATTTCCGGCAAGGTGAGCCGAGCTGAATTGAAGACTGATTTTCCAAACGAATTTACGATACCATGAAATTTGCGCCAGTGGTGCCGACCTGTAAGCAGGGCGTACCTACTGGGAGTGCAGATCCCGGAAGAAGAATGACCATCGGTGAAAATCATGCCTTCCTTGGCCAACTTTTCAAGATACGGGGTGGGAATCTTTGATTCGGGATTCAGTATTTTGAGATCGCCATAGCCAAGATCATCCGCGTACAAAATTAAAATATTAGGTTTCTTTTCCACTGAGAGCAACCATCCCCACAGCCCCGCCAACAAAACTATATTTGTAATGATTCTTTTGGACATACCCGCTTATTAACTCGAATTATATACAGATAAAGCCAAATATTCATTTCAAAAGTAATAAAATATCCGGACCGTTACCTATCTTTTACATGAAAAAAATTTCTTTTTGGCTTTTGTTCCTTAGTCTTTACCAGCACTCCCTTTGCGGCAAACAGCCCAACATCCTCTTCATTTTCACGGATGATCACGCATTGAATGCCATCTCTGCCTACGAAGGGCCCTTAGCCAAAATTGCTCCCACTCCCCATTTGGACAGGATCGCCAAGGAGGGTATGCTCTTTGACCACTGCCTTGTCACCAATTCTATATGTGCACCCTCGCGAGCGGTGGTGCTTACGGGTAAATACTCCCACCTGAATGGTCAGCTGACCAACCGGAATGTTTTCGATGGCAGTCAGCAAACCGTCCCCAAACTATTGAAAAAGGAAGGATACCAGACCGCGATTGTGGGAAAATGGCATCTTAAATCGACTCCCACGGGATTCGACCATTTCGAAGTCCTCAAAGGACAGGGCCATTATTACAACCCCTTGCTTTTCACCAACGGCATGGATGTAAATCATGTCGGATACACCACCGATATCATTACTGACCAAGCCCTCGACTGGCTTGACCAACGGGATAAGAAAAAGCCTTTCTTTCTCATGTGCCAACACAAAGCCCCACACGGCAAGTGGGAGCCTGCCCTCCGTCACCTCCATGAATTTGATGACATGGAAATCCCGGAACCACCCACCCTGTTTGACGATTATTCGGATCGTAGCCCCGCTTCCGCCCAACACGAAATGGGCATTGCGGATCATATCGGTGAAAAACGGCTCATGCTTAGCTATGCAAGCAAGTTTACTCCCGAACAGTTTAACCAGTTCGACCAAGCCTTCCGGCCCAAAAACGAGGCCTTCATAAAGGCACAACTCACAGGGAAACAACGTACCCGCTGGCATTATCAAAGATACATCAAAAATTACCTGCGATGTGTGAAAGCGGTGGATGAAAACATTGGCCGAATGCTCGAGTACCTTGATCGTAACGGACTCGTAGGAAATACCATTGTGATTTATAGTTCGGACCAGGGATTCTGGCTCGGGGAACATGGCTGGTTCGACAAACGCTGGATGTACGAGGAAAGTCTGCACACCCCCCTTTTGGTTCGCTGGCCCGATAGGATCAAACCACAAAGCAAAAACGATCTACTGGTTTCGAATTTAGATTTCGCCCCCACTTTTCTTGAACTGGCCGGTGCTCAACCCCCTAGGGACATGCAGGGAAAATCTCTCGTTCCCGTTTTTAAGGGAGCTAAGCCAAAAGACTGGAGAAAGACTCACTATTATCATTATTATGAAGCAGGTGGTCATGGGGTTCCCATTCACTACGGGGTAACCGATGGACGGCAAAAGCTCATTCGCTTCCCGGATCCAAATTTAAATACCTGGGAATACTTCAACCTCGATAAGGACCCGATGGAAATGAAAAACCTTTATGGAAAGAAATCTTATGCCACCAATATTGAAGCGATGAAAAAAGAACTCCACCGTCTGCGGAAGCTATACAAAATTGAAGATTAAATCATGACCGCACTTTTTCATATTTTTGGATCATTGGCTTTCGGTTTTCTATTTTTCAATCTTCAACTGAAGAGCATTAGTAAACCCAATGTCCTCTTTCTTGCCGTGGACGACATGAACGACTGGATTGGATGTCTTGGCAAGACTCCCCGGGCTATCACCCCCAATATCGATAAGCTTGCCAAAAGCGGGGTCAATTTTACCAATGCCCACACCGCCGGGGTCTTTTGTGCTCCCAGCCGGGCAGCCATTTTTTCCGGCCAGTTCGCCTCGACCACCGGTTGCTATCAAACTGCCAACTACTTTGTGGATCACCCCGAGATCGAGTCCCTGCAGACCAGTTTTGCCAAGGCTGGCTATTCAACCTATGGAGCCGGCAAGCTTTTTCATCACCCGGCTGGTGCCATCGACACACGGGACTGGACTCATTTCTTTCTGCGCAATCCCGAGCAAAGGGAAACGGGCTGGCCGATGAATTCATGGAGTGAGGAGACCCCATTCCCCGAACCCTTCCCCGCGAGTATCTATAATCGCGGACAGAAGATAACCGGTGGTATGTTTCTCGAATGGGCTGGCATACCCGATCAGAAAGAGGAGGAAATGGCGGATACGAAGAGGGTCAACTGGGCTGTCGAACAATTAAAAAAGAAACATGAAAAGCCATTTTTTCTCGCAGTCGGGCTTTATGCTCCCCACTACCCGAACTACTGCCCACAGAAGTACTTTGATCTTTACGATCCAGAAGATATCAAACTCCCGCCCTTCAAAGAAGATGACCTGGATGATCTTCCCGAAAAGATCCGAAAAATGAAGACCGGCCGTTCACGAATTGTGCAGAAACTAAAGTCGCTCGATGCCTGGGATGATGCGATTCATGGCTACCTCGCATGTATCAGTTATGCCGACGCCATGCTTGGCCGAGTGCTCGACGCCCTGGAGGCAAGTCCTTACGCAGATAACACCATTGTTGTTTTGTGGAGCGACCACGGCTACCACCTTGGCGAAAAAGGAGACTGGGGGAAGCACACCCTCTGGGAACGGACCTCCAATGTTCCTTTTATCTGGGCAGGTCCCGGTGTGGCGAAAAATAAAATGACCGATGTCACGACAAGCCTGATTGACATATATCCAACATTCCAGGAATTATGCGGACTTCCAAAAACCAAACAAAACTTGGAAGGTACATCCATTGTCTCCATCCTAGCTGAGCCTGATAAAGCCAGGGATCGTTCCATCTTCCTTCCCCATATGCACCCCGGGGAATATGCCATCATAAACCGAAACTGGAGATACATACAGTACGGAGAGGACGGCGAAGAACTTTATGATCTCAGCAAAGATCCCAACGAATGGACCAACCTGGCCGGGCAGAAAAAATATGCAGACCTTAAAACCCAAATGGCATCCCTTACCCCAGAAGACTTCGCTCCGCCAGCCAGAAAACTTCATGCGAAGCGTGACCTCTTTGTAAAGGATGGTTCATTTCAATGGATCGCCGGCGAGGGGAACCTGCGAAAAGACTCAGTCTACCGACCAACCGTCACCTCGCAGATTCCTGTCATTAAACCAAAACAAAAAAGTAAGAATATTCTCTTTGTGGTCTGCGACGATTTGAACACCCATGTTTCCACCTCTGGATACAAGAACATCAGTACGCCCAACCTGACACGATTGGCCGATAATTCGATCACCTTTAATCGTGCCTTTTGTCAGTATCCGGTTTGTGGGCCTTCTCGTGCTTCTTTTCTCAGTGGTCTTTACCCTCAAAGCACTGGCGTGCTCAACAATACCTTCGATATCCGTAAAACCCGGCCGGGCACGGTTTCCATGCCCCAATTTTTTAAAGAAAACGGATACTGGACTGCGGGTGTGGGTAAAGTCTTCCATAATACCAAAAGTGATCATGGAGAGATGGCCTGGCATGAAAATATGCGCTTTGATAATGAGGAACTTGGCATTGTGCGGGAAGCTCGCCTAAAATTTGAAGCGAAAAATGGGTCCATCGAGAAACAACCCAACAAGAAAAAATGGAAGGAAATCCAAAAGCAAGTATCCGCAAAACTGAATGCCCAGACGCCTCCAGGCAAAGGGCGAAGCGGACTGACCGATGCCCAACACAAAGATGGCAAGAATGCCCGACAGGTTGTACGATGGTTGGAGGATAAAGATTACGGCAACCAACCGTTCTTTATCGCCTTGGGATTTCAGAAACCCCATGTTCCCTTTCTCGCCCCGGACAAATATTTTGATCTCTATCCATTCGATAAAATTTCTTACAAAACCGACCGTCCTAACCTCTGGGATTTTCTCCCCTCCTCTGCCCTCTCCAAGCGCTACGAGGCCTTCGGGTTTGAATTCGCTAAGGAAAATCATCCACTCCGAAAGGAATATATCCAGGCCTATCATGCCTGCGTTAGCTTCATCGATGCTCAGCTCGGCCTGGTGATGGATACCCTTAAGAAACAGGGCCTCTGGGACGAAACCATTATCCTATTTACTTCCGATCATGGCTACCACCTGGGCGATCATTTCATCTGGGGAAAAGTCACCCTTTTTGATATCGGAGCGAAGGTGCCGTTCATTATCCGGGCACCCGGTCTTTCCCAATCAGGCACGACTTCAGAGGCCATGGTAGAATTGATCGATATCTACCCCACCCTTGCCGACCTGGCCGGGTTGAAAGCTCCCGGTCATTTACAGGGCAAATCCCTCCGGCCACTCCTTGGACATCCCGAAAGACTCGGAAAAAGAAAATATGCTTACAGTGTTGTTACCCGAGGTCCTAAGAATTTTGGATATGCCCTTCGCAACCAAAACTGGCGTTATGGTAAATGGCCGGACGGGGAGGAACTTTACAATTTACGAATCGATCCACAGGAAAAGAATAACCTTGTTCAAAAGGATCATCTTAAAGAAAGACTCAAGAATTTCAGAAGTATCCTCACAGAAAAACAACAGGTGTTTGAGGATAATTGATCCTCACGAAACTTATTTTTTGTTTCGGCAGTTTATAAATCAAAACTACTCTCTAATTCCAGTTCCATGCCTGTACTTAAACATTTAGTTTTAGCCTTTCTTTTTCTCTTCGTTTTTCTTTACCCATCACACGGTGAGATGGATGAAAGACCCAACATCATTCTCTTCTTGGTCGACGATTACGATAAGCCTGAGACCAGCCCATACGGAGGGAAAGTTCTGACCCCCAATCTCGACCGGTTAGCCAAGGAAGGAATGATCTGCCACAATGCCCATGTGACGAGCACGGTCTGCACACCCTCCCGATATACTTTCCTGACCGGACGCTACGCCAGTTCCTCTCACTCCAACACCTTTCTCGAGGAATGCCCAAAAGGTACCCAGGCACTACCCGCCTTCAATGTTGGGCTGGAATCTGACAGAATGAATGTGGGCCGGGTTCTCGCGGATGCCGGATACGCCACCGGCTTTGTTGGCAAATATCATGTGCATGATACGGATCATTCAAAACAGGGATCCCTGTTTGGTGATCTGGATGTTCCCAAAAATGCCAAATACTCCGATGAGTTGAATAAGAGGAAATTCAAACTCGAAAAACTCCAGCGGGAAATGGTCAAAAAGAACGGTTTCACCTGGTCCAAGAACATTTACTGGGGAAATCTCAAGCAACCCTTCAAAGGGCATAATCCGGAATGGACCGCCCAGGCTGCTTTGGAGTTTATCGAGGAACACAAGGAACAACCCTTCTATTTGCACTGTTGCCCGACTCTTCTTCACGGCCCCAATGGAGAATGGTTTAAATCGATGATGGAAAAAGAGCTGGCAAGCGGAGAAGGCTTTCTTAAAAAACCACTCAACCTGATCGATCGTAAGTCAGTCTGGAAACGTATTCAAAAAGCGGGATTAACCGAATCGGAGGTCGGTTACCTGTGGATGGATGACAGTCTCGGTCTCATTCTTGATAAACTTGATAAGCTCGGCATTGTCGACAACACCATTGTGGTCTTCGTATCGGACCATGGATCGGAAAGGAAAGGATCATTAATCAAAACACGGGGAACCGAAATTCCCTGCCTAATCCGCTGGCCAAGAGTGATCAAGCCTGGTTCGGTCAGCCGGGGACTTTTACAAAACACCGATTTTGTTCCCACCTGGTTCGAACTGACCAAGGCCAGGATTCCCGAAGACTACCATATCGACGGGAAAAGCCTGGTTCCCATGTTTAAGGATCCTACAGTTTCCATCCGAGAATATATCTATGGAGAACAGGGAGCAGCCCGGGCAATCAAAACGGAAGCCTTCGAATACATATGTATCCGCTATACAGATGAACAGATTGAAGCCGCTCTAAGTAAACGGGCGGACCGAATGTATAAGACTCTGCTTGGCTTAAGCGGCGGAATTTCCAGAGCCAGGTATTTCCATCCCGATATTTTTTCCGCTGATCAACTGTACGACCTTTCCAAAGATCCGGGTTCGAAAAAGAATCTGGCAAACAATTCCGGCTATGCCAAACAACTCAAAAAAATGAAAGCGATGCTTGCCAGAACGATAAAGGAACTGGGTCCCCGGCCATATGGTGATTTCGTGCCGGGAAAAGGAACCAGCGATGCAGATGCCAGTCAGAAAGTATTAAATCAGCTGGCGGCTTATTACGCCAAAGAAGGTAAAAAGAAGAAATAAGCTGATTTCGCTCTACAAATCCGGAATGAACCAACTCCTGTTCAGCAGCCAGAAAAAAAGGCGGCGTTTACCTCGACCACTTTGATCTGAAGTTATTCAAATAACCAAATGCAAAAACCCGTGGATCCAGCCTCGATCAAAAATATCTTTTGGGATGTGGACGGGGTCTTGGCAGATCTGAATCATGCATACTATCATTTTCTGACCGGGCATCCCAACTATCGGGATCAATACAAAGACTTAAAGTGGGAGCAACTTCCTGAGGTTCTGCCAATCCTTCCCGAGTATGGTGCCCTGGAATTGAAAACCCACCCGGAACTGGGAACCGAGATGGATCGGGACTTTTGTGCGGATCAGGCCTTTTTCAGAGATCGCCCGCTTTACCCCGGGGTAATCGAAGTCCTCAAGGAACTCAATCAATTGGGCTACCGTCAGTTTACCATGTCAGCGACTTTTGAGGTCGAGGCCAAGACTGCCTACCTTCGGGATATCCTTTCACCCGTAATCGATTTCCTGACCATTGAATGTGTGCAGCATGGGGAGTTCATGCACGATACTGCCAAAATTAACCGACTCCGGGACTGTTATCAAAAATACAATCTCAACCCCCAGGAGACCATTCTAGTCGATGACCGGATCTACAATCAATACGCGGCTATCGAATCCGGTGCCCATCCTGTCCGTATGCGTTGTGAATTCACCACCGATTCACCTACTGAATTGTCGTGGATACCTGAATTTGCGAATATTGAAGAGGTCAAAGACTGGTTACTTCAGAGATATTCGTAATCTCTCGTATTGGAGCTATCAATTCATAGTTTTATATTCTTCGAGAACACAGGGAAAAAGAAACATGACTTTTGAAAATAAGTTTCATTTGAATTTGTCCTTTTTTGACAAATACTTCAACCAAAATGGATTCATTAACTCAGTTAACCTTTGGTGCTGCTTGCGGAGAAGCCATACTTGGTAAAAAGGTCGGAAAGAAGGCTCTTTTCTGGGGGGCAATTCTTGGAACTTTACCGGATCTTGATGTATTCATTCCCCTTGGCAGTCCGGTCGATGACTTTGTCTATCACCGTGGGTTTAGTCATTCTCTCTTTTTACTCGCAATCCTATCTCCACTGTTTGCGAAACTCATTACAGTCATCCATCAGGACACGAAACATTTGTATATCAAATGGGCGATCCTTTGCTTTGTTGTACTCGAGGGAAGCGTGCTTCTGGATCTGTTAACTATCTACGGGACCCAAATCTTTTGGCCTTTTGACACCACCCCGCATGCTATTCCCTCCTTGTTCATTATTGATCCTCTCTTCACCCTTCCGATCCTGATCGGAGTGCTTGCCGCCCTGTTTTTTAAAAATCATCGTCTTAATAAAACCGGACTCAGTCTGAGCATCGCTTACCTTACTTGGGCACTAGGTGCCGGGATATTTGTTAAGAACAAGATGGAAAAGAAATTGGCAGAACAGGGTGTGACCTACTCTCAATTCATATCTTCGCCCGCTCCCTTTACCACTTTCCTCTGGCGAACGGTTGGGATTGAGCAAGACTATTATTTTGAAGCCTACTATTCTTTATTCGACGGCAATGCACCTCTGACTCTACATTCCTACCCCAGAAATTTGCACCTGATAAATGGTATCGAAGATCATGCCCCAATCGTGAAACTAAAGAAGTTCACCAAGGGCTATTTTGGGATGTCTGATCAAAACAGATCCATTGCCGTGACTGACTTACGAATGGGATCCGAACCTGATTATGTTTTCCAATTTCGAGTCGCAGAGAATAAGAACAAGCAGAGTATTCCCACTGAGGCGGTCAGACTGGAGTCCATTCGAGACTGGAGCCAATTGCCCTGGCTATGGGAAAGAATTTGGGATCCCAGAGCCCGGCCTGGATAAAAGATTGGTGAAATTACCGATAGATATGAAAAAAACACACTTTTTTGAATCCAATATCCAAATACAGACGAAGTATTTTTGATATTACTTACTAGTCACTACATCTTCAACCCACATCAAAATACATGAAAAAAATAATATTCTCTATATTCTCTACGGTAATAACGGTATCCTTATTAATTGGTGCTTCCAAAAAAGACATTGTCGACACCGCAGTCGAAGCAGGTAGTTTTAAAACGCTTGTCACTGCCGTGAAAGCAGCCGGCTTAGTTGAGACTCTCAAGGGCGATGGACCTTTTACGGTTTTTGCTCCGACCGACAAAGCCTTTGCCAATTTATCAAAATGCACACTCGAATCTCTTCTCAAACCCGAGAATAAAGATAAGCTTGCTGGAATTCTGACTTACCATGTTGTCGCCGGAAAAGTGAAGGCTCGTAAAGCCGCTAAACTTGACTCCGCGAAAACGGTGAACGGTGCTGAAATTACCTTCAAACCAAGCGACAAGGCATTGATGATCAACAACGCAAAAGTAGTAAAATCTGACATCAAAACCTCGAATGGAATAATCCATGTCATTGATGAGGTTTTAATTCCCGAATCCAAAGACATGGCAGGTGAGACCAACCAGATTATTAAACAAGCCCTTCATAAAGGCGTTCCTATGTTTAATTCCGGACAACATAGCAAAACAGCTTTTATTTATATGGATGCAGGTAATCAAATCTTGGATCAATGTCCTTCCTCAACATGCCCGGCACTTATGTCCTCGATCAAAACAGCAATGCAGAAAGCATCTTCCACAGGTTGCCCCACCTCCCAAGCCTGGATTATGAGAAATGCCTTCGATGAGGTTTTAGCATCTAAAAATTAATTTTATATTAATTTTTTTTGAAAGCGGGTTCCTCAAGGGGAAACCCGCTTTTTTTTCGCTAAACAGTCAAATGATATAGTTAATCATTTTACGCGAACCTAAGGGAAGTTTGTCTCCGAAAAGATTATATTTTACATCGTCAACCTCCTAAGCCTTGTCAAATTGGTGAAGTAACGAAAATCTATTCTGATTTGGCTAATCCAATCACGAGCGAAGGAACTACAGCAAGGGTATACGGACGACAAATTGCTCCCGAGTACATAGAAACGAGGCTTAAAAATCACACTGTATGGTTACACTTGATCAGTCCGATGGGCAAAACAAGTCAGTGTAACCTGGAAATGACAAGACCTTGGCCCTGAAATGTTTGGCTCAATTACTGGGTAGACCTGTTCTCGTCTGTGGAAGTGCCAACGACTATCTCAAAGATAACCAAGAGTTAGCTTCCTTCTTTTTACTGCCCGTACTGGTTTTACAAATTTTCAATATTCCCTACAGTCCGGTCATTCATTGGCATCCAGATCTATGGGCACATCGAAATAGCCCTACACGCCAGATTGCTCGAGAATGGTTAGGCAAGCGAACATCCGTTAAAAATTAAATTCAGGTTGCAAGAATCACTTTGCTTTCGGATTCATTGTTTTTGAACATGGTAATTTGTTATGAGTCTCTCGTTCAATCTATTTCTTATTACAAGCCTTTTGGTTAATGCACTCGTTTTTTCACAAGAGAAAAGGCCCAATATCATTCTGATCATGGCGGATGATATGGGCTATGAAGCCTTGTCATCAAACGGCAGTGAATCCTGTAAGTCTCCCAACCTGGATAAATTAGCTGAACAGGGTGTGCGCTTCACCAACTGTTTTTCCAATCCAATATGCACGCCTTCGAGGGCCAAGATCATGACCGGGCAGTACAATGTCCGTAACTATGTCAAATTCGGCATGCTGGATCGTGGGCAGAGCACCTTTGCTCATCAACTCAAGGCGGCCGGTTATGCAACTGCGATCGCCGGCAAGTGGCAATTGGGCAAGGAGAAGGACGCCCCTCAACACTTTGGTTTTGAGAAATCCTGTCTTTGGCAACATACCCGCAGCGGCCGTTCGAAAGAAGACGGCAAGACGATCGATCGTCGCTTCGTCAACCCAATGCTCGAATTCAACGGCAAGGAAAAGGACTACACCAATGGAGAATACGGTCCCAAGGTATGCACCGATTTCATCTGTGAGTTTATTGAGGAGAACAAAAAGAAACCCTTCCTTGTCTATTTCCCAATGATTCTTACCCACTGCCCTTTTGATCCAACGCCCGACTCAAGTGACTGGGATCCAAAACGACTCGGGTCCACTTCTTACAAAGGTGACAAAAATGATCCGCAAAGACATTTCTCTGATATGGTTGCCTATGCGGACAAGATGGTTGGACAGATCGTAAAGCAGCTCGATAAGTCAGGGGTTCGTGACAACACAGTCCTGATCTTCACCGGCGACAATGGAACCGACAAACCCATCGTAACACCTTGGAACGGCAAGGAAGTCGTCGGAGGTAAAGGATCCATGAGTGACACCGGTACACGCGTGCCCTTAATTGTCAACTGGCCTGCTGGTATCAAAAAACCCGGTCGGATAACTGACGAACTTGTGGAGTTCACGGACATGATGCCCACCCTTTGTGAAATCTCCGGTGCCAGTCTGCCAAAGAATCACCCTGCCGATGGTGCAAGTATCGTTCCCGTCCTTACCAACAAAAGGAATATTCGAAAAAAAGATTGGATCTACATCTGGTACAGGGACCAGGTCATGGTACGAAATAAAAAATATTCCCTTCTCGCCAAACAAAACGGAAGCAATGCAAGACTTACACGCTATAAAGGTCAGTTTGATAGTAAGGAATTGAATAACCAAAAGCTGACCAAAGCAGAAAACACCATTAAAAAGGAATTTGAAGGAATCCTAGCTAAGATGGCTAAGACCCGGCTTTCGACTGTAAGCGAGGAAGGCAGAGAAATGGGACTAAAAAATAAATCCAACCGATAAGACTTACCATTTCGCTCAGTGAAATTACTTTCATTTTTTCTCTCTCTCTTCTTTGCTACATCACCAGTCTGGTCAAAACCTGACCACACCCGTCCCAACTTTATCCTTATTGTGGTGGATGACATGGGCTACTCTGACCTTGGTTGCTTTGGTGGCGAAGTCAAAACCCCAAACATTGACAGGCTGGCAAAAAATGGACTGAGGTTTACTCAGTTTTACAACACCGCCAAGTGCCACACCACCCGGGCGGAGCTTCTCACCGGCAACTACGCGTACTCGATTGGGGACAATCATATGGAGCATGGTGCCACTTTTGGTGAGATGCTACGACCCATCGGTTATCGAACCCTGATCTCAGGCAAGTGGCATCAGGTGCCTCTGCCCACGACCCGCGGCTTCGACCGCTACTACGGGCTGGCGGATGGTTGCAGTAACTTCTTCAACCCTGGGCTCAAGGCCCGCCCCGGCGAGGGACCTCCGGGCAGAAAAGGCAAGACCCGCGTCCGCCGCTGGGCGATCGAGGACAAGGTGATCATGGGCTACACCAGTCCGGACAAGAAATTCTATCACACCGATGCCTTCACCAGTTACGCCATTGACCGTCTCGAAGAGTACAAGGGGGAGGACAAGCCCTTCGTCCTTTACCTTCCCTATACTGCACCTCACTACCCTCTCCATGCCTGGCCTGAGGACATCGCGAAGTACCGAGGCAAATACAAGATCGGTTGGGATAAGATTCGTGAGCAACGTTTCAAACGGATGAATGAGATGGGAATCATCGGCCCGAAGCACAAACTCACCCAGCGGGCCTCCAAAGCATGGGATGACTTAACCGATGAGCAAAAAGATGCCGAGGATCTCAAGATGGCGGTCTATGCCGCCATGATCGACCGGGTAGACCAGAACCTCGGTCGTCTCTTCGCCAAGGTCAAGGAACTGGGCGAGTGGGACAATACCCTCATTATGTTCCTGACCGACAACGGGGCCTGCCCTGAACAACCCAACACCACCCCGGATATTCCACCCGGTCCCGTGGAGAGCTATCGTACCGTTTCCGTAGGCTGGGCGAATGCAAGCAATACTCCCTACCGCAAATTCAAATCGACCGACTACGAAGGAGGCATTCGTACTCCTTTTATCGCACATTGGCCGGGTGTAATCGAACCTGGCATGACCAATCAGGTTGGCCATATCATCGATGTGTCTGCAACCTTTCGGGATATTACCGGAGCGAAATACCCCAGGAAGATTCTTGGCAATAAGACCAAACCCCCTCTTGGCAAGTCTCTGCTTCCGATCTTTCAGGGCAAAGAACGTGAACCTCACAAAGAAATCTTTTGGCGTTTCAATCGTGCAAATGCCGTTCGTCAGGGAGATTTGAAAGTTGTTCGTGCTGGAAAAGTGTGGGAACTTTATGACCTGAAGGCTGATCCTACTGAAGTAAATAACCTGGCTGAACAGATGCCGGAAAAAACCGTCGAGCTTGCCAAGATGTGGGAAGACTGGAACGAAGAGTGTAAAAAAAGACCCTAAATCAAAATATGAGAATTCTATTCTTCATCACTCTACAGTTAATCTCTTTGTCATTTTTCTCTGCGGCTGAGAGGCCAAATATTGTAATTCTTTATGCTGATGACATGGGAGTCGCTGATGTTTCCTACGGCGATCCGGGAGCAAAGATCCAAACACCCCACCTCGACCAATTGGCATCCCAGGGAATGACCTTCACCGATGGACACAGCTCTTCTGGTATCTGCACACCCAGCCGATTCGCCCTCCTGACCGGGCAACACCACTGGCGCCGGTTTCACGGCATCGTGGGTGCCTTTGGCGGGACGGTCTTCGAGCCCGAGGACTTCACCATCGCCAAGATGTTCAAGCGAAAGGGCTACCGCACGGGTTGTTTTGGGAAGTGGCACCTAGGTTGGGACTTTGATGCGATTCGTAAACCGGGCACCAAAAAAGGAGATCCACATGCCGAGTCCTATGACTGGACCAAGCCATTTCCGGACGGTCCGCTTGATCAGGGTTTTGATTATTATTTCGGGGACGGCACAATCAACTTCCCTCCCTACTGTTGGATCGAAGGGGACCGCTTCGTTACCATTCCAACCAAGCCAGTAATCAAGTCCAGGCCCCTCGCGGGGGGCGGCAGCTTCCGGCCGGGACCGATGGCCGAAAGCTGGAACCCCTACAACATCCTGCCCACCATCACCCAAAAGACGGTTGAATGGATTTCGAAGCAGAAAAAGGATCAACCTTTTTTTGCCTATCTTGCTTTCAATTCTCCGCACTACCCGATCGTTCCCAATAAGCCTTATCACGGAAAATCGAAAGCCGGTTACTACGGGGACTTCGTTATCGAGACCGACGCCATGGTGGGCATGGTGATGAACGCCTTGAAAAAACAGGGCTTCGCCGACAACACCTTGGTCGTCTTCTCCGCCGACAATGGACCCGAGACCCATGCGTTCGAAAGACTGGAAGAATTCAAACAATGGAGCTCGGGCAAGTATCGTGGCGTCAAGCGCGATGTCTACGAGGGAGGACATCGTGTGCCCTTCATCGTCAAATGGCCCGGCAAAATCAAGCCGGGCTCGGTTTGCGACGAGGTGGTGAGCCAGGTCGACCTGGCGGCGAGCTTTGCCAAGATCATTGGATACCACCTCGGGAAGAAGGAGGCCATAGACAGCTACAACCTACTACCTGTGCTGGAAGGAAAGAAATATTCGAAACCTCTGCGAGTTGCCACGGTGCAAAACACTTCTCCGAAAAAGTTCGCTCTGCGACAAGGAGACTGGGTATTGATTGATGCCCCTTCTGGAGCTGCTAAAAAAGAAAACTCAGCCTACCTGAACCATTTTGATTTGGATCCTTACGGACAAGGTCATGAAGGTCTGTTATTCAACCTGAAGAAAGATCCGCGTCAGTCTAACAATCTCTATGCCAAGTTCCCTGATCGGGTTATAAAAATGAGGTCTTTACTCAAGGAATATTTATCAGGCAAGCCCTGTTCTCCAAGACAGGGTTAATTCGGATAGCAAAATGAAGGCTTTTTATCGACTTTTAATATTTCTTTTTTGGTTTCAATTTCTCTCTGCAGAAAAACAAGTGGGATTTAAGATCGAGAAAATACAGGGTAAGCACTGGTTAATAAAACCAAATGGGCAACCCTTATTTGCTCATGGAATCACTCATGCTAGCAACCAATACGCCAAACTAAATTACCAAAATTTTTCACAAGCCTGTAAGAGTATTGGTTTTAATGCTTACGGATATGGATGCCCGGAACCATTACGGCGGGATATGCCATTCATTGAAAGTTGGAATCACCTTGTACCTATATCATATTATCGTGGGAAAAACGGGGTGCAATTTCTTGATGTTTTCGATCCCAAGGTTCAGAAGAAACTCGAAATCGGGGTTATGGCAAAATGTTTAAGCAGCCGAGACAACCCAAATACCATCGGCTATTGCTGGACGGACCTAGGTTCATGGCCCCTGGAAAATCCATCTGGTAAGAACTGGGTTGAGTTTATTCGCCAACTTCCTCAAGATACTCCTGGCCAAAAAGCCTATCAAAAATTTCTCAAAACTTGGAAAGGAAGCTCAAAAAAGCATCGTGATCTGGGCTTCCTTCGGTTAATAGCCAGGGAATATTTCAAAGTAATTGGCAATACCCAACGTAAATTTGCTCCTAATCATTTAGTCTTTGGAGAACGTTTTGGTATTAATTCACTTAATATTTACGAAACAGTGGTCGTAGAAGTTGTTGAGGAAATGCTCCCCTATGTGGATGCAATTGCCGTGCAACCTCCTTTTCATTCAAAATTTCCTAAAGAAGATTTCGACAAGATTTATAAACTTACTCAAAAACCTATTATGATTTGTGACTTCGCCATTCGATTCAAAGACGGAGATAAGGACATCCGCGGTTGGAAGCCAGAGAGTGATTCAATTGCAGCAGGTAAGGCATACTCTCAATACATCAAAGATGCGTTCAAAACAAAATATGTGATCGGTTCTTTTTGGTGCAACCCAGTCGACACGAAGGTAGGTTTTGGAAAGCAAGGAGTAAAACAAGGGTTTTTTAATTATGATCTAAGTCCTCGAATCGGACTTTACGAGTCCGTAAAAGTACTGAATCAATTCATTCTCACACAAACTCCGAATTAAATAATTTTATCAAACTGGTTTTCAGGAGCAAATAAGGATTAATCTTACAGATACCTATATTTACTTATGCAACTTCTTTTGAAAATTCTATTTTTCACAATCCCCTTGATTCTGACACAAACCATTTTATTGGGTAAGGACCGCATCTCCGAGATGCCCAACCTGATTATTCTGCTGGCTGACGATTTGGGCTATGGAGAACTTGGATGCCAGGGAAATAATGATATCCCCACACCTAATATAGACGGAATCGCCAAAAAAGGGGTCCGCTTCACTCAAGGCTATGTGACTGCACCCAACTGCAGTCCCTCCCGAGCCGGTCTAATAACTGGAAAATACGGCACCCGGTTCGGGCATGAGTTCAACCCAACCGGAGCCAAGAACGAGCAGCCGGGCTACGGTCTCCCCCTTTCTGAAAAGACCCTGGCTGGTTCTCTCTCGATGGCCGGATATGTAAACGGATTGATTGGCAAGTGGCACCTGGGAGGAACCGCAGCATACCATCCGTTTCGTAGAGGGTTTGATGAATTTTTCGGATTTACTCATGAGGGCCATTACTTTTTGCCCGAACCGTGGGAAGGAACTACTACTTGGTTACGAAGAAAAGTCCTGCCGGGTGGTGGCAAAGGAGTAAGATCATTTGGTAAAGTAATTTATTCGACTCACTTGGGAAATGAACCTGATTACGACGCCAACAACCCAATTGTTAGGGGAAGCCAGCCCGTCCACGAAGCAGAGTATTTTACCGATGCCATTACCCGCGAGTCCGTCGATTTCATCGACCGGCATGCCGACAAACCTTTCTTTTTATTAGTTTCGTACAACGCGGTTCACAGCCCCCTGCAGGCTACGGACAAGTACATGAAAAAGTTCAAGCACATCAAAGATATACAGCGACGAATCTTCGCTGCCATGCTTTCAAACCTCGATGATAGTGTAGGCGACATTTTGAAAAAGCTGGAAAAAGAAAACCTGGAAAAGGATACCTTGGTGTTCTTCCTTAGCGATAACGGTGGCCCTACCAAAGAATTGACGAGCAGCAACCTACCATTACGCGGCGGAAAGGGACAAATGTATGAGGGTGGTATCCGTGTACCCTTCCTTTTCCAATGGCCTGGAAAAGTGCCAGCCGGGACAGCTTTTGATCGTCCCGTTCTCAGCACGGATATCTTCGCAACCATCCATGCAGCCGCCGGAGCTCCCAGACCTAAAGGAAAATACATCGAGTCCTATGATCTGCTTCCCTACCTCACGGGGAAATATAAAGAAGATCCCCATGAATGGCTTTATTGGAGACAAGGTCATGAGGCGGCCTTTCGCGTAGGGAATATGAAAATTCTCAGGCAATCCCCCCCCAAATGGGAGCTCTACGACTTAGCCAAGGATCCATCTGAAACCATGGACTTGAGCAAAGAACTACCGGACCAATTTGAATTCCTGCTGGAAGGCTGGAAAAAGATCGATGGGCATATGGTTGAGCCTTTATTCAAGTAAAACGGAACATAACTCTCACTACTTTCCCTGGGGTATGTGCTTTGAGAACTTGGCAATTTTGTAATTTTTATATATAATAACGCTTATATGTATTCACATAAAAAAATCGGCAGACGTCGCTTCCTGCAGGGAATCGGAGGCTCATTTCTTGCTCTGCCGCTTCTTAATGTCCACTCCTTTGATGGCAATTTTGTCACTCCAAAAAGAATCACTGCAACTGGTGTTTTCTATGGTTTTGTCCCTGAAAATTTTCATCCACAACAAACTGGATCAGATTACGAATCCCCACTTTTGTTAAAGTCACTAGAACCTTTCCGTCAGGACTACACCGTTTTTTCAGGACTTGATCACAACCTTACTGGTGGCCATAACTCCACCAAATTTTTTCTTTCTGGAATTCCCAGCAGTCAATCCAAGGGGTTTTCTGAGTCCAATATTTCCGTGGATCAAAAGGCGGCCAACTTTGTTGGAGGAGAAACCCGCTACCCCTCCCTTACCCTTGATTCAGATCGTGGATCCGAGCACACTTTAGCATGGACAAAAAACGGTAATAATATTCAGCCTATTCGAAGCCTGGAAAAGTTGTACCAGTTGCTGTTTCGAAAAGACAACCCTGCTTCCCTTCGACAGGCAGAAAAAGACTTAGCTGATAAACGCTCAATTCTTGATCTGGCCAGATCGGAGGCTGCAAGCTTCAAGAATGGTTTGGGGAGGGAAGATTCCGAGAAACTCGATCAGTATTTTACATCCGTGCGAGAATTTGAAAAACGAATCGAGCAATCCACTGTTTGGCTGGACAAGGAAAAACCAGTTACTCCTTTCAAATTACCAGCAAGAGCTGACTCCTTAACGCTAAAAGATAAGACTCCCCTTTTCTATGATCTTATGGCATTGGCACTGCAAACTGACTCAACTCGTGTTATCAGTCTAGCTTTTACTAATCTAGGAAAAGAAAACGGAGGCTTAAGCGGTGTATCCCGGGGGTATCACACTCTTTCACATCATGGTCAGGTTCAGGATGCGATCAATGAACTTTCCATCATTGAAAAATTTCATGTGGAGCAATTTTCACGCTTTTTGGGCAAGCTCAAAGATATCACGGAGCCGAACGGTAAAACTTTACTCGATAACACCATGGCTCTTCTGGGAAGCGGAATGAGCAATGCAAATTCTCACAGCAATCGGGATCTTCCTGTTTTGCTCGCAGGAGGTGGGTTCAAACATGGTCAACATTTACACTTTGCCCGTAATGGAAAACATTCCACTCCCCTATGTAATCTCTACCTCTCCATGTTACAGAATTTTGGGCTTGAGATTGATACATTTAATACCGCTAGCGGCACCCTTACTGGCCTTACCAAAGTTACCTAAAATTTTTAAAGATGGAACTCGTTGTAAGGATTTACGGGATTATCTTATTTTCCTGTCTGGTATCTTCGCCAACAAAAGTATTCTCCAAACCAATTGAATTCGATGACGGGGTTCATCAGTTTATCAATAATTACTGCATTCGTTGTCATGGTATCGATGAGGAAAAAGGGGATCGTACCTTTCATGAGCTTAGCTACCGAGAGAATGAGAAAAGATTAATTAATCTGGAAAATCCGGATAAAGTAAATCTTCTCCAAGATATATTGGATCAACTCAATCTTGGAGAGATGCCACCAAGAAAAAAAAATGTGGATCATCCCAGTGAAAGTGAAATCCAAAAGAGCATAAATTGGCTAAGCAGTACCCTTCTCGAAATGGAAAAAAACCGGGGGCCCAAACAAACGGTACTTCGAAGATTGAACCGCAGAGAATACCGTAACACCATGCGTGACCTTTTGGGACTTAATGATCTACCCTTTGACTTCACTCTGGACTTTCCATCGGATGAAAATGATCACGGTTTTGTGAATATTGGGGATGCCCTCAATTTATCAGATCAGCACCTCGATGCCTATCTAAAGGCGGCTGACCGGTATCTGCGAATGGCATTTCGTTTTGATGAAATCAAAAAATCAGAAACCCAGATAATCAAGCCCAAAGATTGGGGCTATCCCGAAAAGCAGGACAAAACTCCATGGATGTACCGCGTGTATCAACCCGGAAAGTTTCTCGATTTTGCCGCAGGAAAAAAACAACTTTCCGAGCATTTCGATCTAGGCACATTCCCTCACGCCTGGTACAGAAAAACAAAGGGCATTCAAACACCGGGTTACTACAAGGTTGTCCTTACGGCAGAAGCCGTTCGTAGGCTAACCCATCCCTACGATCCGAAAATGATACCCACCAATCTGGAAGCTCCCATGCAACTCTCCCTGTACATTTCGAGAGGAAATCAGGGAACAGCTTCTGATTCGCTCACTTTCCGATCCAAGATTGGTCACTGGGATCTCGCTGATCATCAAAACACAAAATTCGAAGTGGTCACCTGGATGGATGAAAAGGATGTTCCCTTTGTTAACTGGGATAATGGCCCCGGTCCCTCTGATTATTGGATGCGGGACATTTGTAAAGAATATCATACTGACATCGAGTTTCAGGGAAAACAAGGATCCCACGCCTGGCATATCATAGGAAAGGACCTCGTTCCCGGCCGAATTGTCTCAGATGTATGGAAAGGGCCCGTCATTCGACTTCATGACTTCCGGATCGTTGGCCCCCTTCCCTACACCTACAGCACAAAAGCCCAGAATGTTTTCCTCAATGATAAGAAAAATCTTTCCCAGGTGAATCTACCCTTGGCATTTTCCAGATTCGCACGCCGGGCATTTAGAAAACCAGTCAGTCGGAAGGATATCGAACCGTATCTTGAAATCGAAAAACATGCCCGCACGAAACTTGGCCGTAACCAAGAGGAAGCATTTTTCCTCGCCCTAAAGGCAATGCTTGTCTCTCCCGACTTTCTCTACATCCGTGAGGAAAAGTCTAAATTGGACAGGCTTAACAGCTTTGAAATTGCCAATCGATTGTCTCATTTTGTGTGGTCTTCATTACCCGATAATGATCTGTTCACACTGGCAAAGGATGAAAAACTCCAAGATCGGGAGATACTGAAGCAACAGGTGATCCGCCTGCTCAATGATGATCGTAGTCGGTCCTTTGTGGAAGGTTTTGCAGATAGCTGGTTACGCTTGGACAAACTGGGAACCATGCCGCCCGCTTCCCTAAAATTTAGGGAGTATTATCGATATGGACTTAATGATGCGATGTTGGAAGAAACATACCGCTTTGTCTCCAATGCCGTTGAGGAGAATGTACCCGTTACAGATTTCATCCACTCAGATTATGCTTTTATCAATCAGGATCTGGCCCGTCATTACAAAATGGAAGGAATTGAAGGGATTCATTTCCGGAAGGTTTCCCTTCCGAGCGAAAGCATGCGTGGCGGCCTACTGGGACAGGCTAGTATTCTGACACTTACTGCCAATGGAGTTGACACCTCGCCAGTAATCCGAGGGATCTGGGTACTGGAAAGCCTGCTCGGCACTCCCCCTTCGCCTCCTCCACCTGATGTAGAACTGATTGATCCTGATGTACGCGGTGCCAAAACCATGAAAGAGCTCCTCGAAAAACATAGATCAGTCCAAGCATGTGCGGATTGTCATGCTAAGATTGACCCGTATGGTTTTCCGCTTGAATATTTCGATCCAGTGGGAGGATATCGCCCGACTTACTATCGTTCCCGGTTCTGGAAAAATTCCACCCAGACGACACAACTTATTCCCGCCAAACCAATTGATGGAACAGCCACTCTAAGCTCTGGAGAAAATGTTTATGGTCCCCGTTCTCTGAGAAAGTCTCTCCTAACAAAAAAACATCTACTAGCCCGAAACCTTGCTGAAAAACTATTGATTTACGGCACGGGTCGAGAAATTACTCTTCGGGACAAAAACGAAGCCCGGGAAATTGCCGATTCCATTCTTTCCGAAAATTTTGGTTTCCAGGATTTAATCGTAAAGGTAGCCACCAGCGACGCCTTCAGTCGTAAATAAATTCAGGTTTAAACTTCGAAGTTAGAAAGGCGGTTTACTGTCGACCTTGAATCATTGTCTGCTAATTTGGATTTCTCTCAAATCCACACTCTCATCCATGATAAAATCTGCCCTTTTACTTTGTTGCTTCACTCTTTCACTACACGGTAAAGACACCCTCACACCCATAACTGACTCAGCAAAGCTTCCCAAAAGTGCAATGGAACTTTGGCAGGCTTACCACCCTCAGGCGGAACCATTAGAGGTTAAAATAATTAAAGAATGGAAAACTAACGAGGTCACCACCCGCTACCTTACTTACAAAGTCGGTCGATTCAAGGGAGCCAATTCGCGGGTCTCCGCTTATTATTCTTTTCCGAATAAACCGGGGAAGCATCCTGCATTCGTATGGGCCCACGGTGGCGGTCAAAGAGCCGAGAAAAATCGTAGTATTTATTTTGCTAAGCAGGGCTTTGCCAACATCGACATCAATTGGCTTGGAAGACCGGTGGAAGAGGATATGGGAATTAACACCGACTGGGGAAAAGTGGATCCCACCCAGGGTCCGAAATTCTACTCCAAAGCCTTACGCAAAGGATGGAAGGTAAACCTGCAACCCGATGAATTTTCAATCGACCCCATTCCCAGTCCCCGAAACTCCAACTGGATACTCCTTTCAATGGCGGGTCGACGGGCGATTACATTTCTTCAAGATCAACCTCAGGTAAAGGCAGACAGAATCGGTTTCACCGGCTTTTCCATGGGAGGGATGATCACTGCCCTTACCGCGATTGACCCGCGCTTGAAAGCGGTCGCTCCGTTTGTGGGGGGCTCCGGGTTTAAAGAAGTCGATTTCCCTGGTGGAATTGTCGGGAGCAGTAAGCGTCAGCAGTTTCAAAATCTTGAAATGTACCAGAAGGTTATCGATCCGCAATCATACTGGCCTCATGTACAATGTCCAGTTGCCTTCATCACTTCGTCAAACGACTTTCATTCCACCTTTGAAAGAATCTACAGATCGATGGATTTGCTTCCGCATGACGATTGGAGAGTGTCTTCCAATGTTCATTATAACCATCAAGTTGGTCCCGAGGGATGGGCAGTGCTCAATCTATGGTTCAGGAAATATCTGGGAGATGAAGAGATTGTAATCCCGGAAACACCGCCGTCGAATTTCTCTTTAGAGAATGGAATTGCCACCTTCTCCGTATCACCCAAGGCAATCAATCGACTGGCTGAAGTCAAAATCTACTACAGCTACGATCCGAATTCCCGCACCCGTTTCTGGCACCATGCGGATGCTAAAAAGTCAGATAATACCTGGATCACCGAGATCCCAGTGTACTCCAAACTTCCCCTCTATGTATTCGGACATTGTACCTATCATTTAGATCAGAAAATGATTCTACAAGTTGGGAGTTCCACTACTTTTTCGATTAATTCCAAGCAAGCAATCCATGAACCTGAAAACATTGATCTTAACGAAATGTCCAAGCTGGCAAAAAGCGGACTAATTGAGGACTTTTCCAATGGCTCTGCAGACTGGGCCAGTCGAAACGGCGAAAGTCTTACCACCTACAAACTACAGAGCCCGATGATCAAACGTTCAAACGACAAGGCTTTGGCTTTCACCATTGACCCTCAGGGAAGAGATCACACCCTTCGTCTTCGCCTGGGCAGTTCATTTCTTAGTCGGGAAAACAATCTCGGTACTTTTACTTACAACACACAAGTCAACGGAAAAGGCCCTCAGCAAATTCTGGTTAACCGAAAAGACTTCAAGAGTGAAAAGAATCTGGAACTGGAATGGGCCAAGGTTTCAACATTCAATGTAACCCTGGTTGATCATACGAAAAGGAGAGCCATTAGGCTAACAGATCCTGAAACGCACTCCATTTTAAAAAGAATTGAATTGATCGACCGCCCCTAGTTTTCTGTTCAAGGGTTTATTCTTGGTTGCCTTGCTACCATGGTAAGACAACCCTTATGAAATGAATATTTGTAAGCCTTTTTCAGTCATTCTCGTTTTTATTGCCCTAAGTTTCCCTCTTTCAGCCAAGCAACCCAACATTCTTTTTATTTTACCGACGATCATTCCCATCGGGCAGTGGGTTGCTACCCGGAATCACCCGATTGGGTGAAAACACCCCATATCGATTCCCTCGCCAAAAATGGTATTCGTTTTGCCAATTGCTACATGGGATCCTGGTGCATGGGTGCCCGTGCAACCTTGCTTACGGGTTTTCAAACCTATGGGATTAAATCGATGCGAATGAAGGGGAAATATCCAGGTAGCGTCTATGATAGTAGTAAATCTCCCTTTTGGCCGGCGGTCTTTCGGAAAAACGGGTATCAGACCGCTCAGGTGGGAAAATGGCATACCGGGACAGATAACGGTTACGGGCGTGACTGGGATTTTCAAAAGGTCTGGAACCGACCTGCTTTTCCGGAAAATTCAGGAAATTATTTCAAGGAACAGCTAATCCAGACCAATGGAAAAAAAGCGGTAATGACCCAAGGCTACTCTACGGACAATTACACCAAGTGGGCGGAGGAGTATATTAGGGGTAGACACGGCAAAAAGAAAGGTAAGCCATTCTATCTCTGGGTCTGTTATGGAGCGGTCCATGGACCCTTTACTCCCGCTACCAGACACTTGGAAAAGTATCCGGAGGTAAAGGTCGAAATTCCTGCGGACATCTATCCACCCCGAATAGGCAAACCAAAATATTCACGGGAGAAAGAACAATGGATCCGGGGAAAGAACGGATTGCCGGTTCTCAAAAATAAAAGATTTTCCGGGCGTACCGTCAGTGGAAAATTCATTCATGGTATAGATCTTCATTCTCTGGAAAGACAATATCATCAGGGTGTGCTTGCCATTGACGAAGGTGTCGGAAAATTGATCAAGGCACTCAAGGATACCGGGCAGTATGAAAATACGCTAATCGTATTTGGAGCAGATCAGGGAATCGCCTGGGGGCAAAAGGGATTCCAGATGAAACTCGCTCCGTATGACGGCACCATTCGCGGACCGTTAATTGTAAGTATGCCTAAAAAGCTTCCTTGCGGAAAAGTCTGTGAAAAACCAGTCGGTGGGGCTGACCTTGTGCCCACTTTCTTTGAGGCTGCAAAACTTCAACCGCCCTGGAAAATGCACGGTCGCGATCTGACACCACTCCTCAATACTCCAACGGATAAATCCTGGAATTCTCCCTTGTTACTTGCCCATACCGGCATGAGCTTTGGAGAAGATTGTGATGAGATTATTGATATGAAAGATGATCCCATATATCAAAAGCAGGAGGTTCCATGGTGGGTATTCCTTCGCACCAATCGGTATAAATATATTCGTAACCTGTTATCGGGAGAAACCGAGGAACTTTATGACATGAAAAATGATCCGGAGGAATTGGTCAACCTGGCCGCAAATAAAAAGAATCTCTCTTTGGTCCGAAAACTTCGGGCCCGCACCATCAAGGAACTTGAAAAAACAGACTGTAAGTTTGCCTTGAAGATGCCACCGGTTCTCAATCCTTAAAGATACTCCTGAAACCACATATCAATATCCTCAATTATCGGTAGAAACCACGGGTGCCGATTCCAGCATCCGTGCTTACCATCTTTGTAATGAGTCAGCAATTGAGTAGGCACGCCCAGCTTATTTAGTTTATTGATCGAAGGTTGCACCTTGGACGGATCCTCTTTGCCTCCGAATTGAAAAAGGATTGGGGGCGTTTGTTTATTAATATGAAGGTGGGCATCCGCTAGTTTGTAAAGCTCAGGCTCTTCCTTGACCGTCCCACCAAACAGGAAGATTGCATTGGCTACGGGATTTTTCGCAGTTAGCGACCGTTCCGCCACACTGCCGGTTGAGATTTCCATCGGCCCGGACATGACCACCGCGGCCTGAACGGCAGATGAATATTTGGCATTCCCGCCATCACCATGCAAAGATTTAACCTCAGCAGTGGTGGCTAGTAATCCAGCGAGGTGAGCACCTGCCGAGCCACCCACCACCCCGATTCGACCTGGATCCATTTTATACTTATTTGCATGAGCTCTGAGATATCGGACCGCAGCATGACAGTCCCGAATATTCGCCGGGAAAGGAGCCTCTTCAGCCAACCGGTAATCAATCGCCATGGAAACATATCCACGCTTCGCCATTTCCACTCCCATTGCCCGGAATTTCATCTTGTCCCCCTTGATCCAACCTCCTCCATGAATAATCAAAGCGGCAGGAAATGGCCCCTTGCCCTTGGGAATAAAAATATCTGCCAGCATCTTTCTAGGACCATATTCTGCATAGGTGAGATCGAGCAATTGAGTCACATTAGCGGGCACTTGAACGCTAGGCTTATCTGACATGGAATCGGGCCATTCAGCAGGTGGTTGAGTGGGCACCCCTGACACTTTCATGCGTTGGACATGGACCCCGCCAAAGCCAGTCAAATAGAGATCACGTAATTGGATGCCGCCAAAGGCACAATTCACCGCCCGCTCGGGACAAACAATTTTGTCGATCAGCTTGCCCTTAGAGTCCCAAATCCAAATATCCTTGGGTCCCGCGCAATAAACATTGCCGGCCCGATCCACACACATTCCATCGGCTCCCTTGAGGTTAAGCTGACCATCGTCCATTTTTGCAAAAAGCTTCTTTGCGTTCAAAGCTCCATTCTTGCCAACCTTGAAAGAAAGAATCTTCTTCGGAACATATTCGGACACATAAAGAGTTTTCTCATCGGGGCTCAGAATCAACCCATTGGGAGTCTGTATATTGGAAGCAACGGTTTGGGCTTTGCCCTGCGGGGAAACATAAACGACTTCACCCGCCCCGGTTAGGGTAAAATAGACCCCGCCCGAGCGATCGACTACCAAGTCATTGGGTTTCCGATGTTTATCCTTGGCCAAATCTTCCTGATAAACCAAAGACCATTTATTGTTTTGATCCAAGCATCTGATTGCACTTTCCCCATGATCAGCAAAGTAGGTCTTCCCATGATTGAAGAAGCTCGCGCTGAACCGCTTTTCATTGGCGAGCAAATTCCATTTATTTTGTTTAATAATGAAGCGCTTCACCACCTGTGCTTTTGGATCCGGAACCGTAAGGTACCATCCCTGCCAAGAAGGTCCGTCTGCCAATCCGAAGTCACCGGAAACCAATGCAAGAGAAACAGATCGATCGACCGGGCCACCCCCAAATAAGCAAATGGCGAATAAAAGAGTAAACAGAATGGAATAAAAAGGCTTCAATAAAGTCATTTTTTCAATTTAGGTTTTTGGGATTTAACCGGGCGTTTAAACCCGTCGGTCATGGGGGATGTTTCAAAGAATTTCCCATTATCGACCAACCGGGGATCGTTATTATCACGCAGATACTTCATTAAACGGGCCCGAAGTTTTTTCACCGTTCCTGAATAGTCCGGGTCCTGAGCGAGGTTTTTCATTTGATCCGGGTCCTTGTTCATATCGTATAATTCTTCTCGGGGCCGCTTTCCGTATGCATGATCAAAAATTGGTTTTACTTTTGGATCTTTTCGATTGCTGACGATCCATGCCTTGGTCGGCCCGGCATCTTCATCCGCCAGAGTTACGAAGGTTTGATTTTCCAGCAGGGAATAACCTGGTTCTTTGGGAGTATCGAGAAGAAACGGATCTCCAAGGGGCCAACGGTCCGGACGAAAATTAATAACAAATTCAAAATCCTTGGTTCGAATCGCTCTTTGAGGATAAGGGAGGTATCCCGGGCGGGATGAAAAAACATGACGTTCCCGACCGGTGATTACCGCATCACGACTTGGATCCACTTGGCCATCCTTTTTCGACTTCAGTATTTTCCACAAACTTTTGGCCGACATCGCCTCAGGAACTTTTACCTTTCCGGCCTCGAGGAAAGTCGGAGCCAAGTCGGGAAGGCAGACGAAATCATCCACCACCCGGCCACCTCTCACACCCGGCCCGGCAATGGCCAGGCACACGCGGGTACCAAAATCATACAAATTACACTTACCATGTGGAAAACCGGGAGGCCCATGATCTCCACTGACCACGATCAGCGTGCTTTCATTCTCTGCCCGCTTCTTTAATTCATCGAGCAAAATTCCAAGTCCTGCATCAAATGCAGCAATTTCACCAAGATAATCAGCTAAATCCTCACGCACCGCATGCACATCCGGTAAAAAGGCAGGCATCTTCCCCTTAAGTTTATCAGGATCAATTCCCCACAACTCCTTACCCGAGCCCTTAATCCATTTACGATGAACATTGGTAGGACCAAACCAATAAGCAAAAGGCTGATCTTTCTTTATTACCTTTAAAAAAGAGTTAAAATTACTCCGTACTTCTCGGTACAATTCCTCCTTTGCATCTTTTACAGCAACTCCTTTGGAAGCACAATTATACACATATTGTGAAAATCCATTAAATTTTGCACCTGACTTTACGAACGCATTTGCAGTCCCTCCAATGCCTGCATCCCGCGGGTTTCCCGGTGACCATACCTTGTAGGTGTAGCCAATGTGGTAACCCGAATCTTTGAGCAACAAAGGCCAGGTGGAAATTTCCTCATCCCAAACCGCACCCTGGAGAATAGCACCTCGTCCGGTCTCCCAAAAGTTACGCCCGGAAAGAATGGAGCTTCGACAGGGTGTACAGGAGGGTGCATTGACAAAAGCATTTTTAAAGAGCACACCGCTCTTTGCCAACTTGTCAAAATTGGGGGTTTTCGCGAGGTCATTGATTCCCCCCTTTCCAAGCACATGAGCGTAAATTCCGGCCTGCTGGCCCCAGTCATCGGCAAAAACAAAAAGAATGTTTGGTCTCTTTGCAGCAAAACATGAGGTAAAACAGGCGAAAGAAAAAACGAGGGGTCTTATCATCAGACAATCTTCTAATCCTCAAACAAATTGGTCAAGGTATCCCTTAACCCTTCGATTAAATATAAAAGAAAGAAATTAGTCAGAATGTTGTACCGTAACCTTCAAATTATTGATTAGCTCCATTACCGGGATCACCGAATCCATGGTTTCCTCATGCATAGAGTCTACCGTAAAGGTAATCCGATCAGCAGGACATCTTACCAGGCCAAGGGCAGCGTCAAGGTTCACCCATTGATCATCCAGATAAAACTGGGTCCACATGTGGTAGACCAACACATCCTTTTTACCCTCAAATTCATCAGCATAAACCAAGCCGGTTGCCACCCGGGTGGGAATCCCCAGGACACGCCCAAGGGCAGCTAGTAACATGGAATGCTCAGTGCAATCACCCTCTTTATTTCGTGCAACTTCACTGGCCGTGGCAAAACCAACCCCATAATTCTTCCCAGACACATAGCGGTTCACGAATTGGGTTAGTTTCTTGGCAATCTCCCTTTGCGTTCTAGCTTTCCCTTTTCCCTTTTTGGCAAGTTTTTGAATCAAAAAATCATCAATATCTAAGTAAACACTTGGTGAAAGAAAAGGCTTCAGATCAATTTGCTCTTCAACTTTTTTCTTGTTTGAAGACTGATCCACAATTACCCGAACTGATTTATCATCCATCTTCTCCACCTTCTGACCAGTTCCTTCAAATAAAGTGGCTGACCATTTTCCCTTCACGGTTTCCATGATGAAAATATTTTTCTCTCCTTTCGAAACGGGTGCATTCAGAGTTAGGACTGAGCTCAACAATAATTCATGGACCTCAGCATCCATCTTCTTGGCTTTCTTTTTGGGTACCTGAATTATGGAAATATTCATTCCCCCCATATTCATGTCTGTTCTTACAGCCACGCACTCCTTATCGAACCAAGATTTCGTCTTCAATGACCCAAATGTGCTTAGCAACTCCATGTCCACTTCGTAGGCCTGAATCTTTTCTTCCCTTATTTGAATGAGTTTTTCTCCCGAGCAAATTATATTTGCTTTTACCGGTGCCTTCATCCCCAAGTCCGGAGAGTAGACTTTGAGTTGATAGGTTTTACCGGCTTCCTGAAATCCATTTTCAAGAACCTGTTTGCGCAGACCCCAACTTACGGCTCCTTCAGGGTCAAAAGGATACCTGGTTTCCTTGCCCGTAATGAATTGCTTTTCATAAACAACCAATTCCTTCCCTTCCACCCTGCCTTTTTTAAGCATGGGGATTCCTGCCATCTTGGTCTCACTGTTAAAATCGATTAGCTCTCCACTTAGCTTCTCCTTGGTTTCCTGCTCAACCGTGATTTCAACGGTCTGACCGGCCCGTTTAATCAGCATCAGAAATTCATTTCGGCTTTTGATAACATCTCCCTCTTTCTGCATGATGTCCGAAACATAACCAACTTTCGTATTTCCGAGGTAGACTTCATACCATCGATCAACCGGTGTAAACTCGGCGTTTTGACCAAACACATTTATTCCGGAGGATAAAATAACGACCCAAGCAATGGTGTTTAAGGCAAGTTTCTCTAATAAATAAAACATTCTTAAATTTTCATACGAAATACATATTTTTAAACTTTTGATTCCTTACCAGCTAAGGAAGGAATTCAAAAAGACTTAATTTAATTTTATGACATTTCCAAAAGAACAAAGGAAATGAAATAAACTCAGATAAAATCGTTGACCAGATTTTCCAGCATTTCCTGACGACCACTCGCTAGTGTTGGCTCGCCATTACTCAATGCATACTGTTCCAATTCCGCAAAACTTGTGGTACCCCCTTCAATCTTCGCTCCGATATCAATGTCGTAACTGGAATAACGATCCTGCACAAACTGGGCTAATCGTCCATCTTCACGAATGGCATGGGCTACTTTCAAACCACGGGCAAAGGCGTCCATTCCGCCAATGTGTGCGTGCATCAAATCGATGGGTTCATGAGACTCGCGTCGGCGCTTGGCATCAAAATTCAAGCCCCCTGTTCTGAAACCGCCAATTCCTAAAAGTACCAGCATGATCTCCGTGGTCATGTAAATATCGGTAGGGAACTGATCGGTGTCCCAACCAATCAGGGTGTCACCCGTATTGGCATCCACACTACCAAGGGCATCCGCATTCGCGGCTACAGTCAGGTCGTGTTGTACGGTATGTCCGGCGAGTGTGGCATGGTTCGTCTCAATATTAAGTTTGAAATGATCGAGCAAGTTATACTCGCGTAGGAAATTCAGACAGGCTGCCGAGTCACTGTCGTATTGGTGGGTGGATGGCTCACGAGGCTTTGGTTCAATATAAAATGGACCGTCAAATCCAATATTCTTTGCATGATCCACCGCCATATGAAGGAAAGCTCCAAGGTGATCAAGCTCTCGTTTCATGTTGGTATTAATCAGGGATCCATATCCTTCGCGACCACCCCAGAAAGTATATCCCAGACCGTCGAGTTCCTTGGTTACCTCCATTGCTTTCTTAACTTGTGCCGCCGCATAGGCATATACCCGTGCATCCGGTGAAGTTGCGGCCCCGTGTGCATATCGCGGATGGGCAAACAAACAGGCGGTTCCCCAAAGAAGTTTCTTGCCGGACTCCGCCTGCTTCTCTTTCAGCTTCGCCACGACCTGATCTAGGGCATCATTGGATGCTGAAAGATCATTTAACTCCGGGGCAATATCTCGGTCGTGAAAACAATAGTAATCAATACCAATTTTATCCAGGAATTCGAAAAATACATCCACCCGGGCAAGGGCGTTCTCCACTGAATTACTCTTGTTATCCCATGGCATCTGGGCAGTACCTGCACCAAATGGATCGGCCAATTCGTTCCGCATTACATGCCAGTAAGCGGCCCCAAATCGAAGGTGGTCCTTCATCGCTTTTCCACCGACTTCTTCAGTCGCGTTGTAGTGCTTGAAGGATAAAGCATTTTTAGAGTCAGGTCCTTCGTATTGAATCTTTTCGCAATCGAAATATTGCATAATTTTGTAGAGGCTGAAGAGTTATTTAGGTAAAAGGTATTTTTAGACGGATCGATTTATTTTTAAAATCGCATAGTGCGTCACAACTTTGTTCATTTCAGTCTCATCCTTTAAGAATGTCAAGTTGCCAAAGAATTTAATCTAACTCAAGTTTTTGAATTTTATGCATTTGGATTCTTTTGGTTAGCTTGATCTTACTCTCCATTCTTTTCAATCTCTTCTGATGACTAGACACCTTACCTTGATTTTCTGAAGTTTCCCTTTTCGCACAAAATCCACCTTAGAATGTCTTTCCAGATGCCGAACCACCCTTCTATCGGATACGCCATCAAGCATCAAAGAACCCCAAAGGTCTTCAATTTCCGGTAAAGTTAAAAATTTGGATACTTGGAGGATGTAAAAATTCTCCAGGTTGTGGTCGTCCACCAGCATAAGTGGGGTGAAGGGTCGTGTAAGTCAGGTCTTACCGGAGCTTGGGACTAAATTGGTAGGCACAGGCTAAGAAGCAGGGCTGTGCCCTTCTTTCTCCATCTTATGAACAGCTGAAGAAAGAATATTGTCATTTGTGTTATGATCCCCGCAACGATTCCGACAAGGCTTGTCTTAGGGCGCTTGAGGAACTTGGTAAAGATCGACCGTCTTGGAATTAAGTTGTAGTGCCCTTGGCTCTCTGGGGACACAGGGGTGACGGCCATTCGGACACTCGCTCTTTCAAGGCCTTCAATACAGTAACCCCACTGTTTTCATTAGTTAAAATAGCCTTTTACATTGAGGAAGATCAGATATGTGCAACCTACGAGGTGGCATCCGAAAACACTGTTGGTCTAGAATCTAATTCCACCCGATTTCTAATTGGTTCTCGGTCAGAAAGAAGGAGGGATCAGTTACTCAAAAAGGTCTCGTCAAGGACGATGAGTTTGATTAAGTCTTTCATCCCTTCTTCGGAGCCATAAACTTGGTTAATAATGTTATCCACCGCAGGCCGGTCTCCACTGTTTAATTTTCGGCCAATCGCATAAGTCATCATCTTTTTAGTCAGGCAACGCAGAAAGGTTTCTTCCTGATCAATTACAAGCTCCCTAAACTCTTCAGGTGTGGAAAAAGTCTCTCCGTTGGGAAGTTGACCAGATGGATCCACATCAAGTTTGCGGTCATACTTTACTCGCCATGCCCCAATCGCATCGTAGTTCTCCAGGGCAAATCCGGCGGGATCAATCTTCTTATGACACTGGGCACAGGAAGCATCTTCTCGGTGTTTAATTAGCTTTTCTTTTAAAGTGGTGGCCCCAGTTACATCCGGCTCGATTTCCGGCACATCATCCGGTGGTGGTGGGGGAGTATAATCAAGAAGTTTGTTCATCACATAAATTCCACGTACCACCGGTGAGGTGTCCACTCCGTTGGCAGATGCAGTCAAAAAGCTACCATGACCAAGAATTCCGCCGCGTTCGGCCCCAGCCAAGCTGACTTTTCGAAATTCATTTCCCTCCAGCCCAGATATACCATAATGAGCAGCTAGTTCCCGGTTTATGTAACTGTAATCCGCAGTAAGCAATTCCAGGGGACGAAGATTATTCTTGAGTACATTCTCAAAAAGAAGTTCCGTTTCTTTCCTCATTGCACTCTCCAAATTATCCCGATAAAAACTTACGAATTCTCTGGAAGGTGGCATTTTTCCGATGTTGTCCAGTTCAAGCCAAACACGCAGAAAGTTACCTACGAAGCGTTTTCCCTTGGGGTCAGCAAGCATGCGGTCTACTTGTGTAGTTAAAATATCCGGATTCTTCAGCTTTTCTTGCTCCGCGAGTTTAAATAGTTCAGCATCCGGCATGGAAGACCAAAGAAAGTAGGAAAGTCTCGAAGCCAGTGCATAATCATTTAATTCTCCCTCGCCTTCATTCAGGTAAAGAAAACCAGGCGCGGAGAGGATGGTTTGAAATCCTAGTTGCAGCGACTCCAGGGAAGACAAGCCCTCCCTCAGTTTCGCTTTAATCATCCCCAAGATAGGACTTAATTCACCCTCAAGTGGAGGACGACGAAAAGCAAACTTGGCAAATTGGGTCAGCCGCTCTTCAATAATTTCAGCACTTAAATCCTGCGGTGTAAGCTCATCGTAGAGAGCCTCATGACCTAGAGGTGGCCACTCATCAATGTGAGGACCATCCACTTGTATTTCCCATACCCGAAGAACCGGTCCTTTGTAGGCTCTGAGGGTACCATGCCAGCGTTCATAACCTTTCTCCTTCGCGGATTTCATCTGGAGAAAAGGTTGAAATTCGGGAAATGTATCGGCTTTATTCAGCAACAACCGAACCAATCGCTTAGCCGCTGCCGTTCCGTTACGGAATCGAACCTCAGGCTCAAATCCCTTTTCCATATACCCAGTCCATTCAAACCATTCCGGCTCGGCCTCTTTCAATTCAAACGAAGTCAATGAAACTGATTTTGTAACATTTCCGCTTGTCCCGGCGGTGCTTCCTTTTCGATCCACAGAAGCAAGCTCCATCACCAGTGGATCCCCATTCCGAAAATCACCCAGAATTTTTCCGTAGGGATGTAATCGGTTAACTGCCGCCGCCTTCACCCTTATGGTATAATTTCCACTGTGGGGAACCCCGCCGGCTTTATTCAAGGGTAAAAAGCCCAAGTGCCCGCCTCGATAAAAGCGACCATAAAGATCGGTGTAGGGAGTTTCAGGTTCGAAGCGGTAACGGTCTACTTTAAAAAGTTTGGGCAAACCATTGGATTTCTTTCCCCTAAAGTAAAAGGGTGATTTTTGTATATAGCTTTTGCTAACTGGTCGGTTTTCAAACTTCGTGGCCCGGGTAATTGCTCCTTCTGCGGCCGGAAAATATTTTTCCAGTAACAACCCGGAAGTTACCAACTCAGCCCCGTCATTATCAAATCCATCCACATGTACATCCGCTGGAAAATCAGCAGATGGGTTCCACGACTCCGTATTTAGTCCGAGCAGGTCACTGATTGTATTGGAGTATTCAAACTTATTGAGACGACGCAAAACGGTGTGATTACTAATCCCGGAAAACTTCTCCCGAGCCTCAGCTATCTCATTGGTAATTAAATCAATTATCGCAAGTCTCTCAACTTCACTGGGCTGAGAGACATGCTCGGGTGGCATTTCTCCCAAATTCAGCTGATCTACAATTTCCTGCCAAAGTTCTTGTTCGCGGAAATCCTGAATCGATGAGGATAACAGGTCGAAACGACGATCCGCTTTCTGTTTTTCTTCACCGTGGCACTGGTAGCAATACTTACTGACAAATTCTCTGGGATTGGTATTCGTGACTAATGGATACTTTTCCTGTTCCTTTAAGGCATTCTGTACATAAGCTTGATCTGATCCCGAAAGAATGGATAGCGGAAAGAGGAATTGCTTGGAGTCACTTCTTTCAATGATAATCTTTTCCCCTGATCGGCTAATTAAATGTGCCTGTATTTCTACTCCTTCGCTTGAGGTCCAAGTACGGAGTGGAAATTCAGCGGAAAAACATTGGAGTCCGAAAACCAATAAGAGAAAAGCCGAAGGCAGAAGATTACTCGAATAACTGCAAGCTATGAACCCATAACGGGACCGATCAAAGAATGCCAATCTCAACATTACTTAGGAAAAATTCAGCCCTGAAAAAGTACCGGTGCTCTTCCCAAAATTATCCCGTTCCACTCCAAACCATTGTAGTGCGGACAGCCAAAGGTTACTCAAAGGTATCCGTTTATGATGCTCTTCCGGAGAAATAATATGCCCCTTGTGATTCAATCCACCCCCTGCCATTAGCACGGGTAAATTCTTATTGCTGTGCCTGGATCCGTCACTCATTCCGCTACCCACGATCACCAGGGTATCATCAAAAATCTTGGCTTCCTGCAACTTGGTAAACAACCGATTTACCTGGCTAAAAATATAATCCTCCGCAACCTGTAACTCCGCCAGTTTGTCCACTCCCTTACTGTGATGCGAAAGCCCATGATAGCCGTAGGAGACTCCATCCAAATCGGTGGTGGTGAATCCAATTGGAATCTCAAAGGTGGCAACCCGGGTGGAATCCGTCTGCAAAGCAAGGGTGAGTAAATCAAAGAATAAAGGCATCTCCTCTATATCCATCCGTTCTTCATCGGTGATTGGACTTATTCCGGGCTCAGGCTTTGGCCGGTCAAGCCATTCCTTGGACATTTGCAATCTGAGTTCGACCTCGCGTACCGAAGTCAGGTACTGATCCAGTTTATCACGATCAAAACCGTTGATTTTTCCCTGCAAGGATTTGGCGGAACCCATGAGAGCGTCCAGTATGCTTCCCCGATGGGTCAGTCGTTTACGCTCAAGGTTTCTTTCAGACTGCGAGGACTGGGTAAATAAGGCATTAAACAAACGAGCCGGGCTGTTAACCGGTGGAATTCGTACGCCGGTACGGGTCCAGCACATATCCGTACCCTCCCCAATTCCGGCAGTGATGGATGGAAAGCGGGCGGCGGTGCCGACATGTTCCGCAGCAATCTGATCGAGGGAAACATTTTTCTCCGGGAAACCCTTGGATTCTTGTTTTTTTACCCCGGTAAGAAAAGAATTTACTCCGCCATGTCCCCCACCCACATCATGATCAAGGTGAGAAAAAACCGTGAAATTTTTCCTATGCCCTTCAATATTTTTCAGGGTTGGACTACTTACATAATCCGTTCCCTCCTCCTTCGGGAAAAACGCACCTGGATAAAAGCCCAAGTGATTCCCAACCGCAAGAATTCGCTTGTTTCGAACTGTTTCAATTGCCCCGTAAGCCGTGGTGGATGTGCTTTCAAAGAACGGTATAGCTAATGCCAACCCTGCACCCCTTAAAAAGTTTCTTCGATCAATCATGCTCCGGCGTGTTAAATTCATACTAATTAATAGTAGACATTTACTTATTTAACCCAACTCTTTTTTAAATTGAAAACGATCCATCAAGCAGACTACGACTGTGTGTGGGAGAGTAAGGATGGAAATGCCAAGCATTGCCTTTCCCAACCAGTCGAGTTGGATCCCTCGGAAGGAAAGCGGTAGGGCAAGTAAAAACCATAGTCCAACCAAAGCCAAAAAAGTCATAAGCCCACTTATTTGTAGCCAGCGTGCCTTGAGTTTCAGATAAGCACCTTTCTCCAGACTTTCCTTCCCTATCGGGTCTATCCAGATTATGCGAAGACTGTGCCGGAGACTGTGCCAAAGTGCGAAGTAGGTCCCAAGTGCCCAAAGGGGAGGAAGCCATAAAAACCAAACCAAGAGAAAACAAGCTTCAAAAAAGTCAAAAGCCCAGGCTCCCTTCTCATTTTTTTCAAGCTTGTGAAATGATAAAAACAATTGCATCACTGTAAGAATTAGTGGAATTGCGAGAAAAAAGGATTGATTTTGGGTGATCCAGACAAGGTCATAATTTACTCGTCCGCCCTGACGGATCATCTCCTCCAAAAACATACGATAAGTCTCGTTACCCAAATAACCGGGTAAGAGGATCGGAATGCTTCCCCTCGCCATTATGTGTAGAGATTTTAAAAAAAAGGACCGTTCGAGATAGCCCGCCCGGTGCATTTTTACCGATAAGTATCGATCTCCCTGCCCCCAGTGAAAAATGGTGATGATCAAAAAGAATACAGCCGAAGCCAAAGGCTGGAAATACCAGCCGATCAGATACAGAACCGACAACGTTGGGTAAAGTAAAAGTGTGGATATTCTGAATGCCCATGTACTTTTTTTGATCATTCCCCAGATTAATAAATGATCAGCCCCACCATGAGGCATTCCGAAAAGAAAGAGACTTAAATAAAGCGGGAGTAATTGGTAGGATATGGGCCAATCAGAACTCAATATACCCAAGACACCCATGGGAATAAGAAGTCCAAGCGTAAGCTTGGTCAAGCCTATCGAATAGGACTTGGGTAAGAGTTCCCCGTTGGATAAGTAAATCCCTATCGGATTCCATTCTATCCATTTCATCAATCTTGATTTCTCCATGCCTGCCAAAGACAAAGCCCCTGCAAGACAAACAAATTAGTTAGGGCAAAGAAGAGGGCTTCCTCAACCGGAAGTATACCCAGTTCAATGCCCGAACGTGTGGCCTTAGAAATCCTCCAAATACCCTCCGAAATCGCATGAGCATCCACCAGGCAAAGATATATCGTAAAACCAGCCCAAACCGGCAGCCAGGTCTTAGCACCTGAGACAAGTGTTCTCGCCCCCAGTCCCCACTGAACCATCAAAGGTGGGAATGCCCAGACCAAGATTAGACCGGCATAGGTTCCCGAATCACTACTCAAACAGTAAGCCCCAATCAGGCCGGGCATTAAACCCAAAACAAATCCTTTGCCTGAAAAGTTAAGCCTAAAAACTTTCACTTTTTGTGAAATCATAGACCATAAAACTCCTGCAAGCATGGTTTGCATGACCATAAATCCATATTCCTCAATGGGCACAAAGCCGATAGTCCCAAGAACTACTCCTTCTGGATAACTCCAAATATTTTTCATGATCAGGTAGTTATCCCACGGGGTGGTGTAAACCAATGCAATAGCACTCATCACTCCAATGCCCGAGAGGGTGTTCCGATCAAGGCATTTTTTTTGGCCAGCCCAGGTAGTAAAGGCAAGTAATGGAATGCCTATCAATTGAATTAGGAACTCCAGGTAGGTCATATTTTATCAGGATACAAAGGCCCGAAAGAAGGAGGGTAGTAAGATTCTCATTTTTTTCGTCCCTGTTACCACTGCCCGGTTTGCATGATAGAAAGACGGATCTTTTTTAATAAGTTCACCAATTTCCTGATACATGCGACCCGCCCAGCGGACCACAATCCTCATTCTTAGCGGTAGATAACGAATTCCTGCTTCTCCACTGGCATACCTTTGATCCGCAAGCCTGAGCAGGCGGCTCTTAACTAGATTAATTTCTGCCAGAGATTTTGAATTCTCTGATAGCAGGGTGGAAACGGTGGGTAAGTTTTCAAAAAAATCTGCGGGTAGGTAAATCCTGTCTTTTTCCGCATCTTCATGAACATCCCGGCAGATATTTGTAAGTTGCATCGCGATACCCAGATCATCGGCATGCTGCAAGGCTTCTGTATCCGTAACTCCAAAAATTGGACAAGTCATCAATCCAATCGTTCCTGCCACTCCATGACAATATTTAATCAGCTCAGCTTCCGATTGAACCCGCACACGGTTCTGTTCACCGATCATCGCTTCCATTAATTCTGTCAGAGGCAACGAGGCCAAACCCCACCTGGCCTGAAGGAATCGATAATGGTCAAGGAGTTCGTGCGGATGATGATTTTTCCAACAGGTCATCGCTTCCTTCAGTTTCTCCCCTTCCCCCTCGTCCGCCCAATCATCCAGGGTCCTGCAAACATAATATAACCTAAAAACAGCTTCAGCTCTTTCCTTCGGTAGCAGGAAGGAAGCAAGCGAGAAGGTACGACTTTTGGAGCGGAAAATCCGGTGAAATGCAACCTCCTCACCGAGTCGGGAAGGGGGTACCAGTTTTTCCACCACCTTAGCCGAAGAGACCACTCCCGGAACTCCGGCTCCGGGGTGCGTACCCGCGCCGCAGAAATAAAGATTCTCCAGGTCTTCTGACCGGTTATGAAAACGAAACCATGCGGATTGCCGAAAGAGAGGGGCTATCGAAAACCCGCTACCCCATAAAGTGTTAAATTTACCTTCAAAATCGTCTGGAGTCACAAAATGAGAAACTTTGAGGCAGTCTCCCAGGCCGGGAAGCAGGGTTTTCTCCAACTGAGTCTGCACTTGCATGCGAATCCGCTCCCCCGCCTCCCGCCAATCAATATTGGCCAGCTTATTGGGGACTGGTGCCAGCACATAAAAAGCATCGCCGTCCTTCGGGGCCATACTCGGATCCGTCGCTGACGGGCGGTGCAGGTAAAGACTCAGATCATCGGAAAGGATTTTCCGACCGTAAATATCTTTGAGCAATTCCTTGAAAGCCTTTCCCATGATGATGGTATGATGCTCGACACCGGGATAAGAACGACTCGTTCCAAAATACCAAACAAATAGGCCCATGGAAAATGAGAGGCGACCGAGTCTTTTGTCCGTCCATTTCGATCGGTGCTTGGCGGGAATTAAATCCCGGTATACCTTAGGAGGATCGGCGTCAAAAACGATCAAGTCGGCAGATTTTAGCTCCCCTGACTGCAGACGAATACCCGAGGCTTTTTTCCCCTCGACAAGCACCTCATTTACTTGCTGATTGAGCTCAAGTTTAACCCCCGCTTCCCTCATTAATGTTACCAAGGCTTGGACCAATGCTCCGGTTCCTCCTTTGGGGAACCAAACTCCCCATTTTCTTTCCAAGTAATGAATAAGGCAATAAATGGAAGTGGTTTGCAGAGGATTTCCTCCGACTAAAAGGGGATGAATACTAAATGCCCGGCGTAAACGGTCATCCTTAAGAAAATTGCCAACCAGGGAATAAACTGAAAGGTAGCTTTTTAGGGCGAGAAGAGCCGGAACTTGAAAAATCATAGTCCGGAATCGATGAAAAGGTTGATCCGCCAGTTTTTCAAAACCCACGGCAAATATGTTTTTGGAGAAGTCGACCAGTTTTTCATATCCCGACCCTTCACCAGGAGAAAGACGGTTGATCTCGGCGATAGTATCTTCAAGACGTCCTCCGTAGTCCAATTTTGAACCATCCACAAACTCAAACCGATACCAAGGCTCAACAGGAAGAAAATCTACATAATCCGATCTTTTTTTACCATACAGCTCGAATAGTTCATCAAACAAAAAAGGAGCTGTTATGACTGTTGGGCCTCCATCAAATTTATATTCCTCTATTTCGTATACTTGGGCCCGACCACCCGCTTTTGGATTATTATCAACCACGGAGACTTCATAGCCAAGTCTTCTAAGTCGTAAACTCATGGCTAGGCCGCCAAAACCGGCACCAACAACAATGGCTTTACGGGGGGGACAGGGATGGTTCCCGTTGATCACTTATGTGCGGAGGGGTTACCCAAACGATCAATAGTTAGGAATTACCCAAGATTTTTCTGGCTGGCTGAATGGGAGAAGTGAGGGTGATGAACGGTTTAATAACACCGGTAAAAAAATCGCTCATTTCAGGGACATGGAGTTTAGCTAAGTCCATTGCAGATGTAATCAGGCTTACTTGAAAATCTTCAATAAATTCTTGATGTTTCCCATCGTAGGAAGCTGAATTTTCCAAAAGGTAGTATAAATTGGGTCTATTATTCTGAAAGTCGGATGGATTCCTGCGACCTTTTTTGATTCCATAATAATCAGACTGATCATCACGGATTTGGTAAGCGACCGCCAAGTTTGTGAAGATTTCAGTAATAGAATTAAGGACCAATTGGTTTTTTCTGGCTGCGATAGCCACACAACGGGCAGGCAGGGCAAACATGACCCCGGTTTTTTCTCGAGACATTTCTGTGTAGCCTGAAAGCACATCGCTTGTAATTTTGGATGAAAAGTCTAATTCTTTGAAAGCACCCTTGACCGCAGTATAGACACAGTTTGATATTTCCGATGACCAAGAAGCCTTTACTGTTGGTTCGATGCTAATGAGGGCTGAGACTTTCAATGATTTGGCAATCAGTAAGTCTCCTAGTAAGAGTGCTTTTTCTTTACCGTATTTTTTCCACGGGGTTTCATATCCCCTTCTCTCTGCATCATCGTCTATCAAATCATCATGGATGAGACTGGCATTGTGAAGAAGGTCAGTGAAAGCAGCTATGTCTAGTAGCAAATCTTCTTTCAGGCCAAAAGATTTACCAACGGAGAAACAAATTTTGGCACGAACTTTTTGACCAGACCAGAAATACGGGTCTTCCACAAAGTCCCTGAGTATGGGATCTTCACAAAAGTAGTTCCTGAGCCGCCATTGAAGACGGCTCAGGAAGTCTAAACTACAATCCATAGATTGTGTATCTAGTGGAAAATTAAACTGTCTGTTCGCTCTCGCTATCGCTTACAGCTGCGACCCAGATGGCAAGTCCAAAGGCTGCCTTGTTTACCAAATCTGCCAAATTGTAAATAATGTTTAATGCTTCGCTGTCATTGCTTCCACCACCCATATAGGCGATATAATAACCTAGCGGATAAATAGCCCAGCCAAAGGTTACAATAGCACGAATGGTTTTAAATGCCTGCTGACTGGCTGCATTACCGCTGTTTTCGTTGAGCTTGGAAGCTTCCCCTTTGAAAATTTCGTAGATTATGTAAAGCCAACCAGCCATGCCGACGACAAAAGCAGGACCGACATCTGCATAGCCAGCTTCCCCAGCATACCCACCAACCAACATAACAATTGAAGCGATAAGTAACTTCCAAAAAAGTTCCACGCTCACCTTGGTAACTGCTGCGAGAATTAAATAAAACTCGACAATCTGTAGTGGTACAGTGATAAGCCAATCAATATATCTAAAAACTGTGGGACTTGTTCCAGTGTTGACCCAAACTTCTCTCATGTACATGTAATGCCAAAATGCAATACCGGTTACCAGTCCAGCCACTGTTAGGGAAGTTTTCCATTTACCCTTAACGCGATCACGCTCGATGAAGAAAAATACCGTGGCGGCGAGCATCATGGCCGTAGCAAGCCAGAAACTTACTCCCACAAAGTCGTCTGGAAGAAGGGAACCGTCGTAAACAATTTCAGTTGCTTCAGGTTCTTCTTCTGCATGGTCATCCGCAAATGTCACAAATGGGATGAAGATTGAACTTAATAGTATGAGTAGGATGTTTTTCGTTTTCACAGGATATATTTTATGTTTTGAGTTTGGGGTTCGTAAAATACGAACTAAGATAAAAGGAGATTTTCGTTCATATTACAAATAAAAAATAGTCTATGGATCAGTTACCCATTTTACTTATTGCATGCATTCTGACCTGATTTTCCATTTTTTCGGTATGGGTTGTCAACCCACTTTATTTTTTTTGACCAAAAAATAACTCAAGCTACCATCACATTTAAATCTTTCATCAATGAATTTGAAAGCTTAGAGGGCATTGGAGTAAACATTCTTAAATCTCTCAACCATGCTCCAACAAAAGAAAGAAACTAGCGATTTCAAGATATCCCAGGCAAAAGAGAATTTTAGGCAGCTAAGGATTTTAAATTTTTTGGTTTGCTAAGCGGTGCATAATCCAGATCAATCCCATTGGTGTCCAAGAACAACACCCCGATGTATTTAAGTTCCGGTGATCTTTCTATTGTTCCAGTATTAATGAGATTCTTTTTAGTAAAGAAAGTCTAACTTCTTGCTCGTCGTTCTTGCTCCTATGCCGGATTGGTGTGCTGATACGCTAATTGCTTCCCCTTGTTATCAAGTGCCCACCAGTTCAAATTTTCTGGATCTGGAGTGATCGTGACTAGTATTGCAATTTTCATTTAATCCCTACTTCCGTAGTTTAAGTGTGGCAGTCACCGGATAATGATCGGACGGATATCTCCCCCCGAACTCTGAACGATCAATGTTTGCTGATAAGACACGAAAATTTCTCGTGCACAGAACCCAGTCAATTCGATTACCGGAGGTTCTTCCATTCCAACCGCTCAAGGTGCTCTCTTCTGTGGTATGTCTGGTATGTATGACCCTGAAAGTATCGACTATTCTCCCCCCTACCAATCTTAAATAAGGGTCACTTCCTTCTTTAGCATTAAAATCCCCGGTTAGAATCACCCGGGCATCTTCGTGCAAATCTTGAATCCTTTTTTTCAAAAGAAGAGCCGCTTTTTTTCTCGATTCTCTTCCCTTATGATCAAAATGAGTGTTGATGAAAAAGATTTCCTGTTTGTCATTCATTTTATCCCTTAACAAAGTCCAGTTGGCGATCCTGGGCAGGGAGGAATCCCAGCTTTTACTTTCAACGATGTCGGGTGTTTCCGACAACCAGAAAGTTTTTCCCTCCAGCATTTCATATCGATCCTTGCGATACATGATGGCACATTGCTCTCCTAGTTCCATACGACGACTTCTCCCATAATAAGCATAATCGGAAAGCCTTTCTTTCAGGTATTCCTCCTGCACCTCCCAAACCTCCTGTAAACCCAGAAGATCGGGTTCGAAATTCTCAATGGTTTTAAGCACCAATTCTTTTCTCTTGTCCCAGTGATTCTCACCATCATTGGCCACGCCTAGCCGGATATTGAAACTCATTACCCTTAAATCCGACTCCCTGGAAAATACCGAGCCTAAGAAAATTAATAGAAATATCAAAAGACAGGATAATTTTCGGTTTGCATGAATGGGCATAAAATTCTTTCAAACCAGTTGAACAGGCATCGTCAAGATAGAGAGTAGGAAATAAACCAAACGATTTGACTATCTTACCGCGGAAGACTTTCTTAAATCATGTTTCAATCCAAACAGTTACTTCTTCACCCTAGACTGGGCAAAATCAGTACGCTACTGACATTCTGTGTTTGGTTGAATGCAGAAAATAATCATACCCAATGGAACTGGCACGGTGCATTCCCCTGGGTTTACAGTGACGAGGATCAAGGCTGGCACTACTGGCATGCAGGAACTGACGGAAAATTTTACCGTTGGAAAGATTCAAACCAGACTTGGTATCTCTATGATCAAGACTTAGACAAATGGACTGCTGTATCTGTGGTTGGGACTTCCAGTGAAGACTCCAAGAGCGACTCAACCGATAAATCTGGATATGAAAATTGGTGGGATTATTACAACAAATCGGATGATTCATCCAAAGACAAGTCCTCCAATTCATCTGAAGATTCTAAAAGTCTCAGTTTACAGCTCGATGGGCTTACCCGGGAATATTTACTTTATGTTCCCAGTTCATACGATGGTGGTTCAGCGGTCCCCCTCCTGTTTAACTTTCATGGTTACGGCGGTACCAGCAGTGGTCATCTTGCAACTGCGGATATGCGTGTGCTTGCCGACCAGGAAAATTTTCTTCTCTGTTATCCTCAGGGCTCCCCCGACAGTACAGGATCCGGTCATTGGAATACCTCCCTGCCCGGTGGAGACAACAAAAGCAGTGCTGATGATACGGGTTTTGTAAGTGCCATGATCACATCCATTTCCACTAACTACAAAGTAAATGCCAACCGTATCTACGCCTGTGGCTATTCAAACGGCGGCATGATGTCCTATTTTCTAGGCGGATTGATGAGCGACCAGATCGCTGCCATCGGATCCGTTTCCGGTACGATGCTCGATGGTAATCCTGATCCCACCAACCCCGTCCCCATGATCAATCTTCACGGCACTGCCGATTATGTACTAGCCTACTCAGGTGGGGATGGGAGTACATCCACCACCGATACTCTCACCTCCTGGGCCGCTTGGAATGGAGCAAGTACTACACCGGTGGTCACTACCATGAATTCCGGCAATCTTAGCGTGGAAAAATCCGTCTACTCCGATAGTAACGGCACTGCGTGGGTCGAACATTACAAAGTGATTAATGGCGGACATGTCTGGTTCAATCTTGATCTCAATGGTTCGGATACCAACCAGTTACTTTGGGACTTTTTTAAGCGGCACGATCTCAACGGCCCGCTTTAAAATAATTTTTGACTGCAGCTCTTTACTTAGCCGGGTTTTTAAACCAAACGACATTATGGCTACGCTGGCCGGCCACCAGGATATCTTTGTGCCCGTCACCATCCAGATCGGAGATCATGGTATCGTAGGCCATTTGATCGCGACTTAGAATATGGCGGGTGAAGTTTCCCTTGCCATCATTTTCGTACCAGACTGCCAGCTTGGATTCATATCCAACGGTACTCATATCCATATCACCATCTCCATCAATATCTCCAAAATCGGTCGAGTGCGTGGAATCAATGGTATCATCAATCATATGCTGTTTCCACTCGGGAGCCTCAAACCATAATACCCCCACGCCGTGACCACGGGTTGCTAGGATGTCGATCTTACCGTCCCCATTCACATCCGCAGGGGCAGCATGCGTAGCTCCAAATTGTTCTCCGGCTCCAGGTAGCAATTCCTTTCGCCAGGGCTTGGTAATATCCGCCTGTGAATAATAAACGGCGAAATAATTTCCGTTTTCAAAGGGCTTACCCTTGGCCCCCATGGCAAAGTCAATTCGCCCGTCTTCGTTAACATCCCCAAAGTCGAAGTAATGACTGCCTCCCTGAGCCGTCCCTTTGGCCAGGGGAATGATCGTCCACTCCATAGGTTTCTTTTTTCTAAGCTTGGGCTTAAGCCAACAAACCGATCGGGAATAAGGTCCCTTGTCATCGCTAAAATCATTGGTGATCAAATCATTCTTACCATCCTGGTTGATATCGAAGGAACGAAGGCAATGAACTCCAAAGATCTCATCGGTTATCAGGTGCATTTCCCAAGTAGTGTTGGTCGGATTTTGATCGGGGCATTCAAGCCAGAACACTTCCCGAACATAAGAACCCACAAAGTCAAGATCCCCATCCCCATCAACATCATGAAGGACACAATGAATACAGCGGGGTTTCATCTTTGCATATTTGGGCGTGGCTTCGGCAAATACGAAGGGCTGGTCATATTCAGGACCCAAATACATAAAGAATTTTCCTTCAGCCGAGAAGAGAATTTCCTGTTTCTCATCTCCGTCATAATCATGGGCAGTCGCCGAATTTACATGGGATCCGGAATAAATCTCCTGACTAGGCCAACCCGCATCTTTAGCCCATCCATTCGAGACAAACCAAAAGAGGCTAATGGAAAAGACTATTATGCTCATACAAGTTTTTCTGGTTACTTCCTACCTGACCAAAAGTCCGCAGTAGAATCGTAATTCGGGTTTGGCTTCATCATCTGGGCACCCACCCGGTTACGCCAACGATGAAGTTTGCGGAGCAGCTTATTGGCTTTCTCAACCTCGATCTTGGCGAGGTCTTTTTGCTCTCCAATATCCTTGACCAGGTTAAACACTTGAACGGTTCCATTTTCAAAATATTCAAGCAGTTTGTAATCCCCGTCCCGAATCGCACCTCCCGGACTTTGCATCCCATGGTTACTGTAATGTGGAAAATGCCAATAAATTGGCCCACGATCCATTTTCTTACCTTTAACTAAACGAGTTATGCTCTTGCCATCAATCTTCTTGGGATCGTATGGAAAACCAAGCATTTCCAAAATGGTGGGGTAAAAATCAGTGCTGATAACCGGTTCATCGCAGATGATATTCTGCCTTCCCTGATGAGGCCATTTCACAATCATGGGAACCCGAACCCCGCCTTCATATAACCAGCCTTTAGCTCCACGCAAGGGAAGATTGGAACTCGAAGTCGCGGTATCCAATAGTTTTTGAGGAACCACCCGGGCCGGGGTTCCATTCATCACCGACATACCCCCATTGTCAGACATAAAGAATACAATGGTGTTTTCCACCAAGCCATGCTCCTTTAACTTAGCCATCAAGGTACCCAGGCTCTGATCCACCGCTTCCACCATTCCAGCGAACTGGACATTATCCTGCTTCTGTTTCACTTTCACCAAATCATTGGGGTAGGATTTATAACTATTGGCATAAAGAGGGCGTTTGATCAGTTCGTCCAATTCGGCCCGGGTGGGAAATGTTTGGCTATCCGGGTTGCCTTCGAGAATATAATCGGGCCCGGGCTGGGGTTTCATTCTTGCCAATTTCTTTTTGTATTTTTCCACGAGGTCCGGACGACCATGAATGGGATCATGGACCGAGAAGTGGGACATGAAGAGAAGGAATGGCTTGTCCTTGTTGTCATCGATGTAGTTGGCCGCCAATTCCGCCAGGCGATCGGTGACATACTCGCCTCCATCCAGACCGGGAATTTTCTTGGGATTGTAGAATCCCCTCCGGCCCAGGTTGGAATTCACGGAATGGGGAACATGAAGATCAAAGCCATGTTCGGTTGGACTGGTGTCCCTGCCCAAGTGCCACTTACCAAACAGTGCGGTGGCGTAACCTTCCTTCTTCAAAACCTCAGCCAGAGTGTTCTCCTTGGGATCCAGAGCCATGGCTTTGTCCGGGTTTAATAATATCTGGTATGGTCGATCGGATCGACCATTGAGCCACTCAGTTAAGTTCATAGTGGCAGGATACTTCCCAGTGAGAATGCTAGCCCGGGTGGGGGAACAAACATGACAGGCAGCATACCCGGAGGTAAACTTCACCCCCTCCTTGGCCAATTGGTCAATATGAGGCGTTTCATAAAAAGAGGATCCGTAACAAGCCACATCGGACCAGCCTAGGTCATCGACGAGAAAGAAAACAACATTTGGCTTCCCAGCCGAAATCTGAAAAGTACCAAAAGCGAATAGACAAAGAAAAAATGAATTTACATTTCTCATTTGGCATCTCCTTTGCGGTTAACATAAGCATAATAAGCACTCAGCATGATTCCATCTCTCCCCTTAAACCAGGTATGGAGAGCGGTTGGGCCTTTCTTCAGGTTCATGGTGAAGATTACACCCTTGTCCTTGGGTGTGACCCGTTTGGTTAAACCTTCGAACTGGTAGGACTTCTTTTCAGAAATCTTCAAGTGGTTATGTCCGCTGACGAATAACATTGCCTGAGTGATGGGCAAGGCCGTGCCACTGCCATCAGGCAAGGTTCCGCTGACTGTTCCGCCCGCTTCCTTGGGCCAGCGTCGCAGCTCAATCTCGTACTCTCCTGCCCTCGCCACATCAATGAGCCAATATCCATTTTTCAATACTCCCCTCCGGATTTGCCCCTGCTGATCGACAAAGACATCGAGCCATTCGGTGGCTGATAATTTGCTCGGGTTCTCGTACTTGGATCCTACGATTATCCTCTGTTCCTGATTTGCCAAATCCTTCACCCCTTCCCACCAGGAGTATAATTGCCGGCGCATTTTGGCCACCACTGTGGGGTAATGATCAATTACATTTTCCTGCTGCAAGGGGTCCGATGCGAGGTCATAGAGTTCACGATCTTCAAGCAGTCGCCAGCGTTTCCAGAGCACCGCAGCCTGATCGGCCCGCATCTGAGTCTGAGAATGAGGCGAAGGGTAATTGGAAAACCCAGGCATGCGACTGTAGTTAATGATTAGAATACGATTCTGGGGAACCTGTTCTTTCCCTTGAAGGACAGTGGCCAGACTGATGCCGTCAAACTTGGCATTTTTCTTAGGTTTGATTCCGCATAAATCCAACAGGGTGGGCAACAGGTCCTGAACCTGAGTAAGGCCACTCACATCGCGGGGTTTACCAAATCCACCTTTTGGCCAGCGAATAAAACAGGGTACCCGATGTCCACCCTCCCAGATCTCGGTTTTTTTTCCCCGCATACCGGCATTGAAATACTGGGGCCCGAGTAGACTTCCATTGTCGGTCTTGAAGATTAAAATCGTATCTTCGGCCAGGTTCTCGTCTTCCAAGAATTTCATGAGCTTGCCCATATTCCAGTCGATATTGCGGATCATCCCCAAATAGAGAGCGAGGCGTTTTTTGAGACCAATATCCAAGTGATCGAATTTGGTCTGAGCAAGCAGCTTGGCAATCTCCTCTCGGTCCTCTTCCTTTGGCCAGAAGGGACCGTGTGGGGTGTTAGTGGCAAGATAACACATGAACGGCTTATTACTTTTCGCAGACTGCGACATAAATCGCTTCGCCTCATTAAAAAAAACGTCCGCACAATAGCCTTTGAACCGCTTTTCCTTCCCGTTTTGAATGTAAACATCGTCAAAATAATCATTACCCCAATAGGCGGGAACGGAGGGAATCGATGATGAAGGATACCAGACACTTTCCTGAAAACCCCGGTCCTGTGGCCTGAAGGGATAATTGGCTCCGAGGTGCCATTTTCCAAACACTCCCGTAGAATAGCCCGCTTCCCCGTAAAAATCGGCAATGGTGGAAACTTCGGGTCGAAGGAGGGCCCGACCGCTGCTGACATTAACCGCTCCGTTTCGAGCAGCATCCAAACCGGTAAGAAGTTGACCACGGGTGGGAGTACACATGGGTGCCACATGATAATCGGACAGACGAATGCTCTGCTGATAAAGACGGTCGAGATTTGGGGTCTGCAGGACCGGATTGCCATGAGCGGAGATTTCGGGATATCCCTGATCGTCAGTCATAATGATTAAGACATTGGGACGGGCAACGACTGGCAAGCAAAGACAAGCAAGAACACCTATTAAAAAAGAATTTCGCACTTGGTTGTTCACGAAGTGTAATGCGGAATTCCTGAAAAGTAGTAAGATATGCATCTAAGTCTTTTGATTTCCATGCAGCTTAAAGATGAATTTGATTCCTAGGGATTAAAGGATGTTGGCATGGGGTCAACCTTCCAACCGGGAAACTTGGGAGCCCTGTAGAAGGGATAATAGTCCCACAAAGCCGGTTTACCGGTAAGCCTAGGATCTCCGGTCTTTGTGAGATGCTGATGGAGTCGTTTTCTAAGTTGGGAAAGAATTTCCTCAAATTCACTTTGGTCGGCATGGTTGCGAAGTTGATACTGATCATCCGAGATCCTGTAGAGTTCCTCTGCGGGTCGCTTTCCAAAAGCAAGATTTGCGAACTTGGAATATTTGGGATCATCCATCATCACGGTTTTAGTGGGTGAAGGATCCACTTCTCCGTAGCGGATGTGACGAACACAATGTTTTCTTTCAGGAGATCCAGCCGGCCAACGACCAGGGTCAAAATTCCTAATGTAAAGATAATCCTTTGTCCGGATGGCCCGGCAGGGATATCCCTTGCCACCCTCCCGGCAACCGGCATGTCTTTCCATGGCAATAAAAGCAGATTCTCTTACTATCTTGGTCTTATCTTTAAATATATCCGCCAGTCCTTTTCCGGTCATCATTTTGGGAACCGAAATTCCGGCAGCCTGCAAAAAAGTGGGACCCAGGTCACTCAAGTTTACCAATGCTTGAGAAACCCGTCCGGGTTTTCGAATTCCTTTGGGCCAACGAATGGCGAGTGGAACATGAGTACCGGCATCGTATAAACTGGCTTTGGCTCTAGGGAATGGCATACCATGATCACTGGTTACTACCACGATGGTGTTATCCAATTGACCAAGCTTTTCGAGGGAATCAATGGCACGGACGACCATCTTGTCGAAATATTCAACTTCAACAAAATAATCGAGGATATCATTCCGAACGATAAAATTGTCGGGAAAAATTCCGGGAACAATCACATTGGCCTCGTCCTTTCCAGTACGTTTTCCTGCTCCCCTTTCATATGCTCGGTGAGGTTCACTCGTTCCCAGCCAGAAGCAAAAGGGTTGCCCCTCTTTTACCTGTGCGAGAAAATCATCAAAGTTAGCGGCGTAGTCCGTATTCCTGATCCATTTGAATGGCGGCTTTAGTTTTCTATTATCAAACTCCATACCGGCGGGATTGGTATCACGCCCGCCCGCAGAGAGACGCCCGGGGCTCCACGCTTTCCCGGTGAAACCTACCGAATACCCAGCCTGGGCCAAGGCCTCCGGGTAGGTGATGAACTTCTTTGGAAGTGTGCTCCAAAGGTTACCCGCTTCTTCCAATCGCCAGATCGGCTGGCCGGTAAGGATGGCACTGCGGGACGGGCCACAGGTAGGCGCGTCGCAAAATGCTTGGGTAAAACGGATTCCCTCCCTCGCAACCCGGTCAAATGCAGGGGTCTTAACTACCGGGTCTCCATTCGCTCCGGTATGGGCGTAGGACTGATCATCGGATATGCAAAAAAGAATATTGGGACGCTGATCCGCGGATAAAATCCATACCGATAGAAAAAAGAGCAAAGATCGTGAGAATGCTCTCACGACTTCTTTTTCTTCACAATGACCGGATCCAAGTTGGCTTCAATCTCAATGTGATCCGGAGTGGATGAGCTCACCCCATCTTCAGGTACTTCCATACCGGCAGTCCAAAGAATCGCATTGAGCATAATCTTACGATAATTATCGTCTTGCCAGCTAACATGATTATGCCCGCCGGTAAATCCAAAGCCTCGCCCACCTTCTGGTCGTTCATAGGCCCAGGCAACATGTTGGCTCTCCCCATTGGCCACTGCCTTGCGTACCGCCGGGTTTCCACTGCGTATACCATCCGGTCGCTTCAGGGTTTCCAGGGGGGGGACATCGGTGAGAATGGCAGTAAATCCGGTTCGATCCTCTACGAAACGCATATGATAATACCACTCATCATCCACACTAAAGGGTTGTACACCGTTCCAAATAGAATGCTTGCGGGGCATAAAGTTTGGTTTCCAATGAGGATTCACCGACCAGTTAAGGTCACAGAAGCCACCCATCCATTGGAGAAACTTATCTCCAGGAGCTCCACTGACCGCTTCGGTTGCCCAGTGGATCATGATCACTCCAATTCCTTTTTTCATCAGGGCATCAAATTCCTTAAGCTTAGGATTGAGTAAGTGATTCCCATGCCCGGTACAAAAGACCACGATGGTGGAGGCATCATGGAGAACGGATTCATCCTTGGGATACCCTATGTCCTCCAAGACCACAGCCTTGATGGGCAAATCGGACTCGTTCAACCGCTTGGCCAGAATCATATTTCCCGCCCGATGCTCGTGCTTCATCCACCCGTGGCTGGGCTTGCCTGAAATAAAGACCACCTTTTTCTTTTTGGGAGCCACTGAGTTTTTGAGACTAGCAAGAGGCATCGTGCTCAGTTTGACTTCATGCCAGTAGCCCCACTCGTTTCGCCAATCTGTAGGATAATTCTCCAATTGAAGATGGATCTCTTTACCCGCGTAATGAGATAAATCCACTTCGTGCGTAAGCCATTCATCAATTACTGTCCTGGAAGAAACTTCGGCCTTGGAGACGATCTTTCCGTTTATCTTAACCCGTAATTCCCAGTCTCCATGTGGGTGATGGCTGACGGTGGCATGCAGAATCGTTTTCAAATCTTCTTGTATCTTCAACTTGCGACTCAGGATCGAGGGAACTCTTTTCCAAATCGGATGGGTTCGGGTGGCAGTCTTATTGCGAAAGCTCTCAAAGCGTACCACTCCACCCTCTCCTGAGCCGTTAATGGAAAATTTATGAGCCGCTTTTTGAATCAGTTTTTGCCAATTGGCCAGGTTTGATTTTGAGGACTGCGGTTGGTTGGACTTGTGAACGGTTTTTCCACCGAGCAGTCGGCGGGGCGTGAACTCCTGTAATCGGGGAAGGTCGGATGCAGAGGCCAAAGCCATGGACTTTTGCGGGTTTTGGACCACCATGGGCTCCAAGGCCAACCAAAGCATGCGAGGAATGTTGTTATCTTCCATATCTTCCCCAAACTTGGATAAGGATTCCAAAATATTCCAGCGCTGATCATGAGGCATACGCTGGAGGGCGCTAGCCAGATAGAGTCGCACCACGGGCGACTTTTCCGATTTTGCCATTTGTGCAAATTTTGAGCGTATCACTTCGGAAGGATGTTTGTTTTCAGCGAGTAATTGAATGGTCCAGGCCCGAATGTACTCCTCGGAATCACTGAGGAGGGAAAGCCCATGCTCCTCAGTAATTCCATTAGTCACATGAAGAGCCCATAAAGCACGCAAGCGTTTACCAACGGTTTTGGCATTTTTCAGCATGGACTTGAGTTTTAGATGAACAGAGGAGTTGCTGAGCGTACCGGAAATCGTGCGGTGATGAAGAATCGTGCGGGACTGACGAACATACCAGTCATTAGAATGTGCCTGCATCTCAACAAGTTCGACATCACTAAGCTTATTCAAATCGAAGGCTTTAGGACCTTTCACTCCTTTGGGCATAATGCGGTAGACTCGAGCTGAATTGGCGAATCGAATCTCATTTCCGCAGATATTTTGATCGTGCCAATCCAAAATGTAAATCCCACCGTCTGGACCGGTATCCACACTGAATCCTACCCAGGCCAAATCGTTTGCGAGCAGGAAGTCAGGACCATGCTTGCCGATGAAGCTCGACCCCTTGGGCACCATGTAGTCGATTAAAACCGCATGTTGATGAATATTGCACATGAAAAGTTGATCGCGGTATTTCTCAGGAAAAACATCCGCCAAGTAGAAACGGGCACCCCCATGAGCAGACTTATGAACATGGTCGCGAATAGTCTTGATATTATCGTACACATAGGGATTCACATTCTGCTTACTTTGCTTATGATAAACACCTCCCTGCACGACATGGAAGAGATGGGGAATCACACAACAGGTGGCAAAGCCCTGCCCCATATCATTAAAATCAAAGCCCCAAGGGTTGGATAGACCCTCGGCAAAAATCTCAAACTCCTTGGAATGGGGATGAAAGCGCCAGATCCCGGCATCAATGAATTTCCGGTCTTCCTCCTTGGCACCCGGACTTCCAACCAGCGATTGGGTAAAAACACCATGACATCCATACAGCCAACCGTCCGGACCCCATATGAAACTGTTTAGGGTTTCATGACGATCCTGAATGCCCCAGCCATCGAGCAGGACTTCATGAGGACCATCGGGTTTGTCATCCCCGTCGGCATCAGGAATGAAGATCAGTTCGGGAGGCATGCCAACATAGACCCCGCCCATACCCACAGCAATACCAGAGCTGAAAGAAAGGTTTTCGGTAAAAGTCTTCTTCTTATCAAAAACACCATCCGCGTCCACATCCTCAAAAATTTGAATGCGGTTTCGCATGTCGGCGCTATGTTTTTTCCGGGTTTGATAATTGTAATTTTCCAAGGTCCAAAGCCGCCCGCGGAAATCAAAACAAAAAGCTATGGCTTCGCCAATGTCCGGCTCGGCCACGAAGGCCTTGACCTCAAAACCTTTCAGAGTCTTCATCTTGGTAATGGCCTCTTCGGGAGTGAGAAAGGGTGCGTCACTGGTCTTAGGCTCCGCCCACATTAGGAAGAGAGGAAGAATCAAAAGGAAAGGTAAGACATAAGACTTCATGGTAGCAGGGTTGATTTTACGGTTCTTATGCAGGCGAGGGAACTTGGAATCAATTTATTTTGTATCTCTTGGATCATGCATAGATAAAGGGTATATCCATAGGATCGGCTATTCAACAGCGAAGATTCCCTGCATAATTAAACCATGACCGGGATAAGTGCAGATAAAATGGTAGTCCCCAGGTTCTTCCGGCACCGCGAAATAGAGGGTGTATTTCATGCCTTGGGCAACTTGTGGTGTAGAGGCGAGCAGTTCGGGTATTTCCGGAATGAAATTTTTCTTCAGCCCTGCCGCTCCCATGGCAACCGCCGCTTCCATGACGGTCTGGCTTGAACCCGGAGTGATGATGGCCAAATTGTGTACCATGCCGCTGGAATCGTCGTTAGGGAAGACAAAAACAATTTTTTCCCCTGTTTTTGCCTCAATACGGGAGGTGTTAAACTTGAGACCCGGTAACACACCCACCTCGATCAGGCGGGCTTCCGCAAAACCGTCGGGTACCGGTTTAACCGGTTTTTTGCTGATTTCGGAAAGCTCGCCCATTTCCAGAATCTTTCCGTATACTTTGTCGAAGGCAACACCCAGCATTTTTCGCAAATTACGGGCGGTGTAATTTGGAACTTCCGATTTGTTGATCTTTCCGTTTCGCAACGCCTCGAGCAATGCCTTGGCATAGAAATGACTCGATGACAGGGTATCAATGGTTGCCCGTTTGGCAACGGTATTAAAATTCTGATATTTGGAAATCAGTTCATTGGGAGCTTCCGGGTAATTAAAAAAAGAATAGGCCCGAATTGCATCCACCCTTAAACGGCTATCCAGTAATAAATTGAGCTTACTCGGAAGCTTCTGAAATCGCATTGCCACCAAACCGGTAAGAGCTCTCTTTCGGTCATCGAGATTCGCATCTCCGTTGAGCACAAGTTTCAGTGCATCCTCACTCACGGAAAGATCTCCAAAAATTTGACTGAGCTGGTCAGCCAACTTAACAACTTCCGGATTTTCAGATCGACCCAGTTTAATACGCAACGACTTCCATAAGGCAGGTGCTGCAAGATCCCGCTTGCCGGATAGTCCGTCGAGCGTACCACGAAGAATCGATGCCTGTACCGCAGAATCTTCGGTTTGGGTCAAGGAGTTGAAAATATGATTCAGTTGAGAATTAAGGGAATTTCCGAGTGATTGCAGGGATAATTGCCAGCAACTTAAGCTTAGCAAACAGGTGCATTTTAAATTATGGAAAAGCAGTTTCATCTGAAATGACGGATTAAATTGTAGGGAGAGCTTTGGGGGATTCCAACCATGGCTGCCGACTTGGTGGGAATTCCCAAGGATAATCTCTTTTTGACTTCTGAAAAATTTAGATCTTCGCTCAGGTTGTGGAATTCATGGCTGTCCTTTTCCAAATCATATAATTCCTCAAATCCATCGGGGTATTGAATCAGGCGATAGCGGCGATCCGAAACCGCATGAGAGGGAGCAGAATCTCCCTGAAACTGGAAGGAGGTCAGGGAAAGTGATTTTCCCCTTTTTTCCGGATTCCTCAGCTGGGAAACCAAAGACTTTCCGTCACACTGCTTGGGAACCGGCAGGCCAGCCAGTTCGCACAGTGTAGGATATAAATCGGTCAGGGTGACCGGATAACGGGTTTTTACTCCATCCTTACTGACTCCAGGCGCATGTATAAATAATGGTACTCGGGTTGTCTGATCCCATAAGGCAAATTTTTCCCAGTTCTCTTTTTCACCAATATGAAAGCCATGATCCGTCCAGAGAACGACAATGGTATTCTTTTTTAGACTTGATGAATCCAGGGCATCCAGCAAACGACCGACCTGATGATCAACATAACTGATGCTGGCAAGATAGCCACGCATCAAATGCTTCCATTGCTTGTTTTGGCTAACCCACTGGTGCCAATGTATACGCCCATGCGGACGGGCATCCTCGAGGTCATTTTTCAAGTACATAGGGAGCCGGACTTTTTCAATCGGGTAAAGATCAAACCACCTTTGGGAAACTTCAAATGGAATGTGAGGACGAAATAATCCCACGGCCAAAAACAGGGGTCGGTCTCCCTTTTCTTTCATCCGCTCGATCGCCCAGTCCACTACGAGATGATCGCCATAAGTTTGGTCATCCTTTTCGATAGCTGCGGCACCAAAGTAATGATTGCTGAGTGGTCTTTTACCGATAAATCCCTCGTTCTGGTCAATTTCCGTGCTTTCCGGTCTGGGCCAATCCCTGGAAATGGGATCGAGCGGATCGCCCCGATATTCATCCCAGACATCGGGATCATTCTGGGAATCGCCCGGAGTCCACTGCAGGGTATGAAAAATCTTACCTCCACCGGCAGCCCAGTATCCATGATCGCGAAAATGCTGGGATAGAACCACCACATTTTCCAAAACCTTGGACTCATGCCGCCAACGCGGACCATGGGCTCGGAACATATTCCGGTAAATCCCGGAACGGAATGGATGCACGCCGGTCATCACCGCAACCCTTGAAGGATGACAGGCGGGTGCAGCACAATGAGCATTGGCAAAAGTTACCGATCGATTCGACAACCTGTCGAAATTTGGAGTCTTAATTCCAGGATGGTTATCCAAAGGAGAAATGTAGTCATTAAGATCGTCGATGCTGATGAATAAGACATTCTTTTTTTGCGCCGCATAGATTGAAGCCGATACGGTACAAAACCAACTTATTATCAGAATTTTCACTTTGAACCAAAGTTCAAGTAAATCAGGAACTCATACTCCAATCCGGCAAGCGAGTGAGCTCCCCCCCCTTGAGGGCGGACTGATGAGCGAGAATACCGGTAAGAGTGATATTGGCGGACTGCACCGCATTGGGGTAGCCCTCTCCTTCTCCACGAAGGAGTTGTACGAATTGGTGAACGAGATGAGGATGCGAACCGCCATGTCCGGCACCCTGGGTGAAACTCAAATGTTCTTCACCATCCTCATTGGAATAAACGCCTCCAGTGGTGAATGGAGCAATTTCTTGGGGCAGCAGTTTGGCAAAGTCTGGACACTCCACCTTCTCGGGAATCTCCGGTTCAGGTTTCTTAGCTGTATGCACCACCAGGGGTTCACCTTCGACCAAGGGCCATTCGACCGCCTTTTCGGATCCGTAGACTTCAAAACTTTCACGATACTGACGGGCCACATCGAACAGAGAACGATAGACCTGGGCACTCAAGTCACTGTTGCGGAACTTGAGATGAGTCGTTTCCACGGCGAAAGGGGAATTGTAATGACCGTGCATTTCCTCGCGAATAGTTCCGCTCGGGAAACAACTGACATACTCCGCCTCATGCCTACCCAAGCCAAGAACCGGTCCAACACAATGGGTGGCATAATGCATCGGAGGAAGACCGGGCCAGTAGCCTGGCCATCCATCCATGTCCTGTTGATGGCTAGCCTTGAGAAACTGCAACTTTCCAAGCTCTCCATTCTCGTAGAGTTCCTTCATGTAGAGAAATTCCCGGGCATAGACTACGGTCTCCATCATCATGTATTTCATGCCACTCTCCGCAGAAAGTTTTACGATGGCCTCGCAATCCTCGACTGAAGTAGCCATGGGCACGGTACATGCCACATGCTTCCCGGCCCGCATACCCTCAAGGGTTGCCTCTGCATGATGCGGAATGGGCGTATTTAAATGAACCGCATCAATCTCGGGATCTTCGAGCAATTTTTCGTAATTGGTAAATCTTTTGGCAATCCCGTACTCATCGGCAATTTTATTTAGGCTTTGCTCGTTCCTCTGACAAATAGCTACGATCTCCGCATTGGGATGGCGCTGGTAGATGGGAATGAACTCGGCACCAAAGCCGAGTCCGACTATCGCAATTGTAGGTCTTTCAATATTCATAAAAAAAGAAGTGGGGATTTGTTGAAAAAAGAAGCCAGACTTAAAGAGGAAGCATTTATTATGTGCAACTAACTTATCATAGATCGACGTGAAACAATAGGTTGACTTCGTCATATTTTATTGAAAGTTCGCCATATGCAGATTTCCCTATTTTCTCAAGAACAGAAGTTGTTTCTCGAAAACATCCAACCACCTACTAGTTTTCTTCAGATGCTTGAAGCCCTGGAAGGAATTTCTTTTTTCGTTAAGGATATAGGGTTTCGTTTAATATTCGCCAACCCATACTTCTTCCGTAGGCTGGGTCTCCGATCAGAAATTGAGCTCATCGGAAAAGATGACTTTGAACTTTTCCCCGAGCCCCTTGCTCGTAAATTCAGAAAAGATGACGAAACCATTATGCAGAGCGGACGGCCCCTAACAGGCTTGGTTGAGCTCTTCCTTAACCAACAGGGTATTCCTGCATGGTATCAAACCAATAAATTTCCCGTTTTTGATCTAGATGGGAAAGTTTTGGGAATCATGGGAACAGTGCAAAGGTATGAAAAATCAAGTCTTACTGTCAGCCTGGACTCCAAGGTTGAAACTTTAGCCAAGGAATTTAGAAATGAAAAAAATAACCCTGTCTCAATCCCTCAACTGGCAAAAAAAATAGGTCTATCGCATCGACAATTGAATCGTAGATTTAAAGAGGCTACTGGATTATCTCCCCAACAATTTCAAGTTAGAGTAAAAATTGAAAAAGCTTGTAAACTTCTGCGTGAAACCGAGAAAGCTCTGGTCCAAATCGGATTAGAATTAGGGTTCTGCGATCAAAGTGCTTTTACCGCTCAATTTCGCAAGCGAATGAGTATGACCCCCAGGCAATACAGGACTCAATACGGACGAAACAGGTCATCCGTAAGCTGATTAAAGTGCGATCATGCGGGGAAAGTATCTTGCATGACCTACAATCTTCACTAGCTTAAAAGCTTCATTTAATTTGCAATATTTCATTAGACATACGGCCCGTTTATCCTTCTACGCCTTGATCATGCCAGGCGCATCTTCAAGCGTCGTATTGCTAAATGGGCCATCGGCACAATTAGGGAAATCCGCTAATCTCGAAAAAAGATGATCAATTCGGAGATATTTATTTGACCGAGGAGTACAGCCTAGCCGGTGGCCACATAAAAAATTAGCTATCTCCATGCGTCACAAACCGATTGACTCGAAACTTTTCTCAACCCACCGCAAAAATCTCTGCGAGCGGTTGCCCCACAAGGCACTGGCCATTTCCAATGCCAACGATATCCTCCCAACCAATGCAGACGGAACTTTACCCATTCATCCCAATTCAGACCTTTTTTATCTATCGGGCATCGAGCAAGAAGAGAGTATTTTGGTGCTTTTCCCCGATTGCCCCAAACCCGAGCACCGCGAAATTTTATTTGTACGGGAACCGAGTGAACGCCTAAAAATCTGGGAGGGTTACAAACACAGCCAAGAAGACGCCCGTAAAATTTCGGGCATTCAGACAGTCTTTTGGACTGAGGATTTTGATAAAGTTTTTCAATTGCTGGCTGCCGATGCGGAAACTTTTTTCCTTAACGACAATGAACACAGCCGGGCATCCAATGAAGTGGAAACTCGTGATCAACGATTCAACAAAAAGATTCAACGGGACTACCCGCTCCATAAAATTGATCGCCTTGCTCCTCATCTGCATGAATTACGCTTTTGTAAAAATCCACTCGAGATCAAACTGATTAAACACGCAGTCGATGTCACTGCCCATGGATTTCGCCGGGTACTAAGCATGATAAAGCCGGGAATCGCAGAATACGAAATAGAAGCGGAATGGGCGAAAGAATTTATCAAAAGAAGATGTAAGTTCGCCTACACACCTATTCTGGCATCCGGAGGAAATGCCTGCGTACTCCATTATCTGCAAAATGATCAGACCTGCCGAAAGGGACAACTTATCCTAATGGATGTGGGTGCCTGCTATGCCAATTACAATGCGGATCTTACCCGTACAATCCCCGTTAGTGGAAAATTCAACCGCCGACAAAAACAAGTATACAATGCCGTTTTGCGGGTCCTTCGCCAATGCATTGAGAATGCCACCATTGGTAAATCGTTAAAGGAATGGCAAACGGACTCCCATGATATGATGACTGAGGAAATGCTTCGCCTGAAACTGATTACCAAGGGCCAGGTAAAGAAACAAGACTCGGATCTACCGGCTTGCCGGAAATATTATATGCACGGCCTTGGACATTCCCTTGGACTGGATGTTCATGATGTCAGTAATGGACAGATGGAATTTCGCGAAAATTCGGTTTTTACCGTTGAGCCTGGTATTTATCTTCCTGATGAGGGCTTTGGTATCCGGCTGGAAGATGACATTCAAATTACCAAGAATGGTCCCATTAATCTAATGTCTAACATTCCGATCGAAGCCGATGAAATTGAAGAGATCATGAACCGGTGATTTAAATTTTATAAAAATGAAAATTATTAGTTACCTACTTGCAATCACTGCCCTAAGCTCCTGGGTAAATGCCAAGAAACCAAATGTCATCGTAATCATGGCGGATGATCTCGGATACGGAGACCTCGGGTGTTATGGGGCAAAGCCAACGAATTTAAAGACTCCAAATATTGATAAACTGGCTAAGAAAGGCATCAAATTCACCAGCGGATATTGTTCCGCTTCGACTTGTACGCCCACCCGTTATTCTTTCCTAACCGGGACCTATGCTTTTCGTGGTAAGAATACCGGAATTGCTCCTCCCAGTTCCCCCCTTATTATACCTGAAGAAACCTACACCTTGCCCGATATGCTCAAGGAAGCAGGGTACAAAACCGCAGTGATTGGCAAGTGGCATTTAGGGCTGGGAAGTCCGGGTGTCGGACCTCAATGGAATGAGCAATTAAAACCCGGCCCAAGAGAAATTGGTTTTGATTATAATTTTCTGCTTCCCACCACCAATGACCGGGTACCTCAGGTTTATGTGGAAAATCATAAGGTGCTTAATTTGGATCCCAACGACCCTCTCTGGGTTGGAATGAAACAACCAAGTCCCGATCATCCCACTGGAATAACCCATCGCGAAACCCTGAAGATGGATTGGACTCATGGACATAATCAAACGATTCATAACGGCATAAGCAGGATTGGTTTCTACACTGGCGGTCATGCTGCCCGGTTTCGGGATGAGGACCTAGCGGATAAATGGGTGGAGAAATCAAAGGAATGGATGGGAAAGAATAAAAACCATCCATTTTTTCTCTTTTTTGCCTCCCACGATCTGCATGTACCCCGAATTCCTCATGAGAGATTCCGAAACACTTCTGCGATGAGCTATCGTGGAGATGTCATCGTACAACTCGACTGGTGCGTGGGTGAGATCGTAAAATATCTGAAAAAAGAGGGACTTGAGAAAAATACCATGATCATCTTCTGCTCGGACAATGGACCGGTGGGAGATGACGGCTATGCCGATGAAGCCCTTGAAAAAATGGGGAATCATCGGGCAGCAGGTCCCTACTCAGGTGGAAAATACAGTATCTTCGAAGGCGGTACGCGCACACCCTTTATTACCTACTGGCCGGGTACCATCAAGCCCGGCGTGTCGAATGAAATGGTCTGCACCATTGATCTGGCTGGCAGTCTTGCAAACCATTTGGGAATTAAACTTCCTAAAGATGCTTGCCTGGACAGTCTGGATGTGATGGATGCGATGCTCGGAAAAAAAGGAGCCAAAGGACGGCCTCATTTGATCCAGCAGGATAATGGTCGTGGAAACAACTATGGATATCGGGTTGGTAAATGGAAACTGCAAAGACACGATTCGAAGAAGACCAACAACTATCAGGTAAATAAATTACTCGGTAGCCAACGCGGACAAAAGGTACCTCAATTTGCCCTATTTGATTTATCTAAGGACTCTTATGAAAAAAATAACCTGGCGGAGAAAAACCCAAAAGTATTCGAAAGAATGAAATCCGGGTTACAAAAGTTTCTCGACGACGGAAGAAGCCGTTAAATTACTCCCTCTTTTGGAGTGCAGGTTTTATGCAACTTCTACTAATTAAAATGAATAGATGCCTAGGTGTGCGAAGTTGCAGGTGGTATGACTATTGCATTGCTTAGATTATTTGCGTCCGCCTTTGTACACATGGCCTACTGTCGGTATGGATTTTCCACGGGCACCATGTTGAAACTTTTTGAATTTGGAAAAAAATGACCAAGGGTAGACTCGAACAAACTACCTTAGTTTTGGGCTCTTAGGACTTGCACTCATCCTGAATTTTTTCTCTTGAAGATTTTTATCCCAGTCATCTCTCTTTTTATCTTTTGTATATTCAGTTGCACAGATTCAAGGGAACAGCCTGTCACAAAGCTTTATGAGCTAAAGGGACGAGCATTGGGCACAACCTGGACGATCAAAACACTTTCTCAAGATGAACTAGACCAAAAAGAATTACGGAAAGATATTGTGAGCCGACTTGAAGAACTAGAAAAAATCTTTTCTCATTGGAGAGCTGAGTCAGAGCTTTATCAATTTAACGCAGCCCTGACCACCACTCCAATTTCAATCCATCCGGAATTACTGGAATTACTGAGACATGCACAGTGGATGCACAAGCAAAGTGATGGTACCTTTGATCCCACAATCGCTCCGGTTGTAAATATTTGGGGATTCGGACCGGTTGGGAAGACTCGCTCCACCCTTCCAACCGAGGATCAAATTCAGAAAGCAATGTCTTTGGCTGGCATGGAAAAACTGGAAATTTTACCCCAGGGGATGGTTCGAAAAAAAGTGACCACTCTTCAGCTTGATTTCTCCGCCTCAGCTAAGGGTGAAATCATTGATCAAATTTGCAAGCTTCTTGATCGTTGGGGATTAAAAAATTATCTTGTGGAGATCGGCGGTGAAATAAGAGCCGAGGGAAAAGGTCGAAAGGGAAAAGGTTGGGTTGTAGGTCTCGAAGATGGGAATCTCCAAAAGCCCGAAGACATGACATCCGTAACCTTGCGAAACTACGCCGTAGCCACTTCCGGTAGTTACCGACTTACCAAACCCAATCCTGATTCCAACCGCAGTGCATCCCATTTGATTGATCCCAGGACGGGTAGACCCATCGAACATTCTCTCGTTGCGGTCAATGCCTTTGCGCCAACCGCACGAGATGCGGATGCCTGGGCTACTGCCCTAATGATTTTGGGTCCTGAAGAAGGAATGAAAAAAGGAGAGGAGCTGGATATGGTCGCCCGTTTCATTACGATAGAAAATGGAAAAATGAGAACATTTCTTACCACTGCTTATCATAGACTGTATTCCATCGACATGCCTTGAATTAAGGCTGGTGAAAATATTTACTTACAATGGAAAAACCAAAAGTCGAAAAACTAAAAGTGGTTCTGGTTTGTTGAATTAGAAAGGTGTACTCCTTATAAAAAAATAAACGAATCAAAGAAATTTCCACAATTTATGTTTTTCAGAATAAATGTGATTAAAGTTTCTGCCTAAGGATTTTCGGTAAATCTTCTTTAAAAGATCGAAAACGCAAGCCGAAGCGAAATTGCAATGATTCAATTTCATCAGAATCCAATGTTTTTTTTTCATAAAGCTCAAAGACCTTATCTTTAAATCGATGAATTCCTAGCACAACAAACTTCATAAAAAATTGAGGGATGGGTATTGGCAGAGCTACAACATGGCGAGCAATTGCGATTGTTATAGTGTGTAACCCTATCGATTTCCGACCGGCAATTGAATACACACTAGACTCACCATGATTGACTAGGTGAACAACCGCTGAAGCAACATCAAAAGCATGGACGGGTTGTAATTTTGAATCTTTTAGACCCAAAAGTGGTATCATCCTAATTCGTCGACCGAGTTTGATAAGTTGATCGATAAATTCGTTTCCAGAATCATCATATATAAGAGTAGGACGGATTGTATGTATAATGCAATCTTGTAAAAGTTCATTGAAAACTTGCTCTACTATTAACTTGGAAGAGGCATAATTTCCACGGCAAGAAAATGTGACATTATGGGAGCTTATATTCACAATACATGTAATTAACATTTTTCTTGCAATAATAGATACCGTACGAGCCATTTTAATATTAGGCCGAAAATCTGAGTTTGAAGTTGGATCTAAACCTGCAGCATGGATGAGAGCCTTTGGTGTTTTGGAAAGTCTTGGCAGTGCTTCATTCGCTAATATTAGATCAAACACAAAGACACTAAGCATAGGGTAGTGAGCAGCAAGATTATCAATTTTATCTCTAGATTTATGTACTATTGCAACTACTTCATAACCTTCTTTGAGTAGCGTATGACATATATGTTGCCCCAAAAAACCGTTTGCACCTGTTATAAGAATAGGACCATCTAGATTAGTCATAGTCAACCTCCTCAAAAATAATTTCTTGCCATTTGCATAAAATTTGCAAAGGCGTTGAGGATTAACTGTCGGTTTGTACCAGTCATTTTGAAAATACGGAGTGCTTGACGAGGACGGAGATAAAATCTTCGGACTGCCCTACGACGTAGACCTTCCAAAGTTGCAGGATCGATATTTTGATTAAGACTGTAAGCAGTTTTTGAACGATCAACATTGAAGATGATGTTTGGCTCAACCAAACCTTTTTCAACTGCAAGTTTTCGAAGTTGCGTCCCATAATCTGGCGAGGGTGTAGCAAAGCTTGCAAGATCAATATCTAAGTTACATGCGTAATCGATCGTTTCATTTATCCCTGCTAATTTCTCACCAGGTAATCCCAAAATGAAGTAGCCAATGACTGAAATTCCTTCAGCTCGAAGTGAATTAATTCGAGTTTCAGTCAGTTCTCGATTTTTTTTAGCCTTAAGAGTTGCTAAAACATCATCGTTTGCGGTTTCAATACCTATCAGAACAGAATGACAGCCTGCACGGCGCATTGCAGAAATAAGCATATCATCCAAAGTATCTGCCCTACTGTTACAAAACCAAGTAATATTAGGACCTTCTTTTTCAAGAAGTTCACATAATCGAAGTAGGTTTTTGCGAGATGCCTCCATTAATTGATCTCGAAACATTATCTCTCTAACTCCTAATTCGTAGAGATATTGAATCTCGCGGTGAATTTCCTCTGCAGGACGAGTTCTCCAGTCTACTGAAGATTGGCTACAAAACCCACACATAAAAGGACATCCAACAGCCCCTAGTATAGTTGCCACTGGTAAGCGTCGGTTCAGAGGCTGGCGATAGTTTTTAATGGGCAATTGTTCATGGTGAGGCATTCCCACAGTGAAATTTTTATTTCGCTTTAAAGGAATACCCTTTCGTATGCCATGAGGTGTTCTTACTATCCAATTATTCGGAGCATTAGTATTAGTTGTCTCGTTGTCCCAGTTTTTTAAAACATCAATTAGATTAGTTGTTGTAAAATCTAGCAAGATGCCATCAATATCTTCACATTCGGAGAGTGCTAAATCGCCGTGTTCCTTACCGAAGTCTGCAATTATTATAAGTTTTGTATGGGTAAATCGTTTTTTTAAATTTCTAAAAACCGCCTTATCGTGATGCCATGTAAGTGAACTAGTTAAAGAGATAATGAAATCAAAATTTTTATGAGATTCAAGGTATTTTAAAAGTGCATGCTCATTAAGTTTTTCACCAACACAATCCGAGATCGTAACATGAAAATTGTGGCCTAATGAGGCTGATAATATAAGGGTGTCAACTGGTGCCCATACATAAGATCCTTTTGAACTAAATGTGTGATAAAGGTCTCTGAAAACTATTCGCTCTGCAGGTGGATTTAAAAGAAGTACTTTTGGTATGTGAAATCTGGAATTTAATACACACTTATCATGAGTTTTTGAAACAGGGGCTATCATAAATTAATATGTCTTTCATATATACTACTAAAGCTTTTCAGGTTACAAGTAATCATTTTATTGATTTAGTTCTATATGGGACAGTGTTAGACGATTACTATTATGCAAAAAAACCTTATAAATAAAAGATCTCCAATATTAAGGCTTCCCCAATATTAAATCTTCCAGATTTTTAATACTTGTACTAATCAAGGTTTTTAAACAATAAAAAATGAGAATTTTTTAGATTCATTTGATCAAATTCTCATTCTCACCTTAAGCTATTGCATCGAATTCGAGAATCATGATTTAATTCATAATCGTGATGATGAAAAAAATGAAACTTAAACAAATCATAACTACCTTGGAATTTTTGGCAAATTAGATAATGGGAAGAACGCCCGTAATAATTCAGGGGCTTTGCAACAAGGGATAGCCTGAATCAAAAAAAGTAATAAATCAGTTGAAGTCTATAATGGAGAAAAGGGCTTTCTTTTTCAGCTACTGCATCTTTGAATTTAGTCTAAATTTGCCTAGTCAAATGCTTAAAGATCGAGGCGAAAAGTCCAAAGTCTATAGATTTAGAAAAGCTGAAACAGATTTGATCGAAAACTTAACGAAAAACACAGAGATTAATAACATCGGTTTTTACTCGGGATTTAAGGATAATATATGTGGTGTCCAAACTTTAAGAATTAAAGATTTATGTTCCTTTCTCGCCCTTGCTAACAAAGTCATAGACAGATAATTAACCATTTTCACGAATGGAGAAAAGAGTTCTCCTCAAAAGAACTTTCGATTATCATAAAGAATTACAGAATTCAATTGCTCGAAGAGAAAATGGCTACCCCATGAACATTCATCTAAATGATGATAATTTCTAGCTCTTCAATTCTTCATATTATATTATTAACCTATAAAAATGCCCTAATCTGTTTCTAACGACTTCTTTTATCGTGCTTCTGTATCTATTTGAGATAGAGATCTCATAATTAAAATCTGCATTCAAAACGGAATATCTGGAAAACTTCAAAAAGAATGCTTTGATAGTTATTCACCCAATGCAAAGAATTGTTTTAAGAAAGATATAAAAAAACTTTTTTATGAGTCAGCAGAAAGTTGAAACGAAACTAAAAATTTTTTGGCTAGCCAAAACTAAAACAGTGCTAGGTAAGCTATCTACTTGCAAGAAATCCTTCCCCCAAAATAAGATTCATAAATGACGAATTTCTGGCTTTTCTTTCTTTTTCCAATCCTTGGCAATTCCCAAATTTCAGACCGGCCCAATGTGATCTTGTTTATGGCCGATGATATGGGCATGGGGGACAGTTCGGCTTATCAGTTTTTCACCAAGAATTCCGATTCACAACAGATTCATACACCAGCCATGGAAAGACTGGCGAACATGGGAATGCTTTTCACCGATGCCCATACCCCATCTTCCCGGTGCACGCCGACACGATACGGATTACTCACTGGACGATACCCTTGGCGTGCCCGAATGAAACACTGGGTGCTTTTTGGGGTACAGGGAGATCCACTGATTGAAGAAGACCGTCCTACCCTGGCTACTCTCTTTCGTTCCTGCGGTTATGCAACTGCGATGGTGGGTAAATGGCACCTTGGCCTGCGGTATACCCGATCTGATGGAAAACCGGCTGCCGGTTGGGCTGATGCAGACCTGACCAAAGATGTTTTCGACGGACCCTGTGACCATGGCTTTGATTATGCCCGTTTTACCTCACGCTCCCATGGAACTTCCGGCCCTGATGCTGGTACGACCGGTCCACGAATGGGTAAAAATAAAAAAGGGGACCGCAACACCTCCTGTCAGACAATTGGTCCCGGTCACATTCATAATCGCAGAATCATTGCAGCGACCGGCAAAGGTAAACAGCTGACAAACACAGGAGATTTAGCCTATGATCTCCACTCCCTGGGTAGTCGTCATTCGGACCATGCGATGGAATTCCTTACCCAGCATTTACGAAACCGCGAGACCTCCTTTGACCCTTTCTTTCTCTACTACCCCAGTAATTCCAATCACGGCCCCTACACGGTGGACAAGGAAATTGGGGAGAATAAGATTAAGGGAGCCGGCAGGATGATTTCGGGCGACCCTGCATCCCTACGCCTCGATTACATTTATGAAAACGATGTGGCATTGGGGAGAATGCTGGATTTCCTTGAAAAAACTACGGATCCAAGACGCCCCAGCCGGAAACTTATTGAAAACACCATTGTCATTTTCACCTCGGATAATGGTGCGGAAGTAAACACAAAAACCGCCACAGGTCCTGTTCGAAGTAACAAAGGTAGTTGTTATGAAGGCGGGCACCGTGTTCCCTTTATCGTAGCCTGGTCCGAAGGGAAGATCGGCAACGGGGATCAACGAAGTCCTGGAACAAGAAGCGATCAATTAATTGGTTTACAAGACTTGTACGCTACTTTCTCAAGTATACTTAGCAAACCCCTTCCCAATCTAAGGGCTGGTCAGAGGGGTGCTGAAGACAGTTACAACATCCTTCCGGCATGGGAGGGAAAAACATTACCCCAACGCCCCATGTTCTACAACGACCATAAGGAGGCGAACAACGGAGCTGCCTGTGCGATGCGGATCGACAACCCGATCGTGGAAGGAAAACCGATCAAGGGTAAATGGAAAATTTTTTTTGATGATTCTCTTTCGAGGTTTGGTAAAGCTATCCCCATCGAACTCTTTGAATTATCTTCGGATCCAATGGAATCCAGGAATCATATCAACGAAAAGGGACTAAAGCCTCTAGTCCAAGAATTGAGTTCCATTGCCCTGCTCCATCGGAATACGGGAGGTCATCGATTTGTCGAATTTTCCCCAGAAAAGCGTTTCGAATTTGATTGGAGAAAACCATTACCCGTGCCCGCTCCGCTCACCTTTTTTGTCTCCACCAAAGGAGGAGATGGAATCCGCGATGCAGAAGGACTTGGAATAGAAGGTAAGGACTCTGCCCGGGTGGATCCCGGGGAAGCCTTTGCCTTTCGTTTTGAATCGGATGTGCTCATCGAATCCATTGGCTTAACTGCCGGCAAGGAGGGATCATGTGGCGGCTCCCTGCGGATGGGGAACCGATCAGTGCTCGCAATTTATTGTACGGATGCTGATAATGACGCCAAGGACCAACAGGGAATTATCAGCGATCTTGGTGTTCTAAAAAAGGGGGAAATGCTCATTCTTGACCCAAACCCTCACTGGGGAGTGGAAGTTCCGGGCAGCTGGAAATTACAATCCCTCGCCGTCCGACCCATCAAAGAATTACAATGAAAAGTTCATTTCTTCTATGATTCCTGATCAGTCATCTGCTTCCTTGGGGTAAAAAGCCAGTGTGGTTTATATTCAAGTGACAGATAGAAAAGAAAAAAAGTCTTCGCCATTTCTTGCAGGTTGGAGAACGAAGCAGGTGAGAACCAAGAGGAATGAAAGCCCAATTATACCGGAATCAGGTCTTGACTACCAAGATTGAACAAAGTACGAAAAGGCAAATTTTCAAATGCCAATGAGCCTGAGGAAAGGGGTTTGAGCAAGCTTGGATTGATGGACATGGAAGGAAAGTTCTGATAGGCGGACGCTGCTTAAATTGAATCAAATACGATATCACGACCTCGATGCTCTTCGAGCTTTTGCCATGCTGCTGGGCATCGTCCTCCATGGATTGCTTTCTTTTATCCCCATTCCCATATGGCCGGTTCAGGATAATGATCAATCGGAGATATACATGATTCCACTTATGTTCATCCATGGATTCAGGATGTCTCTCTTTTTCTTCGTCAGCGGTCTTTTTACTAGGATGATATGGCAAAAAAAAGGCACTCTCGGTTTATTACAAAACAGGGCCAAGCGGATTGTCTTACCCTTTTTAATATTCGGAGCCTTACTCTTCCCCGTCCTAAATAACATGGGAACTTTTTTGATTACAGGGAAGAGTCATAAGGGAATCGAAAAAACCATTATTATAAATCCTGAATATCAAGTTCCGAATGATCTTGGTGGAGCTGCTCGAAAAGGAAATTTAAAGGAAATCAGGGGGTGGCTTCAAAAAGATGAAGACATCAATGGAAAGTATGATAAGGGCTTAACCCCACTTCATTGGGCGGCAGTCATGAATCAAGTGGATGCAATCAAACTACTTGCGGACAAGGGGGCAAACTTGAATTCGAGGGATGGACACCAATCAACCCCGCTATTGGTGGCGACTTTTTTTGGCCAGACAGAATCGGTTAAAACCCTGCTTGAAATCGGGGCAAACCCAAAGCTCAAAAACAAAGATGGTGCTCTTCCCGAGCAAGCCATGATGGCGAATCGAGCAATTACCGAATGGGTGGCAAAGGATATTTTACAAATTCCTTTTAACTGGACTAAAATTAGTAAGGGAAGAAACCAGGTCAGAGAATTACTCGCCACGGATATTGCCTCCTTCGAAGAAAAGACCGGTTGGTTCGCTCGTAATTATTTTATGTTTGGTCAATTCTGTACCCATCATCTCTGGTTCCTCTATGATTTAATTTATCTCACCGTAGGCTTTATTTTACTCGCCTGGATCCTAAATTTTTTACCTGACTTAGGATTAACCAAATGGCTTGCTGAATCTTCTCTACGGCTCTTATGGTTAATCCCCTTAACCTTCTTGGCTCAATTCTACATGGGTAATGGAGACGATGGGGTATTTGGCCCGTCGACTGCAGTCTTTCTGCAGCCTGACTGGATTAAGTTGGGGTATTATGCGGTCTTCTTTGGCTACGGTACAATCTGCTTTCCCCACAGGGGATTCCATGAAAAAGTAGGCCGCTTCTGGCCGGTCTGCCTTGCTTTCGCCACCCTTCTTTTTCTTGTCGCTTTGTTAATAATCGAAGAAAAAGACCACTCGTGGAATTATGAATTAATCTCCCTTTGCTCAGCCTTCTTTGCATGGCTGATGATTTTTGGTCTGATGGGTCTGTTCCGTAAATGGTTCTCGAAAGAGAATTCAAATATTCGTTTTGTTTCTGATTCCTCCTACTGGCTCTACATTGCCCACCTGCCCCTGATACAAATAATACAATTCTGGGTAGCAGACTGGTCATTCCCCGGCCTGATTAAGCTTATCTTCGTCTGCATGATCACAACCGTTTTATTACTGCTTTCTTACAAATACTTTATCCGTTACACCGTCATCGGAACTTTATTGAATGGCAAAAGATATAAAACCCATGAAGCAAGCTGAATCACTTTCCAGCAAAGCTTATCTATGGCTCGGGCTTTTCTTTAGCGTATTCATTTGGTCAGGCATTGAACCAAAAGATCGACTGACCTGGGTATTGGAAGCAGGACCGGCGATTATTGGTCTTTGGGTTGTGGCCAAAACCCGTTCATCCTTCCCCCTCACTCCCTTACTCTACTTTTGGATTCTGCTCCACTGTATTGTTCTCATGGTGGGAGCAAAATATACCTATGCCGAAGTTCCTTTGTTTGACTGGATTAGTGAGTTCTTTGGGTGGGAAAGAAACAACTATGATAAAGTCGGCCACTTAATGCAGGGATTGGTACCCGCACTGATTACCAGAGAGATTCTCCTGCGTAAGAAGGTGGTAATTCCGGATGGATGGCGAAATTTTATCATTATATCCATCTGTTTGGCATTCAGTGCCTTTTATGAATTAATCGAATGGTGGGCAGCTCTGCTGATCGGAGAAGATGCGGATGCCTTCCTTGGTACCCAAGGATATGTATGGGATACGCAGTCCGATATGGCTCTCGCCCTTCTGGGTTCGGTTTTATCGATCTTGTTTTTGCGAAAAAGTCATGATCTTCAACTCAAGGCGTTGCTTAAGTAAAAAACAAGCCTCATACTACCTTGGATGACGCAAGAAACGGACTGGCAAGAAAGATATCAGATAAAGGACACGCCCTGGGATAAAGGAAAGCCGGCTCCCGGATTGGTTGACTGGCTCAAAAAACAAACACTTGATCCGGAGACCAGAGTGCTGGTTCCTGGATGTGGGCGTGGGCATGACGCTTCGGCGTGGGCAACCGCAGGCTTTAAAACCACCGGTCTGGACCTTGCCGATCTGGCTTTAAGCGATGCCCGAAAAAGATACAAGTCCGTGCCCAACCTAGCCTTTTTACGAGGTAATTTCCTGGATGAAAACCCACAAGAACCCTTCGGTTTAATCTTTGAACACACTTTGTATTGTGCTATTGATCCGGTCCGAAGGGAAGATTACGCCAGGTCACTGCTAAACTGGCTAAAACCGGACGGCTATTTTCTGGCAATTCATTTTATATTCCCGCTGAATGACGAAGGTCCCCCGTTTGGAGGGAGTCGGGAAGAAATTATCAATCGTTTTAAACCAAACTTGAAATTAATCGAGGACTGGAAGCCGAGTCATTTTGAAGGTCGTAAAAATGAAGAGTGGATGTTCCTTTGGCAGCGGATTTCTTAATTTCATTCCTTCCTTTTAAAAATAATCTCAGCTCAATCTTTCATTAGCCATTGGATTTTAAAAAAGATCATTTATCCTGTTTTGGATGCAATTCAGGATAAATGTGGCTTTGATAATGATCGCTTCTCTTTGCGGTGCCAATCTCCGGGGTAGTCCTGAATCAGATAAAGGGAAAAAACTTTATGCCCAGTATTGTGCGGAATGCCATGGCCAAGGTGGTGAAGGAGTGGAAAATGAATTTTCAAAGCCTCTGATTGGTGACTGGCCCATCGAAAAACTTACTGATTATGTTGGTAAAACCATGCCCGATTATGACCCTGATGAAGTCACCGGTAAGGATGCTGAGCTTGTCTCCCGTTTCATTTACCAAAGCTTCTACCAAAAACCGGAACTCTTTCGAAAGGAATCAAAAATCCAGCTTGCCCGTCTAACCAATAGGCAATTTCGGCAATCCGTTACTGATTTGTTCGCCCAGTTTGAAGGGCAGCCCCTTCTTGCCACGCCCGTCCAAGGGCTCAAGGGTAAATATTATAACGCAGAAGGCATGAACAAACGTAAGAAAATGCATGCGGAACAAATCGATCCTTTTATCAATTTTAATTTCGGGAAAAAAGCCGCACTCGACGGTATGAACCCAAAGAAATATTCAGTCTATTGGGAAGGCTCGGTCTTACCCCGTGAATCCGGATGGTATGAATTTTATGTTAAATCACCCAACGGTTTCGAATTAAGCATAAACCGTTCCATTGGGCCTCCCACAATTGATGAAAAGGTAACCGCCGGTGTACTCCGCGAAAAAAGGACTAAGCTCTACTTATTAGGTGGAAGACCCTATCCAATTCGACTGAACTATTTTAAATTTGATGATCCAAATGCCTCAATTGCATTGAGTTGGAAAACACCGGTCGGCCAGAAAGAAATTATTCCATCCGAATATTTATTTACCCAAGTGGTGCCACCCTCGTTCGTAACCCAGCAAAAGCTTCCTCCTGATGACGCTTCCCATGGGTATGAACGGGGTATTCAAGTAGATTCCACATGGGATGAGTCCATTACATATGCCGCTATTGAGGCTGCCAAATTTGCGGGTATTCGCATGTTTCGACTCGCTCGCACCAGTGAAAAAGACGAAAACAAAAGAGAGAAAATCATTGCTTTCGCCCAAGAATTTGTCCGTTACGCATTTCGTGAAAAATTGTCTAATGATGAAGTTGATCACTATATAAAATCCAAATTCGGTGAAGATGTGCCCCTACATGTTTCTGTCGAAAAAATCGTTCTCCTTACCCTGAAGTCACCACGCTTCCTCTATCCTGAATGGCAAAGTTTGGCCAAAAAGAAAAAAGACCCATTTGTGGTGGCCTCAAGAATGGCACTTTATTTCTGGGATTCAATACCCGATAAACGAATACACAGCCTGATTGACCGTGATCAGTTGATCAAGGAATGGCAAGTGGAGGATCAGGCTAAAGTGATGCTAAAAGACGCACGGACAAAAGCGAAGTTTAACGACTTTATGATGCATTGGCTAGACATGAAAAATAAAGAATTACCCACAATTAGCCCCAAAAAATATCCTAAATTTAATACAGGTTTGGCTCTAGACTTACGCAGGTCCTTGCTGAGTTGGGTTGAAAAATCGGTGTGGGAAAAAAATATTTCCTGGCAGGAATTTCTCCGTATGGACCATATACAGGTGAACGAAAGAATCGCGAAATTTTATGAAATGCCCTATCCAGCTGAGAATAATTCAAGCGGTTTTGTGGAGCTGAATGCCTCGGTCATTGGACACGGGGGTCTATTTACTCATCCATACATCCTTGCCAGTCATTCCTACCCAGAGGAAAGTTCGCCGATACACCGAGGTGTTTTTACCGCTCGAAAAATATTGGGCCGGACCCTTCGTCCTCCCACCGTAGCCGTTTCTTTTAGAAACACGGATTTTAACCCCAACTGGACGATGCGACAAAAAGTAACTGAACTGACCAGGTCTGCCAATTGTATGAGTTGTCACGATCAGATCAATTCCTCGGGATTCGTTTTGGAAAACTTTGATGCAACCGGCAAAATCAGGACCCAGATTCAAGGCAGACCCATTGATTTAAAAGTAAAGTACCTTGATAGCGAAGGAGAGAAACGGGAATTTCAGGATGCGAACGATCTCCTCAAGCATGCCCTTAGATCTCCAAAGCCGGCCAAATCTTTTATTAAAGAACTTTTCATGCATCTTGCCAAACAGGCAACCCCGAGCTACGGTGATTTGGATACTGATAAACTTTCGAAAATGCTGCAAGATGGTAAATTGAGTATAAAAGATCTCTACCTAAAACTTTGTATTGAGGGAGCTTCAGATGGATTTGCTTATGCCCAATAATTGATTTTACAATGAAACTTAATCCGATACACCGCCGTACTGCTCTGAAACAACTTGGGCTCTCAAGCCTTTCCTTGCCGGTTTTATCTCAATCATCCAATCTCTTTGCAAACAACGGAAAGAAGGTTGTCCCGAAACAAAGACTCATTGTTATGTTCACTCCCAACGGAACAATTCCGGATCAGTTTTGGCCTGAAAAAATAGGAGAGGATTTTGAACATAAAACAATCATCAAGCCGCTTGAGCCCTTCCATGACAGAATGCTCATTCTTCGCAACCTCCACAATAAAGTGGGAGGTGACGGCGACAACCACATGAGGGGAATGAGCTGCCTGCTCACAGGTATTGAATTATTCCCTGGCAATGTGATGGGAGGAGGCAATACGCCGGCCGGGTGGTCCAAAGGAATTTCCATTGATCGTGAAATTTGCAAGCACTTGCAATCCAAAGAAGAAACTCGCACGCGCTTTGGGGCTCTACATTTTGGAGTCGGGGTGCAGGACACCGCTGATCCCTGGACCCGTATGTCCTACGATGGTCCCAACCAACCGGTTACTCCTCTCGCTGACCCTTACAACGCATATCGTAAGCTCTATGGGAATGGTAGGGAGAAAAAACAGGTTCTTTCCATTCTGGACGATCTTCGGGGCGATCTTGACAAAGTAGCCAGCAAACTGCCGGAATCTGACCGTAAACTTTTGATCGAGCACACCAAACTGGTCAATCGGATGGATCAAGAATATGCAAAGGGCTCATCCCTATCGAACCTCACGGCCCAGCCTCCCGAATTACCGGAAGGGTTGCGTAACCAAAATGACAACCTACCCCAACTTGGCCGATTACAAATAGACATGCTGGTCAATTCCTTTGTGAATGATTTTGCTCGGGTAGCCACACTTCAGTACACAAAGTCTGTCGGGCAGGCCAAGATGAACTGGTTGGACATTGATGATGCCCATCACACTCTTTCCCATGAACCAGATAAAAATAAAGAAGCTTATGATAAACTCGTACGCATCAATACTTGGTTTGCCGAAGAACTGACCTACCTGCTGAAAAAACTGGAAAACACCCCTGAACCAGGACAAAAAGGTTGTATGCTTGATCATACTCTTGTCATCTGGACTAACGAGTTAGGAAAAGGCAACAGCCATACCTTGAACAATATTCCATTTGTTCTGGCAGGCAATGGTTTTGGTTTCCGCATGGGTCGTACCATAAATTGTGAAAATGATGCTCACAATCGTTTCCTGATCAGCCTTGCCCATGCGGTTGGGCATCCATTGGAAACTTTCGGTAATGTTGCACTTTGCAAGGGCGGCCCCCTTGATCTGTCCTAGTCCCTATGAAAATTTGGAGTATTTATTTACTTACCGTTATGGTAATTACATCTGCTGGAATATCACAACCCACAAAAGGCTGGGTATCCCTGTTTGATGGGAAATCGACTGCTAATTGGACACCTCGTGCAGAGGTGGAATTGTTCGAGGCCAAGGACGGAGAATTGCATCTATTTTCCAAACGTAATGTTTGGGTCATAAGTAAGCAGAAAATGAGAAACTTTGAAGTCGAGTGTGAAGTAATCATCCCACAGGATTATCAAGGCTTCAATTCCGGACTTGGCTTCCGCTTGTCCGTCAGCGGCGGCAAACCGAAAGGTTATCAATGTGAAATTGACCGACTCAAACCAGCTGGCATTTACGGAATTGGCATGGGCGGGTGGCTGTATCCCACCAAGTCTACGCAGAAGGAATATCAGGGACGCACAAAAGATTTATTTTCCCCTGAAAAATGGAATCATTTTCGCATCGCCTGTAATGGATCTAAGGCAATCACATTTTTGAACGGTAAACAAATTGCCAAGGTCGATTCAATCCAGGAATCTTCCGGTTATTTTGGAATTCAACATCACGGTAAGGGAGCGACGGTCAAGTTCCGTAATTTGAGGGCTCGTCAACTGTAAATAAAATATATCTTTTTTAACATTTCCATGAAAATACACCCCACTTCAGTCTGCCTTTTAAGCCTACTTTCTTTTTTCAGTTGTACCGAAATGAACGAGGAAGAATTGTTAAACAGCTTTTATCCTCTGGATTTTTGTATTGTCAGTGGTTCGGACTTGGGTGACATGGGAGAACCTGTAAGCTATGACCATAACGGGACAATCATCAAATTCTGTTGTAAGCCCTGTATTCCTAAATTTCGAAGGAATCCTGAAAAATATTTAGTGCTCCTCCGGGAAGAGCTGGAAGCCATAAATGCCTCGTTGGAAGATAATTCGAGCTAGGCTCTACAAGTCACGAAGGCTCTGCCACCAGTTCTTTTTGGGTGGGTTACGAATACTTTTTTGTAAATCCTCAGAGAGTCCACTTTGAGGTAGCCAAGCCTCCACCGCATTCCTATCCTTGCGGTACCATTCCTGCCCAACCGAACGAATGGTTTTCTGCTGAAGCTTTTCTTCGGTGATCGATACCGCCCATTCCATAGCGGAGGCACCGTCATCCCGCGACACCGTTGAAGCATAGTTGGCCAACGCCGAATCAAGTCGCGGACTTGCAGGCTGTTTATTCAGCCAATTGCCGGCAGACAAGGGATCCTGCTTGGCCCACTTACCAATAACGCTCTTAAATCCCTGTACCTGATTTGAACCTTCAGGTAAGGCGGTAAAATAGTCAATGGCCGCCTCCGGATCCGTTTCACCCCAGCGGGCTCCTAAATTCTCGAAAGCCTTGCCCGCATACTTCTTATCCGCATGTTCTTCCAGCCAGCGGGACAACTCACCGGGCTGATCGCGGGCAAGTGTGCGGCTTAATTTTGAGAAAGCGGCCTCTTTTAATTTCGGGTTTTCTATTTCTTCCGCCCATCTTGAGACTTCTCCAAAGCCACGCTTCTGATAAAATTCCGCAAGAATGCTGGCAAGTTTCTGTACTTCATCCCCTCCTTCCATTCTCATAACATACTCGGAAGCACCTTCCAGATCTGTGCTGGCCCAACCTTTGATTAATCCAAAATTATATAGCTTGGCCATTCCCCTGTTTAAAGGATCCTCGACCCATGATTTAGCTTCCTCGGGATTACGGGCTGCCCAGCCTTCCAAAACCCCTGACACTGCAAACCCGGCTCCCATCCCCGATGCTCTTGATTTACAGTAATCGATGGCACCATATGGATCGAACTGACTCCATGCATAAAGAAGCATCCGATACTCCTGCATATTCTCAAAACCAAAAGGAATGGATTCAAAAACCTCCAGGGTTTCCTCCAAATTATCAGAATTTAGCTGCTTCATAGCTTCGGCCAGGGTGCCGTACTTATAGACCGGATTGGTTTGGTTCACAAATTGATCCAGAATTTCCCGAATACCGCCCCGTCGCCTCTCTTCCAATGGGTTTTTTGACTCATTTATGTTTGAATCAAAAACCATTTTGGAGGCAGAAGGGTCCGACACAGCTTTTATTTCTGGCTGCCGCAGCTCTTTCTTCAATTCTTTTTTATTTCGATCCGAAACAATTTTTGGCGATTCTATCTTAGTGTCAGCCGCTCCTGAAAGCCCGAGATAATATCCACCAGCAAAGAGCAGAGCTCCGCCCAACATAACATATGCAAAGAGCCAGAATCTAGATTCCATTGCCAAAATTATTTATTTTGGTCGATCTTGGAAATCTTGCCATAGAGGTGGCCTCCCACCTTACCGTGAGACCAAGTACCTGCATATTTCTGACCATCGATTACCACATGTGCACTAAAGGTACCGAGTCCAGGTATATTTAAGTCCTGCATGGTAATTACCGGCACCTCCCCCACCCACTTTACCGGTAAAGGCATGGGCAAGGTTACATCCTTTTTGCCATACTTAATACGGGCAGTGAAGATCCATAGGTCATCCTCACCAAACTTTTGTACGCTATGAATTTCATAAGTCTCTTCCGATGGTGGCTGGTCGGATCCATCAACCGTGAAGAATCCAGTGAAACGAACGCCCTTCATTGCATCTGAAAATTTCTCATAACTATCTGCGGAACTACCAGATTCCTTGGATGAATAAATTTCCTGAAATGGCATTAAGAAAAACTTTATCATAATCAATGAAAGGAAAAAAAACTTCATATCATAAATGATCTTTCGTGCCGTGACCTTTGCAAACATGAAAATTATTATTCTACAGGATAAAAAAAGACTCTGTTATCTTTTTCAAGCAATCAGTAAATTTGATTCACCTGAAACCATAACTCTTGATTTTCCGATCTTCCTGTTTGGGTCTTTTCCTCCAGGCATAAGATTAGATCTATTACTAACATATACCAATTCGCATGAAAATACCTTTATCCAAATCCTCTTACTACCTATCTGCCCTTTGATCTTGTTAATGAACTCGGCATTTGGTCAATTCGATACCAAAGCTAACCCCATTGATAGTAGATTTGTAAAAGACGGTTTCGAAGTTAAATACCTTTGCCTGAATGACCGTAATCGAATCGTTGCGAGCGATTAATTTGCTAGACTGTATCTCCTTAAAGCTCCTGCTGGGAATCAGACACTCAAAGAAAATAAGCATAAAAAAATCCCTGCCGACATCCGTGTGACCATCGGCAAAAAGTTTTCTCATGAGTCTGATCTTTAGGGTTTTCAACCCGAGGAAGAACCACCCTTGTATGATCCAAAGATTAAGCTGAATGGCACCAGAAATTAAAGAAGGTACAGAAAAATCTGGTGCTGAAAGAAGCAAAGCAAGCTATTGCAATTAGATGGTCATGACCTTACGACCGCCTTTTCACCCAAAAATGTATACTTTTTTGTGCATAACTTGTCTGTTAAATTTATTGAAATGCATTGGAACAATCTTGAAGGTTAACCGAGACAACCACATTTTTTACGATATAAGGATCATACCTTCATTGAATCTTTCACCGAGCAGAGATGGCTGATCAAAGCAAGTAATTCCGGGTCCTACAAAACAAATCTCTCCAATAAATTACCCGACACTGGGCACACAAAGCTCGTTATATTTAATCCTTAATTCAAACATTTTAGGACATTAATTGAATTATATCTAAATTGTTAACAATTTGTTTGACCGGCAAAATGAATTAGACAAATCTTTCCATGATGAAATCATTTCCGCAAAGACAGGCATACCGAGAAAGCATTTCTAATGTAATTCGTAGGGACTTGATGAGTGGAAAATTCAAATGCGATGAACCCATGCGCGAACAAAAACTGGCTGCTAGGTTTGGCACCAGCCGTGGACCTGTGCGGGATGCACTGATGCAACTTACCCAAGAAGGTGTCCTTGAATATCAGCCAAACAAGGGGGTCAGAGTAAGCTCACTTTTAACGGATGAGGAAAGGGATGTTGTGGTGGCCATGCGATTGGAACTCGAAAAATACTGTATCCAAAAATTCATTCCCATCGCTACAAAAGAAGACTTTAAAAATATTTCGGTTTTGCTTGAGCGGCTCAAAAATGCGTGTGAGGTGGCCTCTTTGCCCGAAGTCGCCGAAAGCGACTTGGCCCTTCATCGTTATTGGGTCGCTCAGGCATCCCCTCATTTGGAGAGTACATGGTTAGGGCTTAGTGTTCGCATGATAATGAAATATTCACGATTGGAAAATTACGATCAAGCGATCGAGGAACATTCCCGAATTGTTGAAGCATTGCTTGGCAGGAATATCGACAAAGCAATCTATTACCTAGGTGAAAATATTTTATGAGTCGTGAAAAATCTCTTTTGGTTTGTTTCACTTCTTTTCTATTTCTGGGCGCTCCAAGCCGAAGAAATAAAATATAATCATACAAGAGGGGACCAACTATTCACCCTTAAGATTGGTCCTCTGCTGCAAGAGAAATGTCTGTCTTGTCATTCCGAAAAGGAAGGCAAACTCAAGGGTGATCTCGATCTGTCATCATTAGATGGAATGTTATTTGGTGGCGAAACTTCCAACAAGATTATTATACCTCACCAGCCTGATGAAAGCTTGCTAATTACTGCTATTCAATGGCAAGACCCGGATTATGAAATGCCGCCCAAAGAAAATGACCGCCTTTCTGCTCAACAAATTTCATGGTTCAAGGAATGGATTGAGCTCGGGGCACCGTGGCCGGAAATAAATGTTCAGGAGAAAATTAAACTTGCAGAAAGAACCCAGATTAGAACCGAGGAGGGAATTATTGTTCCAAACTCAGGAGGTCTTTCGGATGACTGGACTTACAGACGCTACAAGCCAGAAGACCTATGGGCTTTTCAACCTGTGAAAAAACCAAAGATTCCTGCATCTTTGAAAAACCCTATCGATTATTTTGTTGGGAAAAAATTGAATGAAACCCAAATAAATCCTGCACAACCTGCAGGTTTTCGATCCTTAGTGAAAAGAGCATACCTTGATCTTCACGGATTGCCCCCTACCCCTTATCAAATTTACCAATTCCGGCTATCATGGGATAAAAACCCCGAAAAAGCCTGGGACAAACTTCTTGACCAATTAATAGAAAGTCAGCACTTCGGAGAACGCTCAGCCCAGCATTGGCTTGATGTCGCAAGATACGCTGATACTGCTGGTCTTTCCAACGATTATGAACGATCCAACATGTGGAGGTATCGGGACTATGTGGTTAGATCCTTTAATCAGGATAAACCTTATGACCGCTTTATAATTGAACAGATAGCCGGGGATGAGCTCTGGGAAAAACTGCCAAAAGACGAAAAAAATTCCGAACTCCTAATCGCAACATCTTTTTTAAGAATGGGACCCTGGGATCCGGCCATGGTTCTGAAACCTGAGGCTCGTCAGCTTTATTTGGATGATGTGGTAAATGCGGTAGGTCAAAGCTTCCTCAGTACAACTATGCGATGCTTCAAGTGTCATGACCATAAATTTGATCCCCTACCAACCAAGGACTACTATCGAATCTACTCTGTTTTTAGCCAAACGCAATTGGCTGAAAGACCTGCCGCATTTATCGCACAGGAAAACCTGAGAGGAATGAATGTCGGTAAACAGGCAACAGAAAGAATGCTTTCGTTCGCAAAAATTAAATACAACGAACTTTATAACAAACAGGAGGAGGCAGCCAAAAAATGGTTTGCTGAACATGGCAAGAAATATCTCGATGAAAATAAACGTCGCAACCTGCCCGATGAGGAGAAACCCCCCCGTCATGTGGGTTTAACTCCAACCGAAACTGGCAGACTAAAGGTTCGTCGCCAAGATGACTGGATATGGACTCGTCGTCTTGAAAGGTACCAACCGCTCGCTCAAAGCGTTTACATTGGACCTGTACCTAAAAGTTTAAATTCGAGGAAGATGAGGATGCCAGACAAAATCCCTCAAGTTCCGGTTATACCTACAAAAATACTGACGGGTGGTGCATTGGATGCTCCCGGGGATTCGGTTACTCCGGGCGTACTAAGTGCACTTGGGTTAGCGAGCTCTAAAGAGAAAGGAGATGCCTTTGCAATAACCAATAAAGCAAGCGGTCGAAGACTGCAGCTTGCTCAGTGGATCGCCCATCCCAAAAATCAATTGACTGCCCGTTCCATTGTTAACCGTGTTTGGCAAAGACATTTTGGTAAACCACTCGCAGGTAATCCAAACAATTTTGGAGCGAAAGGAAAAAAACCGACTCATCCTGACCTACTCGAATGGCTAGCCGCTGATTTCGTGGAAAATGGATGGAAATTCAAACGCCTGCACAAGTTAATCATGAGCTCCAAGACTTATCGGATGGGCACGAATCACCCGAAGATAAAGAAACTCAAAAATATCGACCCCGAAAACCGCTTACTTGCCTACCGTGAACCACGGCGCCTTTCTGCAGAGGAACTAAGAGACTCCATGCTCGTTAGTTCCGGTGAACTGAACCGGGAAATCGGCGGTTTACCCATAATGCCCGAAATAAATATGGAAGTTGCCCTGCAACCAAGAATGATTCAATTCTCATTGGCCCCAGCTTACCAGCCGTCAAAATGGCAAAAAGAGCGCAATCGAAGAACCATTTATGCCTACAGAGTTCGGGGCCAACCGGATCCTTTTCTCGAGCTCTTCAATCAGCCAAACCCCAATGATTCGTGCGAAGAAAGAGTTTCTGAATCCGTCTCGCCTCAGGCTTTCAGCCTATTAAACAGCAGCTTAATGAATGACCGGGCAATCGCACTGGCCTTGAGGATAGAGAAGGAATTCAGTGACATTCATCTTCAGGTTAAAAGAGCGGTGCAACTAGCCTACGGTCGAATACCTAATCCAGAAGAATGGGAAAGGCTAAAAAAATACCTAATAAAAATGGAAACATACCATCATTCTTCAAAACCTGAACCCTGTAAGTATCCAACTTCAATTACACGTTCATTGGTAGAAGAAAATACCGGTGACTCCTTTGAATATGAGGAAATTCTCCCCGTTTTTAAAGATTACCAAAGAGACAAAAAAGCTCATGAACTTGCTCCAGAAACACGAGCACTTTCTGATCTCTGTTTAGTTTTATTTAATTCCAATGAATACATTTATGTCTACTGAGAAGGATCATTCCATTTTCTTTCCATCCCTGGGCCGACGGGACTTTCTCTATGGAATGACTTCTTCTTTGGGGGCCTTGGCCATGACTGATATGATGGCAAAAGATGTGCCAGTTCAAGGCGCAAAAAAGCCGATGCATCAGCCAAAAGCAAAAAATATAATTATGCTCTTTATGGAGGGAGGCCCAAGCCAGGTGGATACCTTTGATCCTAAGCCTGCACTTAATAAACTTCACAAAGCCGAATCCAAAAGAACGGGTACTCTGGAATCAGGTCACAAATTCTTCGTCGGCAGCCCTTATGGTTCACGAAAAGTTGGAAAGTCCGGATTGGATATGAGTGATCAATGGGTACATCTACCAGAAGTTGCAGACGAGCTTTGTAATTATCGTGGTTGCTTCGCCGAATCCCTTAATCACCCTGAAGCTCTTTTTCACATGAACACAGGCAGTCGTCTTGGAGGTGATCCCTCTATTGGAGCATGGGCAAATTACGGTCTAGGTTCGGTAAATCAAAACTTACCCGGTTATGTGGTCATGACTGAACTTGCCCTACCGCAGGGAGGTTCCAGGAATTGGTCCAATGGCTTCCTACCCGGACAATACCAGGGAACAAGACTCCGTCCGACCGGTTCGCCCATTCTCGATTTACACGGGCCTGCTCATAAGAACCGTTCACATCAGCGGCAGGCATTGGACGAACTTTCATTCCTCAATGAGATGCATGGTAAGAAACATCCTTATCACAAGGACCTGGAAACCCGCATGCAAAGCTATGAACTGGCTTATCGTATGCAGATGGAAGTACCCGGAGTAATTGATTTGAAGCGGGAGTCAGAAAAAACAAAAGAGGCTTACGGTCTCAATCAGAAAGAAACGGCAGAATTTGGAAAACAGTGTCTCATGGCCCGTCGACTGGTAGAAAAGGGAGTGCGTTTCGTTCAAATTTTTTCGGGCGGTTGGGACAGTCACGATTATTTGGAACGAGCTCATGCTGCCCGTATACACAGCGTTGACAAACCAATGACCGCACTGATCAAGGATTTAAAATCCAGGGGTATGCTCAAGGATACACTTGTACTTTGGTTGGGTGAATTTGGCAGAACGCCCGATAATAATCGTCGCGGAGGCGTTTACGCTATTGGCCGGGGACATAACAACAAAGCCATGACCATCATTATGGCCGGTGGTGGGGTCAAAGCGGGTACCATTGTGGGCGGAACTGATGAAATCGGAGCGGAAGCAGTGGAGGTTGCCCACCCTATCCGTGACTTTCATGTAACCCTCCTGCATTTGCTTGGTTTGGACGATAATAAACTGACTTACTTTCACGGAGGCAGATACAAGCAACTCAGTCAATTTGGGGGGCAGGTAATTAAAGAACTAGTCGCCTGATTTTTTATATTGCCGATGATTAGAATAATCATGGCAGTTCCATTGCTTGGATTGACAGGTTTCTGCGTCTATGGATTTCTTGCAACCTACGAGCTTAAAGAATCCCTGGAGCGACTATCATGGCAATGCTTGTATGGAATTCTTGGCCTGTTATTCTCACTGGCATTTCTTTTCGTTCTCAAACCAAGGAGAAAATAAATTAAATCTATCATGAAGCTCTCTATACTGCTAAATCTGCAGACCATTCTTATACTGTCCGTTACCCACGCCAAAAAACCAAATATCCTCTTCATTATGTCGGATGATCACGCCGCCCATGCCATCTCCGCTTACGGAGGTCGTCTGGCCAAGATTGCTCCAACCCCCAACTTGGATCGTCTGGCTGAAGAAGGGGCTCTTTTTGAAAATGTATTTTGCACCAACTCCATTTGCTCTCCATCACGGGCCTGCGTCCTTACGGGTCAGTATAATCATACCAATGGAGCGGTCGACTTGGGTGGAAGAGTATTACCCGGTGAACAAATGTTACCTATTCAAATGAAAAAAGCTGGCTATGAAACAGCAATGATCGGCAAGTGGCACCTTAAGGTTGAGCCCAAAGATTTTGATTATTACTGTGTCCTTCCCGGACAGGGAAAATATCACGGCCCATCCTTTCGAATCCGCGGAGATAAACCATGGGGAAAAAACCTGATTGAATTCCCCGAAAAACACTCCACGGATGCAATCACTGACCTTACTCTTGAGTGGCTAAAAAGCCGAAAGGATGAAAAACCTTTCTTTTTAATGCATCACTACAAGGCACCGCATGATTATTTTGAAAATGCTGACCGGTATGAATCCTACCTGGCGGATATAGATATTCCAGAACCTGACACCCTATGGAAAAGAGATTCAAAATTTGGTTCGCTTGCCACCCGTGGTCATAACGACGAACTCATCCCTCACATTGGAACCTCTATTGGGAACCGGAACCCAAGAAGGTCTTACCTTCGCGATTTACCCGATCGTTTTCCAAATGAATTCCCCAAAAACTATGATCCCCAAAACTTCTCCGATAAAGAAAATACCCGTTTAGCTTACAATGCTTATTTGAAAAAATTTCTCCGATGCGTGAAGGGAATCGATGACAACCTCGGGCGGTTATTTGCACACCTGGAAGCAGCCGGGCAGTTGGACAACACCCTCATCGTATACACCGCAGATCAGGGATTCATGCTGGGCGAACATGACTTCCAGGACAAACGCTGGATGTATGAGGAATCCATGCGAATGCCATTTTTGGTTCGATACCCCAAGACCATCAAGCCAGCCCAAAACTTCGATACAATCATTGAGAATGTAGATTTTGCTCCCACCCTGCTTGATTTTGCTGGAGGTCTCATTCCACAGTCCGTGCAGGGAAAGTCATTTAAATCCATTCTTGAAAGTGGGAAGGAACCAAAAAACTGGAAGAAAGTTGCCTATTACAGGTACTGGATGCACATGGCTCATCATGATAATCCCGCCCATATTGGAATGAGAACAAAACGATACAAATTGATCTACTTTTATGGGTGCAATTATCAGGGAGAATATCAGACACCTGCTGGGTGGGAATTATACGATATGGTCAAGGATCCAGGCGAAACAAAAAATCTTTATGATGACCCCAAACATGCCAAACTGGTTAATTCCCTGAAACAATGGTTTGCTAAACTTCGCAAGAAAGTTGGAGATGATGGTTCCCACTATCCAGCTTGCGAAAAAATTGTTCAGGAATTTTGGGACTACAGTGATGCGGACAGGAAGAGAGCTGTGGCAATTTCAAACGAATATTCAAAAAGAAGAAAATCGGAACTCGCGGAGGGACTTTACAATCCCAAGACCTCAGGTAAGCCCTGATCCCCCAAACCAAAACTAACCTTTTACTTAGTCTATCTTTCGATTGACGATTCACAGTCAATAGGAAGATAGTTGGCCTTCTTATGAAATTCATAAACCTCTTCATCCTGCCTTTAATGCTATTCCTTTTCATTTCCTTAACCGTAAATGGAAAAAAGCAACCCAACCTGATTGTTTACATGATTGATGATTTAGGCTGGAATCAGATTAGTGCACAGCAGGCGACCATGGGCACTCATACCGGTTCCTTCATCACCCCTAATATTGAAAAGATTGCCAATCTTGGCCTAAGCTTTACTCATGCCTACACCCAACCAAATTGTGCACCATCACGGGCTGCAATGCTCACAGGTCAATATCCCGCCCGAATCAATAATGGGGTCTACATTGTTGGAAACCTGAACCGAAACAAGAAGCCGGGCATCACCAAGGAGCAGGCTCAATTCACAGGTCCAAGCCAAAGACAGGATGTGGCCGGTGATGCGGTGACCATTGCGGAAGCTTTGAAAAAAAATGGTTATAACACCGCTCACATTGGGAAATATCATGTGGGAGGGCATTCCGGCAAAGCAACCATGCCTGAAAACCAGGGTTTTGATATCAACATCGGTGGATACACGCAGGGACATCAGCCCACATGTTTTTCCAAGAGCGGAAAGGATGGTTGGCAATTTGCGAGACTCGGCAGGGGCGACTTTGACCATTTTGGTGAACCTTACTCTGAGACTTATGTGAAAAAATATGGAATCCCCAATTCACAGGTGGGTAAACCCAAGCATGTCTGCGATGCCCTAGCGGATGCGATGGAGGAAACCGTTCAAATACTTGCCGCCAAATCAGAACCTTTCTATCTGCAACTTCATGCTTATGCGGTACATGGGCCGGTTCAATCCAGACCGGACTTGAAAGAAGCCGCAGAGGCAAGAGGTTCAAAACAAACAAACCTTGCGGGGTTCATCTCAGGCATGGATGCAGTTCTTGGAAGGCTCCTGGAATCCCTAGAAGACCCGAATCAAAATGGTGACACCGGTGACAGCATCGCAAAAAATACCTTGATTTTGTTTACTTCGGACAACGGGGGGACCCATGGTGACAACCTGCCCTTGCGTGGAGTTAAAGGAATGTTTACGGAAGGAGGAATACGGGTGCCACTAATTGCTTACTGGCCGGGTGTTATTCCCGCCAACACCATCACAGACAGAATGGTTCACGGAATCGATTTCTATCCTACATTATTAGAAATCGCAGGAAATGCCTGGCTTCCTCCTGTCAAAAAACATCCTTTAGATGGGGAGTCATTTGCCATGTCCTTATATAATCCGCGAAGCCAAGGTAAACGTTCGCCCATCTTTTATTTATTCCCCGGTTACATGGATGTACGTGCCCAGCCCTGCGTTGTTACAATCGATGAAGTCGGAGGTAAAAGGTATAAATTACTCTATTTCTATGAAGCCGATGAATGGGAGCTCTACAACCTCACCGACGACATCGGGGAGAAAACGAATCTTGCCAAAGATATGCCAGATGTCTCTGCCAGCCTATCCAGGAAAATTCAGTCCTGGCTTTCTCAAAAGCATCCGACCTGGCAGCCAAAATTCCCGATCAGTAAAAAAAACGCCACTCCGGCACTCCCGCGATTCCTCTGAAGTTAACTGTAGATTGCCCATTAAGGTAATCATTATTCTGAAGTTTATTTTTTTGGAAGTAGCCATTTACATTTTACATTTTCAAGTGATGATGTGGTCCAATTTTGTTCCAGATAGGTTGTTTGTTCATATAATTTACCACGAGATATCAAACAAGTACTTCAAGCCAGGCAGGATGGTCAAAACCTAGCTCACGCTCAATTTTTTCAAAAAGACTGAACCTCCAAAGGGAGGTCTTTGATAAAACATTATTAGTCTTAGCCCACTTTTGAGTTGGGTAAGTCCGGGTGTTTTGTTTCTCTTAATTCTCGCCTTAAGACCCATAATCTAAGTCCCTTCCTAATGATCTTTTTGACTCGAATCAGATGCTTTTGCTTAGCTCCAATAATTTTCTTCTACCTGAAGGCGTCAGAAAAACCCAACATTGTTTTTCTTCTTTCCGATGATCAGAGCACTTATTCTCTAGGTTGCTATGGTAACCAGGATGTAAAGAGCCCACAGCTCGACCGCCTTGCTGATGAGGGCATGGTGTTCGACCGACATTACGACACCACTGCTATCTGCATGGCCTCCAGAGCCTCAGTTATGACTGGTATGTATGAATACAAACATGGAACTAATTTTGGCCATGGTGATATGATACGGAAGACCTGGGAAAACACTTATCCTGTAATCTTACGAAGAAACGGTTACCGAACCGCTTTTGCCGGAAAGTTTGGGTTTGATCTAAGAGAGGAACCAAATGGAAAAAGACTTCCTTTGCCGGAAAAAGATTTTGATATGTGGGGAGGAGGACCGGGGCAAACGAACTATTCCACGATAAAAAATGAATCGATGAAGCATTATGCCAAAGACTATCCTCACTCCACCCGTTCCTATGGTGCTTTTGGACGAGATTTTATTCTCAAATCTGTGAAATCGAATAAGCCTTTTTGTTTATCAATCAGTTTCAAGGCACCTCATAAACCAGCCACACCTGATCCATTAGACGATGATATTTATAAAGATCAAAAATTTCAAAAACCTGCCAACTACGGGCGTAAATTTGGTGAACACTTTTCCAAGCAAAGCAAGCAGGACCGACAATATGAGCGGTTTCATTCCTGGAATTATTCAGACAAATACAATGAGGTCATGGCAATCTATCATCAACAAATCTTCGCCATTGATGTGGCCGTGGGAATGATTAGGGAAGCCTTGAAGGAAAGTGGCACCGATCAAAATACCGTTATCATCTACACATCTGACAATGGTTTTTTCTGTGGTTCACACGGGTACGGATCCAAGGTTTTACCCTATGAAGAATCCTCCCGAGTTCCATTGATCATCTATGACCCTCGAAACAAAAATTCATGGAAAAAACTCCGCACATCTGCATTAACCGGTAATGTTGATTTCGCACCCACGATTTTAACATTAGCCGGTCTGCCAGTCCCCCCAAATATGGATGGGAAAGATTTAATGTCCGTTTACGATGACCCAAAATCCTCTCTCCATCATTCTCTTCCTCTAATTAATGTCTGGGGAAAGGCACCCACCCATGCCCTGGGCGTGGTGACGGAAGAGATGAAATATCTCTACTGGGGATATGCGGCGAAAGGATTCAAGTCCACCCATGAACTTTATGACCTCAAAAAAGATCCTCTTGAGCTGACAAATCAATTCTCCTCGTCCGATTATACAAAAGCCCGTAAGAAGATGCAGAAATTATATGACCAGCACTTGACTCATTGGAAAGTAAATGCAGTTGCCTACCATGATTACCAGAAATTCGGTATGATCTTTGACCGAAAACTAAAGTGGGAAGAAAAGGCAAAACGGGCTCAGAACTTTTCCTCCGAATAAAAACTTAATAAGATGAATCCCATACTCTCAAGGTTTCTCTTCATTCTGATTTTTCTCATCCAACATGCTTCAGCGAAGGAGAAGCCAAACATCATTTATCTGATGCTTGATGAATGGGGATATTTTGAATCAGGGCATATGGGTAGTATCGATCTTATAACTCCCCATATCGATCAATTTGCCGCTGAAGGCATGCGTTTCACCAATGCCTATGCGGGGGCTCCGGTCTGTGGTCCCACCCGTTGCTCCCTCCTCACTGGCTTGCATGCCGGAAATATGTCGATGCGGGTTAATAACGGACATTCACCCATCCGTGCAGATGAACCGACTCTGGCAAGTATGCTCAAGACAAAAGGATATGCCACGGGTGGATTCGGGAAATGGGGAATTGGTGGACGTGGAACAACCGGCGTGCCGGAAAAGCACGGTTTTGACTTATTTTTCGGATACTATGATCAGGTGCATGCCCATACATTTTATCCAAGTTATCTAATCAGAAACAGTGAGGAAGTTCCCCTGCCCGGGAATTCCGGAATGAGCTTTTATCAGGGAAAGACTCATGCCCAGTTGAAAATTTTCGAGGAATCAATCGCTTTTATCAAAAAATACAAAGATGAACCTTTTTTTTGCTACCTTCCCTGGACTCCGCCACATGGCTTATGGGGAATCGACGAGGATGATTCTTCATGGCAACTCTTCAAAGACAAACCCTGGACTGCCGGAGAGCGCACCAATAATGATGCAAAAGTCTATGCTGCATTCATGCATATGGTGGACAAGCAACTTGGAGAAATCATCAAATTACTGAAAAGACTGAAGCTGGATGACAATACCATTTTCTTCCTAAGTGGAGACAATGGTGGAAAGGCTTACTTTGCCACGAAAGATCGACCCCATGGCTTTTTTGCTCCCAACCTAAACCCGGAGACAGGGAAAAGATTCCGTGCCGGAAAAGGCTCGCTGTATGAAGGTGGATTGAAGGTACCCTACCTGGTGCGATGGCCAAAGAAAATTAAACCAAGCTCAGTTTCTAACCATTTGTTCTACTATCCGGATATCATGCCTACCCTTGCTGAACTTACAGATGCAACATGCCCGAAAACAGATGGTATTTCTTTTCTGCCCACCCTTCTTTCAAAAGGGAGGCAGGCTAATCATGCACACATGTATTGGGAGCTTGGAAGACAAAGGGCCGTACGTAAAGGAGACTGGAAAGCGTATCGCGATAAAAAAGGAAACTGGGAACTTTATGATTTGTCCATTGATATTGAAGAACAAATAGATCTGGCTGATAAAAAAGAAAAGATGCTCCAGGACCTAATTGCTCTAGCTGAATCCTCTCATCAACCCGCCCGTCTGGGAGAAATTCTGAATCAGGCACTGGTTGATAAAGACCGTAGGGAAGCACCCCATGATCGGAACCTTCAATATAAACAACCAAGGAAATAATTCTTCAATCAATTATGAATCATTATCCTGTCCTACTTCTTTTTTATTTACTGCATCAAGCCAAAGAGAAATTAAACAACCCGTGGAGACCATGATCACTGACTATGAAATATATATTTCCAAACATTATAGCCTTATATTTACTTTTTAATTGGTCAGCATGGGCTGAAAAGCCGAATATTCTTTTTATAATAAGTGACGACCAGGCTCCTGACACCATTCGGGCTTTGGGAAATAAGCACATACAAACTCCAAACCTCGATCGGCTAGTTAGAGCAGGAACAAGTTTCACTCATTGTTTTAATCAGGGATCGTGGTCCGGTGCCGTTTGTGTAGCCAGTCGAACCATGCTAATCACCGGTCAGTCTGTTTATCGTGCACCAAGGAACAAAGCTTATCTGGATCCATGGGCTCATGCCAAAGGTGTGCTTGCCGTTGAGGTGCAAAAACCTGTTACAACCTGGCCTGAAGTTTTTCGCAAGAGTGGATATCAAACTTTTCTTTCGGGGAAATGGCACAACAACACATATGTAGCTGAAAAGGGATTCACTCAAATAAAAGCCTTGGGTGCCGGCATGTATGAGACTCACGAAGGAACCAAGCCAAAGCTAAGTGAAAATCCAGGATATTTACGCCCATCCCTCACCCGCAAGAAATGGAATGCATGGGACCCAAAATTTCATGGTATCTGGAAGCCATCCGTCCGCGATCTTCAGCCAGATGGTAAAATTGGTGATTATTATACGGTGGAAAAACATAGTTCCGAGCTTTTCGCCGATCACGCCGTTGATTTCCTGGGTAACTCAGCAAAATCAGAGACTCCCTTCTTTATGTATGTTTCCTTTAATGCACCTCATGATCCACGGCAATCACCCAAATCATTTGTTGATCGCTATCCAGTAGCTAAGACCAAAATACCCAGAAATTATTTGCCTAAACATCCTTTTGATAATGGAGCCATAACAATCCGTGATGAACAATTAGCTCCTTTCCCAAGAACCAAGAATGCCGTTCGTACCCATCGAGCTGAATATTATGCAATCATTTCACATATGGACCAACAAATCGGACGGATTCTGAACGCACTCGAAAAAAGCGGGAAAGCAGAGAATACCTATGTTATTTTTACCTCCGATCATGGCTTGGCAGTCGGAAGCCACGGACTGATGGGAAAACAAAACCCTTACGACCACAGTATTCGCATGCCCTTCCTGATAAGGGGACCAGGGATTCCCAGGGATAAAAAAGTGAAGGAGATGATCTACATGCAAAGTGTCTACCCTACCACCTGTGAACTTGCAGGATTACCAATTCCCAAAAGCGTCGATTTTCCCGGTTTACGAGACCTGATTTTAGGTAAGCAGGAGAAGGGGGAGGATCTTGTTTATGGTTGCTATCAGGACACTCAAAGACTGGTTAGAAGCCAAACCCACAAACTGATTTTCTATCCAAAACTAAATAGGTACCAACTTTTTGACCTTGTCAAAGATCCGCATGAAATTACGGACCAGTTTGACAATCCTTCCTACAAAAAAATCAGGGCAGAGCTTGCACAGAAAATGAATCAAAAAAGAAAGGAACTTGGCGATGGTTTGCTCGCTGTAAAATAACCCAACTCAAACCATAATGAAAGTATTGCACCTTTTCTATTTTGCTTGGGGAATTTTAGTAACATCGGTGTGGGCAAGGCAACCCAATGTAATTCTTATCATGACCGATGATCAGGGTTACGGAGATCTTGCCTGCCACGGGAACCCCATTTTAAAGACTCCCAATCTGGATAAATTATACTCGGAATCCGTTCGGTTTACTGACTTTCATGTCAGCCCGTTCTGTACCCCCACCCGGGCAGCCCTAATGAGCGGAAATCATCCTGGAGTGACCGGTGCTTATCGGACCAGTGCCGGTCGGACGATGATGCACCCCTCCGAAAAAACCCTGGCCCACCTCTTTGCAGAAAATGGCTACAAGACGGGCATGACCGGGAAATGGCACCTGGGAGATAATGCTCCCCATCGGCCACAGGACCGCGGTTTTCAGGATGTGGTCTGGCATCGTTGTGGGGGAGTCGGGCAGGCATCTGACCACTGGGGAAATGATTATTTTGATGATACCTACGAACGGGTCCGTCCCGGAAGCCGGAAGGGAACTTTTGAAAAATTTAATGGGTATTGCACGGATGTATGGTTTCGCGAAGGAATGCGGTTCATCACCGAAAACCAAAACGAGCCCTTCTTTTTATACATCGCCACCAATGCTCCTCACGGTCCTTACCGGGTAGACCCAAAGTGGGCTGAACCCTATCAAGTTGAAGGAGTAAATAATCCTAATTTCTTTGGCATGATTGCCAATATTGATCACAACTTGGGACTTCTGCGGGATCATGTAAAAGAATTAAAACTGGCGGAGAATACTATCCTAGTTTTCATGACTGATAATGGCACATCTGCAGGATGCAAGTTTCCGGGACTGGATACGGAACCGATCTTGGGTTTCAATGCAGGAATGCGGGGAAAAAAATCCTCAATCTATGAAGGGGGACATCGAGTGCCTTTCTTCCTTCATTGGCCGGGTGGTGGATATTCCAAAGGTCGGGATGTTGAAACCCTCGCTGCACATATTGATGTGCTGCCCACGCTGGCCGATCTCTGCAAACTTCCCAAGCCTGATAAAAGATTTGATGTCGATGGTCTGTCTTTGACACCTCTGCTTGCAGGCAAAGCTAAATCCTGGAAGCGCAATCATCTCTTTTTACAATATCATGGAGGACCCCATCACAAATTTGCACTCGGTCCCCTTACTAATTCGGTAGTCATGACCGAAAGATGGAGGCTGGTGAATACGGATAAAGCTGAAGAACTTTACGATATCGTAAATGATCCGGCACAACGAAATAATATCGTAAGCCAAAGACCTGGGATCGTTAAGGATTTACGCACAGCCTATCAATCATTCTGGAAACGTGTTTCCCCGGGTTTAAAACCAGTGGCGATCGACCTGGGCGATCCTACTGAAAATCCAACAGTGCTATGCTCGCAGGACTGGCGTCCAGAAGCGGGTAACCCGCCATGGAATTTCCGTTCAATCAAAGGCATTCCCAAAGTGACTTATCCTTGGCTGGTAAATATACTGGAAGCCGGCAAATATCGGCTTACTTTTCGCCAATTCCCCAAGGAAGCCGATAAAAAAATTGATGGGGTGCGGGCTAAGATTAAAATAGCCGGCATGGAGAAAGTAGCTCCAATTCCAGAGAATTCCAAGGCAGCCATCTTCACCTTAAATTTACCTGCCGGAATCACTGAACTCTGGACCTACATTTACGATCAAAGCGAGAAAATGGGTGGTGCCTACTTTACCGAGGTCGAAAAACTTTAAAAGTTCAAAAATATGAAACCATACCTGATCAGCCTCATTATCTGTCTCTTTGGTGTTCTTAATGCCATGCATCATGCTCGTCCCAATCTAATCTTCGTCCTTGCTGACGATTTAGGTATCGGAGATGTAACCCCTACCAATCCGGAAGCTAAGATCAAGACTCCGCATCTTCAAAAGATGGCAGATGAGGGAATTACCTTTATGGATGCCCATTCTTCCAGTGCAGTTTGCACACCTACCCGCTATGGCGTTCTTACCGGGCGTTATAATTGGCGCTCCCGACTGGCCAGGGGAGTTCTGAGCGGAACCAGTGATCATTTGATTCCCGGGGACCGGGCCACCGTGGGACATTTGCTCCAAAAGGTCGGTTATCACACCCAAATGGTTGGTAAATGGCATCTTGGATGGGATTGGGCCAAAGCGGACAAGAGTAAAGAGAAATGGAAAGATATTGATTTTACCAAACCGGTGAAAAATGGTCCTAATATCAATGGATTCACCAATTATTATGGTCATTGCGGATCCCTCGACATGCCTCCCTATGTATGGGTTGATACCGGGAAAGTAACCGCCCAACCCAAACGGGAAGAAGGAGTTGATAGAACCGAAGATCCATATGGTTGGTATCGGAAAGGTCCAATCGGCCCCGATTTTAAAATTGATGAGGTGCTGCCTCATTTATTCGAAAAAAGCGTGGCCTATGTAAAAGAGCGGGCCAAAAAGAAAAAACCTTTCTTTCTCTATCTCCCCTTGCCAGCCCCACATACTCCAATCGTACCCGTGCCTCCTTACAAGGGGGCGAGTAAAATGAATCCTTATGCTGATTTCATGATGCAGGTCGATGGACACATGGGTGAACTATTTGCCGCAATCAAAGAAGCCGGAGTCGACGAAAACACCCTGGTTTTCTTTACCAGTGATAATGGTTGCTCCAATCAGGCCAACTTCGAAAAATTAGCCGAATTTGAACATGATCCAAGTGCCGGGTTCCGCGGACATAAGGCGGATATTTACGAGGGTGGGCACCGGGTGCCGTTGATCGTCCGCTGGCCGAACGGGATCAAAGCAGGGCAAAAGACCCATGCCCTTGCATGCCTAACCGACCTGTATGACACCATGAGAGAAATTACCGGGCAGAAGAAAATTGATCAGGGTGGCGAGGATTCCTTCAGTCTGGTTCCCGCTTTTAAGGGTAAACCAAAAACGACCCGTTCAACCCTGATTAGTCATTCAATTAGCGGTCACTTCTCCATCAGGCTGGGAGATTGGAAACTTTGCCTTTCCGCAGGAAGTGGTGGATGGAGTGCTCCAAAGGAAATGGAGGCAAAAAAGCAGGGCTTGCCCCCCATTCAATTGTTTAATTTGAAGCAGGATAAAGGGGAAAGAAACAACCTGCAGACAAAGAACAAAGCGAAGGTAAATGAACTCCTACAAGTGCTCGAAACCGAAGTCAAAAACGGCAGGAGTACGGCTGGCAAACCTGTACCCAACGACCGAGAAGTTTCCTATCTGCCTAGAGGGTACACCATATCAAAATCAGACTAGATCAATTACAAGATAGTCATGAAACTTTATTCAAACATATCCCTAATTCTTGCCACCACAGCCTCCCTTTTTTCTGAAAGCTGGCAAATTAAGAGCCAAACAGAATGGAAAAAGAATCTTCAATCGAGCAAAGGGATCATCATTCAGGACGATGTAGTTTCTCCCAAGGAAAAGTTCGGTCACTTCAAAACAAAGCTTAAGAAATTCAAAAGTAAAAAGTCTCTTCAATCTCTTACCATTCACCAGTCTCCTGTTTGGCAAAACTGGGAAGAAGTCTCTGGCGTTGGCCCGTCCAATCTTAAGGACGCACCCGTCTTCCTGGCAAAAGGCCCCAAGGATTACTGGATGTTCGGCCGATACAGCCCCCCAAAACCATCCAAAGGTAAAAAATCCGGTAAATTTGAAGCAAAGAATGCCAAGCTCCGGGGGTTCAATGTTCCCCTCCAAACAACTCCGGATGAAAACCAGTTCAATGCACCAGGTGGATTAGAGAGGGGATTGGGAGGCTATCATGCCTGGCAAAGCAGGGATATGCAAAACTGGGTACATCATGGTCCGGTTACACCAGGCTTTGCAAGGTGGACGACAACTGCCGAACAAGTCGGAGGAACAACCTATATCTACTACGACTTCCCCAACGATCAGGATCCCCATCTCTTCGTTGACGATGACCTGACCGATGGAAAACCGGGAAAAAACATGGGTCTCGCCTTTGCCGATCCATCGGATGGGTCAGACTGTGCAGTCATTCGGGACCTTGATGGAAAATTTCATATCATTTATGAAGACTGGAGCCCCATTCATGCAGGAAAGCATTCCTGGGATTCCCCTCTGGCTGGTCATTCAATAAGTCCCAATGGTATGCACCCGTTCAAAATTTTAAATCCGGCCGTTGATCACCGGACCAAGCCCACGGGAAAGATGGCCAAATATAATCATCCACATTGGACAAAGGAAGACCCCAAGAGATTCCCCACCAGTGTGGCCAAATATGAAATCCATCAACCCGAGCAGGATGCCTATGGCGACTGGGCTGCTATAAGTATCGGTGGACAGTACTACTTATTTTGTGATTTTCATCCAGCTAATGACAAAATTAGAATCGCTTGGTTTACTTCGTCCAGCATCCATAAACCATTTGAATTCTGTGGAGAAATCGGGCGGGGACACCCGGACCCGGATATTGGTTTTGCCGAAGGAAAATTCTACCTGATCACTCAGACTGCAAAAGATTATATAAGCACAGGACCTTGGGTTGAAAAAGTTGAATCTCGTGTTGGAGTGGATACCACCAATAATGATAAAATTGATAAATGGAGTAAATGGTCAGAGGTGAAAGAAAGTTACGATTACATCAAAGGCTTCTCCAAACAAATCAAGAAAACCCCGGCCAGACAAAGCCTTGCGGGTCTACCGCCAGGATATGGATTTCAAATCGAAGTCAAGATCAGTGATGTGACCTCGAATGCCTCCAAACCTTTGATTGAAAGTTTGGACCTCTCCTTTAGGGACTAGTTTTGGACAAAAAAATCATCTGCGAAATTTATGAAACTATTTACATTTTTCCCTTCTTCCCTCTTGTGTTTTTGGGCAACGGGACTTCTTTCTGCCAACGAAACTATTTTTAATGGTAAAGACCTGACCGGATGGAGTGCGGAGGATATGTCATACTGGTCAGTGCAGGATGGTGCCATTGTGGGAACCAAGGGAGATCAAAAAATTCAAGGGAATCAGTTTCTTTGGTACAACAAGAAAGTAAGTGATTTTAAACTCACTCTGAAAGTTAAACAGGTTCCCTTTGCCGCCAACGCCGGTATTCAATTTCGCTCACAACGTGAGCCCAATGGTCATGCCATGGGCTATCAGGCAGACATAGGCAAAGGATGGTGGGGTTGCCTCTACCATGAACACGGAAGGAAAATCTTAGCCAAAAATCAGGATACAGAGGGTAAAAACCTTAAACCTGAAAAATGGAATAAGTATGAAATTCTTGCGGTGGGCCATCGGATCTGGTTGGCAATCAACGGTCGAATCACCGTAGCTCTTCGCGATCCAATCGGAGAGCTTGAGGGTCTAATCTCTTTACAGGTGCATGGAGGCATGCCCCAAAAGGTTATTTATCAACCCCTTCATTTTGAAAGAGATCCTGAGGTACAGTTACTTGGAATGAATGAAGCAGAATTGAACAAACTTCTCAAGATAGCCCCGGAAGGGTTTATCAAACAAAAATAAAATTAAAGTAACCCAGCCATTGATTTACGGATGACTTCTAAGACTGCCCTCCTCTCTTTCACCTTTTTTACCCTGATTGCATCAGGAAAGAAAAATGTGATATTTGTTCTCGCCGATGACATGAGTCGGGACACCTGGGGAGCATACGGTGGAAAAGACTGTCTGACTCCAAATATCGATCAATTGACCAGGGATGGAACTCGATTTGATCGGGCCTATTGCACCGTGGCCATGTGTGCACCCTTCAGGCAGGAACTTTACAGCGGAAGATCCCCCTGGCGAACGGGAACCCTGCCTAATCATTCAAAGTCAGTCCGTGGAACCAAGAGTATTGTTCATTATCTAAAACCCCTGGGCTATCGGGTTGCCCTTTTAGGAAAGTCGCATGTAGGCCCTGCTGAATGCTATCCTTTTGAGAAACTTGGGGATGTAAGTAAGCAAGTCGATGCCAATCCTGAGATCATGGAAAAAGCAAAAACCTTTCTGGATGACTGCAAGAAAACGGAAAATCCCTTTTGTTTATTTATTGGTTCCCATGATTCTCATGCTCCATTTACCACAGGCGACCCCTCCGCCTATGATGCCCAAAAAATTACAATACCACCCTATTGGATTGATACGCCAGAACTGAGGCAGGTTATGGTTCAATACTACGCGGAGATCACTAATTTTGACCACTTGGTTGGCCTGATGCGTAAGGAACTGGAAAAAAGAAATCTATGGAAAAATACCATATTCATGGTATGCAGCGAACAGGGAACCCAACTCCCATTCGCCAAGTGGACATGTTATGACAACGGCTTACATACGGGACTGGTTGCCTATTGGCCCAATCGCTCAAAGCCCGGATCAGTTATAAAAGAGCTTGTTTCCACTGCTGATATAACTCCCAGTTTGGTCGATGAACTCGGGGGCAAACTTATCAAAGGTGCTGTGGATGGAAAAAGCTTCCTCAACTTATTTAAGGGTGAGGAGGAACCCATACATCAATATCTCTTCGGTGCCTTCACCAATTGTCGAATCATTGACAATCGGGAACGCATCTACCCCATACGGTCTATTCGCGATAAAAGATACTCTTTGATCCATAACCCAAATTATCAATCAATGACATCAAATGTGACACTTACCCAGGCCCTTAAGATGATTGAGGATCCCACTACAGAACCAAACGATCTCAATCCTCCTGGTTCCTGGGTTGCCAAGCCGGCTAAAAACACCGTTGAACAAGCACTCGTCCATAAATTACATAACCGGGACGAGTTCGAATTGTACGACCTAAGAAAAGACCCGTTTGAGATTAAAAATTTAGCGGGTCACCCAGGTTATCAGAAGATACAAAAAAGACTCCAAACCGCTCTCATTGCAAAATTAACAGAATTAGGTGATGACAATCCCATTGCGACGGAAAAAGGATTCGCTTCAGTCAATAGCAAAAAAGCTAAGCAGAACTAATACGACCTAATCCAGTCCACCTGAAGTTTAAACAGTCCATCCTGTTTATCATAGATCATAAATTCGATACTTCGAATCTTGGATTTGATCAATGGATGTTCTTCTTTGGATAGCGGTCTCCCCCGCCAACTTACATCGAATTTAGCAAACGGGATTCTCGCCTCCTGCCAACCATTTCCACTGCTAAAGTTTGTGCGGTAAGAGACAGACTTTCCTTCCATTCGAACGCCAAGTTTATAGGTTCTCCCATCTCCCTTGTAACGGATGTGTAGACCTGTTTTATCTTCCAAATAAAAATCAAGGGGAATGGTACGAATGGAAGAAAAGCCACCCCCATTGGTATTGGTGTTCCCGGAAAAGATTAACCACTTCTTATCAAAAGAATACCCGCCTTCTGATCTTCCACCCATTACCTTATCATTCACAACCATCCATTTCTTATCGATACCCTCTTCAGTGAAATCAAAAATCAGGAGTCGCTTGTCCATGTCACTTGCGGTTGATTGGCCATACGAATCCTTTGGCAAACAAAAATATAAACAAAGCAGGAAGAATGAATAGGAAATGTCCATATGCATTGTAAAAACATTAAGGAACCCTAACTGAACGATTCAACTGGTCAAGTTTCCGGATTTTGTTGAAAGAAGCAAAATATCAGGGTTCACCAAATGAGAGAAACGGGGTACTTCTTTATTTCTTCCTCGTTGGCTAAAATATACATATCTTCAGATAAAGCGGTCGCTGCAATCATGCGATCAATTGCATCATCGTGATGATAGGGCATTTCTGCCAGCCTTAGACAATACTCACGTGTAATCCCGATTGATTTGATATTCCAAATTTTCGTTTGTTCCTTGATCCATCTACGGGGGGTCATCGGCATTTCAAGTGAACCATCATTGTACTTGAGACAAATTTCCAATACGGATGCATCACTCAGAAAGAATTGATTATTCTGATCAGATAAAACCTCCCTTGCTTTGGAGCTTAGTTTTAGAGGTTCAGAGGTAAGCCAAATAAAGGGGAAAGTATCCAATAGGATTTGCATCAAAAATATACAACCGTGTCTCCCACTCGTCCTGCGATCTCCCTCTTTTCCACAATCTTTAAAGCTTTAGAAGTAACCGTTCCCACTTCTGGACGGCTATCATTTGGTAGCTGCGCACAAGGCACCATTCTTGCTATTGGCTTCTTACCCCTCCCGATTACAACTTGTTTTCCATCCTCCACATCCAGTAATAGCTTCGACAAATTAGTCTTTGTAAAATGAACGGTGTGCATGTAACTAAGGTATTTTTTATATTAGCTAAGTCAATATTATTTGCATATTTACAATCTTAGGTTATCCCGATGAATCTTCATACTTGTTCTTTGATTTCTTGCTAGAATCAAGAAATTCAAACTTACTCAGGGAATGAAAATAGCCCCTGTATCAGTCTTATTGGCTTTGCCTTTGATTTTTTGCCCGGGAAATAACAAACCAACTTACTGGAATCAATTTCGTGGTCCAAACGGAGATGGAGATGCCAAATCTGCAAAACTGCCACTCGAATTTTCTGAAAAGCAAAACCTGACCTGGAAATTATCCATGCCCGGTAAAGCCTGGTCATCTCCCGTGGTGATGGATAAAAAAATCTGGTTAACCAATGCGGAACCCGACGGGTTTAAGATGTGGGCGATTCTAATAGACTGGCAAACTGGTAAGGAACTAAAAAAGGTCTTGGTCTTTGAAAACAAAGAACCGCAATATTGTCATCCCATGAATAGTTATGGTACCCCTACTCCGCTTATTTGTAATGGAAAAGTGTTTGTTCACTTTGGGAGTCATGGCACCGCTGCCCTGGATGTAGCCAGTGGACAAAAGCTATGGGAAAGAAGAGATTTCAAATGTGATCACTATCGCGGGGCAGCAGCTTCCCCCATTCAACATGAAGACACCCTGATTGTGCATTTTGATGGTTATGATCTGCAGTATGTCGTGTGCCTTGATCAAAAAACCGGCAAAACTCTTTGGAAGCAAGCAAGGGAGTATGATTTTAGAACGGACAATGGTGACCGAAAAAAAGCCTACTGTACGCCCAGTGTGATCACTCATAATGGTCGACAGGAACTGATTAGTCCAGGTGCTGTAGGCACAGAATCAAGAGATCCGGTTACGGGTGCCTTATTTTGGACCGCTCGAACGGGTGGAATGAATGCCTCATCCAGGCCCATTTATGGTCACGGGCATGTCTATATATTTTGTGGCATGGGTTCCATGTCGGCAATTAAACCTGGCGGATCAGGAAATGTGGACAAAACACATGTGACCTGGACGCGAAGAAAAGTGGTGCCGAAGAAATCATCTCCACTTTTACTGGGTGATTATCTATTCATGGTGTCGGACGAAGGAGTAGCCTCCTGCAACAATCCCAAAACAGGAGAAGTTTACTGGGCTGAACGCCTGAGGGTCAAAGGTCAGTGTGCATCTTCTCCAATTCATGCAAATGGGATGATTTATTCTTTTTCAAGCCATGGAGACTGTATCGTTTTCAAGGCCAAGAAGGAAGGACTTGAGATTTTGGCCCACAACAAGCTGCCTAACGGATGTATGGCATCTCCCGCAGTGGTGGGAGATTCTCTCTTGGTTCGGACCAAAGACACCCTTTACCGTTTTAACTGATTGGTAAAATCAAAACTCGTCAACCTATGATTACATTATTCAAAATCCTGCCTCTTTTATTGCTTCCACTTCTTGCCGTTTCTTTATCCGCCAAATCATCCAGTCTCCTGAATGATGAGGATCTTACTGGATGGAAAATACCAAAGGGGAATGACCAAGCTGGTTGGTATAAAGTAAGGGATGGAATTCTTAAATTACGAAGTGGCCCCAGGAAAAAAGGATCCGTTCTATGGACTGAAAAAGATTATCAGGATTTTGAATTAAACCTTGAATTCAGGTTTGTTGACGGAACCATTGACTCTGGAATCCATTTAAGAAATTCCGACCAGATTCAGATTGGAATCTCGGGATCACTTAAAAGAGATATGACCTGCTCCCCCTACATCCCCGGAAAAGGCTATCCCGTTGAAGCAAAAAATGTCAAAAAACTCCTTCAGGCAAAGGAATGGAATCAAATAAAAATCCGGGCGGTCGGACCAAAATACACCACCTGGTTACAAGGCAAGGAAGTGATGAATTATGAGTCCAGTTCTGCCGTAAAAGTGGGCCCAATAGGTATTCAACTACATGGAAATCGCAATATGAAGATCGATTTCAGAAACGTGTCGATTAAGGAATTGTAAACTAGCAGTTCATAAGCTGAAATCCAATTTTCTTTCCCTGGTGCACTAATCAAAACCAAAGGATACAGGGTGGATTTTATCACATCACTATCTTTTGGGTTGAAACTTCTTATGGAGCACAGAGAAATAAAGGGGTGAGTCGTCTTTCAAGCCTCGATCGTCTGTTATTGGAGTTAGTTGAACTACCAAGTATCAACCCGTCTCTTCAGTGCGAGGATTCAAGCCTGACCGGGGAGGAACGAATAGCATGCTGTCTTGAAGGGCAGGCCCAGGCTGTGGGAATAGAATCCAAAAGGATGAAAGTTCTGCCGGGTAGGCAAAATCTTATTCTTCGCCTCAAACCATCTGGGAAAGTAAAAAGTAAAATTATGCTTACCCCGCACATGGATGTGGTCCCCGCACCACCGGATGCTTTTCTTCCGAGAATCAAAAACAAGCGCCTGTTCGGAAGAGGTGCCTGTGATACCAAAGGGTCCATGGCTTCCTTTTTTCATGCTTTTATTCGTCTGTCCAAGGAAAGGGCCAGACCCAAAAATACGGAAATCATTTTTGTGGGTTTGGTCGATGAAGAATTTGGGCAAGCAGGCTCTCGAACTCTTGCTGAAAAAGGTCCTCAAGCAGACCTTGCCATCGCGGGCGAACCTACCAATCTTAAAGTGGTTTCCGCCCACAAAGGAAACCTCTGGATTAAGCTTGCAAGCAAAGGGAAGGCGGCCCATGGATCCACGCCCCAGCACGGAACCAATGCCATTACTTGTATGTCTCCGGTTCTTGTGGCCCTTGCCCATGACTACCCAAAACTGCTCGCAAAGAAGATGCACCCACTGTTAGGATCTCCCACTATCAGCATTGGAAAAATCCGGGGGGGATCTCAGCCCAATGTGGTACCTGACTCCTGTGAGATTGAAATTGATAGAAGAACCCTGCCCGGTGAAACGAGCTATTCTGTCGAGGAGGAAATAAAAAACCTTTTTAAAAAGCTGAAAATTAAGAGCCCTGAATTTTCCGCCACCAGATCCGTGCCTTGTCCCCCGCTTGATACGGATCCCACGCTTCCAATCGTACAATCATTCCTCAAGGCTGGAAATCGAAGAAAAACAGTTGGAGTACCTTATTTTACGGATGCCTCTCCTATATCAATGGGGGGAACCCCTGCCCTGGTTTATGGCCCCGGTAATATTGCCCAAGCACACGCCAAAAACGAATGGGTATGCCTAAAAGAAGTTGAACAGGCTGAAAGAACTATTTTTCGATTTCTCTCAAACCTTCCTTGATTTATGAAAAGAGTACCTATCAGTTGTTTTTTGTCCAAATCCAGCGGAAAAACTCGATCAACCCCCAAAAAGTATAACCTAAATAATACAAGAATTCATAATAGATTCTTTCAAAATCTAAGCAGATTTCTTTGAATAAAGTATGAAAATTTATCTATTCCCTTTATCTTTTCTTTTTCTTGCCACCTTTGTGAGTGCCGAAAAGTGGGCATCTTTTCGAGGGCCAACCGGTATGGGAGTGACAGGGCAGAAAATTCCCATCTCTTGGTATACGGGTTCCATTCTGTGGAAAAAAACAATTCCCGGTGAAGGACAGTCATCCGTGGTGGAAGCGGGCGATAAAATTTTTATCACTTCAAGTGAAAACTCGGGAAATAAAAGATATTTGTTATGCTTTTCCAAGGACAAGGGTAAATTACTCTGGCAAAAAACCATCAAATATAAAGGTGAAGAGAGCAGTCACCGGATGAACGGATGGAGTACACCAACCCCTGCAACCGAAGGAGATCGGGTCGTTGCTTTCTTTGGTCCAGCTGGCATGCACTGCTTTAACACCGAAGGAAAGAAGATCTGGGAATTACAACTGGGCGATTTTCCGGGAAATTGGGGAGCAGCTGCATCTCCCATAATTGCAGATGGTATTATTTATCATAATTGCGACTCCATGGGCCCCTCTCGATTAATCGCCGTCAGCCTGGAAACGGGTAAAATAATATGGGATACCCCCCGTATTGAAAAGCCAAGAGGTGGTTGGTGCACTCCTATTTGTATTACCGTGAATAAGAGAACGCAGTTGGTTCTAAATGGTGAATACGGGGTGCGTGGCTACGATCTATCGAACGGGAATGAAATTTGGTTTTGCCAAGGATTTAATGGAAGAGGATCACCCGTTCCCTTCTTCGGGAACGGCTTGCTCTATGTGGTCAATGGTAAACCTGGAGATCTTTACGCGGTCAGCCCTTTCGGAAATGGCGATGTAACCAAAACCCACTTGCAATGGCATGCGAGAAGAAATGGAGGGCGTGACTTACCATCGCCGGTGATGTTGAATGACTTGGTGTTGGTTACCAGTATGAGTGGTATAATCACTTGCTACGATGCTAAATCTGGCAAAACTTACTGGATTGATCGCCTTCAAGGTGCCTTTTCAGGATCACCGATCGTTAGCAAGGAATATTATTTCATCCAAAGTGAATCGGGTACCACTTTTGTTATTAGACCAGATAAAGACAAATTAGAGGTCGTTGCCAAAAATCAGCTTTCAAATGATGTTGAGGAAATTTTCCGGGCCACTCTCAGCCCAATCGAAAACAAGATTTTTACCCGTTCGAGCAAAAATCTTTATTGCATTGTTAAAGACAAATAAAGATTCGTAAACAAAACGAATCAAACCTGTTCCACCCCACATATCCTTGGTTCAATCGTGCCAAGATTATCAAATGATGAATAACAACAACCCTTTTCTTGAATCGAAATTAAACCGAAGAAATTTTATTTCAAATTCCGGAAGACTTGCCACAGGAGGTGCACTGGCGGGCGTGGCCCTGCCCGTGGTCCACGGCCAAAGCTCTGACACAACCAAAATCGCGTTGGTTGGTTGCGGTGGTCGGGGAACGGGAGCGGCTAGTAATGCGCTCTCGGTTTCAGCCGCGAATGGACCCGTCAAACTCGTGGCCATGGCTGATGTTTTTCAAAGTAAGATGGACCAGAGCTACAATGGACTGGTCAACAAACATAAAGATAAGGTTGATGTGCCGGAAGATAGAAGATTCATCGGTTTTGATGGTTATGAAAAAGCCATGGATGCCCTCGATCCGGGAGATGTTGTCATTTTCACCTCTCCCTGTGCTTTTCGTTGGGTCCACTACCAATATGCGATTAAACGGGGACTGAACGTATTTATGGAAAAGCCCGTGACCCCGGACGGTTATTCATCCCGAAAAATGCTTGAGCTCAATGAGGAAGCAAAAAAAGTAAACCTTAAAGTAGGCGTGGGTCTTATGTGTAGGCACAGCCAGGCCAGGCTTGAATTAAAATCAAGGATTGAGGAGGGAGAGTTGGGAGAAATTCTGAGCATGCGTGCATACCGGATGCAGGCTCCGATTGCGTCCTGTTTTTCTGACAAAAAACCAGCCGGGGAAAGGGAACTCAGCTACCAGATCAAAAGATTCCATAGTTTTCTTTGGCTAAGCGGTGGTTCTTTTAGCGATTTTTTCATTCACAACATCGATGAATGTTGCTGGATGAAAGGGATGTGGCCGGTGAAATGCCAGGCCCAGGGTGGCCGTCATTACCGGGGTGATAAAATCGACCAGAACTTTGATAACTACACCGTGGAGTATACTTTCCCGGACGAAACCAAGCTCTATTTTCACGGCAGGAACATGACTGGATGTCATCAGGAATTTTCCAGTCATGCCCACGGCACCAAGGGATATGCCTTAATCTCAGGGCCCGGGGGACATCGATCTCAGGCAAGAATTCATAAGGGACAGGGGTATGACAGTGACCTTGCATGGATGTTTGGACAAACAAATGGAAGTGGACGTCCAGCCCGTGAAACTAACCCCTATCAGGATGAGTGGGAAAGACTGATGGATGCGATTAAAAACGATAAACCGCACAACGAAGTCGAACGTGGCGTGCAGGCCAGTGTGGTGACCTCCATGGGCCGAATGGCTGCTCATCTGGGAACTGAAGTAACCTACGATCAAATGCTCAATTCTTCCCATATTTTTGCACCGGGAGTGGAGAACCTGACGCTGACTTCAGAGCCTCCTCTTTTAGCAAATGCAGATGGCCTTTATCCCGTTCCCGAACCCGGAAAGAAAAAACAGGAGTATTAAGCAAAAGGGTGGGATCTTTTTGCAGATGTGTAAGAAAAAAAGTTGCCTTGCTCACAGCCAGAAAATTTTCCTGCGAATAACTTTTCAGATCTTTCAAAGATTTTTCTATCCCCTTACTACCATGTATTTATGGAATACTTTGATTCAGCCAGTACAACCCAATGTAAACTCTAGTTGACCACCATTTAAACATACAACTAAATCAACCCATCCAAGGAAGTTTTGGGGTAGGCTTTCTTGGTTTTAGGTCCGTCCCCGGATACCGGGGACGGACCGTTTTTTTGATCGAATGTATAATTTTCAGATAAATTTATTTTTAATGAAAACATTTCATGCTTTATCCTTTTTGATCATTCCTTTGCTTGCAATTTCAGCTTCTGAAAAACTGGTCTGGTCAGACGAATTCAATGGCGATTCACTGGATTATTCCAAGTGGGGGGTTGAGGAAAATGCCTATGGAGGTGGAAACCATGAACAACAAATTTACCGTTGGGATAAGAAGAATCTCAGGGTCAAAGAAGGTAATCTGATTATCCAGGCTCACAACGATCAACCCAATGTCGTGGGGACTTCCCGCCCCTACTCATCAGCCCGTATTCGCACTAAACATCGCGGGGACTGGAAATACTGCCGCATTGATGTTCGGGCAAAACTTCCGGCAGGTAAGGGCATCTGGCCTGCTATCTGGATGCTTCCCACAGACGAGAAATATGGTGGGTGGGCATCCAGTGGAGAAATTGATATTATGGAACTGGTTGGGAACGAGCCCTCGACCTATCACGGAACCCTTCATTTCGGAGGCGAATGGCCCGGAAATAAGTTCAAGGGGGGTAAATTCAAGCTTGCCACCGGAACATTCGCAGACGATTTCCATATTTTTTCTCTGAACTGGAAAAAAGGAATGATTTCCTGGGCAATTGATGGAGAAGTCTGGCAAACCGAGGAAAAGTGGTTTTCGGAAAAAAGTAAATTCCCGGCCCCTTTTGACCAGCGTTTTCATCTTTTGATCAATTTGGCAGTTGGAGGTCAATGGCCGGGTAACCCTGATGCCAGCACGCAATTTCCCGCTACTATGCTCGTGGATTATGTCAGAGTTTATCAGGGAGGTTAGGCATACTCTGTTTCCAGCTTCAGAATATGTTTTACCAGCCTCTTCATAGCCAGTGGCGGAATTGACTCTCCGATAACTTCCCTGACTAGTTTCTTGGAAAAATCCTGATTACGACTCGTTCTACCGTGGGTAATTCCTTCAAAGGAATATGTCTTTTTCCATTGGGGATGGTCCAGAGTGGAAAGCAATAAAATCTCCCTTAATGAAAGGACCCGGTTTTGCTCGGGATGCCCTTTTAGATCACTTGAGATGACTCCGCTATTCATGGTCAATGTCGAGGCAGGTTTATCCCAATACATCCTTCGATAGGAGGTTTTAAAGCCCCTTATCAATGATTTCTTTCCATTCCTTAAAGTTTGGGGCCTGGGTAGCGGCACCCCACATTCACAGCGGATTGCAGATAAATCAGAAGATCGCTTCCCGCAAAGGGGACAGGTTAAATTTTCAAATGCGCTTCGACCCTCAGGTGTATGCTGCATCCAAAAATACTGATTCTTATTCCATTTTGGAACGCAATGATAAACATCATGAGGATCAGACAGTTTTGATCGAGCATCCAATTCTGGAAGATGCCCGATAATATCTCGTAGGGAATTCCAGGATTGATTAGTCACTCTTCCATGGGAAGCAGGCGGGTGAAAAGGGCTTGAATCTTTGGAAAAGAAAATTCTATTGCTTTTAAACTTTTCTACGACCGAGGGAATTCTACACCCTATCGTGATTAATCTCTCACGATGATGAGGAACCCCGTAATCCCTAAAATCGACAACCCTGGCAAAAGTGGAATAACCGAGAGGATACAACCTGCGGAATATACATTCCAGAATGTTTTCAGGATCTTCATGCTCATTCCGGATGATCGTATTTTCCATCCTTTTTACATTCTCGAGAATAAACCAATCCGGCTTCAATTCCTCAAGAATTTCAATTCCCGGTAATATTAGCCGATTCCTGTGATCTTCAACTGGTCTCTTGCCTGCTTTTATTTCAGCTGAGATTCGGCCTGCCCCATTTGAGGACATCCCCTGGCAGGGTGGAGATAAGGTAATGAGCCAAGGATTGGCACCCTGAAGTTGTTTCTTGAAATATTTAATATAGGCACCTTTCATCTCCGTTATATTTCCCTCGAAAACCTCGGTGGCTGGAAAATTATTCCTGATAAGAGCAGCCCGCGAAGGAACCAATTCACAGGCAGCGATAACCGGAATATTGAGTCCCCACTCGATCCCGGCATCTCCCACACCTCCACCGGAAAACAATGAACCTGCCACTTTTTTTTTCATTTATTTGCAAGTTTCACCGTAAAGACAAGGAATTGGATTCATTTAAATCCATGTTCCGGGTGGGCCTTTTCTTTCGAGGACCCCAAATCCTTTCTTGGAAGAGTTGCTCATTTTAGTTCGACGTTATGAGATAAGCATACAAATTTCTTGTTTTTATCCTATGAAATTCCTCTCTTACATACTTATTTCCTTGTGTACCCTTATCCGGACACACGGTCACGACCCCGCATCAGACATGGCTGCGGCTGCCAAAAGATTTCTTAAATCCCTCGATCCCAAGGCAAAGAAAACCGCCCACTTTACCTTCCAAAACACTGAACGGGAAAATTGGCACTTCTTCCCCGGTCCCTTCATTCAGCCAAACGGTAGACAGGGGCTTTCCCTCAAAGAGATGAGTCCTGCCCAGAAAATTCTGGCACACGGTCTTCTTGGTTCAGCGTTAAGTCATCGCGGACTGTTGGAAACCACTGATGTTATCCTTCTGGAACAAATTCTTTATGAAAGGGAAGAACGCGAAATGAGAAACCCTGAGCTATACCATGTCTCAATTTTCGGTGAACCGGACAAGGCAGGGACCTGGGGCTGGCGTTTTGAGGGACATCACTTGTCACTTAATTTCACCTTTGTCAATGGCCGGATCTTCTCAATTACCCCAAGCTTTTTTGCGGCCAGCCCGGCAAAAGTAAACGAGGGAAAGCATGCAGGGATGCGGGTGTTGGCTGATGAGGAAGACAAAGCCCGCAAGCTCTTCCGTTCGCTTTCGCCTCCCCAAAAGAAAATGGCCATTCTTTCCGATAAAGCCCCACGGGATATCCTGTCAGGCCAGGACAACACCACAGATCGTGAAACCTTTTTTCCACCTAGGGGTTTGCCTATTACCAAAATGAACCCCAGACAAAAGGGCTGGCTCGATGAATTGATCCATGCTTATGCCGCCAAGCACAGGCTCGAAGTTGTCGAACAAGTCGCGGACCGCAAACCCCTGGTTCATCCTCAGGAGACTTACATTGCATGGGCAGGAAGCCTAGATGCAGGCGAAGCTCACTACTACCGAGTGCAAACCCCCGATTATTTGTTCGAATACGCAAATACCCAAAACAATGTCAACCATGTGCATGCAGTCTGGAGAGATTTTGAAGGGGATTTCGGAAGGGATTTACTCGCCGATCATTACCGCAAAGACCACAAGCCGGAAAGAGGCTGGGTTTCGATGTTTGACGGTAAGACCCTCAATGGATGGAAAGCGAATGAGAATGAAGATTCTTTTTGGGTCAAGGACGGTTGTATTGTCGCCAATGCCCCGGGACGATGCCACCTGTTTTACCAAACCGACAAACCTTTTAAAAATTTTGAGTTCAAGTCTAAAATCATGACCCTGCCTCAGGCCAATGCAGGGGTCTATTTCCATACCCGCTTTCAGGATGCGGGATGGCCCAAGGCTGGCTTTGAATGCCAGGTCAATAATACATACCATGACCCGAAGAAGACCGCCAGTATCTATGGAGTTGTGGATTGTCTCGAAGCTCCGGCCCGGGATGATGAGTGGTTTGATTTATATATTAAAGTGGATGGAAAACGCATCATCACTCAAGTGAACGGGAAAATGATTGCGGACTGGACTCAGCCCGAAGACTGGAAAAAAGGCTCAAATTTCGACCGAATCCTTGGAGAGGGAACCTTCGCCCTGCAAGGCCATGATCCTGGAAGCACCGTCTTGTTTCGCGACTTGATGGTGAAAAGACTTCCATGAACAACTATGTCTTTTTAACCCTGGGTCTTGCTCTGGTATCCCAAGCCGAGCAGGCCAGCCCGAAATCATGGACCCAGTGGCGGGGCCCCCATGCTTCGGGACATGCTCATGAAGGTCAATATCCAACCAAGTGGAGCACCCGTCAAAACCTGCTCTGGAAGGCTAACCTGCCCGGGCGTGGTCATTCCTCGGCAGTTCATCAGAAGGGTAAGATCTGGATAACCAGTGCCATTGAAACGCCCGCCACCGAAGAGGAAAAACAAGCAAGACTTAAGACGAATGAGGGTTTGTCCACCGTAACGGTGCTTTCGGAGGTTAGCCTGCGGGCCTTACAGGTGGACCCGGATACAGGAAAAGTCCTGAAAAACATAGAGGTGATCCGAAAAAAACAGCCTCAGTGGGTACACCATTTAAACAGTTACGCTTCCCCCACACCGGTGATCAAAGACGACAGGCTCTATCTTCACTTTGGCGCCTATGGAAATGCCTGTATTGATGCAGGATCTGGAAAAATTATCTGGAAAAACACCCAGAGGGAACTCTGGGTGATGCACGAAAACGGTCCTGGCAGTTCACCGATTGTTTGGGAAAACCTGATGATCTTTCATCTGGACGGGAGTGATAAACAAAGCGTAGTCGCCCTCCACAAGGACACCGGAAAGATTGCCTGGCAGACCAAAAGATCCGGTACGCTGAGAGAAAACCCGCAACTCAAAAAATCTTACTCCACTCCGATTGTGGAAATTTTTAACGGCCAGCCAGTTCTTATTTCCTGTGGAGCTGACTGGGTTTACGGGTATAACCCGGGCAATGGTGAAGAGCTTTGGAAAATCAAATACGGGATTCTTGGATTTTCCAATGTCGCTAGGCCAGTAGTTGGCCATGGAATGTTTTACATTTCAACCTGTTTTTCGAAAGGAGAAATTCATGCTTATCGCTATGTGGGACTGAATAAACCTAAACTCGCATGGAAAATGATCAAGGGGGCACCCAAGATGCCCTCTCCCGTTCTTGTCGGGCAACAGCTTTACGTCATCAATGATGGTGGCATCCTAAGTTGTATCCATGCAATTTCCGGGGAGGTGGAATGGCGTGAACGCATCGGAGGGGAATTCAGCTCGTCCCCCATCTATGCCAACGGTTTACTCTACTTCTCGGACAGGGGTGGTAAAACTACGGTCATCAAGCCGGATAATCAACTAAATCTCGTGGCGGTTAATGAGCTGGACGGGACTGCCCATATGGCCTCAATCACACCCTATGAAAATACATTTCTGCTCAGATCAGAAAAGGGGCTGTACCGCATCGGTAAGAAGTAAAGACTATTCAGTATCCTGATCCCGAAGCAGGGAGAAAACATTTCCCGAGGGTTTTTTGGGGAGCGAAGCAAGCCAGTCATCGAGCTTTGTCCGTAACCTGGCAACCACCTTTCCCTGCCTTGATGCCACATTCCTCTTTTCGAGAGGATCCCTAACCAGATCGAAAAGCTCGACATAGTCAAAGTCACGGTTCAGGCATAATTTCCACTGCCCCGAAACCACCACATAACTTACCCAGTGATCAGGTTTTGCCTGCTGGGCTGGCCAGGGGGCGGATGTACGCCAGAATAACGGCTTGCTTCTTTTTACTTCCCCTTGCCCCAGCAAGGTTTTCACCTGGCTGATCCCGTCCGGTTGGTAAGTGGGGGGAAGTTGAACTCCAGCTAGTTCACAAAAAGTAGGTAAAAGATCCACCGCGGAAAAAATAGAGGTTTTGTCGACTTTGCCTGCGGGGATTTTCCCGGGCCAACGGGCAATGAAGGGTACCCCAACGCCCCCTTCCAAAAGGCCTCCTTTAAATGCCCGTCGTCCTCCGGTTATCCCCTTGGCCCCGCCAATGCCATAACCCGGACCGGTTGCAGAATCATAGATCAGGGCAAGAGGACTATCGGGGGCACCCCTGGCGGGACCATTGTCAGAACTAAAAATCACCAGGGTATCTTCCCTGATCTCAAGCCGGTCCAATGTCTCCAGAAGCCGGCCAATTCTTAGATCAGCGTGATAAAGGGTGGCGGCATAGACATTGTCCGCTTCTTCCAAATCAGGGAACAGCTTTTGCAACTTCGGATCAACATGAAACGGGGTATGGGGTTCATGAATCCAAAGATTGATAAAAAAGGGGGTTCCCGCGGCATGACTTTTTTCAATGAAGGGAATGGCACTCTTCACATCATCATGGACAAACATTTGCGGACCGGCACAATTGTAAGATCCATATTCGTCATAACCGTATGCACTGGGAAAGGGAGAATCCGGGATCATATCGTTTGCCAAATGCCACTTGCCATAGTGAGCGGTGGCATAGCCCGAGTCCTTGAGAAATCTGGATAAAAGAGGTGCTTTCGGATCCAGCCAGTCCGGCATATTCCGTCTTTGGTTACTGGGAACCCAGGCAAAATGCCCATCAATGTTGTAACGGGCGGGAAAATGTCCGGTCATCACCGCCGTGCGGCTGGGAGAACAGACTCCACTTGCCACCGTAAAACGATGGAAGTCAGTTCCCTCCTTCGCCAGGCGGTCGATATTGGGTGTTTTAAGATAAGGATGTCCATGGCAACCTAGATCCCCCCAACCCCAGTCATCTGCAAAGATGAAGACTAGATTGGGACGATCCATGGCTAGGACCGGGAGGCATGAGAGGAAGAAAAACAGGGAGAAGTTTTTTTTCATAAAGAACGATTACAAATATCTGGCGGTAATTTACTTATTGATCAATCACGGGGATGGGAAATTCTTGCGATGGGATATGCTGATCCGCCATCATTTTCCTTAGCTTATCTACAATTTCAGGATGCTTGGATGCCAAATCCTCGGATTCTGATTCATCCACCGAAAGATCGTACAGCTCGATCTTTAACGGGTCATGATTTTTCCCCTTGCGCATCATTTTTTGGCGAATTCCCTTCCACTTTTGCATCCAAACAGCCTGTTGGCCGCCATACCCCGAAAACTCGCGGTAGAGTGCCGGTCTGCTCAGCTCACAATTTCCCAGAATATGTTCCGCTTGATCATGCCCGTCATGTATCGCCGTTAAGGGCTTGCTTGCTTGAATCATGGAATGAAGAGTCACCAGCCAGTCCTCGAAACCGATCATCTTATCAGAGACCATTCCCGCTTTTATTTTACCGGGCCATTTGACCAGCAATGGTACACGAATCCCCCCCTCGTAAAGAGATCCCTTCAGACCACGAAGATTCCCCACACTGTCGAAAAAATCATAATCCACTTCCAGCTTTAGATGAGAGGTGCCGTTGTCAGAAGAGAAAATGACAACCGTATCTTTGCTCAGGTTTAGTCTCTCAATAAGGTTCACCACATTCCCCACATATCTGTCCATCCGGGTAATCATAGCGGCATAAGCGGCCCGGGGTGTAAAATGGGGCGTATATCCATAGCCCTGAGAACGGGTAAAGGGAGGATCATTCCATTTAAGTTTTAAATAGGGTTTTAATTCCTCATCAGGAACATGAAGGGCAACATGGGGGATGAGTGTGGGGTAATACAAAAAGAAGGGCTGGTCCTTATTATCGGTGATAAATTCTAAAACCTGCTCATTAATCCTGTCAGAAGCATAATCCTTTCCCTTAAACACTTCATAACTTTCAGGATCCGCAGGATCGGAACCTTTGGGCAACGAAGCATGGCCGGGAACCGGAGGGTTGTTATTGAGAGGCACCCGGTCCCGGTCACTCCAAAGATAATCCGGATAATAACTATGGGCATGTCTTTGGCAATTGTACCCGAAAAAACGGTCAAATCCCTGATTCATGGGATCGCCTTCCGTTCCGGGGCCACCGAGTCCCCATTTTCCAAAAGCCCCGGTCATGTATCCTTCCTTTTTGAAAATCTTGGCCATGGTTACTTCATTTAGGGGAATGGGCCGCTGTCCTTCCGGTTTGAACTCTCCATTGTTTCGAATGTAGGCATGTCCGGGATGCTTTCCCGTCATTAAAACGCACCGGGAAGGCGCGCAGACCGCATTTCCCGAGTAATTTCGGGTAAACCGCATCCCCTCCCTGGCCAATTGATCCAAATAGGGGGTTTTAATTTTCTTCTGGCCGTAACTCCCTAATTCCCTGTAGCCCAGATCATCAGCCAGAATAAAAATTACATTTGGTTTCCTTTCGGCTGGTAAAAGAAAACAAATGAGGGGCAGAATGAGTAGATAGCTTACCTTCATTCTTGATTTAGTATGCAAATCTATTCTTAAAAACAACTGCGAATGAACTTTACCCCATCAAAACTCCATTTAAGTTAGTTTCCATGTCCCCCTTTCTTAAAACGCCCCTTTCTATTTTGTCTGTGCTTTGGGTCTTGCTAAGTTCACTCATTGCAAAACCCAGTGGCGGTCACAAGATTGTCTTTCTTTACGGAGACCGAAGCCATGCCTCGGGTGATCATGAATTTCAGGCTGGCTCCCACCTGCTCGCGAAGCATTTAAATGTTCAAAATGAAATTGAGGTACAAGCCGTGGTCAATGCCGGTTGGCCCGAGGATGAGAGGATTCTTGAAGATGCGGATGCGATTGTTATTTATGCCGATGGTACCAAGGTCATTGGTCACGGGTGGGAAAAGATGGACCAGCTGGTAAAGGAGAAAAAAGTGGGTGTCGTTTTTATGCACTATGCGGTTCATCCCAGCGTGGAGCAGGGAGAAAAATACTATCTCCCATGGATTGGAGGATTCTTCAAAAACGGGGTCTCCGTAAATCCTTTCTGGCGGGCCAAAATTAAACCGATGAAGGGTCATGAAACCGCCAATGGCGTAGGTCCCATCGATGCCGTGGACGAATTTTATTTCAAAATTCATTATCATAAGGATGCCCTGCCTCTCGGCACGGCCACCCCCAATGAAAAAAATCTGCTGCGGGTCAATAATGTCTGGACCCGTGACGGCTACCTGGCCAAAGGCCAGAGTCAGGCCCTGCTCTGGGGGATCGTCCGGCCGGATGGGGGCCGGGGCGTCGGCTTTACCGGCGGGCACCACCACCGCAACTGGGCAATCGACGGGTACAGACAACTGGTCCTCAATTCAATCATCTGGGCGGCCGGTCTCGAGGTGCCCGCCACGGGAGTCCCGACTTATAAAGTCACGGAGGAGGAACTCAATGAAAAGCTGGACGATTATGGGGACCGCACCAACCGAATCAAACTTCCCACCCGGGCAGATGTAACCTTTTCACCCGGTCCATGGATGACTCCCGAAGAGCATGCTGAATCAAGAAAAAAGCCCAGAAAGAAAAAGAAGGAATAATTTTAACCATACAAATAACCAAATTTATGAAAAATACAGCCATCATTCTACTCGTCTGCCTTCTGTCCAGTTTCGCAGATGCCAAACATCACCAAGATGGGGATTTGAAACCCATTTTCAATGGGAAGGACCTTGAAGGATGGACCCAGAAAAACGGAACCGCGACCTATCGGATTGAAAAGGGTGCGATTATTGGAAAAACCATGGAGGGAAGCCCCAATTCCTTTCTTTGCACCGATCAACTTTATCATAATTTTGAACTTCAATTCGAAGTTAAATTAATCAACGACGAACTCAATTCCGGAGTACAAATCCGGTCCCAGACCAAGGAACTGAACGGCAAGGAAAAAACCCGGGGTGATCAATTTGGCCGGGTTAACGGCCCTCAGGTGGAAATCGAGGCCACCAAGGATAAGGGCGCCGAATCCGGCTATATCTACGGGGAAGCCTGTGGCGGATGGATGACACCCAAAGAAAAGCTCATCCCCCATAAAAACTTCAAAAATGGAAAATGGAATAAATACAGGATTCTGGCGAAGGGCCCTGTCATTAAAACCTGGGTCAATGGTAATCAAATTTCGGATCTCAAGGACGAGGAAAAATATCAATCACATCCCACGGGCTTCATTGGTCTGCAGGTCCACTCGATCAAAAAAGGGATGGGACCCTACGAAGTCGCATGGAGAAATATCAAGATTAAGGAACTGAAGTAATTTTGGGGGCAACCACCATGAAATTAAAACAACGGGGAATCCTCCTCTTCTTCCTATGGGGAACCCTTTGGGCCGAGGAGCAAGGATTTGTTTCCTTGTTCAACGGAAAGGACCTAAGCGGGTGGCAAACCACTGGTAACTGGCTTCCTCAAAAGGATGGATCTCTGCTGATTAAACCGAAACCCGATCAAAAAGGTTGGCAGAGATACGCTGATTATTTGATCACGCAAGAAAAATTTGGTGATTTCATCCTCGAATTGGAATACAAATATCCGCCCAAGGGAAATAGCGGGGTATTTTTTAGAATTGGGGATCCTAAAAATCCGGTAAAGACCGGGATTGAATGCCAGATTCTTGATTCCACGGGTAAACCCGATGAGAAGATGGGTCACCACGATCACGGAGGAATCATCCGCACCCTGGGTCCGATGGCCAACCTGTCCAAAAAACCGGGCGAATGGAACCACATGGTGATCAATTGTCAGGGACATCATCTGCGGGTCGCCCTCAACGGGATTGAAATCATTAATCACTGGATGGACTCCATCTCCGAAGACAAAAAACTGACCGGTGTGGGTGATCGCCCCCTTAATGGACACATTGGTCTACAAGACCACGGTTTTCCAAATAATATTTATTTTAGAAATTTACGGATTAAAACGCTTTAATTTTCAGTGTAATACCGGTCATTAGGCAAAAATATTATTATTGTAAAATTTTTCGCCCTTAAGCATTCTAAAATTGTGCAATATTTATCCCCTTTTGTAAGCTACAACATTCCGATCAGGAAAATGGGGATATCTTTTGTATTTATTCTTTTGTTTTCGGTCCTGGTCGGACCGGCTGTTTTTGCAGGTGTATCATACCACTCCCTGATTATCAAATCGGATGGATCTCTCCATACTTTCGGATATAACTACTACGGGCAACTGGGGGACGGGACCACTACTCTTAGAAACACCCCCACCCAAATTCTGGCTTCCGGGGTCTCTCAAATCGCCGCCGGGCATAACCACTCCCTGATT
>CACMBV010000002.1 GCA_902612125.1 uncultured Verrucomicrobiota bacterium
CACCCGTGGTGGCAAATGTACAAATCCCTAATGGAACCGACATTTCGATCTCGCCCGGACGCATGCTTACTCGTCTACCCTCCACCTCACAGTCAATAACCGACTCACCGTCAATCCATACCGTAAACTCGGCATCGGTTACCCTGAGTTTAATATCATACCATTGATGATCTTCAAAGACATAGGCATCACCGGTCTCGTTTTCAGAGGCATCAAAATCATCTAGGCTGGAAATCCCAATTAATGCTCCGCCCCATCCCCCAAGGATCAAAGTCGCATGAGAATCCTTATACGGAAAGGTAAGCCCACAGAAAAAATCACTCCCCATGGTACGTTTCGCCTGGAGGGTAATTTCATAATTCGATTTGGGTAGTTCCCGGCCTTTCCAGTGAAGCCCTGAAAGTTCCGCTCCCATTTCAAGGACTAAGCTGCCATTTCCATCGATAAAAATCTCGCCTTTCCCCGCAAAGTCCGTTTTGGCCCAATTATCCAGATTCTTGCCGTTAAAAAGAATTATGTCCGCCTTTTTTCCTGAAGGAGAGGGAGCTTGTTTGAGTCCCTCGGGGCTGGAGAAAACAAGCGTACATGACAGAACCGGTAATATAAAAATTAGAAGTGTTTTTTTCATTTATGAGAAGGCTATATCCTTCAGTCTGGTTTCGATTTCTGCAATAATTTTTTGCCAACTTTGCTCAATCTTAACAGAGAAGCCCTTTTCATCGGTCTGTAGGGATTCGAGGGTAGCAAGCTGATCCTCCAGTAAGGCAGGGTGGAAAAAATGACCTCTTCGGCCCTCTAATCTTTCCTGTAAAAGATCATGAGAACCAGTCAAATGGATGAAAATGGTCTGACGAGAGTGAGCTTGGAGGATATCCCGATAGGATCTTTTAAGGGCAGAGCACGCGAGAATGGTTGATCTGTCAGAACCACCGAGAAAAGCCTGTAATTCATGCAACCAAGTCAGACGATCTGCGTCCTTCAAGGGAAGGCCCCGATGCATTTTATCTTTGTTTTGATTGGAATGAAAATCATCCCCGTCCGCAAAGCTGAAGTTTAGCTGCTTCGCCAACTTCTCCCCGATGAATGTTTTACCACAACCGGAAACACCCATCAGGATTAAAACCGTATACACTGAAAAAATGGCTGAAACTTACTTGGGCTTTTCGATCACCTCGACCTCATAGCCTTCCGGAGCGTCGACAAACGCAAAAGTCGAACCGGATGAACTTTTCGTAGGCCCGTCACTGAATTCAAAACCCACCTCTTCGATATGTTCAGCAAATTTATCCATATCTGCTACCTCAAAAGCAAGGTGCATCAAATCTTCCTGAACCTTCACGGGACCGGAACCGGGGAAATAGGTAAGTTCAATTTCTTCATCACTGTTGGGAACTTTTAAAAAGACCAACTTGGACCCTCGGGGCGATTCATGCCTGCGGGTAACTTCCAACCCAAAAACCTTTTGGTAAAAATTGACGGTTTGTTCCAGATCACTTACCCGCATTCGGGTGTGCAAAAATTTTCGGACAATGTCCACCTGGCGGGAAGTTCCCCCCTTAGGGAATCATTAGCGAGACTTTATCGATATTGGCCGCACTGCATGCATTCAAAATGCTGACAAAGGTTTGGTGATCAGACAAGCCATCCGTTTCAATCTCCACTTTCAGCTCCGCCTCCTCCTTACTTTTTTGTCCTGTTTGAATGAGGGTGTCCCGGAGTTTCTTCGTGTTCGAAAGGTTGGTGATTAGTTGGGTAAGTTCAAAAGGATCATCCACCGGTATGGGAGAGCCGTTCAAAGTTATCGTACCATCCGAAAGGGAGTTGATTTTTGCACTATCCATGGGGGTAATGCTGTCATTGCTCTGGGGCTTACCCGGGAGTTGAAATGAAAGCTGTGATTCGGGTTGAACCAGCATGGTCGTAACCATAAAATATATAAGGAGCAGAAATGTAACATCAATCATGGGGGTGAGATCAACTTCATCGACATCCCCTAAAATTTTCCTGAAAGCTTCCATGAAAAGCCAGATTACTCAGGTCTTTCCAGGGCGTTGATGACAACCTTGGACTTTTGACTCGCACCCCCGATTGCCCGGTAAACGTCAAACATTACCGACTGGGGAACGGAACCATCCGCCCGCACCGTGGTGGGTTTGTTCGGATCTCGGGCAATTACTTTAGGTATGCTTCTAAAGTCAATCGGACGCTCACCATCATAAGGCACCTGACCTAATTCAGGAGAATCTTTAATTGTAAACATGTTACTTGGTTCGGGAGTTTCCACCAACTTGGCATTCTTAGCCACAGGCATGTTTTCCAACTTCATATATCTTTCTGAAATTTTATTGGCCACCACCATGAAAAAGACAATCAAAAGGAAGACCACATCGATCATGGGAGTAAGATCAGGACTATCGTTGGAGGCGGGTGGCTCGAATCCTTTCATGAAACGGAAGAGAAATTACAGTAGGTCTGATGGAAAGAGTTTCCGGGGAAACTTAAGCGGTCGGGGGAGCCTCAGGAGCAACCATTCCTTCTTCTGCTTCCTCCTCATAATATTCGCCTTCCACTTCCCCTTCGGCATCGAATCCTCCCCGGGCTGCCCGTACCAAGGTAAAAACCATGTCTCCTGCGGTTTGATTGACCGCGGCTGCAATGTTACCAAATTTGGTTTTAAAAAGAAAATAGGCAATCAAGGTGGGAATCGCCACAACCAGACCGGCAGCGGTGGTCCAAAGTGCACTACCAATATTTCCGGCCATCTGCTGGCTTGAATCGCCTCCCATGCCCGCCTCCGCCAGGACATTGAAGGCCCCGATCATACCACTGACCGTTCCAAGCAGTCCGATCATTGGGGCGATGGATCCAATGGTGTTTAACATGTTGATCCAGGTAAATGGTTTAGCCAGTTCCAATCCGGAGACTTCCTCCAGCCCCTTTTCTATGGATTCAATATCCAGTTCATCATCTTGAATCCTCTCGAGACCGCCCTTTAAAACGGCGGTGACGGGTAACTTATACTGGTCACACAACGCTTTCGCCCCTTCGATGTTTAACCCCTGTAGTTCCTGCATAATTGGCTGGATGACATCGTCCTTGATGAAGGCCTTCCTGCGAATGGCGATGGTATTGTATATAATCAGCGTGAAGCCTCCAATCACCATAATCGCGAATGGTGCAATGAAGATGCCAAGAGAATCAACAAGTTGATCCCCAAAACTTTTGGTTTGGGCTTGGGCAACAGAGACAAGTAAGTCGGGGCATAACAAGGCAAAGCAGATTAGGAGGGTGTAAAGGGTGCGTGAGTTTCCGGATTTCATAAATGTTATTTTTGTAATGAATAGAAAGTCTTAAAATTTATTTCAGGTCAATAGCAGGATTTCAAATGTTTAAGCCGGGGGAGGTAAATTAGCCATACTTTCCTGGCTTTGTTTTTCCCACTTGGTGGATTTATAAAATATCATCACCTGTCTGTAAACATTACGGGCTGCTTCATGAAGTTCCAGGTTCTCATACGCTTCTGCGGCCATAATCAAGGACTCAGGGACCCATTCCAATCCGACCCGGGCGGTGACGATCCCCTCCGTCACTTCCAAAACGGACTGACGATAATATTCCGCGGATTTTACCTGATCACCCGCGGCTTCGTATTGCCGGGCGTATTGAACCCGGATTAGGGAGCGGATTAGCTTGTAAAGGGAGTATTCATTTGTCCTGCGGGCTGGAGGGTTTTCGTCGATTTTTTTTATCGATTGCAGGGCGGTGTTAAACATCTTTCCCGCGGCGGCGGCATATTTTTTATCTCTTGCCGCATATTTACTGTAAGTTTCATACAGTTTTACATAACAGTAAATTGGCCATAACTGTAGAATTGTTTTATAGGGACTGTTAACGGATCTCGAAACAATCGGTCCCAGTCTGGCGTATTCGGTTATTGCCTCATTGTACAGGCCCTGATCCCGAAGAGAATTTGCGAGACGCAAATAGGATGCGTGATCGCCACTGTCGTCCCTAATTTGTACCCGCTGTAAAAGTGCCCTGGCCGTTTTGGCAGATTTAGGATTCTTGATGATCAATTTTCCCGCCAAATCGAGGGAAGCTTCGGAGAATTCCCGATATCCAAATTCGTCAAGCTTGGATAAATTTAAACGGGCTAAAATATAGAAAGCCTCGTTGAGTTGGTCCATTCCCAATAAAGCCTGTACATAATTCAAGCAGGCATCATGGATTGGGAAGTATTCGAAAGGTATTTCCACATACCGGAGTAATTTATAAATAACCGGACGCACGGCTGTGAGTAATCTCGGGTCGTATTGCTCATTTGCCAGTCTGCTCATCGCCGCTCTTTCCGATGCCGGCCAATCGTAGGTGAATCCTTTGATATTCTGACGCTGCAAGCCCCTGAGTTCCAACTGGACTTTGGCGGTCCCCTGTTTGGCGAAAATGATTCCCTTCGAAGGATCCACTCCCAACAGGCTCATCGGCTGGGCTTTCATACCATAGTAGACCTTTACGGGCAACTCTCCCGCATGTACCGCAAAATAATCCTGATTCCCCTGCCCCTGTGTAAATCCGCAAAGAACAAGATATAGAAAAAGATTTCTGAAGATATTTATTTTCATTCCAAATAATTTCTTTGCCAGTCGGCATATTGTTTTTCAATTCCTGAAATTTGATCAACCAAGCCCGCCTGCTCATAGCAACGGATGGCCTGCTCAAAAGACTTTGGCACCCATTTTTGCGCGGATGGAAAGCTTAAGGTCGTCTCCAAATAATAGAAGCCGGCAGCCCCCCAGTCCTTGATTTCTTTTCTGCATTCTCCCATCATGTAGGAGGATTCAGCCTTGAGTTCAATGCCGGCACCTTCCCCGTTCCTAACTTCCTGAAAGGCTGTTTCCGCTTTTTTGTAGAGTTCTTCTTCTTTGGTGGACTTGGCTGCCTCATAAAAGGAGTTTCCCATCCTCATACGGGCGTCGTTGGCATTTTCATGCCAGGAGGAATTATTCAAGGCCGATTCATAATGAAAAGCAGCTCCCTGAAAGTCTTTATTTTTTTCTTTTGCCTGCCCAAGTAGGTAATTGGCATCGAACAGAAATTCACCGCCAGCCTCCCCGTAGTTTTCGACGAGACGTTCCATGGCTGCGACCGCATCTTCGATTGAATTTTGGGCAATCATTTTTTCCGCCATCCAAACCAAAACACCTGGGCTTGCCGCGGGGAAGTCACTCCTTTGCGGGTTGTAGCTACCCGCTGCCGAACTCGAACCAATTTGATCGAGAATAAACCTCATCCGCAACTCCAGCGGTTTTTTTCCCGATGCTGCAGCATCCTGCAATAACTTACTGAAGACTTTTTCAGGAGATATATCACTGGGAAAATTATCAAGAAAGCCTTGATAACGGTTGAGGTAGCCCTCGAATTGAGCCTTGTGCGTATCACTGGTGAAAACTGCGGTTCTGGACTTGACCAGTTCCGTCATTACCTCGTTATCAATCCCCGGAAATTCAGTGTTTAAAAAGGGGAGTAATTTTTTACGATCCCTTAAAATTTCTTCAAGGGTGCCCTCGTGGGTTTCCTCGATACCAGCCCGGTTGACATAGCTAAAGGAAACCATACTGGTGGGAGATCCGAGTAATTTGAGTAATCGGAGAGTATTCCCGTACAAAATATCGTACTCTGCATATTTCTTGGCGTATTTCTTGAGCAAGGCGTCAACCCCGGCATTGGACGGATCGTTCCCAAATTTTTCGATATTATCGTAATACATTTTCAGCATTTCAGAAGGACGCCCCAGTTCCTCGCAGGCGAAACCAACCTTTTCCGTAGCTTCCGATAAACGTGCACCCTCTTTGTCGGCAAAATTTTGCTGATAATCCCGGTAAAGTTTTTCAATTTGAGAAAAAGCTTCGAAGGTAGCCAGTTCGAAAAGCTCGCCGTAGTCCAGGGCACCATCCTTGTTCGAATCGTACTCCACAAATGGCTTGGTGGTGTTCAAATCTCCCGCTTCAAATTCGTTTTTCTGGAGAGTCTCATCTTGATTACCGTCGAACTTGTAATAAAAATTGACCATCCCTTCCGGGTTCTCGGCGACTCTCTCCAAAAGTCCTCCTTCATTGAAAGTGGCATCCGATATTAAGCCCATATCCTCGGAGTTCCGGCGGACCATTTCGTAGTTTTTCCGGGCATTGGAAATCTGATCGTACGATGGTTGATCATCCGGACCCACTTCACTGATGGCCAGGTCCCCAAGACTCAGATATACCTCCGCAACCAATTTGTCATCCGGAAAATCCATCGCGAATTGCTCAAATAATCGTATTGCATTTTTATTATCCTTGGAGCCTTGAAAAGCCACCGCCAGCCTGAAGGTTGCGTCCTTGGCATACTCCTCGTCCGGATAAAAGCGGGCTTTTCCCCCATTTTGCCAGTCGTCATTGATGGAGGCTTTTCCAAGCGAGATGACTTTCCCCCCGCCGGTTTTATCGGTTATTTTCCAGACGGCTCCATCAAACCACAGGGAAAAGCCTTCCTGGTTTTCATAGACCGGCTGTCCATTTTTCTCTTCGCCAGTGGGCAAATAAACTCCGTTTGGGTTTGGAACCACTTTCTCCTCTTCCTTCTCCGCCCTTTCAATCCCTCTGGCACCCGAATCTTGATCTACCCTAGCTTCCGCCACAGGTGATGCCATTTCGCTATCCGTTTCTACAGTTGAATCGTCTGCTGCTTTTTCACTTACTTCCTCCTCTCCTCCACAGGAAGCAAGCAGAAATATGACCGAGGTTATGGATGAATAGATGAGAAATTTACAAAAGATCATTTTTATTCTCCAAGAGAGTCAGCCTCATCATAAGTTGCCAGCCCACCATCGTCCAGTGGTAATCCTTCCACATTTACCCCCACCACAGCGGACAACATGGGTTTAGCTTCATCAAAACGGCCGGTGGCTAAAAGTGCCAGTCCACTCATGTAGTGAGCGGTGGGCATACCCGGGCTATTGCGAAACTCCGGACGGTTCACAAATCCTTTTTTCGAATTCATGACTCCGTTCTCATAACCGGCAAACTTGGTTAACAGGTCATCATACCTGCGATTACCAAAATAGACAGCTCCCATCATATTAACGAAGTCACGGGCATACTTATGGTCAGGCATCACTGTAAGAAAATCATCACACAAGGCAAAGAACCTCTCATAATATTGAGCAGACTGTTCCTTGGCCCTGGAGGCTCGCTCTTTATCAATCGTAGACATCGCAGTCTGCAGACTGGCAGCCACTCTTCTCAGATTATCCGCCTGCAAGCGATAAGCGTTGCACATAATGAAAGTTACATCAGGTCTGAACTTCTTCCATTCTTTATTTTTGAGATATAATTCACCCAGCTCAATCGACTTATCCCGAAACTTAACCGTGTTCGCGGAGGCAAAGGCCGCGTAGAGAAAATTTTCCACCATCTCATGTTCAGGAAAATCATTGAACAACCAGTAAAACCCCCAAAAGGATTCCCAGTCCCTTTTCGTAGCCTGAAAGTTGTCTGCTTTTCTCCATCTTAGGGTGGTGGTAAAGGATGGAGTATCCTCGGCTAATTTTAGATGACCCTTGGCACTGGTCTGTTTCATGGCCAGTTCGTTGATCTTATCCTTTAGAATTTCCAGTCTTCTCTTGGGTAATCCCTGTCCTCGCAGCTGAACAAATTGCTCGAGTCTTTTTAGTTCCGTTTCCAGTCTCTTTTGTCTTTCCGTGTAATACACGACAATTTCCTCGGTTGTCATGGTGAGTGAATAAAAAAGGGACGCTTCCACATGCCTCTCTTCCTCCTTCAGCTGCTGTGCACCCTGCATCAAATTAACATTGAGTCTAAGATCATAACGGGCAGGTGTATCTCCGGATAAGCGGGGTAATAGGGGGAAAACCTCATCAATGCGTTTTGTCTGAACAAACATTTCCGTCAGGCAGGAGACGGCATAGGCAGCCCGGTCCTCATCTTTGGCCGCATCGGCAAACTTGAGCAGTTCACGAAAAGCGGGTTCCCCCTTGGCCCATTCCTGTTCAATGTGATAACATTGAGCCTTGCCATGATAAAGGTTGAGTAGCTCACTCCTTTTCACGATTTGCTTGCGGTAAGGCTGTGCGGGATCGAGCAGGGTTTCAATGACACGGGCAGCCTCTCTCCATTCTTGCAAGGAACGCAGGCAATCCGTCCTTTTCTGCATGGCCATAACTGCTTTGGGATCCTTTGGAAATTTCTCCGCAAAAAAACCGAACGCCTTGGCCGCCTTGATGATAAATTCCTTATCCCCCACTTTCGCAAAACTTTGCAAATATCCGATACCCCGGACGAATCCAAATTGCTGGAGGATTTTTTCTACCGCCGGATCTTTTTCGTCCTCAAATCGAACTTCAAGCTCGTCCAGAAAAGGAGATGCTCCGGCAAAATCACCCTTCCCGATCATGCTTTGAGCATTTTCAATAACCTGCCTAAGGGGCATATCAGATGGATTCTGTCCTTGAAGCGGAAACGAACAGAGGAAAATCGTTAAAAGAAGGACAACGGGCTCGTAAAGTAAACGCATGATTTTGTGTGGGGTGGGTTTGATTAAAGATACCTAGATCATTCCCGCAAGACTATTTTTGGCAGCAAGATTATACTCTAAATTCATTCAATTCGAAGTGCAACATGGGCAGTCCAATACCCAGTGATCCTGATCCTTTTCGATCCATTTCATTTCCCCGCTAATGCTTTGATCATAATTCGGTGCCGATACCCTGTGCCCAAAAGCACAGCCCGGAGGAGGATTTATCGGGGAGGGAATGTCACCTGGAATGATAATTTTTTCTCTCTTTACACTTGGATCCGCTATGGGAATCGCAGATAGAAGCGCCTTGGTGTAGGCATGTCTCGGGTGGCTAAAAATTTGATTAGCGGGTGCCAATTCGACGATTTTCCCCAAATACATTACGGCGATCACATCCGAAATATGCCTGACCACTGCCAGATCATGAGCAATTAAAAGATAAGACAAACCCAGGTCCCGCTGCAAATCCATCAGTAAATTTAGAACCTGACTTTGTACGGAAACATCCAACGCTGAGACCGGCTCATCAAGAACCAAGAGTTCCGGCTGTAAGGCGAGGGCCCTGGCGATTCCAATTCTTTGCCTCTGCCCCCCGGAAAACTCAAAGGGATATCTTGTGGCCGAACTGGGGGGAAGACCCACCTGTTCCAGGAGTTGCTGCACACGTAATGATCTTTCCGGAATGCTTCCAATGTGATGAATCTCCAATGGTTCCTGTATAATCGAACCCACGGTCATCCTTGAATTGAGGGATTCCGCAGGATCCTGAAAAACCATTTGCACGGATTTACAAAATTGTTTTCCACCTCCCTTTTCATTGGAATTAAATCCTTGGAAACAAACCTGACCACTGGTTGGAGCAACCAACTGAACGATCGCTTTGGCCAAGGTCGACTTACCACAACCGGACTCCCCAACCAGCCCCAGGGTTTGGCCTTTTTTGAGACTAAACCCGACCCCATCCACCGCCTTACAGGCTCCGATGGCCTTTCTAAAAACACCTCCACGAACGGGAAAATGTACCCGCAAGTCCTTGACCTTTAATAATTCTTCTCCGTCCTTCATCAAGACATGCAAACCGGGCAGGCTTCCACCCAGTGCCCCTCTGAGATCTCTACAAATTCAGGTCTTTGCGAGAGAACCTCCTGATTATGGGCCCGACCACTCCTGGGGCCGAAACGACACCCAGTGTTTAGATCAGATAAACCCGGGACGATCCCTTCGATGGTTCTTAATTTGGTCTTCGGGGTTCCATGTAATTGAGGAATGGAGGCCAATAAATCCCGGGTGTAAGCATGCCGGGGGGAAGCGAAAATTTTGATGGTTGGCCCCCTTTCCACGATTCTCCCCGCATACATTACGCAGACCTGATCACAAGTTTCTGCGATCACGCCCAGATCATGCGTGATTAGTAAAATGGAGGAGGAGAATTCCTTCCTCAAATTTTGCAGTAAATCCAAAATTTGTGCCTGCACCGTGACATCCAGGGCGGTGGTGGGTTCGTCGGCAATGATCAACTTTGGCCTGCAGGCCAATGCCATGGCAATGACTACCCGCTGACGCATACCACCGGATAACTGATGTGGGTATTCATGCATCCGGGTATCTGGAGAAGGAATACCAACGGCTTTTAGCATTTGAACCGATCTTGACCATGCTTGGTGATCCTCCATTGGTTGATGCAGTTCAAACACCTCACTTAACTGAACTCCAATTTTTTGCACCGGATTCAAGGCATTCATCGGCTCCTGAAAGATCATTCCTATCTCATTGCCCCGGATGCCCTGCATCTCATCGGCACTTAAATCAAGCAGGTTTTTACCCTCAAAGAAGATATTACCGGAGGAAATTCTGCCCATCGGTCTGGGCAGAAGCCGCATGACCGAATAAGCGGTCACGCTCTTGCCGCAGCCTGATTCGCCCACCACGCCTACGGTTTGGGCATGATCAACCTGCAAGCTGACCCTGTCCAAAGCCTCCACTTCTCCCTCATCCGTTTTAAAACAAACGGAGAGATCCTCAATCTGAAGCAAAGGAGTACCCGCTTGATCCGTCATCCTTCTATGCCCGACAGATCGTATTTACCTGGATTTATATTTCTCATAAATCCGAATGGTTGGTTTTTCCGAAACGGGTTCTCCCTTTTCCATCGCCTCCAGGATTTTTTTCTTCTCGGACGGATCAATCCAGAAAACCTGAAATTCCTCATAATCACGGGACTCTCTCGGTCCCCAATCCTCCGGAAACTTAATCCAATTCCAATGACCGATCCTTAGCCATGGCTTCTTCCACGCAGGCACCCAGACCGCATGATCGTGGATCAGCTTACTCAATTTGTGGGCCATTTGGGTAATTCGCCCCAGGTCCTCTTCTTCCCGGTACTGATTGATCAGATTATCGATTGCCCGGACGGCCGTCTGGGTAAAGTTATTGGTGCTCACCTTGGTGGTCAGGTTTGGCTTGAGGGATCCATCATCCTGGTATTTGGAATCCCCTGATTCCTGATAGGCATTATCTGAGTGGTAGGGTTCCCAAAATCTTGGAAATAACTCCACGAAAGAATTAAAGGCGGAAAAAATAACCTGATGATTTTTTTCATTTGCAGCCTTCCAGGACGCAGTCGGTTCAAGTACCTTAAGCTTAAGTTCCAACCCGGCTTTTTTGGCCTGCTCTTTAAGCACCACCAAAACATCTTCAAAATGCCTGTAGCCGGTGAGTAATTCAACCGACAGCCTTTCCCCTGAGTCATTGATTAAAATACCATCGCCTCCCCGCTTGGTGAATCCGGCTTTGGCAAAAGAATCCAAGGCTTTTTCAATGGAGAACTCCCTCGCTTTTAAGGTTGGGTGGGAACGATCGCCATATCCGTCTGCCACCGTGTTCATCCGGACAAAATCTCCCCGAAAAATTCTTTCCAGAACCATCTCAAAATTCATCGCGTGATGAAAACCGATCCGAATATTCAAATCATCAAAAGGTGGTTTTTGTGAGTTGATTCTAAGTGCATAGGAAGGCGGAGGTGTCTGGTTAAAAAAAGTAACCTTGGAAAGATAACCCTTACTGACCAGCTCGTGATCGTCAGGCAGTTTGTCGTACCAAAATTCGGTTTTGGCCAACCCGAACATATCCACACCCCCTTTGAGAAAAATCTCAAATGCTTTGTTGATATCCCTGACCACACTGACTTTTATTTTGTCAGGATTGAAACGGTGACGAAAAAATCGCTTTTGCGTGGCCCACCAGTCTGGCTGCCTGACCAAGGTGATTGACTTACCCTTGTCGACATTTTCGGGTAAAGCGACATAGGCACCCGTGGTTGGTTCGGGATTCCATTGATATTTACTGAGAAATTCCCCATCCAGTTCACCGTAAAAATGCTCGGGTTTGGCCCGAATGGATACCCTTTCCACTACATCAGGTTTTGCTTTGTAAAAAGTGATCGAGAGGGTTTCTTCATCGTAGAGAGTAACTTTTTGAAATTTATCCTTACCGTAAAAATCGTTGTACCAGGGTGCCTGGATATGTTTGCTCCTCATGAAGTAAAAGAAAAAGAAGAAGTCTGACACCTTAACTTTTTCTCCATCGCTGTAACGGGCCTCGGGATCTAGTTTGAAATAGACCGTCCTACCGTCTTCTCCGACTGCCCATGATGTAGCCAGGCCAGGATAATATCCATCTGAATTAGGGTGTGAGTGGACAAGGCTGATCACATTGTAATCGAGAAGATAGCTTCGAAAAGCACCATTCGCATCAGGTCCAATTGTCCGGAGTGTACGGGGGAAATCTCTCATGAATACCTCCCAGGTTCCGCCCTTTCTTGCTTCCGGAGAAGAAAACTCTTTTTCTTCCGTCCCTTCCTGCCAATTCAAATGAGCGGGGATGTCATTTACCGAGGCTATGGAAAAACAATCTGCGTTGGTTTGATAAAATTCCAATACATCCTCTGAGCAGTCAGCAAGCAAAGGATGAGGCTCACCCCTTTCATTAACCATACCCGAGGGGATTACCGTGGCATTTTTTTCTTCGGAACCCCCAATTTCGCTCATCGAAAAAGATCCGGATCCTTTCATTTGTCTGGCAAACTCAATCGCAAATTCCCGGGCGAATTCCCGGGCCAGTTCCCGGGCAAATTCACGATCAATCGGCTTGTCCGGCATAGCCTCCTTTTCTTCCTTGGAAGGGCTGACCGTTCGAGGTGGTTTAAGCTTGGGATTATCGCAACCCGAAAAAAAGAAATTCGTTAAAAATAATAATAAGGGAATCAGGTGCTTTGCTATATTCATATCATTCGTAAATGGAAAATTTTTTGGGATCAAAAGCCTCGCGAATCGCTTCTCCCACGAAAGTCACGAGGGTTAATGTGAGCACCAGTGCCGTGACCGTGGAGGTCACAATCCAGGGTGCCGTGCGGAGATTGTTAACTCCCTGTTTCAGGAGTTCCCCCCAACTTGGAGTGGGAGGTGGTAACCCGTAGCCAAGAAAGTCGAGTGCCGTGATTGAAGAAATCGCCGCCGCAATGGTAAAGGGGGCAAAGGTCACCAAAGTGGAGACCACATTGGGAAGTAAATGTTTAAAGACTATGCGAAAGGGTCCAGCCCCGATTACTTTGGCAGCCGAAATGTAATCCCTCGCCTTTTCCTTGTAGACTGAAGCCCGAATGTAGTAAGTCATGCCCGTCCATGAAAAAAGCACCATGATGATCAAAAGGGAGGACACTTGCCACCCAATCCCCCACCCTCCGGGCATCACCGAGACCAAAATAATCACCATATATAGAAAAGGTACATTGGCCCAAATTTCCACAAACCGAAGGCCCAGCATATCACTCTTTCCACCCAGATATCCCATGAAACTGCCCACCGCAATGGCAATCAGGTAGGTCAGGACTAGGTATCCCATCGCAAAAGTCATCGCTATGCGGAAACCATAGAGTAGGCGAGCCAAAACATCCCTTTCCGTTTTGTCGGTGCCGCAATAATGTCTCCTCTCGAAACTTGGTGGTGAAAATCCATTGGACTCTTCCAATCGATAATCCATTTCATAGGGTCCATAGGGCACTGGTGGCATGAGAACCCAATCATCCCTATTTTCTTGGGTAAATTTTCTTTTAAGCTCGCGGTAATTAACTTCATAGTCATAGCCCAGGCCAAAATCCTTCCCGCTCATTTGCTGGCCGTAAGTGGGAAAGAAAAACTTGCCCCCGTAGCTGACGACGAGGGCTCTTTTATTAACCAAAAGCTCTCCGGCTAAGCTGATGAGATAGAGGAAAACAAGAATCAAAAAAGACCAGTACCCCCGCTTGATTGAACGGAAACGTTGCAGTTTTTTCTTGGTTAATGGATTGAATCGCAACATTGGAGTCTATTCAAAACGAACCCTGGGGTCAACGAGAGCAACCAGGGCATCTGAAAGTATGTTTCCCAGGAGCATCAAGGATGCGGACAGGGTCAGGATTCCCATGACCACCGGGTAGTCGCGGTCGATCACTGAATTAAACCCAAGCAGACCAAAACCATCGATATCAAAAATGGTTTCGATTAGAAAAGATCCGGTAACAAAAAGCGTAACTTGATGGCCCACATTCGTGGCAAGTGGTACAAGAGAGTTCCTCAAGGCGTGCTTACGAACCGCATTTTTAAAGGAAACACCCTTAGCCATGGCCGTGCGGACATAATCCGCCGAGAGGTTGTCCATCAAATGATTTTTCATCAGCATGGTGACAAAGGCAAAACCACCAATTAAATAACAACACAAAGGCTGAACGGTATGAGTAAGTAAATCCACCAGCCTGTCCCAGGTTCCGAGTTCTTCGAAACCATCGCTCACCAGCCCCCCCATGGGCAAAAAATCCATGTTTACTGATAAAAAGAGAAGCAGCAGAGAACCAAGAGCATATCCAGGAACAGCATAGCCCACGAAAATCAGGATCGAAGTCAGGTCATCAGATAGTTGTTTATGCCGGACTGCCTTGAAAACTCCAAGGGGAATACAAATTAAATAAGTTATAAAAAAAGTAAGGAGACCAAAATAGGTGGAGACCGGTAAACGTTCAGCAATAACCTGCAAAACGGATTCTCCATACCTGGTTGACTGCCCAAAATTTCCCTGGAGCACGCCTTCATATCGGGTCATAAAAAGTTCTGCTATGGGAGCTGACTTTTGAACAATTTTGTCACTTTTCCTCATCCTAACATTCCAATTTCCGAGTAATTCAGCCTCATTGAGGAATTCTACACCACCCTGATTGTCCCTGCGCAGGTCAATTCTTTCCCTGGCACCTTCTATCAAAAAATTCTTTTGCCCTGCCTCGAAGGCATCGATTTCTCCATCCTTATTCTGATCGATTTCATCGAATTTCACATATCTTGAAATCTTTTCAGGAACCTCCCCGGCCTGCACATATCCATCCCCGTCCCAATCCAATTCAGCAAGATGAAAGGTGGGAATCCGTACCCTTTCGGAAAGCTGGGTTTCAAAATTCGAAAACCTGATCTGACGAAATTCAGTTTCCCTGGGCATTATGCCCAGCCAAATGAGATAAGCCTCCCAATGGGGCCTATCAAATCCATACAAGCGCTTCATCTGCTCTAATTGTTCCTGCGATAATGCCTGATCGGAGCCCACGCCCTGTCCGCCCCCCCCGTCCTGCGAAACCTGTTGCATTTGCATCATGGCCTGCTCAAGCGGCCCACCCGGTGCCAGCCGCGTAATGGCAAAGACCAAAACACTGATTCCAAAAAGCGTTGGTGGAATCAGGAGCATTCTTCTTAGAAAATAATCACGCATTAATTTGCTTTATTCCTATGCCGAGTGTGTCCACAGTTCAAAGCCAAAGCATCAAAAACTCAATCATTCCTCAAACCTTTTGCTTGCCAAGAGGATGTGCCTAAACACTTTTCAAGTTATTAAAACTTTTCTTCCACGGACTTACCCGAAATGCCCATACCTTTGGCTCGTTCTCACGCTTTTCCTGCATGGAGGATGCTCTGCTCCCAGTAATGTTGAAAATGCAATCGAGGAGCAGATTCTTCATTTTGGCCTTGGCTCGGAGCCCCAATACCTAGACCCCCATTTAGCAAGCAGTGTTTCGGCCCACAATGTAATCAGTGCCCTCATTGAGGGGCTGGTAAGCGAAGACCCGAAGACCCTAAAACCGGTCCCCGGAGTGGCAGAAAAGTGGGATATCTCAGAAGATGGACTCCTCTACATCTTTCACCTGCGAAAAAACGCACAGTGGAGCAACGGAGATCCAGTCACTGCCCATGATTTCGTTTATTCGTACCGGCGGATTCTTAACCCCAATCTTGCATCGCAATATGCCAGTATGCTCCACGGGCTAAAGAATGCCAGAAAATATCATGAAGATGGGGTAAGCTGGGAAGAGGCTGGCGTGGGTGCCATTGCCCTGGATGACCACACGCTTCAACTAACCCTGGAAAACCCCACCCCGTATTTTCTCGAACTTCTTAACCATTACAGCTGGTTCCCGGCACACCCACCAACCATCGAGAAATTTAATGCTTTCGAAAAGCAGGGGACGCCCTGGACAAGACCCGGGAATTATGTGGGGAATGGACCTTTTATTCTTACGGAGCACAAAGTTAACTCAGTCATCGAAGTCCAAAAGAATCCTCACTATTGGGATACTGAGACCGTCTTGCTGGAAGCCATTCGTTTTTATCCGATTGAAAGTGCCGATACGGAAGAAAGGGCATTTCGATCAGGCTTCCTCCACCTCACCCAAACCGTATCCTCGGACCGGATTGATTTTCTGGAACAAAATCATCCTGAATGGATTCACTTCGAGCCATATTTGGGAACCTACTTTTACCGTTTTAATCTTGAGGAACCTCCCTTTGATGATGTCCGGGTAAGACTTGCATTCAACCTGGCAACCAACCGTCAAGCCATCGTTGAAAAAGTAACCAAAGGTGGGCAAAAGCCAGCCCTTTGCTTTACACCCCCGGGAACCGGAGGTTTTACCCCGGAATCCAGGTTTCACTTCGATCCCCAGAAAGCTAAGGCATTACTTCAAGACTATCTGGACGAAAAAGGACTGCAGTCCCTCCCCAGGATAGAACTCAAATATAACACCTCGGAGGGTCATAAAAAGGTTGCGGAAGCCCTCCAGGGTATGTGGAAAACTCATTTGGGGGCTGAGATTCAGCTACTCAACATGGAATGGAAAGTCTTCCTCTCAACCATTGAAAAGCGAGATTTCGCTCTCGCCCGGGCCGGATGGATCGGGGATTATGTGGATGCGAACACCTTTCTCCATATGTGGAGGACGGGCGATGGCCACAATAACACCGGTTGGTCCAACGCCCGCTACGATGAATTGCTGGAGCTGGCGGCCAGGGAACCGGATCCGGAAAAAAGATTTTTACATTTTGAGGAATGTGAAAAGTTGCTTGCTGAGCATGCACCCATCCTCCCCATTTATTTTTATGTCCATGTGACCTTAAGGAATCCCACAGTCAAAGGCTGGTACCCTACCCTGCTGGACCATCATCCCTATAAATATGTACGCCTTGAAAGACTCAAGGGGAACAACTGATGATTAAGTTTATCCTCCTTCGAATTCTCCAGGCAATACCCACCTTGTTCATCATTGCCACCCTTACCTTTTTCATGACGAGATTGGCTCCCGGAGGCCCTTTCGATGCGGAAAAAAATATTCCTGAGGAAATTAAGGAAAAACTGGAATCTCATTTTGGTTTGGAAAAACCCCTGCACACACAGTATTTTTTATATCTTGGTAATCTTTTACGGGGTGACCTGGGTCCCTCATTTAAATACATGGGATGGGAAGTCTCGGAGTTAATTGCCAAGGCCTTTCCGGTATCCGCTCAGTTGGGACTTTTTTCCCTCCTCATTGCCTTGGCTCTGGGATTACCGGCAGGTGTCGTGGCTGCCCTGCGTAAAAATTCGGCTTATGATTATTGCCTGATGATAACTGCCATGCTGGGAATTTGCCTGCCAACCTTTGTGCTGGGCCCCCTTTTAATTTTATTCTTTTCCTCATGGCTTGGCTGGCTCCCCCCGCTTGGTTGGTATTCCTTTGCGGACATGGTACTGCCTTCGCTCACCCTCGGTCTGTTTTATGGAGCTTACATTGCCAGACTTACAAGGGCGGGCATGCTCGATACCCTCAACCAAGACTACATCCGCACCGCCCGGGCAAAGGGTGCTCCTCCCGTTCGGGTTGTCCTACGACATGCGATAAAAGGCGGACTGCTCCCGGTGGTGACTTTTTTAGGTCCGGCTTTTGCCGGCCTGATCAGTGGCTCGTTCATCATTGAGAGTATTTTCTTTATTCCCGGGCTGGGCCGGTTTTTTGTCACTGCCGCATTTAACCGTGATTATACCATGGTCTTGGGTACGGTCCTGTTTTACGCCTGCCTGATAATCATTTTGAATCTTCTGGTGGATATGATTCAGGCAAGCATCGACCCGAAAACAAGGAACCGATGAGTATCGAAAGTGCCAAATCTAAGGATTTTATATCCGAAAACCCGGACGGTTCTTCTCTTTGGAAGGACGCATGGATACGACTTCGTGCCAACCGGCTAGCCACCATCAGTCTTTACTTTTTTATCTTCATCTCATTACTCACCCTCCTGGGTCCCGAAATCGCAACTTCTAGTTATGAAGACCAGAATCTTAACCGTACCTTTGCCCCACCTGGTGCCGAATCCCTTTTTGGCACGGATAACCTGGGCCGTGATCTTTTTGCACGCGTGCTCCATGGCGGTAGGATTTCATTGGCGGTAGGCTTTCTGGCTACCTCGGTTTCCCTGATCATCGGGGTTGCATATGGGATGACATCCGGCTACCTCGGGGGGAAAATGGATGCCCTGATGATGCGTTTCGTGGATATTCTCTACTCCCTGCCGTTTACTATTTTTGTAATCCTGCTCATGGTACTTTTTGGCCGAAATTTCATTCTTCTTTTTGTTGCCATTGGGGCAGTCGAGTGGCTGACCATGGCACGAATTACCCGGGCACAAACCCTCAGCCTTAAGCAAGCCGAATTCATCGAAGCAGCCCGTGCCCTGGGATATTCCCATCCGCGGGTTCTGTTTCGGCACATACTGCCCAATTTGCTTGGACCCGTGATCGTCTACGCCACGCTCACCGTACCGGCGGTGATGCTTCTAGAAGCGGTTCTCAGCTTTCTGGGGCTTGGGGTTCAGGCACCCATGAGCTCGTGGGGAAGTTTAATCAAGGAAGGATCCGAGAAAATGGATATTGCTCCGTGGCTGATATTTTTTCCGGGGGTATTCTTTAGCTTAACCTTGCTTGCCCTTAATTTTCTGGGAGATGGTTTGCGCGATGCCCTCGACCCCAGAGCCGCCAAAGAATGATGAAATTTTTGGAGATCAATAAACTGAAGACCTTTTTTCACACCCGATCGGGAACGGTTCGGGCCGTGGATGAGGTGTCGTTTTCCTTAGATAAAGGTGAAATTGTGGGAATTGTGGGTGAGTCGGGTTCCGGAAAATCAGTGACCTGTCATTCCATTCTTGGTCTTCTGCCCCAACCTCCTGCCCGCATTGAAGGAGGACAGATACGGTTCCAGGAAGAAAATCTCCTTAGTCTACCGGAGGGAAGTCTGCGGTCTTTGCGGGGCAAAAAGATTTCCATTGTTTTTCAGGACCCCATGAGTTGCCTAAACCCATTCATGACGATTCTTGATCAAGTTGCGGAACCGCTGATAATTCATGAAAATATTTCCCGGGAAGAGGCGGAACGCCAGGCCATTGAAATGATGGAAAAAGTGGGCATACGGGACGCGGCCACCCGGGCCGGATCCTATCCTCACGAATTTTCTGGAGGTATGCGCCAGCGGGTGATGATTGCCATGGCACTGGTTACCAAGCCGGATCTTCTTCTTGCTGATGAACCCACCACGGCTTTGGATGTAACCGTACAGGCTAAAATACTGGAAATCCTTAAATCCCTGCGAAAAGAACTAGGCATTTCCGTCCTTTTTATTACCCATGACCTTGGGGTTGTGGCAGAGATTGCGGATAGAATTGTGGTGATGTACCGAGGAAAAATTGTGGAGCAGGGAAAAGTGGAGGATATTTTCAGGAAACCGAAACACCCCTATGTAAAGGGCCTTTTGGCATGCAGACCGACTTTGGATTGTAAGTATCATACGCTTCCTACGGTGGATGACTTTCTGGAAACCAAACTTAAGGATGATGGAACCATTGAAATTTATGAGCATACCGATGCAGATCACCGGCTCCGTCAATTAAAGGCAGTCAATCTCTCGGAAAGTGGCCCGGGTTCGGAAACCAAAAAAACCTTGGTGAAGGTATCCGACCTCAAGGTTTATTTTCCCGGCTTGGGAGGTTTCCCCGGAGGGGCAAAAGAGCAAGTTCGGGCAGTCGATGGCATCAGTTTATCGGTCAAAAAAGGAAAAACCGTCGGTTTAGTGGGTGAATCAGGCTGCGGGAAAACAACCGCAGGCAGAGCCATTCTTCACTTGATCAAGCCAACGGCCGGAACGGTCGTTTACGATGGTAAGTCACTTGGTGGTTTATCCAGGGAAACTTTAGTTGAATATCGTAAAAAAATGCAAATTATCTTCCAGGACCCCTACGCCTCCCTTAATCCGCGACTGACCATTGAACAGGCCCTGACAGAGCCCATGGTTGTTCATCAGATTGGAAAAAATTATAACCAAAGAAGAGAAAGGGTGGTCAGCCTTCTGGAAGAAGTTGGACTCTCCTCCCAACTTCTTCTTCGCTATCCTCATGAATTTTCAGGAGGTCAGAGACAACGGATTTGCGTTGCCAGGGCATTGGCGGTGGAGCCCGAATTTATCGTTTGCGATGAGTGCGTTTCAGCGATGGATGTTTCGGTGCAGGCCCAGGTTTTAAATCTACTACGGGATTTACAAAAGAAGAGACAACTTACCTATCTTTTCATTTCGCACGATCTTTCCGTGGTAAAATTTATTTCAGATGATGTAGTGGTGATGCAAGCGGGGAAAATTGTTGAATCCGGAACCGCACAGGAAGTCTATGCGAATCCAAAAGATGACTACACCCGGGATTTAATTTCTGCTATCCCCTCTCCCTACAATTTGGTCAAATAATTGTAAATCAGGAATCCAGCTTTTTTACCTGCACATCCACTTTCATGCTTTCCGGTTTTCTCCCAAAATAAGTGCCCGTCACCGGGGCCACATCCCGGTAATCCCTGCCCGAGCCTATAATTACATAATTATCATCGACGACCCGATTGTTCGTTGGATCCAGGCCAAACCACCCGCTCCCATTGACCAGGATTTCCAACCAGGCATGGGATGCCCCGGACCCCCGCATACTTTGATTACGAGTCGGGTCGAAAAAATATCCACTGACATAGCGTGCAGGAATGCCCAGGCAACGACAAAGGGCAATGGCAGCATGAGCAAAGTCCTGGCAAACTCCCTTTTTATTAAGCAAAACTTCATTGGCATGCGTGCTGACACTGGTGGTGGAAACACAATATTCAAAGTTCAAGTAGATGTGCTCCATAATTTGGTAAGCCGTCTGGAAAACATCCCTCGAATTTCCCTGTAGATCAACCGCCATTCGCCAAGTTTCCGGGCTTGTATCTATGAAATAGGAGCTTTGCAAATAAGGCCTGCATTCGGAATTTCCTTCCATCTCGCGCAACGATTTCATGGAAGTCCCATAGGGAAAATTCTCAAAGTCCACCCGTTTCTCAGTAATAATCGTCGAACGGCTCTCAATCTTCAGCTTGGAGTGATCCTTGGGGATTTCGAAGTGGTGAACCAGGTTCCCATTCAGATCAAGGTACTGCCTCATTTGTGTGGTGGGAATTACACTGACAAAACAGGAATCACACTTCTGCCAATCATTGGTGAGAGGATGCAAGCGAAGTTCATTGTAACTTTCGCGTACTGGAGAAGAATATCTGTAGTGAGTTTTGTGTAAGATGTATAAACGCATTGACCGCTGCGGCTACTGCTGCTGCATTTGTCGCTGAACCATGGGGGCAACGCCGGCGTTTTTGATTTCAAAAGGTAATAAGACATAGGTTTCAAAAATGCTCTGTCCCACCTCGATCAGCTTCCTCTGTAATTGATCAATCGATTCATGCAAGCCATCCGCAAGAAAAGATTCAATTCCGGAAAAATTGAGTTGGGCAAGCGCACTGCCCGTTAATCTTTCTGCCTCATTGGAGAAATTACCCGACGGCACGCCCGAAATCTCATGCAAAAGAGTATCAATACTGGCTATGGCGAACCTAAGGGATCTGGGAAAGTCTCTTGAAAACAATAGGAAATCAGCCACATTTTGCAGGGAAAGTGCTCCCTGATAACGCCTTCGGTACGCTGAAAGCGCGCTGCAACTACGCAGGGCACCGATAAGATCCAGTCGAGTTGGTTCATTACCAAGCATGGTCAGGGTGTCAAGTACACGACTGGTCTGGTCGGATCTTTCCAAGTACCTTCCAAGGGACATAAATCGCCAGCCCTCATCATGATGAATCGTGGCATCTGAAAGTCCCTGAAAAACGAGGGAAAAACGGATTATCCTCCGAAAAAAACTCTGCGGATCAATGTTGAACTTTTCGGGCAAAGTGGGAGCATTTAAATAGAGGTACAAATTGTTAAGTTCGACCCAAATTTCTTCCGATAATTGGTCCCTGACCATGCGGGCGTTTTCGCGGGCCATATTTATGCAGGTGCAGACCGAGCTCGACCAATTCCTGGAGAACAAAATGAAATGTTCATGGTCATCCAATTCGTCACTGGCAAAATCCTCCACCGCACACATCGCACTGAGGGCAGAATGCCAATAATCCCTTTTCGCTCCAGTGGCGTAGGACTCCAGATCCGTATCCCGGTTTACTTCGACTAAGCGGGTCACGCCTTCAGCCCGTTCAACATAGCGACTCATCCAATAGAGATTATCTGCAACCCGAGAAAGCATCTTAGTTTTTCAACACCCAGGTGTCCTTGCTTCCGCCACCCTGAGATGAATTTACCACCAGTGAATCTTTTTTTAAGGCAACCCGCGTAAGACCGCCTGGGAGAATCTCGATATCTTCACCATACAAAATAAAGGGCCGAAGGTCGACATGCCTGCCTTCCACCCCATCCGGGCAAAAGGTCGGATGCCGGGACAGGGATATGATCGGTTGGGCAATGTAATCCCTGGGGTTCTCTTTGATTCTGGCCGCAAATTCTTTTCTTTCCTTATCCGTGGAAGAGTTTCCTATCAGCATGCCATAACCACCGGACTCATTGGCTGATTTCACCACCAAATCAGAAAGATTATCGAGCACGAACTTTCTATCCTGATCACGCCAGCATAAATAGGTGGGCACTTGTGCGAGGATTGGATCCTGCCCGAGGTAATAGCGAATCATTTCCGGTACATAGGCATAGGTCACTTTATCATCCACGACTCCGGTTCCTATTCCATTGGCGAGGGCCACATTACCCTTAAGGTAGGCATCCATTAACCCGCTGACCCCGAGCAAAGATTCTTCATTGAAAAACAGCGGATCCAGATATTCATCATCCAATCTTCGGTAAATGACATCCACTTGGACAAGTCCCTGGGTGGTTCTCATATACACGAAACCATCTATGGCAATCAGGTCCTTGCCCTCAACGATCTCAATACCCATCTGCCGGGCAAGAAAAGTATGCTCAAAGTAAGCACTGTTGTAAACTCCCGGGGTTAAGAGAACACAAACCGGTTTTTGAGATTGCCTGGGCGAAAGATATTCCAAAGACCTTAACAAATATTCCGGATATGCTTCGACTGACCGTACCGACATTTTTTGATAGGTGCGGGGAAAAGTCTTTTTCATAATTTCCCGGTTTTCCAAAAGATAGGAAGCTCCCGAGGGACAACGGGCATTATCCTCCAGAACCAAATAGTTACCGCCCTCGTCCCGTATCAAATCCGTCCCGCAGACATGAACATATATGTCCTTGGGTACATCAAAGCCAATCATCTCTTTGCGGTAGTGTGCCGATGATTTTACCACTTCTCCAGGGATCACTCCATCGGATAGAATCTTCGCACCATGGTAAACATCATTAAGAAATAAATTCAGGGCCAGAATTCTTTGCCGCAGACCCTGCTCTACTTTCTGCCATTCTGAGTCGGGAATGACCCGGGGAATTAAGTCAAAGGGGAAAATACGTTCCGTACCTTTGTCGTCGCTGTAGACTGTGAAGGTTACTCCGTGCTCGAGAAATGAAGAGTCGGCCTGCTTTTTCTTTTCTTCCAATTCTTTTGCCGATAAGCACCCGATACGGTCGTAGATTGGTTGGTAAAAATCGAAAGCTTCTGAGTTTTTCGACCCGTCAAACATTTCATCAAAGAAATGACCGGGTTGGTAATTTTCAAAGCAATTCGGGTTCATGAGGCAAATGGATGAGTTGAAAGATTTGCAACTTTTATGCCATTCATATCCCTTTTGTACAAATTTGAATGAAATTGGTGATTTATTTCTTTCTATTCATCTAAAATACCCAACCTCTCCGCTGAAAATAGAAATTGCTGGGCGAGACCGGCTAACTTGCCAAAGTGTATTCGGGCAAAATGAGTTTTCTGGGTGGTGCTCCACCCGTGCAACAAATACCTATTGTCCAAACTTTTCTCGATCCAGGTATCAATCGGAAAGGCTTCCAGAAAGTGTCCCCCAAAAAGTAAGACACAGTCAGCGATTTTTCCTCCCACTCCCGGCAACTTCATAAGTTCTTTTTTGGCGTCTGTATATTTTCTATGAGGAATAGACTCGAGCCAGCCGGACCGGCTTTTTATAAATTGGGCCGTCTGGAAAACATACTTCGCCCGATATCCTAACTTGATTAAGCGAAGGTCTGCCTCTGGAATTTCCGACAATCTATCCCATCCCGGAAAACTGTAGATCCCTTCCCCTAAATCTTCACCAAACCTTTGAAAAACCGCCTCCCCAACCGATTGAATTTGGGGAATGCTTTTGGCAGAACTGAGAATAAAAAAGAAAAGCGTTTGATCCATCGGTTGCCTTAAGATGCGAAGACCCTTCAACTTATCGATACTCCTGCGAAGCACAGGGTCTGATCTCCATGGCAGTTGATCTAGGGATGATTCATACGCTTCTCCCAAACAAAAGTATTCTTCGATCAATTCTTTTGGACGAACGGTTTTTTGATCACATCGCCATTCCGCTCTCCCTTCTCGCCATCTGCATTCAAAAATATTCCTCCCGATCTTTCCTCTCCAATGTAAACTTCCAACCGTATGCCAGTCAAAAGACTGACCACCCACGAGGGTTTCCCCTAAACTTAGATCGTTAAAATGATTTCCGGACTTAAAAGGACACCAGGAGTCCCAAAAGCTTTCTTTTTTCAATTTATTTCTGGTGGGCCCAAAGAGCACTCTGCGAAGTAAACAACGGGCTTCCATCCGCAGTAAGCATCACTACCTTCCAAGCAACCAGCTTCATCGTCAGTTCATTCCAGTCTTTTCCGGTTACGCCCAGCAGCAGGGTTTTTTTTTCCGCTGAAATTTCTGTAACCGGGAAAGATAAAATTCGAGGCTGCGGATGGGTGGATTCTATCAATTGCAGCTCTATGGATTTTGCGTTTCGTCGATGGGAATTTTTTTTCCCCAACGGGATGGAAAAATAAAGCCCCTTTCGTGGCTGGTCCGTCCTTAAAATCAGCCTGTCTCCCGTATATTCTTTCCCGCTAAAAAACTCCGGGATTCTTGAAAAGGCTTCCTCAGGGAAATACTTGGCATGGATAGTTGGGCTATCATTGGCCAAGACAAGGGAAGAACGGCACCATAGGGATAATGTGACAAGGAGGGTTACACAAGGGATCCACTTGCACTTACCCATCGAATTCCTTATTCTTGGGAATCTAATGTTTTTCCGGGATCTTCTGTGCCGGTTGCATCCTTTTCCCCTGCAACATCAGGACCGAGGACATCCTCAGCTTTTGCTTTTTCGGCGACGGGTTCTGGCTTGTCCGCGGGACCCGCTTTTTTGCGAGCTGATTTCTTTGCCGATGGCTTCGCTTTGTTGGAAGCGACCGGTTTTTCTGCATTCAATGCAGTTTTTTGCCTGGCAAGGTATGCGGTTCGCCTACGGCGTTTTATAAGTTTCTTGTATTGTTTGCCCATGATTTAGGTTTAAAGGGTAATGGTTAGCAGAAATCCAAAGATAATGCGAGCAAATCAGGTGATTGTAACGGGACCACCTGTGGTGGCGGATTCGTAAGTGGCATCGATGATTTTCATTAAGGCCAGGGCCTGACTGGGAGAGTTCAATGGTGCTTCCTCACCCGAAATAGAACGAATGAAATTCTCTGCGGAACGAATTCTGCCCATATCTTCATTTTCCTCTGTTATAATACTACGGTTAACCGAACTTCCATGTTCCTGCACATACAGCTCGCAATCATCAATCGCAGTTTCATCGAGGCCATCCGAACCAAACAAACGACGGATCATTCCCCCCGCTTTCTTTCCTTGAAAAGTAACGGAGACTTCCTCGCGCTTATTCATTTCTGCCCATGAAATTTGAAAACTAAGTACCTGGCCGGTGTCGAAAGTAACGAACCCGTGAGCGGCACTCTCAACATCGGTTACCCCATCGGCAACATCGGGTATTCCCCAGGGTCCTTTAAAGCCTTTGTCTTCAATAAAATCATCAAATGTTTGGGCCAGCACATGAGCTGGATTCGGGTAATCCATGTAAAAAAGGGCAAGATCCACCATATGTAAAAGATCAATCAAGGGACCGCCACCGGACATCTCCTTATTGGTGAACCATCCGCCAAAGCCGGGAATACCGGTGCGACGGATCCACTTGGCTTGGGCAGAATTAATTTGTCCCACTTCCCCGGCTTCGATGTACCTCCGCAATGCATAGGATTCGGGTCTGGCCCGGTTATTGAAATTAAACATTAAGGTCTTGCCTGCCTTTTCAGAGGCCAATTTCATTTCACTGACTTCGGTTGCATTAAGGGCGGGCGGCTTCTCGCAAAAGACATGCTTCCCCGCTTCTAAAACTTGGATTGCGAGGGGGCAATGGGTGCGATTGGGGGTGATAATGCTGATCGCATCCAAATCCGTCAATTCACTCAACATTTTAGCCGAATCTGAAAAGACATGAGGCACCTGGTATTTTTCCGCTGCGCTTTTGGCCGCCACTTCGTTCATGTCGCAAATCGCGATCAGGTCAGCACCACCGGCACGAAACCCGGCAGCATGATACTGGAGCATACCTCCTGCTCCGATTATTCCAATTTTTTTACTCATTAATTGATTACTTGGGGATGATAGGAAATTTAACCCATTTATCCTTTGATTTTGAACTCTTCACTACCGTCTCGATAAAAGCCATTCCGATGATGCCGTCGCGGATATCCGGGAAATCGTAGCCAGATTTTCGGGGGTATTTCCCTGCGACTTCGTCAGTGATTGCCACTGCTGCTGCGTTGTAAACATTTGCAAATGCTTCGATAAAACCTTCCGGGTGACCAAAAGGTATACGTGTATTTTCAGCCGCTGATCCTTTCACATAACCATTGCCCCGGCGCCAAACCTGCCGCGGAGCCCGGGCGTCCTTAACCAACAGATCATTGGGTTCTTCCTGATGCCATTCAATGGATTTCTTGGTTCCATACACGCGAATATTTAAATCATTCTCATCTCCATTGGATACTTGTGAAGCGTATATTATTCCTTTGGCCCCACCCTTGAAACGAACCAATATATTTCCATCATCATCGAGCTTACGGCCGGGAATATTAACGGAAAGATCGGCGCATAATTTATCAATTTCCAAACCAGTGATGTAATGAACCAAATTTTCGGCATGCGTTCCGATATCTCCCATACAATTTGAAATCCCGGCAATTTGAGGATTGGCCCGCCAGTTGGCAATCGCCTTTTCCTCTCCAGTAAGTGCGGTAATCGCATACCCCTGGGGATACTCACAGACCACTTTAATAATTTCTCCAAGATCACCCTTGCTGACCATTTCGCGGGCAAGTTTAACCATCGGGTAACCTGTATAGTTATGAGTTAAAGCGAAGACTTTTTTAGTCTTGTTGACGATCTTTCGTAATTCCCTTGCCTGGGCTAAATCGAATGTAACGGGCTTGTCACAAATGACATTGAAACCAGATCGGAGAAAGGTTTTGGCCACATCAAAATGTAAATGGTTCCGAACCACAATGGTTACAAAATCAATTTTTTGGTCTTCCGGTAAGGCCTTTTCTTTCTCTGCCATTTCCTGATAGGATTCATAGACCCTAGAAAGATCTAAGTGAAAATCCTTACCAGAAAGTTTACTTTTTTTAGGATCCGAGGAAAAGGCACCGGCGACGAGTTCGATATTTCCATCAAGGTTGGCCGCCCTTCGATGAACGCCCCCGATAAAGGCTCCGCGTCCACCCCCGACCATACCCATTCGCAATTTTCTTTTCATACCAAAAGTCGTCTTTTAATTTATTGATTTTCCTTATCGAAGGCAGAATCAAATGCCATTTGATTGGGAGTGAAATCCAATTGCTTTACAAATTCACAGGATTCAGTAGCACCATGGAAGCGATCCATGCGGCTGTCTTCCCACTCAATCGAAAGGGGTCCTGCATATTTAATGTCATTCAAAGCCACAATAATTTCTTCAAAATCTACATCTCCCCTTCCCACAGAACGGAAATCCCATTGTCGTCTTGGATCCGCAAAAGTCGTGTGTCCACCAAAAACGCCGACAGTACCGTCTCCGTGCCCCCACCAAGCGTCTTTCATATGGGCATGATAGATCCGGTCCGAAAAAATTCTTATAAACTTCACATAATCTACCCCCTGGTAGCCAAGATGAGAAGGGTCGTAGTTGAAACCAAATCTCTTGTGACCTTTCACCGCGTCAAGGGCACGCTGAGCACTCGCGATATCAAACGCTATTTCCGTTGGATGTACCTCCAAAGCAAAGTTGACCTCCTGCTTGTCAAATTCCTGAAGAATAGGACCAAAACGTTTGGCAAAGTCTGCAAAGCCTTTATCCCAAAATGCCTGATCTGTGGGCGGAAAGGCATAAATTGAATGCCAGATACTGGATCCGGTGAAGCCATTAACTACCGCGGGAAAGTCGTCTTTCTTTTTCCGGCCCGGCTTCTCGTTGATAAAGTTTCGGCAAGCTTTGGCGGTCTTGGCCAGCTTTTTAGCTGCACGCTTGCGGACTTTTTCCGGATCCCCCTCACCCCAGACATCCGGAGGAAGAATTGCCTGATGTCGCTCATCAATTAAGTCACACACTGCCTGGCCAACCAAGTGACTGGAAATAGCGAATGAGCTAAGTCCGTGGTCGGAAAGAATTTCCCACCTTTCCCTGCAGTATTTTTTGGAAACGGCGGCTTTATCCACATCAAAGTGATCTCCCCAGCAGGCGAGTTCAAGTCCATCATAGCCCATTTGGGCTGCTTTTTCAGCAAGATCGGGTAGGGATAGGTCGGCCCACTGGCCGGTAAACAAGGTTACGGGTCTTGGCATATTGTTGGAGGGGTTGAGTAGAGAAAATGATTTTTGAAAGACTTCAGACTAATGAGCAAACATTTTTTGAGATCTTTTCTCCATTTTGTCATTCATAAGGCAACACCAATACTTTTTCAGCAGACCGGAAGCCCAGATTTACCACTTTTCCTTTCAAGGTTTTGAGGGTGATTGCATCAGCACAAACTTCCTTCCCTATAATTTTTAATAACTGCCCTGGCACCAAATTTGATTTTCTGGCAAACCTGAGAAATTCTTTATTCTGATCAATAATTGACTCAATTCTAACACTTGCATCTTCAGGGAATTCAGACAGTGGCTTCGATGTCATCTGCTGGATAACACCACCCTTTGAAGGAATGGGGTCGCCATGTGGATCAAAACGGGGACGGCCCAAGAAGTCATCCAATTTCTCCAGTACTTTTTCAGAAATCGCATGCTCTAATTCCTCTGCCTCCGCGTGAATTTCGCTCCAGTCCAAACCAAGGGTTTCCACCAAAAAAGTCTCCAACAACCGATGTCTCCGCAACATGTTCATGGCCAGCTTTTTACCCTTTTTGGTGAGAGAAACCCCGACTCTGGGGAAATACTTAATCCAGCCATCCCTTTCCAGACTCTTGGCCATCGAGGTCGCCGTCCCTGGAGTCACTCCCAGAACCTTGGCGACCTGCCCCATGGGTACTTTTGAAATTTCTTCCTCCAAGGTAATTACCAGAATTTCTTTCAAATAATTTTCTACGGTGGAAGTAGCCATGACCTGAGTTTGGTATTTTAAGAAGATTGACTCAAGGTATTTCTAATCTATAATTTTGACTAATCAAAATAAATATTTCTGAATACTAATGAAAAGATTTTTGCCAATCATATTTATTCCTATCTCATTTTGCTTTTTCCTCTTCATCGGTTGTGAGAGTAAACCAGCAAATGAGACTGGAGATTTGCATGCCACTCAAAGAATATCGATCGTAACCACCACTACTCAAGTTAATGATATCGTCCGAAGATTGGTCGGAGACTCCTGCGTGGTAACTCCCCTGATGGGTCCTGGGATTGACCCTCATTCCTACAAACCCACGGCGCATGACATGACCTCCATTTCGACCGCGGACCTGGTTGTTTTTCACGGACTCAAATTCGAGGGAAAATTAGCATCCTTGTTATCTCAGGGACATTCTAAAGTCACTAGCTATGATGTAAGTTCTGCTGTCCCCAAGGACCTCTTGATTTATATAAATGAAACTGAGACTGACTTGCCCGACCCTCATATTTGGTTTTCACCCAAACTTTGGACCATCTGTATCGAAGGAATTTCAGCATTTCTTTCGCGGGAACTTCCTCAATTGAAGGGAGAAATCGTCGATCGAAAAAAACTTATTCTGCGGGGGATCGAGAATGTATCCAACTGGGCTAGATCAAAAATTCAGTCTATTCCTGAGGATAAGAGAATTTTAATCACCAGCCATGATGCGTTTCGATACCTGGGTGAATATTTTGATCTCGAAGTGATTGCCCTACAGGGGATCTCCACTCTTCAGGAGGCTGGATTAAATGACAGAACGAATCTGGTCGATTTCATCTCCAAGAAAAAAATCAACTGCCTCTTTATCGAGAGTAGCGTCAATCCGAAAGGCTTGCAAGAGATTGCCAAAGAGACGGGTGCTCGAATTGGTAAACCTTTATATTCCGATGCTTTTGGGACTAGGGCTGACCTAAGTACCGGTCCCAATCAAAATACTTACGCACACGATACCTGGGAAGGAATGCTGGTTTACAATATTGAGACCATTGTAAATGGTCTCAATCCTTAGGAAATGAAACCTCAGGGTCTGCCCATCGAGGTTCATGACCTCACCGTTTCCTATCAAAAAAAACCGGTTCTTTACGGCGTCGACCTAGAGATCGCGGAAGGCTCGCTGGTTGGCATTCTCGGGCCTAATGGGGCAGGCAAATCCACCCTGATCAAAACCATCATGAACATGATAAAACCCAATGGCGGCTATGTTAAAATATTTGGAGATGCCCCCCAAAAAGGAATCAAAAGAATCGGTTATATCCCTCAAAAGGAATCGGTTGACTGGGATTTTCCGGTCACCGTTTCCGATGTCGTGCTTATGGGGCGCTACGGCCATCACGGCTGGTTAAGCAGGATTGGCCAAGAAGATAGAAACAAAGCCAGTGAATGCCTTGAGCAGGTTAATATGCTGGCTTATGCCGATAGACCCATAGGTAACCTCTCCGGAGGACAGCAACAAAGAGTTTTCCTGGCAAGAGCCTTGGCTCAGGAGAGTGAGGTTTACCTAATGGACGAGCCGTTTGCCGGGGTGGATGCCGTAACCGAAAAGACCATGATTTCCATCCTCCGGGAAATGCAAAAATCGGGAAAGACCCTGATGGTGGTTCATCATGACTTAGCTTCCGCCAAAGAGTATTTTGATCAACTCCTGTTGCTCAATATGAGAAAAGTGGCTTACGGTTCAGTTCCAGAAGTTTTCACGCATGAATTGCTACAAAAGACTTATGGTGGAAAATTGGCCGTCCTTTCCGAAATGGCAACCAAGGTAGCCAAGGCTTCTTAAATTCCATAACTGGGAAGCAAAACCAAACGTTTCGATGGATTCACGAATAACTAAAGGGATTAAAAACTGGATAATCTATCTTGGGATTTTATCCGCTTCCTCTTTGCTACTCGATGCCAAACAAATAGGTTCAGGAGAGGAATTTAACTGGCTCACCCAAGCGGAAAGGTTTTTTGAGATGAAAGACCCATCCGTTCGCAGGGTAGCCCTTGGGGCCTTGCTGATGGGAATTTCTTGCGGACTAATTGGAAGTTTTGTGGTCACAAGAAGGCTTTCGCTTTTTGGTGACACTCTTTCTCATGCGGTTCTTCCTGGAGTTGCCATTGGTTTTATTTGGGCCGGGGAAAAAGATAATTTTTCATTGATGATTGGGGCGGGTCTGGCAGGTTTTGCCGGAGTATGCTGCATCAGCTTACTAAGAAAATTTACTAAAATCCACCAAGACAGTTCTTTAGGAATTGTTCTCTCCGCTTTCTATGCAATCGGCATCTGTCTGCTCACCCGCATTCAAAAAATTGGATACTCCAACCAGTCAGGGCTTGATTCTTTTATCTTTGGGCAAGTGTCGGCCCTTTCATCAGATGATCTCATCGGGTTATTGATTGCCCTTGGCTTCATTGGGATATTCATTGTTCTAAACTTCAGGCAATTGCTGGCCACTGGGTTTGATCCCCAATTCTCTAAATCCATAGGCATCCCGAATGATTTTTTACAATTTGGCCTCTGGGTGCTGATTGCTTTTTGCGTCATTTCTTCGCTGCAACTGGTTGGAGTGATCCTCGTTTCAGCCATGCTGGTAATTCCGGCCGCCACCGCATCTCTCTTCTCCAAAAGAATGAAAGAATACCTGCTTCTCTCTTCCCTTCTGGGGGCGGGAGCCGGATTAGGCGGTACTTTTTTATCCTTTTTGGGGAAAAATCTTCCTGCGGGTCCAATCATCGTTTTGGTTTCTTCATCTATCTTTTTCTTGATTTTGTTCCTCAGACCAGAGAAGGGTGTTCTTTTCCGTTGGCTAAATGCCAGATCAGTGCAGTCTCGAATCGCCATCGAAAATATGCTCAAGACTGCCTTTCAAATCGTGGAACAGAACGGATTTGAAGATAATGAAATAAGTTCACTCGAAATCATGAAGAGGAGAGGTTTGAGCCGGGCAGAAGTTGAGAAGGAAATTGAAAACCTTGCCCATTCCGGACTGGCCACCAAAAATCTTAGCTCGAACCCTGCCGCAAATCTTCCTCCGCAAACAGTTCTAACTCTCACGCCCAAAGGCTGGGAATATGCATGCAGAATTGTAAGAAATCATCGACTCTGGGAACTTTACCTCACCGATGAAGCTCACTATGAACCCGATCATGTTCATGATGATGCAGAAAAGATTGAACATGTATTGGGCGAGGAAACCGTTCGACAAATTGAAAGGCTCCTGAAAAATCCCAAAACTGATCCGCACGGGAAGCTGATCCCCAGCATCACGGATATTCACCAGGGCAGCCTTTCAAGATCAACCTGAACTACCTCTTCTCTTCCTAATCCATGAACCTCATCCCGAAGTTTGATCCCGTAAGGGTTTTCTTGGAACCTTGGTCCACGCCCGAATTGATTTCATGGAATAGTCAGGTTATCCTCATGGGGTTGCTTGTATGCTGGGCAAGCGGAATGATTGGCTCGTTTATTGTTGTACGAAGAATGGCCTTAATGGGTGATGCCATAAGCCATGGGATTCTTCCCGGAGTCATCATTGCGTTTCTGGCCTTTGGTTCTCTCGACGTTGGGCCAATGCTTCTGGGAGCCTGTTTGGCCGGTTTAGCCTGCAGTTTTTCCATTGAATGGCTCCAACAAAACTCGCCCATAAAAAAAGACGCATCCATGGCCATTGTTTTCACTTCTTTTTTTGCCCTTGGGGTTACCCTGATCAACTTGCAGACTGGCCACCTCGATCTCGACACAGACTGTGTATTGTATGGAGAAATTGGCCTCACTCCTCTTGCTCCGAATATCACGCTTGCAGGGAATAATGTAGGAAATCGTTCATTATGGGTTATGGGCCTGATTTGCCTGATAATTGTATCCTTAATTTGTCTGTTCTACAGGCAGATTTTAGTGACCAGCTTTGATGCCACGCTTGCTCATTCAATCGGCTTACCGGTTAAAAGTATTCAACAGTTTCTTATGCTGCTTCTCGCCCTCTCCACAGTGGCAAGCCTTGAATCTGTGGGGGTAATCTTAGTGGTGGCTATGTTGGTTTTTCCAAGTGTTACCGCGTCTTTCTTTTTTAGCCGCTTACCATCAATTTTAGTTTGTACTTTTCCCCTGGGTATCGCTTATACCTTTGGTGGGTTCCACTTGGCTTACTGGCTCGATTGCTCGATTGCCGCTGCTATGGCAATTACAGCCACAGTGTGCTTCATCGCAGCGTTGGGATTATGTCCCAACTCGTTTTTATGGAAAATAGTCGCCCACAAAAAAAGCCCTCATAACTGAGGGCTTTCAAATTTGCTATAGGTAGAAATCGCTTAGCTGGTTTTTTCTTTACCTTTGGCGACGGCTACTTTTGTGGCAACCTTGTTTGAGCAGTTACATCCAGAGATGGATACTCGAGAGCCGGCTTCAAGTTTGGTCGGGCAATCAAAACCTTCCATTTTGGTTTTGCTACCGACTTGGAATTTCTTTTCTTTTTTGCCAAGTGCAACAGTGAGAGTTTTAGATTCCTCATCGAAGCCGACAACTTTACCTTTGATTGTTTTTGAAGGACAACCTGCAAAAACGGAACCTGCAAAGAGCAGTGATAATATAGCTGTGCTTAGGATTTTCATGGTTATTATAAGTTTAGGGTTTGAATTTAAAGTACCCAATCAATAGTCAAATTGTGCTTTCACAAGACTAATTTTCGTTTTTACGAAAGAATTTTCATTAATGTTACAAACCACTATTCTTAAATGATTTTGAAAAAGTTTCTACCAGCCTATCTTTTTTTGAGTCTGCTTTCTGTCCATGCCCACCCAATCCCTGATATTCCAGTCTTAGGGAATTTTTATTCCGATGGCAATGCAACCATAGTGGTGGAGATCGATCCACGCAGTTTTGCTGAAGATCCAGAGTCCATTCCTTTCATAACAGAAAAAACCTTCCAAAATCTTTCTGACTCGAATAAATCAGAATTGCTTCTTGAAGCTGAACAAATGATCAAGGATGCTTTTGATTTACGCTTTGGTGAAATTTCATGGTTCCTTCCGGAATTTGACCTAAAGTTTATTGAAAAGGACGGTGGAGATCTAAGCGAAGAGGACATTGTTGTGATTGAGGGTCGTTATCACACCTTACTGGATAGCAATGACAGCTTTTATCAGATTCGTGCCAAGGAGGAGGCTCCCTATGATTTGATTTTCACCAATCAAATTAACGGAAAACCACAACGGAGAGTAAATGTACTTTTTCCTGAGGAAGAAAGTTTTAAATTTGATCTTTCCTTTATTGACGCAAAACCGCTTGCTCAACCTCAAGTTGAGCAAGCACCTGGAATCATCGCTAAAAAAAGCGCGGAAGAGCGTAGAGAAGATGCAAGAAGCACCTTTTACTCGTTCACCAGGCAGGGTTTTGTTCATGTTCTCCCCCTTGGACTTGATCACATCCTTTTCGTGCTTGGTCTGTTCTTTCTTTCAAGAAAATGGAAACCTATTTTATATCAAGTCTCGGTATTCACCGTTGCTCACACCATAACCCTCGGGCTTGCCACCCTGGATCTCGTTTCTGCCCCATCTAATGTGGTTGAGCCTATTATCGCTGCCAGCATTGCGGTGGTAGCCCTGGAAAATATTTTCTTCCCCAACTACCGCCATTCTAGGCTTTTAATTGTCTTCTTCTTCGGCTTGATTCATGGACTTGGCTTTGCCGGTGCCTTGTCAGCTTTTGATTTGGACCCAACATCCCTTGTCATTGGTTTGCTTGGGTTTAATGTTGGAGTTGAATTTGGGCAGTTGGCCGTAATTGCCATCGTTTTTGTCCTCACCATCTGGATCAAGGATGAAGCAAAGTACCGTAAATGGGTTGTCGTCCCCGGGTCAGCACTCATTGCATTGATGGGAATTTATTGGACTATCGAACGCGTTTTCTTTTAAAAATTTTTCAATGCAATCCTTTGTACGCCAAAGCCTATGGCTAAAAGTTGCACTCCTTACTATGATTGCAACAACCAGTTTACCTATTGGTATTCTGCAATTGGGCGTATGGGCGAGTATGTTTGATGAATTTTATGACCAGACCCAATCCGTGAGTCTATCAGCGGAATGGACATTGGACGGAAACAACCGGTGTTCCGGTTGTGAATTAGTGACGGACTTGGGTTCCGGAACTCAAGAGTCTCCTCGCAACTATCACTCCTTGGCCTTGGATACCAAACTCATCAATGAACCAGCCCTTCCCGTCATTATTGAAAAGCCGCTATTTTTGGGCAGGTTATATTTTCAGCACGTAAAATTCCCAATTGCATGGACTCAAGTGGAGATACACCCACCAAGAGCCTAAAGAGAGTTCATTTAATTTTTAATCTAGCCTTTTGGCTCCCTTTTTGAATTCGAAGATCCACTCTTCGATAACTCTTTTTGATTATGAAACTTTTTACTGCAATTACACTTATTTCTACCCTCATTTTTTCTTCCTTATCCGCTCACGAAGGTCCATGGACCGCAGCACGCCCGGATGGTCACGCCCCAATCTCAGTGATGGGAGATCATATGCACGAGATGGGCGAATGGATGGTCTCTTACCGCTATATGTCAATGAATATGGACGGGTTACTGAAAGGATCTAATTCTATAACCGCATCCTCACAATTAACGGGAATGAGTACCATGGTTCCAACTAAGATGACTATGGACATGCATATGTTTGGCACGATGTATGCCATTTCCGATAAATGGACGCTAATGGCCATGTTGAATTATTTAGATAATGATATGGAAATGATCATGCCAATGAATATGAGCATGGATATGGGAAGTTCTGGGATTGGCGATTTGAAAATTGCAGGACTCTACGACCTTGCACAATGGGATAGTAGGCGAAGAATGCATTTAAAATTGGGATTAAATCTTCCAACTGGATCGATCGATGAAAAGGATTCGATGTCGAGAGTCCTTGGCTATGGGATGCAACTAGGATCCGGAACTTATGATTTCGAACCTGCCATTACTTACTTAGCACAAACCGAAAACTATTCGTACGGTGCCCAGCTAGGAGGCATTCTGAGAATTGGAGAAAATGATCAGGATTACACCCTAGGCAACAAGTTTGAGGCAACCCTTTGGGGAGCACGTAAAATTACTGAATCTTTAAGTGCATCAGCTAAATTCGATTACTCGAGTCAAAGTGAAGTCGATGGAAAAGATACCCGAATGAATGAAGCAATGTCTCCTGCCCTTGACCCAAAGTCTCAAGGTCGCGATATCACCACATTTGGCCTTGGTTTGAATTATTATTTTCAAAACGGCGGATTAAGCGGCCATCGCCTTGCAGCAGAGTGGGAAACTCCTATCGACCAAAAAGTGAATGGAGTGCAACTGGAGTTCGATTCTGTTTGGACGCTTGGTTGGCAATACGCATGGTAATCAAAAAGTGTTGAAGTCTTAATAACTTTGCTTGTTAACTTAAAAGATTACCGATGAGTTTTTAGATATTTTCAGAGATCTAGCAAAATAGTAATGAGTGGCGAAACCAAAGATTATCCAAAAGGTATCGCCTCAAAAACTCAAAAGTTTGATCTCTGGAGAAATACTTGCAATGGCATTGTAGAGGCGAGTTTTGCCTCTACATGTCTGCTGGTTGCCATTCGGTATTTCGAGGCATCCGATACCGCAAAATCATTATTGGCCAGTGGAGGAGCTATAGGATTTCTTTTTGCCCCTCTATTTTTAATTCTTATCGGAAAGAGCAGAATGCCCGTTAGTAAAATCTGCTCAGCCCTGATGGCGTTTACGGCTATTTTTATTTTAATCTCCGCTATATCACCCTCTGCTTGGTTTTATGTAATTTGTGTATTACTTGGCTGTATACTTGCGGTTCAGGTACCATCGATGATGGTTCATGTATACTCTAATAATTATAGCCCTAATGAAAAAGGAGGGCGAATATCTGGTAACCTTATGCTTTCATCCGCGGCCGGGGGTGCCACCGCACTTGTCATCGGACTAATTCTGGATTTGGACCTCGGGTTCTTTAAGCTTATTGCCTTTGGCACCTTCCTGATTTGCCTTGGTACGGCATACTTCCATCTAAAAATTCCATCCAAACCACTCGAATCAGGTTCTCTAGGCTTATTAAAAAATCTTTTGCAAGCGACTAAAGATCGGCTTTTCTTGTGGATGTTATCGGGATTAATGCTCACAGGCATTGGCGTCATGTTGACGATCCCGATTCGTGTGGAATATTTAGTTAATCCGGCTTATGGACTGAATTTCAGCAACACCATGGTTCTTTGTATTACTATGGTAGTTCCGCTGGTCACAGATGTTGGCAGCACCCCAATTTGGGGCCGGGCTTATGATAAGTTTAACTTAGCCTATGTAAGAACTTTTGCAGGCATTTTTTTCCTATTGGGTCTTTTTCTTTTCTTTCAGTCCAAAAGTCTCCCCTTACTGTGTCTTGCATCCGCATTAATTGGAACAGGTGTTGGCGGAGGCACAATGGTTTGGACATTATGGGTAACCAAAGTAGCACCCAAAGGAAGCGAATCTACATACATGAGTCTGCATTTATTTTTTACCGGAATGAGAGGCTTACCTGCCCCTTTTCTGGGTTACTGGATTCTTACGAACCTGGGACCCAGTGCAGTCTCATGGGGATCCGCAATATTGATCACGCTCGGTTGCCTTGTTTTCATCAGGCTTGCATCCGATAAAAGATTAATACCGAACTATTTGTGAGCTGAAGGATACATAATTCCTCTCTTGCTAGAAAATCACTTTCAGTTTTTGTATAAAATTCTGCTCTTGAATCTCTTTTGTCTACATATCGGTTTCGTCTTTGCCCTTTTGATTGGTCTCCATCCGACTGTAGCCTTTTCCAGTGCAAAAAAAGAAATGATTGACGAACTCACTCCCATGGTTGTTACGGCTAAAGGTGGGTTCCCGGAGCCCTTGAATTCAACGGCTTGGTCGATTACTACTTTGGAAACTGAAGCCATAAAAGGGAATGCTAGATCGTTGCCCGAAGCTTTATCCGGAATTCCTTCCATTATGGTTCAAAAAACTGCACTGGGCCAATCTTCGCCGTACATCCGCGGGTTAACCGGATACCATAATGTGTTATTAGTTGATGGGATTCGTCTTAATCATTCCGCTATGCGTTCTGGTCCCAACCAATACTGGAGTACAGTCGAACTTTTTGGTTCCGAACGAGTGGAAGCGCTACGGGGCACTCATGGAGTTTTATTTGGAGCCGACGCGGTGGGAGGCATTGTTAATTCGCTCTTTTCCGAGCCCCAATATTCTAATCAAAAAAAAACCAGATCATTTGAAGCGCTTGGGCGGGCTTCTTCGGCCGAGAATTCATGGAGTGCTGGATTTTCAGCCGAAGTTTCCTCTCCAAAATGGTTTGCTGAAATTTCACATATAAAGCGTTCCTTTGGCGACCTGGAAGGAGGAAAAAAAGTAGGGCGACAAAAGAATACCGGCTACGATGTGAGAGGTTCCCAGGCAAGGTTGTCCCGAAAGCTAACCGAGCATGCAAACTTGATCTTCGGTATTCAGAAAAATTTCATGAATGATGTTCCCAGAACGCATAAAACGATTGATGGTTTAACCTGGGAAGGTTTGTCGCCTGGCAAAGAAATCTGGCGACGAATTGATCAAGACAGGAATCTTTACTATGGAAGGCTTGCCTGGGACGATATTGAGGGAATAGCAAATTCGGGAATATTGACTCTTAGTCTTCATACGCACGATCAGGAAAGAAACCGAATGAAAGGTAATTCAGGTGTGGCTACAGGAGGTGACCTGCAAACCTTTAATCTGGAAGATATCGGCCTGACAGCACGTTTTGTGAAAGAGGATTTCCTTCAAGGCAGCCTGGCTTATGGAGCCGAATGGCACCAAGAGGAGCTGGTCTCTAGCGGGTACCAATTTGATGCCAACGGGCATCGTTCCATCAGCCTGGTACAGGGCCCCCTGGCAGCTGACGCCATCTATAACCGGTTTGCCACTTATTTTGAATATAAACACGCATTCGATTCTGGGTGGTCGATAGAGCCGGGAATTCGTTATTCGGCAATAAAAGCAAAGTTAAGAAAATTCTACGAAAGGAACAGCGACGCCTCCACCTTGTATGCACCGGAAGAAAAAACATATGAAGAAATGATAGGCAGCCTAAGGGCAACTAAGCAGATCAACGAGGAGCTTTTTATTTTTAGCGGTTTGTCTCAAGGCTTCAGGCCACCGAGCCTCTATGATCTTACCTCCACTGATGAGACAAGTGCGGTGGAAAGGCCCAATATTAAACTAGACCCGGAAAAATTTCTCCAAGCTGAATTGGGCATCAGGGGAAGTACAGGTTCATGGGAATGGCAAACCTCTTATTATCACACTTGGATCAAAGACATGATCGTTCGCTCGCCCGTCGAATCCGGGAAATCTGATGTTTTAAAATCAAACGGGGATGGATTTATCCAGGGTGTGGAACTTGAACTTGGTTATCAGTGGACGCCATCCTGGAAATCCGAGCTTTCTTTTTCTTGGATGGACGGAGAAGTTGAACAAATGCTTGATCATAATGCGTCGGGAACAGTCGCGATCAACGGTCGTAATTATTTACCGGTAAACCGGGCAACCACCCGTCTCATGCCGGTGCAGGCAAAGTTTAGCATACAATATAAACCCGTGGGTTCAAACTGGTCATCTGCTCTATCTTTTCTTGGGGTTAGTGAAGCGAAAGATCTTTCGCTCAAGGATGAAACAGATGTTTCGAGAATACCCAGTAATGGCACCCCCGGTTTCTTCCTAGCCAATATTTATGGTAATTACGATCTTTCAGAAAACAGCTCCATATGTCTTGCTCTAGAAAATATCGGCGATGTTGATTACCGGGTACATGGGTCCGGTCTGAATGGTGCAGGCCGGAATGTTATCCTCTCCTGCTCCCTTGTTTTTTAGAAAATGGGGAAGGCATTCCCAAATAAAAATCAGTAGTAACGCTATATTTTTCTGTAACTTTAGCCTAAGGCTTATAATATGCTAGATTATGAAATTCAGAGTGATACTGACCGTCATCTTCTCCCCCTTTGTCCTGTTTGCTGGAAATAAACTTTCGAAAAAAGAAACTGATTCAGAAGTTGCAGCCATCAATCAAATTTTGGGCTCAACCTACAAGAAGCATGACATCGAGGTTCCTGCCAAACTGGATGATGCCCTCCTTGCGAGAAGAATCTACTTGAAAGTTGCCGGTCGGATACCCACACACGATGAATTAATATCTTACCTGGCAAATCCGTCCAAAAGTAAAAAAAATCAACTGATCAACCAGTTGGTTGAATCCTCTGCTTATGACAGTCAGATGTTTAATTGGTGGGCTGACTTACTCAGACTCCAAACAAGAATGCGTGGAGGGAACCAAATCGGTGCGGGCCAGTTATATGTTCACTGGGTTAAGGAACAGGTAAAGAAAAATGTTCCTTTCGATGAGATGGCGTACAACTTAATCACGGCTGAGGGTTATCCCTGGGAGAATGGTGCGGTTGGTTATTATCTTCGAGATGCCGGAATGCCCTTGGATAATATGTCAAACACCACCCAGATTTTCCTGGGTACCCAAATGGTTTGTGCTCAGTGCCACGATCATCCCTTTGATCGCTGGACTCAAATGGATTACTACCAAATGGCGTCTTACACTTACGGTATAAATTCTTCCCGGGGAGGAGATATTCAAAACAAAATCAGGAAACATTTTGATAAAAAAAACAAAGGTCTGTCCTACCAGAAAAAGAAAATTCAATCGAAGGAGACGCAGGCTTTTCGAAGGTCGGTTCAGGAAATGTTGCGCCCTCTCAGGTACGGGGCAACCCACACCAATCGTAAACTTACCTTGCCCCATGATTATCAATATGACGATGGGAAACCCAAGTCATTGGTGACTCCATCTCCCATATTTGATAATCCCATTTCAAAAAATGAAGGTACATCCAAAGTCCATGCTTACGCTCAGTGGTTGACCACTCCGGAAAACCCCCGCTTCACCAAAGTCATTGCCAACCGCATGTGGAAAAAAGTTTTCGGTCGTGGATTGGTTGAGTCCGTGGACGATTGGCGTGATGATACTGTTGCCTCCATTCCGGCCCTGTTGGAATATTTGGAAAAGCTGATGATTCGTGTGGATTTCGATCTAAAGGAATTTCAAAGGGTATTATTTCAAGTGAAAGCATTTGAACATGCAGCTCCTGAATTTATTCCTAATGTTGAAACTCCCTACTATTTTGAAGCTCCCATTCTCGAAAGAATGTCTGCAGAACAAATCTGGGACTCCCTAGTTGCTTTATCGATTCCCGATTCCGATGACAGAAGTCAAAATGCAAAAATAATCGAACATAGACTGCAACGCTTTCAGGAATATCAGCAAGAAATTGAATCTCTCAATGGAGAAAAGCTTACCCATCTCGCCGTAAAAGGAGCTAAGGCCAGCAAGGAGATCAATGACCAGATGGAAGATCTTCAGAAACAACTGCGTGAAGCACAAGAGGCGGATGACAGGGAAGCGGTTTCCCGCCTACGCAGGGAATATGGAAAGGCCAGAAATCAGCAACGAACAGTTTTTGCCGAGTTGATTATGGGGCCGGATTTTGAAGTAAAGTCTCTCTATGGAAATAGCGGAAAGATATACAGTAACAATGACCGATGGAAAGGATTCAGCGGACAGATTTACAGAGCTTCTGAACTGCAAACTCCTGCCCAGCCTGGTCATTTCCTGCAGGAGTTTGGCCAGTCCGATCGTGAAATCACAGACAATGCGAACAGACACGCATCCGTAACTCAGGCTCTTACTTTACTTAACGGCACATTTTACGGGGCATTGTTCCACAAGGAGTCGCCCCTGATGAAAAAGCTTGATGAGGCTATTTCTCCGAGTGATAAGATCGATGTTTTGTTTCTTTCCATTCTTAACCGCATGCCTACTTCAGAAGAAACCAAGTTTTGTATGGCCGAACTTTCCCCCGCCGCGAGCAAACCGATCGATTACAACCAGAAAATTCCTGATCATTTATCGAAAGAAAAAAAGAAGGTTCTCAAAAAACACATAGAAAAAAAGCTCGCTTGGGCCAACTTTAATCGAAACCGAGAATATTTTTCCTTGGCTTGGTCTTTACTGAACACCCGTCAATTCTCTTTCGTCCAATAACTTCAAAAATTTCAAAAGCCCATGAATATAAACTCTTCCCTTTTTTCCGATGAACTAAACCGGAGAAGATTTGTCTCCCTGGCTGCCAAGAGTTTTCTTGGGGTAAGCATTCTCCCCTGGACAACCCATCAGGCACTGAAAGGGGCTGGACTGGGTCTCAACCGACCGCTCAACCACGCACCCAAGGCCAAGAATGTAATTTATCTTTATATGTCTGGTGGGATGACCCACCTCGACACCTTTGACCCAAAGCCCGAAGCTGAAACTGGAGGCCCGACCACTGCGATAAAAACAAAGGCGGATGGAATCCAGCTTGCCGAAAACCTACCCCTGCTTGCCAACCATGCGGATAAAATTGCGGTCATTCGAGGTATGACCTCCACCAAAGGGGCCCACCAGCAGGGCAATTATTTCATGCATACCAGCTATGCCCAAAGGTCGACCATCGTACATCCAAGCATGGGGGCATGGATGACCCGGCTCGATGGGCGTTTCAACCCAACCCTGCCGGGAGCGGTCGTGGTCGGTGGCGGAAGTAGGCATCCCCTTTCAGGATTTCTTTCGACCTCGCATCAACCCCTGGCAGTGGGTAATCCAAATGAAGGTCTGAAAAATGTACGCATGCTCTGGGGTATGAGCGATGAAAAATTCGAAAGGGGATTGAAACTTTCCCAAAAACTGGACCGTTCCTTCATAAATAAATATAATTTCGACCAAGTAAATGCATATAGTGATATGTATGACGATGCCGTTCGCTTGATGAAAAGTAAGGACATCAAGGCCTTTGATCTTAAGGAGGAGACCCAAGCCACCCGCGACTCCTATGGAGCGGAGAATTTTGGTCAAGGGGTTCTGCTCGCGAGACGATTGGTGGAAAGACAAGTCCGATTCGTAGAGGTGCAACTGGGCGGATGGGATACTCACCAAAATAATTTCACCCGGGTTCCGGAAAGGTGTGCTATTTTAGACCAAGCTCTTTCAGCGTTGCTCAACGACCTCTCAAAACGGGGCCTTCTGGACGAAACACTGGTCGTCCTAGCTACCGAATTCGGAAGAACTCCAACTATTAATGTCAATGAAGGTCGCGATCACTACCCAAAAGCCTTTTCCTGCATGCTTGCCGGAGGTGGGATCAAGGGAGGTCAAGTCTGGGGTGCAACGGATGAGGAAGGTCGGGAGGTCATTGAAAAGAAAGTCGAGATCCCAGATTTCAACGCCACCATTGCTTACTCCCTCGGATTGCCATTGGATGAAATCATCTATTCTCCGACCCGCAGACCTTTCACTCTTTCCGACAAAGGCCAACCACTTACTCAATTGATATAAGTTCCTTCGTCATACCGAAAACAAAGTTTCAACATCTTTCCTCTCGACGAAAGATACTCACTTCGGTTTACTCCCTGCTTTTAAACCGTAAATTTATTACCTAATTATGAAGAAGTATTTTGCATTCCTTCTGCTCATGCTTCCCCTTGCCATGACAGAAGCCAAGCCCATCAACCCAGAAAACACTCTCACGATCGAGTTACAGGACGGTCCAGTCGTTATCGAACTCTTCCCGGATGTCGCTCCCAAACATGTGGAAAGAATTAAAATGCTTGTGGGCGAAGGTAAATATGATGGTGTCGTTTTCCATCGGGTAATTGACGGATTTATGGCCCAAACCGGAGATGTTGAGTTTGGTAATAAAAAAGATTTTAATTCGGGTCGGGTGGGCACCGGAGGATCAGACCTTCCAGATCTAAAGGAAGAGTTTAACGATAAAAAACATATCAGAGGAACCTGCTCCATGGCTCGATCATCCAGCCCAAATAGTGCCAACAGCCAGTTTTTTATCTGCTTTGATGACGCTTCATTTCTGGACAGGCAGTATACAGTTTGGGGTCAGGTGATAGACGGAATGGAACTTGTGGACAAGATTAAGAAAGGCTCCTCTTCCGACAATGGATCTGTCAGCGATCCTGATCACATGATAAAACTCAGTATCGGAAAGCCTGAAGAATCTTCTTCTAAATCTGATTCTGAGGAGAAAAAAAAGTAATCCTTCCCGCAGCATTTGGAAAGAGTGGATGCTTACAAAGCAGGGCCGGTAATTTCGTCACAGGTCATGTGATAAAGTCCAACGAAAAACTCTTCATCCCAACGCTCCTCCACACTAAACTGACCGGTAACCCGGATGATGCGATCCATCATCACCTCCACTCCTTTGGTCGCATGGACAACCACCCATCCATTGGCCTCCGGGGCCTGCCCGAAACAACAACTCATTTGATCAGGGAGTAGTAAGAATTCTTTTACTTCGTTATTTTCGTCCACAATGGTGGGTATCATAAATCCTTCGATGGCTACCAGATTTCCGGATTTATCACGCAGTCTCTTGGGTACCCGCTGGGCATAGGCAGAAAAATCAAATTCCTGTCCATCTTTCTCCCATTCCACCACATATTCAAAATTCATCATATCGCGAAACGCTAATGGTTGATATTCACTTCCCTCTTCAAGCGGAGGGAGGTTTGAAACTTCAGGGTCTTCCGAATTGTTGTTGTCTGCAGGCTTTGCTTGCCCTTTGACCACCAAGCCCTCTTCAAGAACTTTTCCATCGATTGTGCTGTCATTTTCGTCAGACGAAAGAACCAAGGATTGATTTTCATCAGGCACGGCTGGCTCCCTAATTTCGATAATTGGCTCGCCAACGATGTCTTTTGGAAAGTCATCTGCGGGTTCAGGGCTCTGTTCACTGCAGCCAATTCCCAAGACTAAGATTCCCAAGAGCAAGAAAAAGTTCGAGAAATCTTTGAATTTATACATGAGAGAAGTTCTTAGTGATAAACGCTTCCTATGAGCAAGAAAGTTTCTTGCAAACCATGGTTTAGGAAATGGGTTGCAGGAGATCGACCAACTCAGAACGATAGGCATTCACGGCTGCTCCCAAACCGCCGACCAGTCCGGAAAAAATAATCGCCATGATTACCCAGAGGTCCTGTAGTTGTAAATTCATCCCGTCAAGTAATACACCAGTCTCTTCCACGATGATGCCTTGCGTGATCAACCCGATTCCCTGCATAATCAATAGGGACCCAAGGACGCCAAGAACAGAAATGATCAAAGAATGACCAAAGATCACTCCGGTCAAAATTAGCCGCCCCGAGCCCAGGCTCCGCAGGATGGCAAAATCTCTTTTCCTCATATTGAGCGAAGAGTGCATGGTTGAGGCAACCATAAGAATGCCAACCGCCGCAATCACATAGGCGATCACTTCCAGCACTCCTCGAAACCAGTTCATTTTATCAAAAAAAGAAGCCAGAGTCGCAGCAACTGGCCAGGCAAAGGTAGCCTGGTTTCCCTGCCGATTGTATCTTATCTCGAGGTTGAACCCTGTGGCTCCTTTGAGTGATAATAGGACTGCGCTGACCGACTGAGCCATTTCCTGATCATGTCCTTCCATCAGCTGAATTCCTTTGATCGGTACCCAGATCACCTTGTCACTGGGCGTTCCCGTCGCTTCAAGCAGGCCAACCACCACATACACATCCTCATGTTGCGTATCTTCCTTAAAATTCAAACCGTGATAGGGTTGAAACTTGTCACCGATTTTAAGATTTAGTTTGTCCGCAACGAACGAACCAACCAATGCCTCCTTGGCCATTTCAGAAAAAACTCGACCTCTTCGCAATTTGTATTTCTCTCCTTTTTTCCATTCATGTTCGAAAAATAATTCAGGGTCTGTACCCACCAGTCGGTATCCTAAATAATTATCTCCCACGGCGATAGGATATGCTTCTTCAACTCCCGGAGTTTTTTTGATTAGTTCATATTGTTCCCAGGGAAGATTGCCAGGGGAAGCATCCAAGTGAAAAAGAGCGTTCAGAATGAGTTGCAGTTTTGAGCCTCTTGCTCCCAGGACCGCATCAAATCCTCCGCTCGCATTCGCAAAAGAGGTTTGGGTCTGCTTTTGAATTTTCATTGTACCCAGAAAAAGCCCGCCCGCCAAGGCTATGGAAAAAGCCGCGACTAGGGACCCAAAAAAATGTTGCCTAAAACCCTTGCTTGCCAAGAAGAAAATTAGACCAATCTTTGAATTAAGTTTCATTTATTGACTCACCCCACTTTATTGAGATCTTCCCATTTTATCGAATGTTCGAAACAACTGAAGATCCTCGGTTCATGAGAAACCACAATCAAGGCACATTGATTTTTCATACATAAAGATTTAAGCAGTTCAATCGATCGTGTCGCATTTTCGGGATCCAGGCTGCCGGTTGGCTCATCTGCCAGAATTAATTTTGGATCATTCGCAAGGGCCCGGGCGATGCCCACTCTTTGCTGCTGCCCGATTGACAACTGGGCAGGCAGATGATTTTCTCTTTCCGACATCCCCACGGCAAACAGTAATTCTTTCGCTCTTTGATCACTGGCATTTCCTGCCAAAGCCATTGCCACTAAAATGTTCTCCAAAGCTGTACAACCCTGAAGAAGGTGAAACGATTGAAAAACATAACCTAGCGTTTTCGCCCTCATACGGTCTTTCTCAGATTCTGAAAGTTCAGAAACTTTCGTTGCTGCAATTGATATACTCCCTGAGTCTGCTTTCATGGTTCCTGCTAAAAGATTGAGAAAAGTACTTTTTCCACTTCCGCTCCTGCCAAAAATGGCAATCTGTTTGCCTGCACCCAGGGTAAAACTCGGGATATCCACCACCTCTATATTTTGGCCATCGCTCTTCCTGAATGTTTTTTTTCAAATTCCTGACCTCCAAAAATTGAAGATCCCCATCTATCGTTTGTTTAGAAGATGCAGACATCGACAACTATGTACTGATTTAAATCGAATGAATCAAGATTCGTGTAACTCAAACTTTAAAAGAAAATTAAGACTTGTTAATAATTGTTAATAAGGGTAGATGAATAGTTGGTGTGGTTATGGAAAAAGGTGTAGTTAAGTGGGGGGTTATTCCCTTTCGGGGAGTTGATAATGAGAACCTCGAGTTTCTGGTTGTCTCGACCAAGAATGGTAACTGGAGTCTGCCCAAGGGTAATCCCATGAAAAAACTCGGTTCGAAGGGAACCGCTTTGCAGGAAGCGTATGAAGAAGCTGGAATCATCGGAACAGTTGTGGATCAAAAAATTTCCACTATAGTAAAAGGTAAATGTATGGCTTTTTACCCGATGGAAGTGAAAAACGAACTTGCCGTTTGGCCTGAATCTGACTGGAGACAAAGAAAATGGATTCGAACAAACGAAGCCAAAGATTATCTTAATCACGGTTCGCTTAGATCCATTCTCAAAGAACTTTCAGGGAAACTTTTACCATCCTGTACTTGACCATAATGAAGTACTGAGCGAAACCTTACTTGTGAAGGTTCTATCTCTTTCCCTTTGGCTACTTCTCCTTCGCCTCCTGGAAATTTCGTCCTGGGGCCAGAACTACTTACGCGGAAAGTATCGTGAATGGATCGAAGATAATGATCGGGTGGAAGTACGATCCTGGTATGCAGAAACAGAAGTTGAGCTTGAACAAGGCTGGTCGCTGGATTTCCTGGGCACAATTGATGCCTGGTCAGGAGCGACGCCGTACGGGCTGCCACCCTCTTCCGCCATCGCTGTAAATGATTGGCTGCAAATCGTACCGGAGGAGATAAGAAAAGCGGGCCTGTTTACCGTAAAGAAAGAAACCCAAAATCATGACTTTTCATTCGAATATGGAATCAGCGATGAGCCCGATTACCTGTCCCGTAGTTATGCCGTCCAATATTCATACAAACTAGCGGCTGAGACCTTGATTGTAACATGCGGGTTTTCGTTGCAGGATGATTCCGTCAAAGACTTTACTGGAAGTTTTGTGGAAAAAAAGACCCCTTCGCTATCCGCTGGCTTAACCCGAATTCTCGATAAATTCACCAGTATATCCTTCAACTTTACCTACTCATGGCCAACCGGGTATTTAAGCGATCCTTATAAAAATACTCCACATGAAATTTTTGGAAGCATTGGTTTGGCACCTGAAAATCGTCCCGATAAACGGGAGATTTTTATCTTCTACTCAGAATTATCCCGTTACTTGGATTCATTGAAAATAGGGACTCATCTGAGTTACAGGTATTTCCAGGATGACCACCGTTTGAGCGGTCATACCATTGAAATTGAAGCAAACAAAAGACTCGGAGAAAAATGGATACTTTCCCCGCGCTATCGGTTTTACACTCAAAATCAGACATCCTTTTATAGCCCAAAAATTCGCACTTATGCATTCTTTGATACTTACATGTTATCACCCGATTCATCCGAAGGTCCTTTTTATTCAGCGGATCATCGATTGTCTTCCTTTGATTCACATGGCTTGGGCTTAAAACTATCCTTCTTGATGGAGGATAATCTTACCCTTGATGCAGGATACGATCGCTACCTTACTAAAGGAAATGACGGGGTAACGGATGCTCGCGTCTACCCGGACGCCAATGTTTTCACGATTGGGCTGCAATGGGAACTTTAACCTCTCCTTTGGATAAACCTTTTTTTTTGAGTCAGGAAAGAGATCTCACGGTCCTCTCTTTTCAAGCTTTCGGCACTAGATGCAAGGTTAAATACTCCGCTTGTGAGTCGATCGACTTTGAATTCGCCTCGCAGAAAGTCGTTAGTTGGGTACAGGAATTCGAACAAAGATACTCCCGTTATTTGCCAAATAACTGGTTATCAAAGATCAATGAGTCGGCAGGTGAAAAACCTGTTTTGTTGAACGAAGAGGATGAAATGGTACTTAAAGCAGCCAGTTTTGCCTTCTTTCAAAGTAACCAGGCGATTGACCCTTCCTGCCTTCCACTCACCACTCTTTGGCAAGAGGCAAAAGCAAAAAATCAAGTGCCGGGAGATTTGGAAATTTGCCAAGCCAGGGATTTGGTGGATTGGCAAAATGTGCAAATTTCAGAAAAAGAGATTTACCTGCCAATACAAGGAATGGGATTGGATTTTGGAGGCTTTGGCAAGGAATACGCCGTTGATCAAGTCGCAGAAAAGCTGAAATTGCTTTCGTGCCAAAACTTTTTGGTTGATTTCGGCGGTGATATTTTTGCTTCCGGTTTTGCTTCCGAAGATGTTCCCTGGAAAATAGGCATCGAAAAACCTGTGGGAGAAGGAAGTCCCGGGTTTCTAGTCAGCCTGAGCAACCGGGCTTTGGCCACTTCCGGAAATTACCGCAGGTTTTTCGATTTGAACGGGAAAAGATATGGTCACACGGTTGATCATAGTACGGGCTATCCCACCATTCATTCGGAACTCAGTGCCTCTGTAATAAGCCCAAGCTGCCTTAAGTCTGGAATTATTTCCACCTCTTGTTTGATGGTCGGCAAACAGGCAGGGCTTCGAATGATCGATTCGGAGTGGAATGTCGAGGGTTGTATTCAGTCATTTGATTCTCCCCTGCTCAGCAATAAATTTTATCAATACATTCAAAATGAAAACCTCACTTAATCTATCGACCCTTCTTGCCATAATTCTCACTGGTTGCACCCCTAAGATGACGGTTAGCCCCATGGAAAGATATCATTTAGCGGATGTGGTCATGAAAGCCGATCGCGATCCGCTTTCTCAGAAGATGAACGACCACGCTTATTTTTCAAGAGAAGGTTCAAGAGGTGGACGGGGTATAGGGGGTGGTGGTTGCGGATGCAATTAAGCAAAAAAAAACTGCGGGTAATCCTGTCTTTTGCCCTGCTTGTTGAAGCCAGATCATTTGCCCCAAAAATCATCAAAATTTCCGGACTGCTCCTCAAACCCGTACCCAGTTTTTTAAAATCCGTTCACGGGTGGATGCCGGCGACCGCTGGTGTGGTTACCACTCATGCTCTCTCCGGTGCCACAACAGAAGTAAAGTCATATCAGGGAAATTCCCTTAGTGTTAAAACTGGAGAGACTGTAAGCTTTCGATTCTTCACCTCAAGGTATACGGCTGGAAGCTACAGAGTTTCTGGTTTACCAAACGGGTTAAGTTATGACGGAAGAAATACTATTAGCGGATCAATCTCCGAGGCAGGCAATTATTCCGTCAACATCATTGGATATCGCGGTTACAGCCAAAACGGATCTTCCACCCCCACTTTTTTACTCAGTGTAGATGCCAGCGATCCTGTTCTACCCATAGATTCTGATGGTGATGGCGTAGATGATTCGAGTGACCAGTTCCCCGATGACCCTAAACGGGCTTCGGGTTCTGACTTTGACAGCGACGGCACCGACGATGAATTTGACAATGATGATGACAATGACGGGGTCGTCGACACTTCCGATCTCTATCCCAAGGATGCTCTGCGGGCATCAGGGAACGATGCGGACGGCGATGGCACCGATGACGAATTCGACGGCGACCGAGACGGGGATGGCGTGGATAATACAACTGATCAGTTCCCCGATGACCCCAAACGGGCTTCCGCCGATGACTTTGCCGGTGACAGCAATGAAACAATCACAACTAATTTTTCGTCCACAACCAACTTAAGTGATAACTGGTTCGATGCCTGGTTAGGCATCTTTTACACCGCCAACAAACAAAATTGGATCTTTCATTCTCACCTAGGGTGGTTATACATACATCCAGTTGGAAAAGACGCTTTTTGGTTTTATGATTATGACCTCGGATGGTTATACACCTCCAAGGACTTATACCCCTATTTTTACCGAAATTCTCCAGCTGGATGGCTTTATCATTTAGCTAATTCCAAAAAAAGTCGGTTTTGGAGTTACTCGCAGGAAATCGAGTTGGAGTAACTCACCTATTATTTTAAAGTGGCTGTCGCTTCTATGCGTAACGCCTCATGAATCAGGATTTCAAAAAAGTCTTCAAAACTCCCAAATATACGGGGGTAACTTTGGCTCTCCTCTCCATGTTTGTCCTGACCAGCATGATGGTCGTTTGGGACAGAATTTCGGAAAAACCGGAAAGCAAAAATTCGCAATCACTGGAAATATTTTGTGAAACACAATTAGAGCCTATTTTTCGCCCTGCCTTTCAATCTTTTTACCAAAATACCGGTATCGGGATTAAGGTTTCATTTTTATCCAGAGAAGAAATTCAGGCTTCATTATCCAAGAAAGATAACAGGCGAGCTATCATTTTCTTAGGTGAGAATGATTATAATTCGGGGGAAGGCTTAAAAGGCAATTTTGAAGAGAAAATTGTTATTGGGTACCAGTCAGCTAAGAAGGATAAATTCGATGAAAAAAATCAGAACGGTAAATCTGTGTATTGTCTTGTAGGCAGAGTACTTAATCAACCATCTGATGCCTTTGCCCTCATCCGCTTCATCCTTTCCCCGGATCATGGCCATGCTCTTTTAACCAAAGAGGGATTCGTCCCGCAACCCGGAGATAAGTGGGAAAGGATTCCTTTTTTATTAGTCTATGCCTCCGAAAATCAGCGTGCCTGGTTATCTCACTGTTTAAAGACCTTTTCCATTCGGGAAGGGATTCAGGTTGAGTTGAACATTCGAAGCGAACAGGGTATTGACAAAGCAGTTTCCTTGATTGCAAAAAGCCGTGCCAAGCAATATCTTCCAGATATTGTAATCGGATGCCCCAAAATCCAAAATTACCGTGACTTGTTTTCACCCCCCCAATTTATAAATGATCAAAAGATGATGGCTCCCTGCTATATTTCTAAGACAAGTCGATACTGGCATTCTGCCCAAAGATTACTAAACGCTCTGGAAAAGTGTTCTTCCAAGTAGACTTTACGATTTGCGAAAATTGAATTTCCCTCATTTGATATGAAAATGGTTAAGCTGATTACAATCTTTTTACTGGGGTTGAATGTCGTTCACGGTGACATGGTTGATCTTGCTGCATGGGAGAAACAATCCCCAGAAGATCTCACAGACTTGCTTGCCATTCAGGAACGCCTACGGGAACTCTTACCGGATGCAAAAAAAGCCCTTGTTTCCATCGAGGCAGGAGATGGTGCAGGAAGTGGTGTGATCGTATCCAAAGAAGGACTTGTCCTAACCGCTGCTCATGTCATTGGAAAAACAGGCAAAAAAATGCAAGTTCGTCTACCAACCGGCAAACGAAATTCAGCCGTAACTTTGGGCGGATCTGAAATTTCAGATGCAGCCATGCTTAAAATCAAAGGGGAAGAGGAATGGCCATTCGTTGCTATCGCCAAAAGGGGTGAATCCAAGGTAGGGGATTGGTGTTTTGGCCTGGGGCACCCGGGTGGGTTTGATAAAGATAGAGGAATTGTTGTGCGCGTAGGTAAAATCATTGCCAAAAAAGATGAAACCATGCAGACAGACAGCCGTCTTCTTGGAGGAGATTCCGGGGGTCCCCTATTTGATTTTGATGGCCGATTAATTGCCATTCACAGTCGGGTATCGCAAAAGCCTGACCAAAATTTTCATGTTCCAGTAGAATCTTTTCTTGCTAATTGGGAAACATTTCGCGACGAGGAACTGATTTCCTATGATATAATGCAAGACGGGGGATTCTTTGGCGTTGCCTGTGAAGAAATTGAAGCCGGCCTCATCGTTCGAGAAGTAATCCCTGGGACTGCCGCCGAAAAAGCCGGACTCAAACTCAACGATATTTTGCTAGAGGTAAATGATGAGCCTTTAGATTCAAGGGAAGAATTCATTATTATCATCTCATCCTTAAAACCCGGTGATGAGGCTAGGATTCTTTACCAACGAGATGGAGCCCAGCTTGCAGTAAAGGTAAATTTAGGAGTGCGACCAAAAGTAGCCGAAGAATGAAATTTTTTCTATCTCTCCTTGTCACCATTCCATTGCTTGGCGAAATAGAGCAACAGGACAACAACGGCTCTGGCAAAACCCTGCCTCTGAAGTATAGGCTCAACGGGAAGTCCACTCAGGACGCGTTTGGTAAGGCAAAACATACCGCACTTGCTGCGACTGCCAAATTAACAAGGAATGATAAACTGATTGCCATGGGTGCGATTGTTAGTCCTGAAGGATATATTCTGACCAAAGCGAGTTCCTGTGTAGGTGCACGGCTTGCCACCCTTGCGAATGGCGAAATCTATCAATTACGAATAAAAAAACGTAATGAAGAGTTGGACCTGGCTTTGTACCAGATGATATCCGACAAAAAGGATTTTCCCTATGTTTCCTGGAATGAAAAAAATGCCTCGGACCAAGTCTCATGGGTTCTCTCTGCTTTCACTGAACTGGATGAAATAAGAGTTGGCATTACCAGTGGCAAAAAGAGGGAAATTGGCCGAGAAGGCGGCGTCATGGGTGTCATTCTGGGTAATGAAAGCAAAGAAGGCGTTCGCGTTACCGAAGTCGTCCCGCAAGCAGCTGCCGATAAAGCCGGGTTGCGGAACGGAGATATAATGCAAAAAGTGGATGGGAGAACTGTCAGAAAACGGGATCAGGTCGTGAATCTAGTTAGTAAAAAGGACCCGGGTGATGTGGTCTCGGTTGAAGTTTTACGAAAAAATAAATCTATGAATTTCAGAATTACCCTGGGTCATCGCTCCGTTACCTTTGATCTTTTTAATCGAAACTTACAAATGAGCGGTCCTGTTTCCAAAAGGAAAGATAACTTTCCCTTGATTATTCAGCATGACCTACCACTGCCCAAAGAGGCCATGGGGGGTCCTTTATTTGATCTGGAAGGTAATTGTATAGGTATCAATATTGCCAGGGTGGACCGGGTGACGGTTTTTTCACTACCGGCCCGTATTGCTAGCAAAATGACCACCGACTTGAAAAAGTAAGGGATGACTTATCTCAGCGGAAACCCTAGAACGACTCGAAAGCCAATTTCAGAGCCACGCCATGAAGGGGCTGAACTTTCCCTGTTAGCAGATCTACACTCATAAGCTGTTCTATAAAAACTACCTCCGCGCAAAACCCTGTTTTTTCCATGCAATGGACCCATGGGGTTGACTACCATGCCTTCGGGATACTCGCCGTAATAATCATAACACCATTCCATCACACTTCCATGCATATCGAATACGCCCCAACGATTCGAAGGAAATCTTGAAAATTTCGGGCCTACCGGAATTAATTTACCTCGATTGATCAAGGTGCCCTCATCCCCCATGATGTAGTCTTCTTTACTACCATCTAAGTTGGCATTAAGACCGGAGAGCGTGTTGCCCTCACCCAAACCGCATGGTCCTGCATTACCCGCTCGGCACGCATATTCCCATTCGGCCTCGGTGGGCAACCGGTAGATCATCCCCTGTGGAATAAGGCCGTTGCTATACCCATATTCCGTAAGCTTATGACAATATGATACTGCCTGCGTGTAAGAAACCTGATTTACGGGTAGCTGGTTTTGTCGGTCAAGTAGCGTTTGCAGGATGGTGGAATATTCGTTTACGGTAAAATTAAGTGACTCCGCAACCTTAGTCTTGAAATTCTTTGCTACTTGATTCCAAACATTGACTAAGTGGATCATAGATCGGAGACTCATAAAAAGGGAACTAATTTCAGGATTGGTCAGTTTCTTAAAATCAGCATGCAGGAAAGGGGGTAATTTACCTTTAAGTGAAGGCTGTAAAAGGAGATTTTTATAGAGTGATAGGACTAATTCTTTCTCAGAATTTTTTAACTCGAAAGAATGATCCTTCTTGGAAGTAGCCAAGGCGTTCCACTCATTAATGGTAAGCTCGTACATTGAAATGTAATATAAATTAGATATTTGAACTTTATGCTGCCATTCGTCTAGATCCCTTCCATTTTCTCTGTCGGCACTGCCCATTAGAAACTCACCCGGCATAATCTTTACGAATTTGGATTTAAATTCCGCGGTTTGAAGTTTGTGGAGATCTTTTTCCAAAGGCTGGAGATTGCTTTTATGCGGGAAGGGCAAAGGCAATGGGCGGGTATTCGTTGAAGCTTTTTTATTTTCTTCCTTGGAACATGAAAGGAAGAGAACAAGAAAGATGGAAATGAAAACAAGCTTCATCCAAAATCAAGACTACGCCTGAGTCATTGGTAATTTAATATAAAAAGTGGTGCCTTCACCCTCAACGCTTTCGAACCAAATCTGCCCATTGTGAGACTTGACTACCACGTTGTGAGCAATGGCCAAGCCCTGACCTGTTCCGACTCCGACTTCTTTGGTAGTGAAAAAGGGTTCGAAGATTCTTTCCTGTACCATGGGGGGGATACCTCCTCCATTATCGGTAATTGAAATGACCACGCAGTCATCCGAAGGATAATACCTGGTTTTTATATTAATTTCACCCTTTCCTTTTGACTCAGAACGGTCGCGAATGGCGTGTGCCCCATTCACAATTAAATTCAAGACCACTTGGTTAATTTCTCCAACATTACAGGGTACCATTGGTAGACTTTCGTCCAAACCCGTAATTACCTCCGCATGATACTTCCATTCATTCGTGGCTACCACGATGGTCGACTTAATTGCCTGATTGAGATCATTGGGTTTCTTGGCTGATTCCGCATCCCGGTAGGCAAAATTTTTCATGGACTTTACGATGGTCGTTATGCGTGAAATTCCTTCTTCAGCTTGCTGGACCGCCTCAGGGGCATTTTCCGTCAAGAAGGAAAGTTCCTTATCATCAGGAGCCCGGTTGGAACCGGAAATTTTGGAAATAAATCCTTCGATTGCCTCTTTAAGAAAAAGGATGTTGTCGTTAGCGAATTGAGAAGGCGAATTGATCTCATGGGCGATTCCTGACGCCAGTTGCCCTACTGCTTCCATTTTTTGGGCATGAACCAGCTGGGTCTCCAACTCTTTTCTCTGTTTAATTTCCAACTTTAATTGCTCAGTCTTTTTGACTAAAGCGGATGTTCTTTGTTTAACGGTAACTTCCAATCCATTAATCAGACCCTGCAATCTTCTCGTAAGTGACTTAACCTCCTCCGGCCCAATTTCAGGAGAATTAAAAGCCTGATTATTTTCAATGGATCTGGCGGCTGCCTCTTCAAGCCGGGAAATCGGCCGGGCAAAACTGCGATAGGTTACAAAGGCCAATCCAATAATCAGGGCAAGATATAAAATACTTACGGTAAACAAGGATAATCTGCTATTTTGCTCACGGGCATCGAGTTCTTGCCACTTCACCCGTAGGGATTCATTGGCATTTTGTAAGCTTTGTAACGCTTGCATCTCCAAATAGTCTAAATTGTTTTTTAGTGTCTCCCGCACGGAGTCGTACTTATTCCTAGCCAAGGCATTACCTCCAATCCAATTTTCATTTTTTGGAGACGGTTGCAGCTTCTGCATTTGGGAGATGGCACTTTCCATTTCCCTAATCCCTTTTGCGATCGGAAGCATAATTTCATCAGGAAAATTTTCGTGATATAAGTCAGATAACTTGTTGGCACCCTCTTTGGAAAGGGCAATGGCATCATTGGCTATACTAAAGACACCATCATAATCCTTGGGATATATCTCCATGGTCACAAAAATCCCTCTGGTGGTTTCAAGAAAAGCCATAACATCGGCATGTCGACTGGAGGAGGATCCTGACTTTTGGGCCTCTTGTTCAAGCTCATCCGTGGCCTTATTTAATCCCGAGAAGGTAAACCAACCAAAGATTGCAATGCATAAGGCTCCGATAAGACTGCCACTGGTGAGCAGCACGATATAGCTTCGTACTCTCACTTTAACACATCATAACTGCATGTTACTTTATAAAATTTAGCGGAACCAGAACCTGTATTTTTTTGGGGAACGGGCTATCTTCGTAGCATGAATTATAATTACGGATAACCTTAAGTAGCTGCCTATCCACATCGGTCCCGGCAGCCGCAATTAAAAAACCATCGTCAAGCCTCAACTCCTGTGACAACCTCATACCAATATCAATATCCGCAATGCTTATTTCCTGCAGGCTAGAAGTCTCCTGCGCGATTACAATTAAATCGGAAAGAGAATTAGTGACCTTCGGATCGTAATCCTTTTCCCTCTCCTTGAGCGTGTTGACGATGAGACTTCGATTATATCCTTGTTCTTCGTAATAATCGAAATCTAAAGCTACCTTCAAAATGGATGCCGCAATCCGTATCCCATCTTCTTTTTCCTGTTCAAACCGATATTGGACATCTACACTTTTAAGAATTTCCCCCACTTCTTCCAGCCCTGGAATTTTGTTAAGTATATTTCTTGTATCTTCGGGAAATTTTGCCAAAAGGGTTTTAACTTCCTTGGTTAACTCTTTTCGGTAGTACACATCTTCAGTTACATTCTCAGGTAATGCCAAATAAGCAAGTTGGGAAAAAACCGACGCGACATCGACTCGCCAGGAATGCGGGATTGCTAGTTTTTCGGCAAGTTCGTTCGCCATTCTACGAACCCGTTGTACCCTGCCAAAAAAAAGCGGTTTTGCAGTTGATAATGATTCAGCCAAGGCATCCACAGCTCCTCTGAGAGTTTGATCCAGCAGGATTCTCTTACTCTTGACCAAATCATGCTGCTCAAGTCCATCATTTAGAACTTTAATCAGTCGTTCAGGTGGACAGGGCTTGGAAAGCATACGGAAAACATTTCCGTCATTCACAGCCGCCATCGCTGAATCAAAATCGGTATGTCCTGTCAATAAAATCGTGGACACTTCATGGTCTCTTTTTTTGATCTCCGCCAACATATCCGCCCCATTCATCCCGGGCATCCTCATATCGGAAAGAACCAAGGCAAAACCACCTTCCTTTTCAAAAACCTCAAGACCTTCCATTCCATCGGAAGCTAAATGTAATTCGAAATCTTTACGCAAATTTAACTGGAATCCTCTGAGAATAGAATCCTCATCATCTACGCACAATATTTTATTGTTCATTTAGGGGATATAAAGGGTATGGTTTTGATAATTCATTAAGAGGGATCGTGAACAAGGATCAACGCAAAAATGCTCAATCAACAAACACGGTCCAAAAGAAATCCTAAAAATGATTTACCTTATAAATAAAGTCGTACTTCTCGAAAGAGGTTAACGCATCGATGGTTTTTTTTGTTTCAGTGATCATTAAGGGTGGGTAATCCTGATTGATTGTCAAATCCTTGGAACCCACTTTGCCTCGGTCAGACCCAGTATTTTGAATCTTAACTTCCGTCCCGGCAATTCCATTTAAAAAAATTTACTATAATTGTTGGATCCTCTGATCACATGAGTCCCTTGGTGAAACCAAACCCCACGCCTTTTATGATAATTCTTTCCTCGCTGGTAAACCCAGGCCGCATACTTGGCTTCCGCTCGCTTTATAATGTCTTCCCATAAACGAGGATTATTGCTGCATGGAAAATACTTTACTGGCAGCTTGATATAGTTAGTCATCCTTTGGGGATTTACAGACCCATTTGTTTCGAAGTAATCATCGATCCATTGTGAAAATAATCCCCTGGGATATCCTTGAGAACTTCAATACCGTAGTGATTGGAAGTAAAGCCATTTTCTTTCTTCCTAAGTTTTCCAAACACCTTTAAATATTATCTAATCAAATATCTCCCCCCTCCATCGCACTTAAGAACGATAAAATCGTCATCCTCAAAAATGGAAGGATTCTTGGGAAAGCAATCATCGGTAACTATAATTCTAAAACTCCATCTTCACCGCATTGATACACTTTGAAGACATTCTACTCCATGAAAAATGCACATGGTAAGGATGACTTGTCATCCCAGCAATTAAGGCTACATCCTCTACCGCGTTGAAAAAGATAATGATAAAAACAATGGAAATATGCGGAAGACAAATTTCACCGTAATTAAATTTTACGGTATGGTTTGGGTGCCAAGTTAGGATTTAACCTGAAACAATCTTTGCTCTCTACCAAACTTTATAGTTACGAAACAAAAATACTTTTTTTGGTATTAATCGCTTCCATTTTAGTAAAAATATCTTCTAATTTAATCCTATGAAAACAAATCTTTATTCAAGAAGACAATTTGTAAAAGCAGGATCGGCTATCTCCGCAGGATCCATCCTCGCCTCTCCGAACATTGCCAATGCTCAAAACAACTCCAAAGCCATTAAAGTGGGGTTAATCGGAATAGGTGGTCGGGGAAGCGGAGCGGCGGCACAAGCAATGGCAGCTGACGATAATGTAGTCCTTACTGCCATTGGGGATATGTTTGAGGATCGCATAAAATTACGCAGCCGTATTCTCAAGGCTCGGGGCCGCGAAAAATACCAGGTAACCCCGGAAACCACTTTTTTCGGGTTTGATGCGTATAAAAAAGTAATTGATTCTGGAGTGGATGTGGTAATTCTCACCTCACCTCCTAACTTTAGACCACAACACTTGGAATATGCCGTTGAAAAAGGCATCCACTGTTTCTTCGAAAAACCGGTGGCAGTTGATGCCCCTGGAGTCCGCAAAGTGATCGAGCTCGCCAAAAAAGCAAAGGAAAAGAATTTAGGATTTATGTCAGGCTTCTGCTGGAGGCATCACCTGCCAAAACAGGAAGTATTTAGTAGAATTTTGGGCGGAGCCTTGGGTGATGTGCACGCCATGTACTCCACTTACAATGGAGGGGAGGTATGGAAGAAAAAACGTGAAGAGGGTTGGGGAGACTTGGAGGCACAGCTTAGAAACTGGAATGCCCATCTTTGGCTTTCCGGAGACTCGATTGTTGAACAGGCGGTTCACTGTATCGACATGATGCAATGGTCCATGGGCGATCAACTTCCCCTGCATGCGGTAGGTTCTGGCGGGAGGCAAGTCTATGATGATCCTGATAAATACGGAAATATTTATGATCATTTTGCCTGTGTATTTGAATGGGAAAACGGTGCAAAGGGCTATCATTTCTCGCGACAGCAAAACGGCACAGCTGGCAGTTACGAAGTCGAATTGTTTGGCACGAAGGGAACTTGTTCTGCCAAAAATCGGCATACAATTATCGCTGGTGACAATTCATGGAGATACCGGGGTGAAAACAATGATATGTACCAGACGGAGCATGATCTTTTATTTGCCTCCATCCGCGAAGGGAAACCTTTTAATGACGGGGAAAAATCGGCTCATAGTACCATGGTGGCCATACTCGGAAGGATGGTGGCATACACCGGCCAAAAAATTACTTACCAGCAGGCACTCAATTCTAATGAGGATTTGACCCCGTCACATAATGATTGGGAAAAAAGCCTAGGAGTGCCCGCTCCACCGATTCCCGGAGTAACCCGATTTACTTAAGCACTAAAAGTCTCCTACAGACTGTGCTTCAATTATCTTTAGGGACTGGTAGAATTGATAAAACAGAGGATCTTTTTCCCCAACTTCCATAATTATATCCGGGCCCATTTGTTCAAAATTCGCACCTATTTTAAGAATTAATTCCCGGTTATCTGCTAGAGAAATACTGGGATCATCTGCGTGCAGATCCCGATATTCTCTGACCATTTTGCAATCAAATGCCTGGGAATTCTCTGTTTCAATTCTTGGTAGTTCTGACTGTAGTGTACTTACAGTCGAAAAATCAAGTTGATCAGGAATTTGCTCACTCCTGGTGACCTGAGTTGAAGTAGTAACAGTTGGTTCAGGTTTGGTGGCTTTTTTAATTGCAAAAGAGCGTAGTTCCTTTTTTTCCTCCAAGCTTTCAAAAAAACTTACACACTCTTGGATCAGAGGAATTGGAAAAGAAAGGAGATTTTTGTCAGAGAAATTGTCCCGAATTCTCATCAAACCGCCTATTTTGGATGGGTAAATGTAATTGGAATCCCGAGACGCGGAAACCCAGTCCAGTAAGCCATCGACAAGCTCCATATTCTCTAATTCTTCCTTTCCCAAAGTACAATAAAACCAGGGAGCACTCTCAACTTGAGGTGCTTCGGCAAAACCACTGGGGGAATCTACAATGATCATATTTACCAAGAAAGGATTACTTGAACAACTGCTCAGCAAGATTTCAGCCTCTCGACCATAGGCTCTGCAGACAATTTTCTGACTAACTGCAGGATAGCTTTTCTTTAGCAGACGTAGATCATTGATCAGGTTATCTTTGCTCCTGACCGGAAGAGAAAGGCAGGCCATACCCTTCTCAAGGAAGAAATCATAGCTTCTATGCTCTGTGTAGGTTTTTTCCAAAGACAAAGATGTGGATGCAGGCATAACGTCGACGAATAAAGCTTTGGCATACTCCATCTGATCCCTTTGTCTTCCAGCCCACCCTTTTACCACCTCTTCGTCTGTAGGAAACCTTTTCAGCCCTGGCAAAATCAAGCCCCGGATGTGATTAATGTCTATAATCCTGTATGACTTACGCAGGGGATCCGGTTCATTGACATAGTCAACAAAGTGATCCCGTTGGGGTCTGCCAAAACTCATAATCTTAGCAGCATACTTATCTTCCTCTAAGGCTTTAAACAGGGAGAATTCCACCTCGCTGCTGTTACTTGGCGTCTTTGCAAAATGGCTTAAGGGGAGTATTCTCAAGTATTTATTTATGTTCTCTGAAATCTTGCTCCCCCAGCTGCTTTCGAGGCGAAAAGTGGCGTACTTCTCAACCATTCTAAAACAAATCCCCTCAAATAAAAAAAGGGCAAATATGGTTAAACAAAAAGGTAATATTCTAGCGGCAAATCTCATGAACTATTACTTACTTTGCCTAATTCAGAATTTTCGGGATCTGGATTTCCAGTCCCTATATCATCTTTCAAATCAGCTAGTTCAGCTGGTAATTCTGTCACCGGCGGTGGAGGCAACTCGTCGTCTAGCGTATCCGCAGGGGTGCTTTCTTCCATGGATGGAGGAGAGAGAGGCTCGGCACTTTCGTCAACTCCTTCGTGAGTAACATTATCTTCAGTTGGCTCTTTTACAGTTTTTTCCTGATCCCCGGTGCCATCGGTTTCCTCTTGATCGATATTTGTATCCATTGCTCCATCACTCAAAAAAGAATTTTCTAGATCGTTCTTTAGATCATCTACGGTTGGGATTTGAGAAGAAACCTTCTTGGAAGAAATCGCCTTTTCTTTCCTTAGACTAAGTAAAACGAATACTACCACTGCAACGATAGAAAAGATTGTAAATTGTGAAAGCTCTACCTTTTCAATTCTAGACAGAATATGATCCTCGCTAATCACTTTTAACCAAAGATAAGATATAAAGAGAGTGACGGGCACAATCACGGAAAAGTAGAGAAAATTTAGTTTTAGTTTCTTGTTTTTCAAAGTGCCAACATAGAATATAAAACCGCCATACAGAACCACACATATTGTACAGATGATCTTTAAGCGAAAAACTTGTTCAACAATAGAGTCTACACTCGCGGATCCCAGTAACTGAGGTATCGTGAAGCCAACAAAGTAAGAATAACATAAATTGACGAGGAAATTTTCTAAGGCTGAAAAATCAAATGCCAGCCCAATCCAAAAAAGTCCGAGAACAAGAAACATAGCCGTCCCTAGGGAGAAAAAAAATACTCTGCTTATGGAGTTCATGGGCAAGTTTATTTTTTCTATTTCATTTACACCCATAATGGCAAGAGTTTGTTCAGGAGCAAATCTTGTCAAAAAAAGACTAGCGGAAATGAATGTTTTAAATATTTTTCCATCACGAGCGGAGAAAGCGTAAGCACTTCACCAATGGTATCAAAACCGTAGCCTGTGTCATCTGCGGGTAAGTAATTCCGGGCATCAATTTTAATTTTAAAAAGGTCCTCTACGGTATTTTCGTATTCTATTCGGTTCAATCTTCTTAAGACCACATGACCGGGGTCATATTCACTGGAATCATGCCCGAAAGCAGCCTGCTCAATCCACGAGAATATCATGCTGATTTCAGGGTCAAAGGGCTGAGGCACATTGGCCGGGGGCATATTCCGGTGATAAAGATTCTTCCATACCCAGTCCCATTTTTTTGAATGCTGGTCGAAATTGCCCAAACTTACCAACTCGTCCATAGCAAAATCCCCTTTCTTGGCCCCGTCTCCGTGAAAATCATAGCAATACTCTTCCAATAAAGGTAAAACTTTTTGAGGAAAGAACCGATTTTCTTTTTTGGAAAAGGCAAAAGGCGTTAAGATTAGGAATATCAGGCAAACAGTCGTCCTTGGAAATTTCAGTTGGAAATATGCTATCAAAATAAATCCTTACTTTTTGCGGGTAAAAAAGAAAATATACTTTTCAATTCGAACGAATCTCCAGGTCATCAAACAATATGGGCATACTGGAATATGGAAACCCCCACAACGCACACTTGCCCCCTATATACTCCACATCGTATACCTCACTCAAATACCAGTCCGCCGGCTCTTTTTCTTTTTCAGGCCAAAGCTTGAATCGTAAACGTGTCGACTGAATCAAACTGCCGGTCAATGCCTGAAAACGGATCTTCCACCACTGATCGCCTTTCCATGAAAACATACTTTCTTGAAGTATGGTTTCATCCATAGAAAGAACAATTTTTTTCGCAGCCGGGCTAAGTCGTAAACAATATCCACGGATTCCTCCAATACTGGCTGCAATGGATGGCATTCGCCGTCCTTTATTGCTGGCAAAAAAGGAAAAGTTGAGCTCCAGGTTTTTTTCCTTTTCTCGGGGACCAAAAAGTAATCCAAAATCACCCATTGGGGTTCCCGGAAGCTTAAGGCTCTTTCTATCCTTCTCCCCTTTTTGAACAGTGTAGTCTCCATCAAGTATGAATAAACTTTCAGGTTCCTGACCAATCTCCACATCTGAAAAGTCCTCGCTGAATTCAATATGCCAATCTTTTGTGATTTTTTCTTTTACCTGGCTGACCTGAGAATCGTCCTTGCCGGCGGGAATGGGTTGATTTTCGATTTGCGGTTGTGCCCAACCTCGTATCCCTACCAACAAAACCAAGCAAATCAGTACAAGCAAGACGGGAAGCCGGCCAAAAAAAATGGAGGTTTTATTCATTCTTCAACAAAACAAGCTGGCTTTTTCGCAAGGTCAAGAAAACGGCAAGGTAAACCCATAAAAAAGCAAGCAGGGCAAGGGCGGTAAAAAACCAAACAAAGCCCATACTTGGCTTATCCAGAACTTGGCCGAATAAGGCAGGAGCAATTCCCAGAATAGCGGAAGAGGATCCAAGAATAATTCCCCAAAATGCCAATTGTATGTGTTCGCTGAATGCTGATTTTCGAATCCTGTTCAATTGAAAGCCGAGAGCTTCAAATAAAGCAATCTCCTGACTTCTTTCGATGAGATTACGGGCCACCACCAACCCAAGTCCGCAAGTTCCTATTAGCATGCCAAGACCGCCCAAGCCCTGAAAAATCGAAAGGTATGTATTTTCCACTTCTTGCAATTCTGATAATTTTTCCGTGGACTCACGAAATTCCATCCCGTGTTGCCGCAATCTGTCTTCAAGATGATTAGCCAGTTTCCGCCCGTCTTCGAATTTACCGGAAAGAAGGAAACTACGGTAACCACCCTGCTGGATGAATTTAGAGAGGAAGTTTTCTTCACTGATAAATAGGGCTCCCTGTAACATCGAACCCTTGAGAGTCCCCACCAGTTCGACTTCAAAGGGTTTCCCCTCCCCGTCCATATATTGAATGCGATCGCCCAATCCCATTTTCAAAGCCCACATCATGGTATTCTGATCAACCAATGCAGGCACGGCATTTCCATCCAAAACCTTATTTAAACTGGCCCAGTCTCCCTCCGCAAAAGAAAACCTGTCCGTAAAATCACTTGGTTTCATCCCGTAAATTCTTGGATGCAAGGCTTTGTTCAAATTCAGGCAACTCGCATCATCCCCTTCCCGAATCCGGAGCGGAATCACACGGGAAGCCGTCAAAAGACTATCATTCAAATCAAATAGTTGTTGGGCTTCTTTACTGTGTAAATCATCGTAAATTGGTGAAGCCGATTCTCCCCAAAAAGAAAATCCACCGGTTCCTGAATCAAATTCCTCCGTGAATACATTCGTGGATTTGCGAAAGGCCCCCGTACTCACCACCAAAAAAGCTCCTGCTGCCATCGATCCCACAGTGACCAGGGCACGGCCAGTTCTTCTGCCCAGATTTCTGCGTTCAAGCTGAGGAATTTTAGTAATAGCCTTTTCCTCCCCATCCGCTTTTGTCAGTCTCATTCGAAAAAGCAAAAGTCCTCCAATTAATAACATCCCACCTGCACCAAAGAATGAGATCGATGCGGCGGAACTGTTTAAACCAACTGACCAGGCTAAGCAAAAGGAAGCCGCCACACATCCGAGCCCCACCCATGAATGCCATTGGTGTGATGCTCTTACGGAATCACCATCATGGATTCCATAACTCCCGGCTTGTAGAAGTTCCCGAGGCTCATGTCTGAATAATTTTCGGGTCGACCAGATCATGGCAATGAAACAAATGATAGCCGAGGATGAACCACCCATAATCATGGATGATAATGAGGCATCATAAGCAAAATTTGTCCCCGAGACCGCCCCGCTCCATTCACCGGCCAGCAAATTCAGAATACCCTTTCCATACAAGGATGCAAGGAAGACCCCGATGGCTGATCCTACGATCCCGACCAGAAAACCTTCACTCCAAAAAACAAATTTAATTTTCCGGGATTTCCATCCCAATGCACGCAACAAGCCGATTTGTCTGCTTCGTTGTTCCATCGAAAAAGTAAAGAGCATGCCCGTAATCGCCAAAACCGCTGCGATCACGAAAAAACTAAATCCCATAAACAGCTGGCCAAAATCCACAGGGGATTCTACGGATTGCTCCGCATCCATTCGAAGACCGCGAAGAACCAGACCCGCATCATCTGCTTTTAGATTCTGTCTTAATTTTTTGGCCAGTTCCATTCTGGAGAATTCTTCTTTCTCCACTCTCAGTCCCGTAAGGGACCCCCAGCGGTTTCCCCACATCTCCTGCCCTGCCTTCAGGGAAACAAATCCTTTGGGCGTGCCACGATACCTATCCCAGTAATCCTCATCCCGATCCCTGACTTCGTGAACAATCGGTATGCCTGTGTCCCATTCGCCACAGGACTCGGCATCTGAAAGGCCCGGAAATCGGGGTGTCCAGTCACTTTCCTGCTCTTCTGTTAGAGGGTTGGGCAAAGGAAGAATCCTTTTTAAAATAAATTCCCGTGATGATTCGATTAACTTTCTTCTCTCTCCAACCGTAAAATAACTCACGCTTATTTTATCACCCAAGGTTACATTCAGATCTTCCGCTGCCCATTGATTTAGGGCAATCTGATCATCCTTCCACTTATCATCCAAAAATTCCATCTTGCCGGGCTCTACGGCACTCATCATTGAATAAGGAATCAATGAAGTTTTATGATCTTCCGCTTTTGTTTGAACCGCATTCACCAGGTAGGTCAAAACACCGGAAGATTTTGGAGTTAAAGTTTTTGCTTTTCCAACCAAGCCATCTGATAGAAAGACCTGTCGTGTGCGGACACTCCATTCATTGGTGCTTTTAAGATCCTTTATTTCAATGCCTGCGTCAGCCAAAGTCCAACTGCTATTCAGGGCTTTTCCAGCCATGAGCATATCAATCTCCCCATCGCCACTCTCTCCAATCAATAGAAAATTGGCGAAATTCCTGGTGCCTGAGACCTGATCGAAAGAACGGAATAACTTCTTTTGCAAGGCCTCCAGGGAAACAAAGACTGTGAGCGGTTCCCGCTGATTTCCCTGCAAGCCAAAGTGCCCGAACCCTTCAGCTGGCAGGACCCCACCCATCTCTTCATTCATCGTGACAAATTTATTATCCCGTTCGCCGGAAAGGGGCGCATCCCTCGAGAATAAACTGGGTTCCTCCATCCTCAGAATTAAGCGATCGCCTATTTCTTTCTTTAATCTTTGGTTCAGCCGTTCATTGAGGAAAAATACTTTTGGACCCCACTCACGAAATTCTTTTTTCATCGAGCGGGTACCCAGGGGAGTATGCGAAAAGTCAGGTGCCAGCTCCCAGAATCTCTCATCTACTCCGAGAACCTGAACATTTGAAACGCGCACAGAACCGTCAGGCGTGGTAATCATTCCTCTTGAAAGAGCAATGGGGGCCACCACGCCCTGTTTGTTCCCCAACTTTGAATGTACACGGTCAGCCAGATCCTCTTCAAAAAAACCATCCGGAGAAAGCATGGCAATGTCTCCCTTCCCGATCCTTTTTTCAGCTAAAACCCGCAAGGTGGAGCGAACTGAATCACCCACTGTAAGTGCCCCGGTCAATACCACGGAACAAAGGGCGGCCGAAAAAATAATTCCAAAATTGTGCTTTCGGAAAAAAAGGAGATTTCTCCCAATTATCTTCCATACACTCATTATCTTTGCTTCTCCAAATTTCCCTCCTTTAAATGATATGATTGCTTCATTCTTTTAGCACAATCCAACGAATGCGTTACCAGGATCAAAGTCAGCAATTTCTCTTCATTTAATTGTTCCAGTAAATCCATCAAGTGGTCTGAATTTTTTTGATCCAACGCCCCCGTAGGTTCATCGGCCAACAATACGGAGGGCTGATTAATCAGGGACCGGGCTACCGCCACCCGTTGCCGTTCACCTCCGGATATCTGACTGGGTAAATGATTCATGCGGTGATCCAGTCCCACCTCTTGCAACCTTTGCTTGGCCCTGCCTGTTAAATCACCTCCTGCTGAGTCATGGAATCCGGCCAATCCAGGAAGCATCACATTTTCTAGAACAGTACAGGAGGGTAGCAAATGATGGGACTGGAAAATAAACCCCACGGTTTGGTTACGATATTCAGACACCTGCTCTTCTGACAGAAGAGCATGATCTTTCTGATCGACCACGATCTTACCTTGCGTTGGCAAATCCAAAAGGCCAATCATATTGAGCAAGGTACTTTTTCCGGATCCGGATGGACCCACTATGGCAACTGAGCTACCTTCCTCTACCGTAAGATTGACCTCATTAAAAATGTCTATGGTTTCTTCCCCGTCCGGAGAAGGAAAGGATTTGGAAAGGTTCGAAACTTCAATCATATTATTCATGTTAAAAATTTTAATTCTATTCGGCTTTAATCCAGCGCCTTGCTTTCATTTCGTGTCGTGGCAAGGATCCGTTCGCCACATTCTCAACTGGAATACGCAGGGAAAAAGATTCCTGTAACGCCGCTTCTAGGAGAGAAGTAACATTTTCTCCAGCTTCGATTCTTATTTTTGCTTCCAGCATGGAATCACGATTTTCAATCAGCACCTGATACTCCCTGATTTCGGGAAAACGCGTCACCACTGCATCCACAGCGGTAGGATACAGGTTGACTCCGCGTACCACGACCATGTCATCCGATCGTCCCAAAATACCTCCAATTAGATCAAAAATGGGCAACCCCATTTCATCAAAACCCGCCACCCCCCGTACTAAATCGCCGGTGCGGTATCGAAAGACCGGGCACCCCACCCGCCCAAGAGTGGTCAAGACCAGCTCGCCCCTTTCGCCGTCCTTAACTGGTTGAAGGGTTTGCGGATCGATCACCTCCGCAAAATAACTGTCCAGAATAATACGCAAGCCGCCCTGCCCTCCCGGCTTTTCATAGGCAACCGGTCCCACCTCTGTCATTCCATAATGATCGTGCACGCGAATGTCCTTGCCCCATCTCGAACATATACGATCCCTGATGGTCGTGAGGCTTCCCCCCGTTTCGCCTGCCACGATGATCGATTTCAGCCGATGACCCGAGAGATCGATTCCCGCATCCTCAGCATATTGGGTGAGACGCATCGCATAGGTGGGGGTGCAAAATAAATGTTCCGCCTGTTGATTTAAAATACCATACAGACGCTGCTCAGTACTCTGCCCTCCAGCAGGTATGCATACGCAACCCCGTTGAGTTGCGGATTCATAGGCCGTCCAAAAACCAAGAAAAGGCCCAAACGAAAAGGCAAAAAAACACCGGTCTTCCGGAGAAACTTGGGCCGCTTCCAGGACCCGATCCCAGTTCCCCAGCATCCAACGCCAATCCTCCATCGTATCGAGCCACCCCATGGGTTGTGCCTGGGTACCGCTCGTCTGATTAAACTTTTTATACTCCGAAAGGGGAAAGGTCAGGTTGGTACCGTAAGGTGGATTCTTTTCCCGATCTGCTGCCAAATCATCTTTGGTGGTGAAAGGACTCTGTGAAATAAATTCTGAAAACCCATTCCAATTGCTGTAAGCAGCAAGAGCCGGAAAATGAACCTGTTGAAAAGGATTGCTTGCTGAAATTTTTTTTAGGTTTTCCTTGAAATCAGTCCAACGCTTACACTCCCATCTTTCCGCCACTTCTCGGGCACCGATGGAAATCGTCATCCCCTCAACTTGGATGGTTTACGACCTGGATGCCTCCGCAGGCGGAGGAGACTTTGGGGGTTTAGGCGCATGTTTGGTTGCAAGGTATCCACCCAAAGCGGCAAGGGTAATCCCAAGAATGAAGGGTAGTTTTACATGCGGCCAGTTCCCCTCTTTCGTGGTACTTACAATGGCATTAACAATCGGTGCACCCGCAAAAATCACCGACATAATCACTGGCACATAGGCAGGTGATGGCATCTTACCAAAAGCAAGCAAAACGCCCAGTGCTCCGATCGCACCCAAGGTTCCTGCAATTAAAGACCATTGCCATCCCTTGGTCGGAAATGTCCAAAAAGCCACATTGCCCCCCTTAAGCTTCAAGATAATCAACGGGGCCACCACTGCCGTCAGAAAATAAGCAAGGCCCACCCATAAAAAGGCCATGATCCTGCCATTTTCTCTGTCACCCATATTTACGGAACCTGTGTGCATGCAGACCCCGTAGGTTCCCCAGCAAACGACCGTTAAAAACGCGAATTGTAAATATTGCATAGAGTTGTGTTGTTTAAAATAATATATTCATCAAATGGACTTGCATGTCGATGATGAATCTCGGTTAAAAGCCTAGAAGTTATGGTACAATCTTCGTTTTAACCACTTCGGGAATCATGATTGGGGTCATCATTTCCTTCGCAGGGTCAAAACGAACACAGGCCGCCACCACTTCGCCCACCGCCGCCTTGACCCGTTCCCCATCTTCTTCCTTCCAGAATTGAAAGGCGTAAGCAATCGACCGGTCGCGGATCTCAGTGATGATCAATTTCACTTCCACTTGCTCCTCAAAACGCAAGGGTCGTTTAAACCGGCAGGAGGTCTTGACCCGGGGCCAGCCAAAGCGGCCATTCTCATCTTCCATATCTACGGACAATCCCAGGCTGCGAAGGAATTCATGTTCGCAGATTTCCATCCAGCGATAAAAATTGGTGAAATGCATGATGCCAGCCAAATCAGTCTCGGAAAATTCTACCCGTCGGGTAATGGAAAATTCAGTAGTCATAATCTTTATTTTTTGTTTGCCGGGTCTGGTGCCACAACTTTCTGCACCAAGATTTCAGCCAGTTTTTCATTGGCATATTTCTCACGAACCGCGTGATGTGCGTTGATACCCATTGATTTAATAGCCGCAGGATCTGACAACAGCTCATCGAGTGCTTCCATTAAACTGCCTGATGTTGCCGGGTTGTAGAGTTTCCCCCCCTGGGTGTTTTCAATAATTTCCGGGAAAGCCCCGGCTTCAGGCAAGACAACGGGCGTCCCGGCCAGCATTGCCTCCACCACATAAAGTCCGAAGGCTTCGGGATAGCGGGCGGGCACTGAAAAAACTGAGACAGATTTGAGCAAGATCCATTTTTCATCCCGGCTAATGTTTGGGGAAATCGTGAAATATTTGGTCAAACCTGCACGGACAAGCTTACTTCTTTGTTCTTCCACAAATGGCTCATCCTCATCAGTCATGCCCCCGGCAATCTTAAGCACAAGATCATCATGTTTGCCCGAATCCTTGAGTTCGATGAACGCATCCACAAGGATGTCCAATCCTTTCAGTGGACAAAGCCTGGCTAAGTATCCCAAGGAGGGAGATTCCGGTAAACTATCCTTGGGTATAATTCCTTCCGTAGTGATGCCATTGGGATGATGCTTGATCATGGCCGTTGGCAGGGAAAGCCGATCTGCCATGAGATCCCCAAAGTATTTGCTGGGTGCAATGCATCCGTCTAGCCTTGCCATGTCCTGAGAGAGCAATTTCCACGCTTCCATCCGGTATTCAGGAAGCAAGGAATCTAAAAAGGAATCTTCACCCTGTAAAAAGCCGTAGACTGGGATTTTCAACTCTCTTTTTAAAACCTTACCGATCCCGGCAAGCATGATGGTGGAAAGAAAAATGATGTCCGGTGTGCCCCGTGATGTAAACCAGTCCAGAACTTTCTTCACCTCTTTCTCCAAAGGACCGTCTTCCCCGCGAAAAGTGGAAAGCGTAATTTCTCCCAGATCCTTACTTGAAGTCATCCCACTTCGGGCAGCAGCCTTGCGAAGCAACCACTTATTATCAAAAGCCTTATCTATCCATTTGGGTGTATGCCGAAAGAGCGAAAATTTATGCTGTAAATAAACATTGATGCCTCCAAAGAAAATTGGCTGATCGGGATTCGCATCTTCCTCGTCCAAAAAGTGGGGAAGATATGTGGGCAGCATGGTAACATCGTGACCGAGGGCAAGCAGTTGACGGGCAAGCGAGTTGTCCCGCATGCATACTCCACAGTAATAATTACCCGTTCCGGGCGTGAGGAAAGCAAGCTTCACGAAGAAGCGTGTGCGAGTCCATGTTCGATAGGTTCAGGCAAATCAGCCAGATCGGACATGGCATCAAAGAGCTCCCTGAAGTCCTGATCATCCACATTACCAACCAGGCAGTCCGTCAGGGCGGATCGCAGGTGATCTCCTCTCTTTACCAAATCTCCAAAACTAAATTCCTTATCGTAAAAGGCATAAACAATTTTTCGCATCGTTTCGATCGAGGACTGCATCCGTTTACCATAATTTTCAAAGCTACTGGAGGTGACGGGATCACCCGTTTGTAAAGCTAGGTCGATTTCATCGGCCAGCATCACTCCACTTTTCAGGGCAAGGAAAACTCCCGAAGAAAAAACAGGGTCGAGGAATCCGAGGGCATCGCCGGCAAGAACGAGACCGTCGATTGAACAGTATTTGTTTCGATAGGAATATTCACCAGTGGTGCGGTATTCACCGGTCTGTTCCCCTTCAGCCAAGTGTTCCTTAATCCATTGATTGTTCTGCACTTCCCGTTGAAAAATTTCCGCATGATCTTTGGTCGATCCGTCAAATAGATAATCCCGCTCAGCCACGATCCCCACACTCACCATGTCTCCACTGAGCGGGATGTACCAAAACCATCCCTTATCCGGTAGGTAGGCAACCGTGGTCGCCCCTTCATCAAGGCCAGGATCTCTCTTGGCATTTTTGTAGTAAGTCCAAAGGGCAATTTTATTAAGCTCAGGATCGCGAACTTTCCAGTTTTCTTTGTGAGCTGAAAAACAATCCCGTCCGGATGCATCGACTACAATGGGTGCACGCAGCTCAAGTTCACCCAAGTCCTTGGAAACTACCTTAACCCCTTTCACTTTATTTTCGGATGATTTGAGCAAGGTCTTGGCTTTGGTTTCCTCCATTACAGTGGCACCGTATTCGCGGGCTTTTTCCATGATCATTTGATCAAACTCGGAACGCCAGACCTGCCAGGTGGTGGAAGAAGGATGATCAAAATGCTGAAAGAAATAAAACGGTTGCGATAAAAAACCATCCTGCCTGACAAATTGAACGCAATATTTTCTAGGGTTGGCGGACTCCATCAAAGTATCGACTAGACCAAGCCGCTCGAGCGGGAAGTAACAAAAGGGCATCAATGACTCACCAACATGGTAGCGAGGAAATTTTTCTTTTTCCACAATCAGAACATCGTGCCCCTTTTCAGCCAGAAGGGCAGCGGTGGATGATCCAGCGGGTCCACCTCCGATTACAATTGCATCGTATTTGTTTTTGAAGGAGATCATGACATTAGTATTCAATTAACATTTACAGGGTTCTCAAACGAGATTTTGTCTTAACATACAGGCAAAATTTCCACAATGCGAGCAATCACTTCCTGATTGAAACCGGTTAGTTGATTACTACGCCCATATAGGTGGTCCGCTTCCACCTGTGAAAATGCTTCCACGATTGGCTCATCCGGAATCACCCGCAAAAACCCCCGGGGCACACTGCTGTAGGGAATTCTATAATCATTGAGGATTCCACCCAAGGGCCGCTGGGCTTCGACAATTTTATCACACACTTCTTCAGGTAAAGCATCCAACTGAATTTCAATCGCCCCGTATTCAGTTGCTTTGCTTGTAAGCTTGGATTCTAAAATGACTTCGCGGAAATATTTTTTCCCGTTATTTGAACTACGGATAGCTTTTACTTTTTGTTCAGATTCATGATATGTCTCGAGTTTTGAGGTCATATCCCCCTCATGCACCAAAAGAGATTGATAAGGTTCCGGCAGTTCAGAAGCATCGATTTGATCATAATTTAGCTTGGGAAGACCCCGGGCACTTCTCATAAAGCTCAATGGGTAAAGAATGTCCGGGTAAGTGGCGGTGCTCATGACGCTGATTCAAACATACTTTGCGTCCTGGTGCTCTGGAAGGAAGAATCGATGCAACATGGAATCAATTCGTAAGAGAGCATCCCGTTTCAGCAACAAATCTCCGCTTTCCTCGTAAAGATCACCCGCGTCCTTCCAATCCGTAAGGATTTCGCTGAACCTTTCTGTTACATCGACGCAAAACTTTTCCGAAAAATAAGCTGGCCTAACCCGTCCAAGCTTCCATTGCAGAATGAATTCCCGGACAAATCTTTCATCTTCCGTAGTAAGAAGTGCCCGCCTGACGGCACTCTTTTTTTCTTCCTGAGTCTGGCAGTACTGATCAAAATGAGTCTGGTTCTGATAATGGATTCCGCCCAGATGCCCAAAGGATGCCACACCCAGAGCGACCATATCAGCCCCCGCCCAAAGACGGTCACGGTATATGAACTTGGTGTTTTCTGGATCCTTGACCGCGGTGTATGCACTGGTCACTGTATACCCTGCTTTCTCCAGTGCTTCATAAGCCTGCGTCACCCATTTGCGCTTGGTCGGCCAATCCGCCACCGGTGCGGTGAGCTTGCCCTGTTCTTTCATGGTTTTGAAAATGGTGGTATTGAAGGGCACTTCCATTTGGTAGATGGTGATACAGTCAGGAGAAAGTTCAAGGACCCGTTCAATGCACTTCTCCCAGTTTTCATCGGTTTCCTCAAGCATGCCTGCAATGAGATCGATGTTAATATTTTGGAAACCAAGATTTCTTGCATGTTCGTAAGCCCGATAAACTTCACCCGAACGGTGCGCCCGTCCATTCGTTTCCAAAATATGATCGTTGAAATTTTCAATTCCGAGACTCAGACGGGTGACTCCAAAATTTTTAATCACTTCGAGTTTCTTCTCCGACAGGGTTCCCGGCTCGCACTCAAAGGTAACTTCCTCCGCTTCGTCCCAGGGAATCAACGCTTTCATCCTGTCGGTAAGCTCGGTAAGTTGCTGAGCCGATAAATAAGAAGGAGTTCCACCGCCAAAATAAACATATTTAGGTTTTCTGCCGGCGATGTAAGGAGAATTGGCGTAAGCTTCCAATTCATGTAAAGAGGCGTCTATATAACGGCGTACATCCTGAGAGTTTTTATCGGTGTAGACGCGGAAGTAACAGAAGTGACAGCGTTTCCGGCAAAAGGGAACATGGTAATAGATTCCAAGGGGTGCTGAACCGGCAGTCGGGCTGTTTAGCATCGACTCAACCATCGGAACCTCATTCTCTCTCCAGAAGGAAAATGGAGGGTAATTGGAAACGAAATAGTTCCCCGGCTTGGTTTCCGACTTGGTATCCTTGTCGGGCTTAATGATTGTATTTGCACTCATTTTTTCCCCTTGGTTTCAAAGGCATAAACATTTCCATCCTCACATCCAACGATAATTTTGGTGCCTACAATGGCCGGAGTGGAAGAAATCGGCTCTCCGATTTCATAGGAAATAATCTCCTGACCGTCATTTTGGGAGACAAGATAAAGCTTCCCGTCCATCGCCCCAAAAACCACCTTCTCATTCGAAATCACGGGAGAACTGTCGATTCGCCCCCGGGCTGAAAATCGCCAAACCTGTTTTCCAGTCACCCGGTCAATGCAATGCATTCCCTTGTCCCGCCCTCCGATGAAAATATAATCCGATGAAAGAGCAGGGGAAGAGAAGTAGGGGAAACTTTTAGGCTTGTAATTCCAGATGATTTCACCTGATTCCAGATTAAAGGCCGTCACTGAACGATCCATATCTCCAACATATCCAACCCCATCAGCGATTGCTACGGAAGCCGCAATCGGGGCCTCGACTTCAATGGAGCGAACATTTTGGCCGTCTTCCAGGGCAATGACATAAAGCATGGCATCGCACCCACCAAAGACGACATATTTTTGATCGTAAATAGTGGGCACCCCGTTAATATAGTTCTGGGCCTCAAACTTCCACAAAAGTTCACCCGAGTTTGTTTCCACGCAGTAGACAAAATTGTCATAACTCCCCACCACCAAAACATCATCCTTGCTTTTTGGGCGGGTCGCCTGGTTGGCCGCACCCATAATCTCTCCCATGGTTTCATGTTTCCAATTCAATTTTCCGCTATCCTGACTGATGGCGTATAGAAATCCATCGGTTGACCCAACAACCACCTGACCTTTGTGCAAGATGGGCGGTGCTTCAATGGCCATTTCTGTTTTGAAAGTCCATTTTTTCTTACCATTTTCAAGCTCAATGGCATGGAGCGTGCCATCATCAGAACCTACATACGCAGAACCTTTTTCGATCACCACGGACGATTTAAGAAATTCGCCGGTTCCGTAAGTCCAAAGAAGATCAAGTTTGTTTCCCAATTGTGATTCGGCTCTTCCTGTGAGTGCTGCATCTCCACGGTGCCTTGGCCAGTCAGCCATTACCGGAAGGGATGAAAGAACAACCAAAAGGTAGAGCAGAACAGAGTTTCGACGAAATAAATTAACGACCACTTTCATTTCTATACCAAATCCACGCTAATCCTTGGTGCCGGCGAAAAATTTTCAAAAAGCTGCCCATAAAGAATTTCAAAATCATCGCATCCAATAGGGCGAGGATTAAAGCCGGCAGTCCATTGCTTAGAAGCGGAGACTGCAAGTTCCGTAATCGCACTTTTTTTGAAATCCAGACCATGGTGATAGGTCGATATTTTGGCTAAGCGCAAAAGTTCTTCCACCCGGTTGATCAGCGTTTCAGCACCTTCAGCATCTGTACATCCATCATTGCATAATCCGGCTACTCGGGCAAAATTGGCGTAGATTTTCCGGCATTCAATCTCTTCCATATTAAATTTCATAATCCAGGGGAGAGCCAACCCGACTGCGATTCCATGAATGGTACCATACTTCGCGGTAAGTGGATTCGCCATCGAATGAGCTGCTCCCAGCATGCTTTGCTCGATTGCCGCCCCGGCATGGGATGCACCAAGTAAAGCTCCGCCCCGGGCCCTGATCTTGTTCGGGTCCTCAAAAACCATCGGAAGTGATTGATTCAAAAGCTGAAATGCTATTCTTGCATGGCGATTGGAAAGATCACATTTCTTACGGGTAACCGCAGACTCAAGGGCATGGGCCAGCGCATCAATTCCAGTACAAGCAGATACAGAAGCCGGTTGCGATAAAGTAAGTTCAGGATCAAGCAGGGTGACGGCAGGCAAAGCCTTGGGATCACCACATGCCATTTTGGCATGGGACGCATCATGGGAAATCAAAGCAAATGATTGACACTCGCTTCCCGTGCCGGCGGTCGTGGGAATAGCAATTAATGGAAGCATGGGCAATGCGGCTTTTCCGACACCCCAAAAGTCTTCCATTTTTCCTCCATTTGTGAACAGAAAATTGCAACCCTTAGCCGTGTCCATCGAACTCCCGCCACCGAGGCCGACGATCAGATCAACTTTTGCTCTTTTGGCAACCGACGCACAAAGATCTACGCTTGATTCCGTTGGGTTTTCTATGGACTGATCAAATACGGTTACCTCGATCCCTGCATCCTGAATCTGACTTTTTACCCGATCGAGATGACCCGCTTCACGAATGCCCGCGTCGGAAACCAGCAAAGCATGGGTTCCCAATTCTTTGGCATGTCCACCTACCGAACTTGAGATACCCTCACCAAACAATACTTTTTGGTGAACTTCCGATCTCCCTTCAAAAAAGGAATTGTTGGAAAATTCCTCCAGAGAAAGGGCATCCATCAGAAACGGAAATTAAAAATCAGGCAGCCATGCCGATGGAGCGGCGTTTGTAGAGAAACTCAAACATATTTCCTTCATGGGGTTGATCCCAAGAAATCTTCATGGTTGAAATGGGTCCGATGTTTAAACGTTCCACGTTGGAAGACGCCAATAGTTGATTTTTGAAAGTCTCATTTGCGGTGATTGCCGTGACCACCAGAGTCGGACCAATTGCCCGTAACATTTCATTTTGAGGAACTTCCACTACACTTGCGTAGGGACACAGGAATTCACGATTGGAAAGAAGATGTTCCATTGATTCACAATAGGCTATGGTAGGCCTCAGGTAAGTGCCTCCTTCAGCTTGAACAAGGCGCGGGCCGTCCCGGTAGGGAGCGGTCGCATCAATCGCACCCTTCTCCGCAAGATCGGACTCGAGGGTTTGATCAATCCATTCACCCATCTTTGGGTTGGCAAAGCCGGAAAGGACTGCATTGGGGTCATCAACGGGCAATGGTTTCAAGGGTCCCAACCTCTTCCCCAGTGTGTCGGCTATTTCCTTACCGTATTTGGGAACAATGACTGCGGAGGCGTTCACACAACTTCTTCCCCCATTATCGGAAATCGAAGAAACCATCACATCGATATACTTCTCCCAGTTTTCAATCTCATCATCCCCGATGAGGATTTTACTAAATCCCGGTCCATGCACCTGTACACCAGGATCGCCGGCATACAAATCGGTGGTGCTTTTATCACCGAAAATCAGGGCTCTTCCGCAAAGCTTTAGGATATCTCCCGCACCTTCATGATCTGTCGGATAAAAACCAAATGCTTCTTTGGGGCATCCTGCGGTAATAAATGCCTGCATGAGACGGTAAGGCGTCCAAGGTTCTTCCCGGCCGGGTTTCATGATCACCGGAATCTTTAGTGCGATGGAAGGTAACCATAAAGAATTGACTGCGGGGGAATTGCTCGGCATGACCAGTCCCAGTGCTTCAGTCGTCGGGTAGAAGCATACGGGGGCTCCCGCTTGCTCTCCATGGCCATTATCAAGAATGGAAAAATCAATACCCCGGGTGAGCCCATTAAGAATAAGTTCCAAATGGGTAAGGGCATAGTGAATCTTGTCCATATTGCGTTGGACCATGACATGGGGCAGGCCGCTGGTGGATGAGAGCGTTTCTAAATAGTCTCGTGCGGTCTGTTGATGACCTTCATCTCCTAAAGGCAAGGATTCCTTTAAAAAGAGCTCGCCCGCTCTGGCACTAATATCTATGAGCTCACGAGTGGAAAACTTACTCAGGGCATCCCGGGCTCGACTGATATCACGAAGGTCCCGACGGATGACTCCTGCGTTGACCTGACTAAGCGTCGCTTTGACGGAACCGTCGCGATAATCCTTAACTTCTGATTCATTGAAACTACGATAGGGCTTTCCCATTCGCAGGCATGATATATGTGGTATGCTCATAATATTTAATAGACTCCTTCTACGATTTTTTTCTCCATTGCTCCAAAAGGGCGAACTTCAGCCACGCCATCCCAGGGTGCTTCATCCCAGGGTTTTCTCCGGAGTGCTTCGTCACGCTCAAGGAAGCGAGGCATAAAAAATTCCTTGGTTAGGGTGGTGAGTTCAACTCTTCCCCAAGTGTCATAGGCAACCGCCTGATTGGTGTCAGGATTGATGACTCGGAGGACGGCACGTGGTTGGGGAGCATAGTAGGCGATCGAATAATCATTATCCGCACTGATGGGATGATGACGAGCCAAGCCCATCAGGGTATTTCCGTAGGTTGGCACAAAGCCTATTTGCCCGCCTTCACAAACCTCTTCGACTAAAAATCTTGCATACTGCTTATCCATGGTCGTCCCACCACAAAATACACCCTTTATTCCCGTTTTTACCAAATCCTTCCTTTCGGCCAACGCTTCCAGCAACTTGGGGGTGGTGAAAAGAGCACTAACACTACGATGCTTGAGTATGGTGAGTGCCTGATCGACCACATGATCCATATAGGCACGGGCTTGATCAAATTGCTTGCCGGCAATCAATCGTTTTACCCAGCGGGGATCTAAATCAACAAAATAGCATGAACATCCCCGTTCGTTCGCCAAATGCTCGATGGCAAGTCTAAGACGGCGGGGCCCGGTTGGCCCGACCATCATCCAGTAGTGATTACGTGGAAAATGTTCATCACTCAGAGTGTCCGAGAAAGCGGTGTAGTCTGTTCGGAAATCATCCCATCCAATACGTTGCTTGGGCATGCCGGTCGTGCCTCCGGTTTCGAAAATATTGAAAGGTCGGCCAGCGAAGGCTTGGGGTACCCAGACATCATTAGGGAGATCACGAAGCCACTCGTCTTGAAAATTAGGAAATTTCGAGCAGAGGTCACTGAAGTTGGAAACCTCCTCAAGGGGATTCCAGTTTTGCTCTTTGGCCCAGCCCAGCCAAAAGGGACAACCGGTTTCTGGCGAAAAGTGCCACTTTATGATTTCAGCAACATGAGCGTCCAGTTCGTCTGCCGCGTTCTTCACTTGTTCTTCTTTTGGCATAGGAATAATCAATAAAACTTAATTTCAGGAATTCACAATTCGCTCTTTTCAGGGAAAAACTTGGTGAGGGTTTCTTCAGACGGGGGATCTGTAAATAAGGAAACCACGATCAAGACCAAGGCAGCAACAACAAAACAAATAGCTGCTGGAACAATCCCAGGGCCCACCATGTATTCTCCCCCGTAGCCAGACTGGTGAAAATAATAAAGCCATGTTAGGAGGGCGGCGATAATACTGGCTACTGCTCCTTGTTTTGAAGTTCTCTTCCAATAAAGGGCCGCGAAGATCACTGGGAATAGAGCAGAGAATCCACTAAAGCACCAAATGGCTAAGTCGAAGACATTCGCGTTTTTCGCAAGCATGGCCAGTCCATAAGTCAAGGCAACGATCACGACAATAAAACATCTCGCAATAAAGATTATCTGCTTATCCGAGTAGTTTTTTTCACCTGCACGGTGAATAACAATATCATTGGTAAAAATTGTGCCCAAGCAAAGAAACTGAGAATCCAGGGATGACATGATTGCGGCCAGAACCCCTGCGGTGAGAAGTCCAATCAAAACGGGGTCTCCAACCAAAAGAGTAAGCATGGCCGAGAGCACTGCAGGAGGCGGTATGCCCGGAGGCAAAACTCCGCTTGCCCAAGCCCCCACCAGTACGCAAGGAACCCATACGATCATGATACAGAGTGGATGGGCTATCACGGTAAGTCTGAAAGATTTGGCACTACGGGCAGTCAACCAGTGTTGAAATAAATGGGGAAACATGCCAACACTGAGGGGAATAAAGAGGTAGGTTACAAAAGTTATAAAGGGAATACCAAGTTCCCGCTCAAAGGGAATAAGCTCCCCGGTCTTCGGGTTTTTCTTTTTAAACTCCACCTTGACGGGTTCACGCCAAAAGTGAGGTTGTTGGTCGGAAAGGCTGGGATCCTCAAAATCAACAACCCGGCCCACTGGTTTTGGCGGAACATTTGTTGTGAGTTGTGCTTTCTGTTTGTCGAATTGATAATCCTGGACCACTAGGCCTTTATCATTAATACGGGCCGGAACTTTACCGGTGTTGTTGACTCCGCCAAGAGCGTTAATGATGAAAACGAAAGCCACCAGGCCCATGATCATGAAAACAATGGTTTGAAATGTGTTGGCAAAAGCAGCACCACGTGAACCACCCATGAACACATAGCTTAGAACAACCAATGATACCACCAGCCCCGTCAGCCATGGGGGCACGCCACCCAGCCACTGGGGGGCTGTGGGGTTGGTGAATAATGCGGGAAAGGCTCCGGCGGTAACCGGTTCGATTGTCTTCCCGGCTCCAATTATACCGATAAGAAGATAAGGAATGATTAAGAGAACTAGAATAGGAAATAGCAAGTAGCCGATCGAGTCAGATTCAAAACGGGCTCGGAAGAATTGGATTTGGGTAATGAACCCATGCTTTTTGCCAAAAGCCCACAGTCGAATACCAATCAGAAAAAAGATAGCAGCATGCACCAGACCGCTGATCGATGCCATCAGTCCATAAGTGCCTATTCCTCGCTCGAAGGATTTTCCCGTGGAACCGACCAGGGCAAATGCGGTCATGGTCGTGCCAAATACGCTCATCAACAGGAGAAAGGGTCCAATGCTATGACTTGCCACAAAGTAATCCTTACTGGTTCCCCTGAAAAGTTTATTACTGAAAAATCCCAAAGCCAGTAACAGGCAAAGGTATCCGACAATTACAATGAGTGTAGTCATTTCATAAATTGGAGATTAGCGAATGATCAAAGGCTAATCGTGATCATCCGCAAATTTCTCCAAGTCATGTGGCCAGGCATACCGGATCGCAAGAAACCCGAGGCACGCACAAGCAATGGAAAAAGCTGCGTGGTAAGCAAGACCTATGGGCATAAATCCAAAAATCAGATTTGAGTCCTCCCACCACCAAAAATCTTGATGAAGAAAAAACAGTATTACGAATAGAGCCCAAACGGTTGCTTTTCCCATGGTCGTCCTCCTCCAAATTATTTACCTATGGCATACAGATGAGTTTGCGTGGCAACATAAAGAGTTTTGTTTGCCACGACGGGAGAACTGTAAACGGGTGCCCCCATATTGACTGTTTTTACCTCCGGTTTCTCTTTTCCATGATCAAGGATAAGAAGATCTCCATCCTCATTGCCGAGAAGAACTTTATCGTCTGCTACCAGTGTGGATCCCCATATGCGGCTGAAAGAATCATGTGTCCAGTAAAGCTTGCCGGTCTCCGCATCCAGGCAGTGAATGATACCCGCATACTCGGCAATGTAGACCAAACCCTCATGAACTGATGCCGTGGAAATGGTGCGCCCAACATCGTTATATTTCCACAAAACCTGGCCGTTGCTTGGATCTATGCATGAAAGACGACCTACCCCATCCCCATGTTCGGGATCCTGACCAATTGCACAATAAACCTTATCCTCGTAGAGAACGGGTGTGCCGATGAGCTCGCTTGGTCCGGGAGGGGTTGCATAAGGAATCTTCTTTCCATCCTTGTCATTACGGTAACTCAATTCATTACAATCAACTTTCCATTTTGGCTGAAAGAGGTCATAGCCATCTTCGTCCTTTTGCGTTTCGTTCAGGTAACCGTAACAGTAGCCATCCGTTCCTCCCCAAATCAGAATTTCCTCGCCTTTGATTTTTCCATATGTCAAGGAAGACCAGGCTGCGTGAAGGGCACCGGCACTCGCTCCGGAGCCATCTTCCCCGATTAATTCTCCGGTGTTCTTATCCAATGCCACCCAGCTCGGAGAAAGAGGGCTGGGAATGTTGGTGTGAGACCAGTCAACTCCATTGGAAGTGGCGACATAAACTGTGTCACCAATAAGTAATGGCGAAGAACTCGTTACATTGTGTGGAAAAACTCCGAGCTCATCTCGCATGTCATACATCCAAATAATGTCAGCATCCAATTCTTTATTCAGCACATCTTGTGTGCCCTTCGGCTTGACATAATTTGCCTCATCCATGTAGGGCCCATCATTTCCGTTTTTGAAACCTTCAATATCAAGGCACACCACTTCACACTTATTTGTAACTACATATACCATGTTACCCTCAATCGCTGGGGAAGAACAGACTCCAATATATTCCCAGTCACTAACCTTCCCAGCTCCCAGCTTTGGTATGACCAATTGCCACTCAAGATCACCGCTTTTCTCATTGAAACACATTACCACCCCACGGTCTCCTTTCTTACCACCATCACGGGGCGACTCATTATTGGTTCCGGCAAAAACCCGTCCATTGGCAATGGTTACATTTCCGTAGGCTTGGGATCCAAGTTTGGCTACCCACTTAATGTTGGTGGTGGTTTCCATATTTACGGATTCATCATCGTTCATTTCCCCGGGATCGAAATCGAAATCGAGATCTTCCTCGAGGGACACCATATTACGAGTGGCGTCTCCTCCCCAGGTGGGCCAATCGGCGGCGAAAACATTTGAACTACTAAGAAAAGCGAGAGCGAATAGAAATCGGAGTGTGTTCATTGGAATAGGATTTAAATGAAAAATTAATTTTGGATAATCGAAATATTGTCGATGTATACTTTCTTTTTACTCTGGGGTGACATGGCATAGATGCCCGGAGCTCCGTGGGTGTGAGCTTGGTTATGCTCAACTTCCAAAGTCCATTCATCTGGTTCGGTTTCTTCTTTTGGCCATGCCTTCGCCCGGATGAGCCCGTTACCCATCTCATCGACAGTTACATTTGTTTTGAGGCGGTACCAGGATTTGATTTTAATTGAAAAAGGGACGGAATGACGAAATCGATCAAAATTAGAAACAACTTCCAATCTCTGACTGTTGCCTACCAAAACGAAAATATAACGCTGATGAATGAGACCAATATTGGATTTGATTCGGCGATCACCATCGGTCATCACATCCGCTTCCATGGTGTAATTCTTCATATCTTTGTGTCCTATGAAGTTGATCGCTCGCTGGAAAAGAACACGGTCAAGCGTATTTCCCGCCACCTTATTTTCCTCCATTGCCTGAATCTGCCATCTCATCCTGGCACCCAACCAAGAGAGAGGGGGATAGGAAAAAGGAATATCATCGGAACTGGTATGTACAAATTCAAACCCGTTTTCAAAATCTTCATGATATGGAGGATTTGGTAACACCCGCCCGCGAGAGATTCCAAAAAGGGATCCTTTGGAAACCTTTAAGGCACCTGCGGATAAGGAAGCGTTTGATTTGGCAGACAAAACGCCGTCTATAATAACCGCGTCCACTCTAGATTTTACTTTTGCTGAGGGTGGAATCCATTTTTCCCAGCTCAAAGAATCTTTGCCTGTTTCAGAACCATTGATTTTGGCAATCCTCTTACCACTGGCGTCCAAGGAAAAGACATCGAACTTGATTTCATTCCCGGCTTTCAAAGCAAATTCTGCGGGGACCACTTGCAGTGAGACCGCAGAATCATTTGCCGGAGGATCGGTCAAAATATGTTTGAATCCCTCATATGGTTTTACCACGAAGGGAGGGGCCGGGGACTTTGAACCAAAGCAATACAACTTTCTTTTAGACTGAACCAGGACTCTTCCATGAGCAACCGCTGGTGCAGCAAGACAAGCGGAGCCCAAATCCAATTCATTGATAATTTTTGCACTCTCACCCGTATCTTCAACCACAAAAAGCTTCCCGTTAAACATGGGAACATATAATCTACCGTCAGCCCAGGTGGGCGAGGCATGTATTTGGTCGGGAGCAAGCTTAAGAACCCAACACTCTTCACCAGTATTAGCGTCGAGGCAAACCAATTCACCACGCTTGATGGTTGTGTAAACTCTTCCATTTTGGTAGACAGGGGTGCTTGTAAACGCCTCAATTCCGTTGTTTCTCCAAATTTCATGGTTTTTACCTAGGACTAAAATATCTTCTCCTAATCCGGGCAAAGACTTGGGTTTTTTGATCGCAACCATTCTGCCAATAATCGTACTGTCCACATTCTCTTTACCATGGACCGCGATAATCGAATCGTCATGAATCACCACCCCGGCATTGACTCCACCATATGACATTTGAAACCGCCATAAAGCTTGCCCAGTGCGTGCATCGATACAAACAACATGCCCACATCCCGTACCGCTGTAAAAAACTCTCCTCCCGCTTGGTAAATCTTCGAAAGTGAGTGGAGCAAATGAACTATCTTTAGGAGTAATCCCTGGTGTGGACGACCATACTAAATCTCCGCTATCTTTGTCAAAAGCATAAAATCTGTCCCTCGCAGGACCCTGTTTTCCCCAATTTGCGGTAATTGCATGAATAATTACCAAGTGTCCATCGACGCATGGACCGCCAGTTCTGCCATTTGGAAAAGTAAGCCTTGCAAACTCTTCCATCAAAGAGCGTTCCCATATTTTTTTACCATCCGGGTCATAGGCGATCAGTAACCCTGGGCTTGTTTGAAAATAGACATTACCGGACGCCGGATCCACACAGGCAGCCCCTACCCCGTAACGGTTGTAAACAATATCACTGATAAAATCACTGTGCCTTCTCTGCCAAAGAACATCACCCGTGCTTGCATCAAAACATACCAGTGCCTCCTGCAGATCATCAACAGTACCGTAGTACCCAAACTGGAATGCCTTACCTCCAGCAATTACCGGTACCCCACCGCCCTGAATATCATGTGTCCAAATCAATGAACGATTCAAATCCGTAGGAAGTCCTGTTTGATCCGAAACACCTGTGCCCTCAGGTCCCCGCCAATACAGCCAGTTTGAATCTACCGAGGATGTACTTACGGATGTTTCTGGTTGTGATTTTGAGGAGAGGCAACCTTGGAAAAGAAAGGAAAGGATTAATAACTGGATAAACAGAAAGGGTTTTTTAAACATATTTGATCATGAGTTTGCGAGGTAATGGTAAATTTAGTACTTGTGTGTACTAATTTGTCAAACATCCTTGCCTGTTATCGGTAAATTATATTTTTGAATAACTTAAAAATAAAGACATTTCCCCCTGCCCTGCGAGCTTGCTGGATTAAACTAAATTCGACTTTTGCAAAAAAATTGCAGCCCACTGGGATAACCCCGGACCAATATTCAGTATTAAGATGGATTCATGAGTTAGATCAGAAGGTGATTTGTCAAAAAGAACTTACGAAACTCCTTTTTACTGATCCGAACAATATCGCTTCCCTTGTTAAAAGAATGGAAAAAAACGGACTGATCAAAAGACATGCAGTTGCTTCAGATGGAAGGAAGAAAAATATTGTCGCCACCGAACTTGGGAGGAAAAAATGGCTTCTTAGCAGACAAATTGCTTTGGAACTTGAGGACACATTATTGTCTGAACTCTCTGAGAACGAAAAACGCTTTTTATTATCTTCGCTTAAACAAATCTCCACTTATCTAAACGGTAAAGATTAGATGGCTCCCAATTGCAAGCACACCCAAGTTCCATCGCTCGATCTACAATGCAGGCGACCATTTGCATAACTGGGAGGAATCCAGTTATCTTTTCCTGATAACACCTGAAAACTGGCTCTTTCTGTAAATTGATTTGGGTTCGCATCTATCAAGACAAGTTCACCGGACTCATTTAACAAAACAAGCGTATTGCCGACCATAATGAGGCTCCCTAGACCATATCCCTTTTTTTCCCAGATGATTCTACCGTTTTGATTATCCATGCAAAAAATAGTCGAAAATCTCGAACGAGCTCCAGCTTGTCCATGAATTCCGTAGATAAAACCTTCATCGTGGATCAAGCTTGCCATTTGGGTGGCAACTTTTTCAGACTTCCACTCAATTTTGCCATTTTTACCGGAGAAACGAATCAGGGCAGAACCCTTACCATAAGCACTAGATAACATTACTCTTGAGCCAACTTCCAGTGGCTGAGCTGCATTTATTCCGTATCTGGTTTTGTGTTGGTAAAAGCTTTTTTCTCTTCCATCCAAAAGGCTGTGCAAGGAAAGCCCTGATTCATGAAAGACAAGAATTTGATCTGAATTCTTATATCTTTTGGGCGTGGAATATGCCGCCCCATAATGACCGTTTTTCCATAATATTTCTCCGGTTAATTTATTTAGAGCAATGAGTGCAGCTTGAGGTGCACCGGTTACTAGGATCAGTTTTTGGTCAATAACCACTGGTGAAGCTGCATACCCCCAAGTTGGGCGTCTCCCGTCCAAATCATCTGAAATATTTAAACTCCAACTAATATTTCCGTTTTGAGAATTTATACAATATACATCTCCCATGTGGGTTGACAGATATAGGTTTCCATCGCTTACCAAAGGAGTTGTCCTACTGCCGCCTTTGAAATAATCATCAGCCTTGGAACAGGGAAACGCCGATTTCCAAATAATGTTCCCATCCCTTACATCCACACAGTATAGGGTGTTCCTCCCATTTGCATATCCTTGCGTGTAAGCCAGCCCTTTTGATTCAATGATGGATGAGAAACCAAGACCAACCTCCAATTCCCAAAGTTTCTGCGGTACTTTTCTTTCCCAGGTTTTCTTTAAATTATCTTCATAACTCTTAAATGTGCCCTCTACACCACCAAATCCTGGCCAATCGTCAGAAAAAACTGGAAGCATTGCCCAGAAGAAAATCAATATATATTTGCTGATCTGCATCTGTCTTTTTCAAAGACAAAGCATCCAAAAATTCAACCGTTAATTATCAGATTAACTATGAATTCGTGAAAATTTCATAGTCTAGGAAGTAAGCTTGTTAAAAACCTTAAATCCCAACAAAGGATACTTCAAGTTCATCACCAAAAAACTCGTGGAGATGTGAATTGAGTGCACCCAAACCTGACCTTCTGGCAGACAAGGCAACCACGAGATAATCTGTTCCATCAGGTAGCAAAATCGCGGTATCAAGCCTTTCCCAAGTAGATTGATCATTGTCGCTAAATAGGGATTGCTCAGAAGAATCAAGTTTTATGATAGAATCCTCTTCGAGTGTGGATAAAGCATGGAGTGATAAAATAAATTCGGTCGATTCACTCAGTTCAGAAAAACCCTGGTTGATGTGGATAACAGCATCAGCAGCTTTGAAGTTCCCAGCCTTGCGTTTCACATCATACACCCGAAGCGTTTCTACAATTTCGGCGGTACGAGAAACCGGATCTATCTCCATCGAACCCAGCTTGATCATTTCTCCATCAACCATCGGCAAAACACCACTTGAAGAAGGGGTGGACAGCATGGATTCAGAACTCATCATATTGAGACCATTTTCATGTCTAAATGTAAATTTCGACGCGTCCAAATTCCTGGAGGTAATCCCTCTGGAATACTCCGTTGCCATTTGGAGTATTTTTCTTCGTGAATCAAGATTATCTGTTAAAGGATCACGATTGATTCGCGGAAAATCAGCAGTCAACTCCTCGGCAACATGATCAATGGAAGGAGCAACACGAACTTCGTTGGGGGGGGGGGCTTGTGTGAGAAAATTGTGTAGCAGCCATGCAGAAAACAAGCAAACAAATACAGCAGCAAGTGAAAAGGCATAATTCAAAAAAGGGAAATGGATGATTTTTGGCTCCAAGCGATCGATATTTTCATTTTCTTCCCAATGAATAAGTGATTCCAGTAAGATCGTCTTACAGTATCTTCTTTGTAATGTCGGATTTTGATCGAGAAGGGAGGACAATTGGTCTGCTTCAATCTCAGTAATGGTCAAGTCCAATGCTTTGCTAACAAGCTTGTCAAAGTGCTGAGTGGTTGTTTTCATAATGAAGATTCAAATGTACTTAGCACTTCTATCAATGATATTACATAAAGATTAAGATTTCTTAAAATCCATTTCGGCTTCCACTAGAACTAATTTATCGGTTACGCATTGAAATAGCTTTTGGCGAATCCGATACAGGGTAGATGAAATCGCACCCATGGGCCGATTAACTTTTTCTGAAATATCTTTAATGCTTTTTTCATCCTTGAATCTAAGTTTGGCAATAAATCTCATTTTCAGTGGTAAGAGATCGTAGCACAACGAAAGAACTTTTTGCACTGCCTGCACTCTTTTTGTGTCAAACTCTTCTGCAGCAACATCTTCCACTATATCAGTTGAAAAACATAGTTTACTGCGTTTATGCTTGGTAATGTGCTTCATTACCTGGTATCTAGCTATACTAAAAGCCCATCCTTGAAAATGACCTTCTGGGTTGTACTCATTTTCTTTTTGGCAAAGTATCAAATTGGTCTCTTGTAATATATCCTCCGCTTCGGTGCGATTTGGCAAAAGCGACAGGATAAAGGCATATAATGATTTCTGTATGGCAGTCACCATTTGAGAATACTTTATGGAAACAGAAGTCATCTCACTTTACAAAAACAATGTACAGGTATTATGATAAATAAGAATTAAGAGCGTGACTAAAACTAGATTATAGTAGCCGAATGAGAGTAAATCCATTAATTTGCTTTGCTGCAATTTCATTATCATTAATAATCTTCTTCTATCTTACCTACCGAAATGAAATCAACTCAGAATTCAAATTGGCGACAAAAATTGTTGATAGAAAAACCAACATTGATGAGAACAACCTTTCTTTAGACTTAAACCAGCATGACAATTGGCAAATCCTTAAAATAAACATTAGATATAAAAAAGAAATTGGCCTGTTACGAACGCTAAATGATAAAATAATTAACAGTCAAAAGTTTGTATTTTTTCTTTATAAATTTCTTGGCCGTAGTGTACAAGGTAGAAACGCGATTCTTTCACAAAATAGCTTTGCATCAAAAGATTTCAATGCAACCAATTTTTTATCCACCTTATTTTATACGAAATACGGCCAAGAAAGTAATGATAATCACATGATCATTATAAAAGGGAAAACGAAAAAAGCCGCAAAGATTCTTCAAATTGCGGTTGATAAAGCTCTGAAAAATTTTTATGAAAATCCTGAAAATGCTATCCTTTCCGTAACTGATATAAGGGCACTCAGCGAAAAAATTATACTGTTGGAAAATAAGTCAGCCGAACTGGTTTCCAGAATCAATACCATCAAACAAAATAACGATGATAATTTTGCTGCAATCTCACTCTCATCTGAAATCAATATTTTAAGAGACGAATTGTCTAAACTACAAGATACACTCAAGGATATTCAGTCCACCGAATCATTAAAAATAAATGACGCGTTGTTAAAAAATGATTTTCTTAGAAATTTCGGTAAAATTGAGGAGTATGTCATTTTAATACAGCAGCTAACAAGAGCTTTAAACAGCAAACCAAACTCACCTGCTTCTGGCGAAATTCTTTCCAATAAAAGTAAGGTTTCTGCTCTTTTGGTAAGAGAATATGAAAATGCTATTAACAAACTCAGCCAGGATATTGCCGTCAAAAAAAAACAGTTGGACAATCTTGCCCAAAAAAGTATTCAGGAAACTTCTTTCCGTTCAGAAAGTAATTCTGCCATACCCGAAATTGTATTGTACGAAAAAGTAAAGTTCTCTCTTCAAAATTTAAGAAATGAGTACAATGAAATAATTAAATTTTGGAACGAATCTATAAAATATATAAGCTTTCATTCAGAATAATCTACTATTTTAAATGCGATTAGTTTCATCAGATGCATAAGCTTTCACATTTGTATTTAGATAGCAAAGCGGGTGTAAATGTTGCATTACTTGCAATCCCTCAAGGCATGGCTTATGCCCTCATAGCTGGACTACCTCTCCATTTTGGACTCCTTGCCTCCGGAGTTTCTGCTCTCATAGGCGGGATCTTTGGTGGAGGAAGGTTCATAACCCTAGGTCCCACTAACGCCACGGCTGTACTTCTTCTTGGCGTCTTTCTTCATTTAAATATGGTGTCAGATAATGGAGAATTAACCTACCATGCTCTTTTAGTATTGCCCAGTATTTTAATTTGTTCGGGCATTTGGCTAGTTCTGGCTAGTTTTTTTAGAATATCATTTCTTATTAAATTTATATCTAGGACGGTAATAACAGGCTATATTACTGCCGCATCTTTTTTAATCATTATTAATCAAATGGATAATGTTTTTGGACTTCAAAAACCAATTCCTGTCGGAACAAATTTCTTCGAGACTATCTTTCATATAATAGATGTTTTCAACAGCTACTCTATTTCTTCTATTTTTCTAAGTATCATTACCGTGGCTTGTTTTTTTGTTTTAAGAGGAAAATTTAAAAATCTTCCTAATATCGCTATAAGTCTAGTTGTGGGTTCTTTGGTTGGCCAATTTCTGGCTTACCAAAATTTTAAGGTGTTCTGCCTAAAGCCGTTTGACGGAAGTAATTTTCCTTTATCAGTTCCTGATTTTTCAATGTTTATTGCACATTGGGAAATTATATTACAATCCTCTTTTGCTATTGCTCTTCTATGTCTGATTGAAGGTCTCTCCATTGGGAAATCTCTTGCTTCTAGAAATGGAAAAAGAATTGAAAGTGACAGGGAGTCGTTTTCTTTTGGAATGGCAAATTTTGGCTGTGCTTTCTTTTCAGGCATGCCAGCATCCGGCTCTCTTACTCGATCTAGCCTTAATGTAAATTCCGGAGCAAAGTCTGGTCTTTCAAATATCTTTACTGGTCTTTTAGTGCTAATTGGATATTTTTTTTTGGGGAAAGCTGTGCAATGGATTCCAGTCTCCGTTCTGTCTTCTCTGGTTGTCGTTATAGGCTTTTCACTGCTTAAGAAAAATCAATTGGTTACAGCTATAAAATCTTCTAACTCGGATGCATTGACTTTTGTTGTAACTTTTACCTTGGGTCTAATCTTCTCCTTACAATTTGCAATTTTAGTTGGAGTGGTAACTTCTCTCTTCCTTTTCCTTAAAAAAGTCGCTGAACCAGAGATGACTGAACATGGTTACAACGAAGATGGAGAACTTACTTATATCGCCAATATAACAAAATCTTCCCAACCCGAAGTTTCCATAGTGCATGTTGAGGGCGAACTCTTTTTCGCTGCCGCTGATTTATTTTACGAACAAATAAGACGGGTTGGCGAAAATAGAAACATTAAGGTGCTAGTTCTAAAATTACTTAATGCTCATCATTTGGACGCTACATCAGTGCTAGCTCTTGAAGAATTGCTTGAGTACTATCAAGAAAAAAAATGTCATGTCTTACTTTGCGAAGTAAGAAGAGATGCTATAAAAATCCTTAAAAATTCTGGGGTTATGGCTCGTGTAAATCGTAAAAATATTTTTCCTCACATTCGTTCAAACCCCACCCTTTCGACAGCAAAGGCGATTAAGCGAGCCAAGGCTCTACTAAGTCATCATAACGCAAAAGTCACGATCTATTCAAACGAGAAAAAAGGTAGGTAATTTTTTAGGATTACCTTTCCAAGAATGGGTCAGTCGTGTCCTCATCAAATCGCTCAAGAAAAACATCTTCTTCCGGTCTGTCTAAGTTTTTAATTTCGGTTTCCAAGTCTGCGATTTTTGCAATCAACTTATTCGCTTTATCTAAATCAGCAGCCAGGTAGGCTTCAGAAAGTTGTTGTTTAAGACTAACGAGATCTGCTTCTAAATTTTGTTCTCTTTGCGCACGCTCCATTTGCTGCCTTGTTTCTTCCCTAGCTTCAACAAAACGAGTGTGGTTAAACTGAAGTAAAGCATTCATTTCTTCAGCCAAGTCTTCCTGCTCTTTTTTTAATTTAGAGATTTCAACGATACTTTCATCTCTTGTAATCTCAGGTAAATTAGGTTGATAAAGGGATTCTTCGAGTTCATGAATCTCTTTTTTTATTTGTTTTATTTTGTCTTTTAAGTGCTCCTTTTTCTCGGAGTAATTCATTTTTGGAGCTATTACTTCTTTGGCTTCCAGAAATGTAGTGTGTCCCCCTTCCTCAATTGACTGCAATTCTTTGTAAAGTAATTCTATCTGTCCTTTACAGGCTTCAATATCTCCAGTCAAGTTTACTCCACCTTTTGATCGCCTCTTAAGATCACGCAAAAGTTGTCTCTGTTCTCTAAGTTCTTTTCTCACCGATGATCTGGATTCTCGATCTTTCTGTTTAGGTGATGAAACTTCGGGTATTATATCATGTGAATCTTCTTCTAAATTATCTGTTTGTTCATTCATGTCCATTGCAACAATTGGTATAAATTAATTAGATGGGATTATTAACAAACTGGAAAAATGAATTGTTTTTACAATTCTATATGAAATTTAAATTTTACTGCAAGTTTGAATCAGCTTAATAATCTGAAAAATTTTTCTGTGTTGCTGTAAATTGTATTTTCTATCAATTGTGAGTCTTCCTCAAAAAGGGATTTCAGAAATACAAGAAGCTCCCTTACCCTGAATGGTTCATTTTTACATTTTCTATAAGGTTCAGGGCATAAATAAGGACTGTCTGTTTCTAGCATAAGCTTCTCGATGCCCTGGTATCTAACTGCATCTAAAATTTGACCGTTTCCTGCATAAGTAATATTACCTGTAAAGGAAGCTCGTCCTCCTCTGTCAACTAATTTTTGGATTTGTAGTTTTCCGTTTGAAAAACAATGAAATACGACTTTTTGCCAATCCAAACCACTCTGATCAATTAGACTTACGCAATCCTCAAAAGAATTCCTCGAATGAATAATCGTCGGAATGTCCAATAACTTCGCTAATTGCAACTGTCTGGAAAAGCATTGTTGTTGTTGATTTACCTTCTTCTCCGCTAAATTTTTATCCTTAGGGAGGTGAAAATAATCTAGGCCGATTTCTCCAAACGCCACTGGTTGACAAACACTGTTCCAGTATTCAGGGATCTTTTCAATGTCTTTGGACCAATCTTTTCCGACATTGCAAGGATGCAAGCCGACTGAATAAAAAATGTTAGGTTTACTCTGGGCAAGAGACTGATAGCAATCCCAATCATCAATGCTTGTTCCTATGGTGATCAGTTTTTTGACCCCGGCACTTTTTGCTTTAGACAATACCCCATCCAAAGACTTTTTTTGCACAAAGGATTGAAGGTGACAGTGGCTATCAATTAAAGACATCTCGACATTCTAAAAATTTAAATCAATTATGGAAACTACTTCTGTAAAAGTTGATCTACAAAAATTCATGGAAAATATTATCATTATAGGCACGGGTTGTGCCGGCTTTACCGCGGGCATTTACGCTGCTCGAGCAAATCTTAATCCCCTGATTCTGGAGGGTAAGCAACCGGGTGGACAATTAACCACCACCTCGGAAGTGGAAAACTTTCCCGGCTTCCCGGAAGGAATTGATGGATTCATGCTCATGGATAACTTACGCAAACAAGCCCTCAAATTTGGAGCAAGAATCAAACATGCATTGGTAAACTCAGTTATTTTCGGGGAGGGAAAAAAAACACTCAAATTGGGTGATGAGTCCATTGAAGCAAAGGCAGTAATTATTGCCACAGGAGCGGCACCTAGGCTTCTGGGAATACCCGGTGAACAGGAAATGTATGGAGGTAAAGGAGTTACCACTTGTGCGACATGCGATGGTGCATTTTACCGAAACATGGATGTTGTCGTTGTTGGAGGGGGGGACTCGGCATGTGAAGAAGCGTTATTTTTAACCCGTTTTTGCTCATCAGTCACCATTCTGCACCGACGAGACCAATTTCGTGCATCAAAAATTATGGCTCAACGAGTGTTGGAACATCCGAAAATAAAAGTCTTATGGGAAACAAAGCCAGAAAAAATTATTCCCGGTGAAGATGGTAAAGCCAAAAGTGTAATGATTTCGGGTACGAAAGACGGAAAAACTTCAGAAGTATTCTGCAAGGGAATTTTTGTAGCGATTGGTCACATTCCAAATACAGAATGCTTTAAAGATGAATTGGATCTGGACGAAAACGGATATTTGTTACCGCTGAAAGGAAGCAACGTACTAACTAAAATACCAGGAGTTTACATAGCAGGAGACTGTGCAGATCATGTCTATAGACAGGCTATCACTGCCTCAGGCATGGGTTGCCAAGCTGCGATTGAAGCGGAGCGATGGCTTGCAGAGTAAATTAAATAACCGAAATGTCCGACAGAAAACTCTCTGGAAATCTAGTACGACACCTTGAGAAAAACGCTACAGAAATTCCCAGTGAAATGGCGATTATTTCTGCTTGCGATTCACCCTTCAAAAAAACCTTTAATGAATTGCATGAAGACGTAATTTTGTGTAGCACATTTTTTCAAAAAAAAGGCGTACAAAGAAATGACCGTGCACTGCTCATGGTCAAACCAGGTTACGAACTAATAATATGTTGTTTTGCTCTTTTATTTATCGGTGCAATACCAATTATTATAGATCCCGGAATGGGATTAAAATCACTATTAAAGTGTATTAAACGTAGCAAGCCGCAAACTCTGATTGCAATTAATATGGGTATCTGGATTTCCACGCTCTTTCGGACATCCTTTTCTAGTCTAAGATTAAAAATACGCATAACCAAAAACTTTTTGGTAGGAACAAAAAGAAAATTTAGGGTCAATCCATCGCAAATGCATTATTCCCAAGATAAAGACTTGGCTGCAATTGTTTTTACTTCCGGGTCAACCGGACCACCCAAAGGAGTTCGATATCTTCACAGAAACTTCAATGCACAGATTCAAACTCTAGAAAGGGAATTTGGAATACAAAGAGGAGAAGTCGACATGGTAACACTTCCCATTTTTTCGCTTTTTAATCCTGCATTGGGTGTCACCTCTGTAATCCCGGAAATGAATCCCAGGAAGCCTGCAAAAGCCAATGCCGAAAAACTCGTACAAACAATCTTGGACCATCAGGTAACATCCGCCTTTTGTTCGCCTGTTATCGGAAAAAAAATCAGTGATTATTGCCAGAAAAATGGCGTTTGCTTAAGAAATGTCCGACGTATCATGTTAGCTGGGGCACCAGTTACACCAAAACTGGTTCATAGATTAGCAAGTTATCTTCCGTTGGGGAAAGTTTTCATTCCATATGGAGCAACGGAGGCACTCCCGGTCAGTTACTCCAATCATAATCAAATTTCCAGACTTAATCAGTCCATAATAAATGGAGATGGGTCATGCCTTGGTAAGCCCGTCAATAATGTATCTATTCAGCTCATGCCAGTAAAAAACTCTCCCATTCCCAACCAAGATGAAGACGAGATTATCCCTGTGTCTAATAAATTTGAAACTGGGGAAATCTGTGTTTCAGGAATTTGCGTAACCGACGGATATGACCAAATGCCTGGTGCCACTAGGGATGCGCGTTTTAGATTCAATTCCAGAACATATCATCGAATGGGTGACTTGGGATATTGGGATGACGAAGGCAATCTGCGCTTCCTAGGCAGAAAAGCGGAATGTGTCCAAACTAAATTTGGCCCACTTGAAACAGAGAGATGTGAACCCATGATAAATAATCTTAATGGGGTACATAGATGTGCCCTGATCGGGATTGGAACGAAAAAAATACAAGAGCCATGTTTGGTGGTGGAAATGTCCAATATTAGATCTGATATAACGAAGCTTTCCGAACAAATTTATTCGATCATTGAAGAGAATTTTGGTCATTTTGGAATGCGAAGGCTTTTCTTTCAGCGAAGGCTTCCTGTTGATGCTAGACATAACGCCAAAATTCATCGACTGGTCCTATCTCAAAAATGGTCAAAAGAGGTATTAAAGGATCAGGCAATTGGCATTGAAAAGTGAAAATTATAGTAACAGGGGGCCTCGGCTTCTTAGGAAGTGAAATTTCCAAAAAACTATCTGAACTTGGTCATGAGGTTGAAACCTTGAGCCGTACAAATTTTAATAATGAGAGAAATAAAATTAAACACCACCAAGTAGATCTGTCTCAAAAAATTGATAATACAAGAATATTTGATGGGGTTCAATGTATTTTTCACACTGCAGCAAAAGCTGGAATTGATGGAAGATATGATGATTATTATACAGCCAATTACATCGCAACGGAAAATCTCTTAGAAGTTGCTAAAATCAGTGGTGTCCAATTTTTCATTTACACAAGTTCACCAAGTGTCGTTTTCTCTGGCAATGCAATAAAAGAGGGAAAAGAAGATATGCCATACATTTCTTCGCGTATATCCCCTTATTCTTACACTAAATCAATCGCTGAAAAGAAGGTTCTCTCGTCGAATAACGAAACTTTTGCTTCAGTTGCCCTCCGGCCACACTTAATTTGGGGAGAGAATGACCCACATCTCTTACCTAAAGTAATTTGCCGACACCGCAGCGGAAAACTGAAAATTATCGGTGATGGCTTAAACCAAGTGGATTTAACACATGTTGACAATGTAGTGCATGCCCACATCTTGGCCCTCAACTGTCTCATAATGGGAAAACCAATTGGTGGTCGTGCCTATTTCATCTCACAAAACGAACCAGTGCAACTATGGTCTTGGCTTAACTTTATTTTTACAAAGCTTGATCTGCATCCAGTCAAAGAGAAAATTAGTCTTAGGAAAGCATATTCCATTGGACTTGCCGCAGAACTATTATGGAAAATTTTCCCCATGAAGTCAGATTTGCCAATGACTCGTTTTGTTGCCTGCCAATTAGCTCATGATCATTGGTTTTCAAGTGCCGCTGCCAAGCGGGATCTTGGATATGAGCCCATTCTTTCGATGAAAGAAGCACTGGACAAAACAACACCTTGGCTAAAGAGTCTTTGAAATCATCTTCCTACGGTTAATTTCCATGAGTACTCCAGCAGTTGCACAATTCAAATTTAAGGAACTCCCGCGTCCCTGCATAGGAATCGAAACCATCACATCCGCATTCGTTTCCCAAAACTGGCCCAGTCCTCTCTTTTCACTTCCCATAAGCAGTGCGGTTTTCGGGCAGAAATTATATTCATAGATCGATTTTTCAGCCTGTGAACTTGTGCCCACAACCAAAAGGCCCGTTTTACGAATCCAATCCATAACCTCCGCTTTTGTTCCCCAAGATACCTTCATACTGGCAAATAATCCCATCGAAGACCTAATTACATTTGGATTATAAAAATCTACACTCGGGTCCGATAATAGAACTGACTCAACTCCCATGGCTTCTGCAGTTCTGAGAATGGCACCTAAATTTCCTGGTTTTTCAATTTCATCCAGAATGAGAACCAAGTCATTATTTTTTATTTCATGATTTTTTAAGTTAATTTCCCAAGTTTTGGCAACCCCGATCAGTTTAGTCGTCTGCCCCCGGTAGGAAATCTTGCTCATCGGTTCTTCGGCCAGTTCAAAGCAGGCAACCTGCTGCCTTGTTTGTGTTTCTAGGATTGATCCTACTTCTTCTTCAGAGTTCTGAAGAAAATAAAGTTCTTCCAAAGAATGTCCTGCTGCGATCAGGGCTTCGATCTCCCTTTTTCCCTCCACCAGAAATAATCCCGTATCTTTTCGGTAGTGACTGGATTTTCTGAGACGAACCAAATGTTTAATCTTCTGATTCGAAGTGCTTTCTATTCTTATCTGCAAGGTTGTAAAAAAACGATTTTGCCTGAAAATAGCGAGTCCGTTAAGAAAATTCATCATGAATAATTCTCCAAAAGGGTTTACACCACATCCCTACCCCTATCACCACCTGCTTGACTTAGAAATTGAGTCTCTAACTAACTTGGGTCTTGGTTTGGGCAGAGACAAAGGCTGGGTCATTCAAGTGCCCTATGTTTTACCTGGTGAGAAAATCCAAGCTCGGATTTACCGTAACCATAAAAATTACTCATCCGCTGACTGTGTATTTGTGCACCGTACATCTCCGGACCGGGTGGAGCCGGTGTGCGGCCTTTTTGGGGAATGCGGTGGTTGTCAGTACCAACATATGGATTATGCAAGCCAATTAAAATGGAAGCGGAAACAGGTCGAAAGTTCTTTTGCAAGGATCGGAAGAATTGAATTTACAGTTAACCGACCAATCCCATCTCCACAGAAATATGGCTACCGCTCTAAGCTTACTCCTCATTTCGAAAAACCTCATCCTTCACATTTTTTTAAAGTGGGGTTTTTAAAACAAGGAACCCGCAGGTCCTTGATTGATATTGACCAGTGCCCGATAGCCACTGAAAAAATTAACCAGGTCTTGCCGTTGGCGAGGAAAACCCTAGCAGAAAGAAGATTCGGACTAAAAAAAGGGGGCACCTTACTTTTGCGAGACACCAACGGATATATAACCACAGATCCAAATGAACTGGTGCAGGAAAGAATTGGCGACCTTACTTTTCAGTTTCGGGCAGGAGATTTTTTTCAAAATAATCCCTCTATACTTCCTGAGCTAGTAAATTATGTAATCAAACAATCTCAGCCCCAGAAGACATCTTTTTTAATTGATGCCTACTGTGGCAGCGGTCTTTTTGGAATTTCTGCCTCACCCCACTTTAACAAAGTAATTGGAATCGAAATTAGCCGGGAAGGGTTTCATGGAGCACAAGCGAATGCCAAACTCAACAGGATAGTGAATGCGGAATTTATTTTAGGAGATGCATCTTCTATTTTTGATGCGATCGACTCAACTTTTCGACCATGCACACTGCTTGTAGACCCCCCAAGAAGGGGATGCGATCAAAACTTTCTCTCCCAAGCCTTATCCTTTAGACCGGAATTCATTGTCTACATCTCCTGCGATCCTGCCACGCAAGCCCGCGATGCAAAAATTTTAGTGGAGGGTGGTTATTCGATTATGGAAATTCAGCCTTTTGATCTTTTCCCCCAAACTCGTCATATTGAATCCGTGATGACCTTAAAAAAGGTTCCTTAACTGCGGATTCTCTTTTTCTTCCAATCGAGAGAGGAAAATTGGTGGTGCAATTTTTCCATTTCGTTAGAAAATTTTGAGGTCCAGTTTGCCCGCTCAATTTTCTCCCCGACCATATCTGCGAGGCAATGTGTGAGGCTTTCTTGAAATTTTTGTTTATTGAGTGCCCATGCCTTATCCATAAGAATGGTACCTTGAAGTAACAGGCCCTTTCTGGATTTTTTCATCGCCGCACCAGCTACCTTTTTTGAGAAATCAACATTCATAAGATCCCATCCCACCGGTTCTTCAAAGCAGTCGCCCGGGATCATTTTTTCTTTATTAGTTGGGCAGGGCTGCAAGGTTGTTACTACATGTTGGCGGGCAAATGCCGATGCAATACATAGGTGAACCTCCTTGTAAAAATCAAGGGGTTGTATGGAGAATGATTGATGAGTCCTGGGGATGACCAGACAATAGGTCCAATCTTTACCGTGCTTCACAATTCCACCGCCAGTAGGTCTGCGAATTAATTGATCAACTGAAATACCGGTTATTTCCTCAACCCATTCCCAGTCTTGACCGTATCCAAAGCTTGTTTCCATGGAAGACCACTGGTAATGACGAAAAGACGGCGAATCTGCCTGATCGAAAAGTAGCCAATCTCTCGCCATATTCGTCAGACCGTCTTCTATTGCGTTAGGATAAAGGAACATTATTAATTATATTCGTAAAGTATATTTCGACGGGTCATTCGCATTTTCCTTATACCACTTGAAAAGACCGTCAGGAACTTTTAATCCCTCAAGTTGCTCCCTTATATTCTGTGGTTTTGTTTTGATTTTACCCATCAAGGGTGAGAGCTCAAAGGTAAGTTTGGCTGGGCGCCTCCCAACCCGCTTGGAAGATTCATTGATAGAACCTCGATTGAGTGAGCTTGCTGAAAAACCGAACCTTTCGAGGATTCTTTTTCCCAATTCAAAACGAGATATAACTTCAGTTCCTGCCCAGTGAAACAACCCGGTCAGGTTTGGTCTTTCAAGCAGTTCCACCACAACCGACGCCACATTATCTGCTGAACAGGGTTGCCTGTATTCGTCGTCAAAAAGGGTAAGAGGTTGCCCCTTTTGGATAGATTCAAAAATTCTTTCATGCGGACTACGATTGGCCCGCGGGCTATTTCCATTAATCAGAGTAAGTCGTAAAACGACTACATTTTCATCGATTGCGGAAAGAACTTTTTTTTCGGCCTCCAGCTTTTGATTTCCGTATTCGCTGACTGGCTTGGGCAAATCAGTTGAGCGGTAAGGCTCCTCCCGTCCCTCAAAAACCATATCACTTGAAATATGGATAAACCTCGCACCCAGATGAGAGGATATCTCCGCCAGTTTTTGGGCACCATCAACATTTAGTTTTGCTGCTCCCCTTGGATCCTGATTTACGGAATCAGGCGAAGAGACAGCCGCACAATTTATAATTGCATCAGGCCATTGGTCGAGTAGCTCGCGCGTGAGTTGCATCTCATCAACCAAACTCAACCCCCTGAAGGAAGATAATGGACCTTTATCTGATGGTCTTTGGCAGTATTGAATACTTTCAAAACCTCTTCGATTCAATTCTTGATAAACGGACCATCCCAATAGCCCAGAAGCTCCAAACAGCACAACTCTCACGACCACCACTATTACAAAAGTGTTTCAGACGCACAATACGCGAATTCAAGGAAAAGCTTTTCCTTGAAGTATGAGTAGCATGAGGATAGCTTACCCTTTGCCAATGAATTTAACGCAACTTGCGAATCCCCGCATCCTCGATCAACCTATTTACACCCCTGGCAAACCCATTGAAAAAGTTGCTGAACAATTTGGTCTAGCCGCGCACGAAATCGTAAAACTTGCCTCCAATGAAAACCCTTGGGGTGCCTCACCACATGCTCTCGAAAAAGCAAAGGGTGCACTTGATCAAGTGCATCTATATCCGGATGGGAGTGGTACTTTTCTGTTGGAAAGACTGGCTTCCAAGTTTTCACTCTCAAACGAACACTTTATTCTAGGTAATGGGTCCAATGAAATCATTGAGTTACTGGGACATGTCTTTATTGGTGAAAATGATGAAATCATTTTTGGTGAACATGCTTTTGCAGTATACAAGTTGGTTACTCTTTTGATGGGAGGGCAACCGGTGTCCGCCCACATGCCTAATCTTACGCATGACCTGACCCTGATAAAGGAATCCATTAACTCAAAAACCAAAATCGTTTTTCTGCCGAGTCCTAATAACCCAACCGGTACTACTAATACCAAGGACGAAATCTACTCGTTTATTGATACGATACCTGAACATGTCATTCTCTGCCTAGATGAAGCTTATTCTGAATATCTTGACGACCCTCCCGATATCCGCCCTTTTATCCAGTCAGGCAAGAAAGTAATCGGACTTCGTACCTTTTCCAAAATCCATGGACTGGCCGGTTTAAGGATCGGATATGGATACGGATCGAAGGAAATGATATCTCTTCTTCAAAAGGCTAGACAACCATTCAATGCCAACTCCATCGCCCAAGCCGCTGCGATTGCAGCACTGGAGGATGAGGACTGGGTTCTTCAATGTCGGAGAAGAAATGAAAACGGTCTTAGACAAGTGGAGCAAGGCTTGCAGAACCTCGATCTTGAATATGTTCCAAGTCAGGCCAACTTCATCCTTGTCAATCTAGGAAATGGCAAGAAAGCATTTGAAGCCTTGCAACGAAAAGGGGTCATAACCCGGGCCATGCCCGGTGAATTGGCAAAGTATCTTCGCCTTTCCATAGGCACGGAAATTGAAAACGAAAAAGTACTGTCAGCATTGGAGGAAATCGTTCCATTACTTGATCATCCATGATTCCTGGTAGTTTTCCATGGCCGCAGATTTTGGTAATTTGGCTCATTTTTATCTTTTGGGCGATCGCTCTTGGTATGTATCGTACCTTGATTGACCGGATTCGATCCGGTTTAGTTGCCAGCCCCAGTTCTGGAAACCAAATAGACCGTTTGTTGTCAGATAGTTTACAACTACCCAACCATGAGCGCCCTTTCCATGTGGAAGCATCCACACTTTCTTCCCTGCAAATTTTATTTGGCTTTTTGGTTTTTTCTGTCTTTTCCAATCTTTATCTCGAAGGCCCGAAAAATAATCCCGGGCTACTGGCATTTTGTTTTGTTGCCTCTCTATCCGTTGAAAGAGTTGCATCCTGGATGCTGCCGAAGAAAATTAGCCAAAGTCCAAACATAGAGTTATATTTAAAGCCCGCTTTTTTCCCAGTGTTCTTAATCAGACTTATCTGCAAGCCTTTGTCTCTTCTAATTTTAATTGTGGAAAAAGGTATGGAATCATCCAGTCAAAAGATGGTAATGGAACAGGACGAAGAAAGTGAGGTTGCTGACCATATCCGGGTCGTCGGTCGGGAGGGAGCAAATCTTGATCCGGAAATTCTCGAAATTATGGGAAATACAATCGAAATGAGCCAGCTAAAGGTAAACGATGTCATGATCCCCCGGAACCAGGTTCAAATTCTTGATGTAAATGATTCCTTCTCCACCAACTTAGAAATTGCTAAATCCTGTGGACATACCAGGTTACCCCTTTGTGACCATGATCTTGATCAATGTCTCGGGATTGTCCATGTAAAGTATGCCTTTCGGGCACTTTCGGAAAAGAGCCAAAATTTTGATTTACGAAAAATAACCAAAGCCCCAGCTCTGCTATCGAGGGAAGAACCGTTGCCTGCGGCACTCAAGAGGATGATGAAGTTAAAAGTTCATATGGCTTTAGTTCGAGATCAATTCGGAGGAATTGACGGTGTAATCACTCTTGAAGATATCCTGGAGGAGGTTGTAGGCGAGATTCAGGATGAATTTGATTCAGATGAAAAAGCCGTGGAGAAAATCGATGAAAACAAATGGAGAATTTCCGGTCTTGTACCCGTTCATGATCTTCCAGATCAAATTAATCTGTTCGAAGACGAAGATGATACCGCAACAGTTGGGGGAGTGATCACCAAAGAACTTGGAAGAATTCCTGAAGATCAGGAAGTCCATGAAATTGCAGGTTTGCAAATTAAAGTTTTGGAAGCAGATGATACCCGCGTGCTTTCCCTCGAAATCGAATGGTTGGAAAAAGAGGGGACTACTTCCGAGGAAACAGAATAATTTTTTCTTTTATCGTTTTTCCATTTAAACGATGATCCCAGATAAGATCGTGTTGCCATGACTTACAGGCAGTCAGACCAAGTCTCTCATTTATTTTTGCATGAATTTCCGGCATAACGGCCACAAGTAAAGAATTGGCAAGGCGAAGAGCCTCCACCATATTTGAAAGACAGGTCTGCAGGTTTTTATGGTCTGCCTCTTCAGCAGACTTGGCAAGTTTCCATGGAACTCTATTATCCGCGTATTTATTAATTGCCCGAATAAAGCCCGATACCTGTTCCAGTCCTAGACTGAATTGAAATTCCTCGAAAAACGCCTTCGAAATTTTTTGGGTGCTTTTCCACTTCTTTTGAAGTTCCAATTCTGGTTTCTCTGGCTCGTGATTTTCCGGAACCACTGAACCAAAATAATTTGCACACATATGAAGCAACCTACTAACTAAATTTCCAAGATCATTTCCCAAGTCTGCCCGGTATCTTGAGTCAAATCTCTCGATTGAGAATTCGGCATCCTGACCTACTTTCATTTCTCTCATAACAAAAAAGCGGAATGCATCAGCTCCGTAGTCATTGATCAACTCTAGCGGATTTATGCTTTCCCCTGTACTCTTAGACATTTTCTCTCCCGAACTAGTCCACCATCCATGCACTAAAATCTTCTTGGGAAGTTCGATATTGCAGGCTTCAAGCATAATGGGCCAATAGATCGCATGGGGAGGAGCCAGGATATCCTTGCCTATGACATGGAGATCTGCGGGCCAAAGTATCGTGAATTCTTTCCCTCCATAACCAGCTGCGGTTACATAGTTAACCAGTGCATCAAACCAAACATAAGTGACATACTCCTGGTCAAAAGGGAGAGGTATACCCCAAGATAACCGTTCTTTTGGTCGGGAAATACAGAGATCATTGAGAGGTTCCTTAAGAAATTCAATCACTTGGGATTGGCGATGTGCGGGAAGAATAAAATTCTTATTTCCCTTTAAAAATTGAAGCAACCATTCCTGATATTTTCCTAGTTTAAAAAAATAATTTTTTTCGGTTATTTCAGTAACCTCGCCAAAAATCTCTGGCCATACCCCATCCACTTTATCTTTTTCCTGAAGAAATTGTTCGGCTCTCATCGAGTAAAAACCGTTGTATTCTGCCTGATAAATTTCTCCTCTTTCGAACAAATCTTGCAACAAACTTTCGACGACCTTTTTATGGCGTGACTCGGTGGTTCTAATGTAATCATCATTTGCAATGCCTAAGCTGACCAACATTTTTTTAAATTCATTTGCAATACGGTCACATCGCACTTGTGGCTTGACTCCTTCCCTCTCTGCTCCTTGCTGGACTTTTTGTCCGTGCTCATCTAATCCAGTTACAAAATGTGAAGATTGTCCCATCACCTTTTTCGTCCTGCTGATAACATCCGCTAAAATTTTTTCATACGCGTGTCCTAAATGGGGAAATCCATTCGCATAATCGATTGCAGTGGTTAAATAATATGGCTTCATATATTTTACTCTTAATCCAACAAGACAAAAAGAACCATCTCATTCAGAAATTTTCGTTTTACATGGTTGACGTATCTCATATGAAATTTTCAATATAGATTTTCGTCCGCTTTTGGAAGTAACTTAGTTTCGGATGTCCCCCTTATTATCGCCTAAATTTAGGCAAACCCATTTTGCATCTTATGAGCGAAGAACAAAATATTGCTCCCGTCCCTAAACAGGTTGAGGGTATGCTCGACTTGGTCGAGAATAAAGCAGGTGTTTTGCTTGACCCAAGCCGAGGTGGTAAAACCACCCCTCACGATCCTTTCGTATCCAAAGAACTCGTTCGAAGATTTAAGCTCAAGCGAGGTTCAATTATCCGTGCGGACGCCTCCTTTGATCATAGAAGACCAAACCCAAAAGTACAGTACGTTCATTCCGTGGACGGATTACCAATTCACGAACGCAAAAAACTTTTCAGATTCGATCAACTGACCACAATCCAACCCAAGGAAAAATTAAATCTTGAAACAAATGATGGACGGATGACCACCCGTGTTCTAGATCTTTTTTGCCCAATTGGGAAAGGACAAAGGGCATTGATTGTCGCACCTCCGAGAGCAGGAAAAACCACGATCCTTCACGACATTGCTAAAGGGATTGAAGAAAATCACCCGGAGTGTCATCTAATGGTGATGCTCATTGATGAGCGCCCGGAAGAGGTAACCGATTTTAAACGAACAGTGGATGCAGAAATTTATGCTTCCTCCAATGACGAAGAAGTGAAAAGCCACCTCAGGGTCGCGGAACTTGCGATCGAACGGGCTAAACGTCTTGTTGAATCCAATAAAGATGTCATTCTTTTGATGGATTCCATCACTAGGCTGTCGAGGGCGTATAACGCCAATTCCGGAAAGAGTGGGCGCACCATGACTGGCGGACTGGACGTGCGTGCGCTCGAAAAGCCAAGACAAATCTTCTCTTCTGCTAGAAATTCTGAGGAGTCAGGCTCCCTGACTATAGTTGCAACCGCCTTGATTGAAACAGGCTCAAAAATGGATGAGTTAATTTTTCAGGAATTTAAAGGTACCGGAAATAGTGAAATTATATTAGACCGTAAAGTTGCTGAACTCAGACTTTGGCCTGCAATCAACCTGGCATCTTCAGGAACAAGAAAAGAAGAAGACCTTGTCGATCGAAATATTTTGAACAAAACATCATTCTTGCGCCGAGCCATGTCTCCAATGAAAGTAATTGACGCTGCGGAAACTCTCTTAGAAAGGCTTGCCAAAACCTCTTCTAACAAGGAGTTTCTTGAACTTATTCAAACTTCATAACACATTGACAAACCTTCTCTTTCAAGGCAGGTTAGTCGATTTGCGTTGAATATCCCTTTCGGCCTTTTATGCATAACTTTTCCGAACAATGCTTGGATCTTGCCCGCTCTTTGCTTGGCAACAATCTCCAGCATATAAACGAAGATGGCAGCGTCACCCCCGCTCCCGGTGAAGATTCTAGGGTTGATGAACCTGGTCACGCCGCATTGGCAATTGGGGAGTTCTTCCGAGCTTCTGGAGAAGTGGAACTAGAGGGCTTTGATCTGTTTGATCTCTCTGCTCGCTGTGTTACGCAGCAAGCTTTCACTCCTGAAGCCTCAGAAAACGGACTGGCCTATGCGGCCCTTGGTCTTCTCTCTTTTGGTGCATCCAAAGAAAGAAATTTGGTTTGGGAAAGATTGCAGAATCAAACGAGAGAGCAGCTAGACACATCCCTGATGTCTCGTTCAGATCACAAAGATCATTTTCAGGCTTTCAATGTGGCTAAATCTGTCGCTCGTTTCAGTTTCGGTTTAACCAAGAAAGATGATACTGGAAAAGTTATCGATCGTTTTGTGGAAAGAATCGAAGCATACAGCTCAAGCGGTTACTGTAATGATTTTCCAGAGGGGACATGTGGTGTCTATGATTTGTACGGTCCTTTGTCGTTCATCTTTATCCGGCAAGCTCTTCAACTTCATGCAAATGTTCATCTCAAGGATCGTAAACTTCCAAAACTCAGAACTTTTGCTGAAAAATATCTCCGTTTGTTACCAGACATAACAAGGCAGGATGGGCTTGGATGGAATTACGGTAGGTCGGTTGGGGCTTATGGGCAACTACATTGCATAAGCATGATCTTGCAGTCTATGCGTGATCATTGGATATCAGCAGAAAAAATGCCCCTGTGTCTGGAAACATTGCGAAAACTTTTTCAGTATTTCTTCGTTACCTATATGGATCAGGAAAAGGGCGATCTAGTTATTCGGGATGACGAAAGAAACACAGTATCAAATCATACCACAAGAATGGCCAATTTTGACGCCGCAAGGTACCTCTGCCAATGGTCAAGACTTGCTAGGGTGATAGGTGGTACCCTCGGGGTTGCTCCTCCTCAGCGGTCCAAAGTAGCAGGAAGATTTGTTACTTTTGATAAGTCCCACAAAAAAGAGCATGGTTTGTTTCTTTACAGGGATGAGAACCATGGTCTGCAATTTCAACTTCCTTTAATCGGTCCGGGTGCCAAACCCAACTGCGATAACTTAGCATTTCCCCATTGTCCTGGAATTTTTGATTGGCCAGTCAATCAGTATTTGCCAGTTATGCTGCCGGAACTAACTTTTGGCGATTCCACTGTAATCCCGGCATACTACGGAAAAAACTGTGTTACCGGAGTTGGACTGAGAAAATCATTTTATCTTCGTTTCGAGCAACCTGACTTAATCAAAATAAACGGCGAATACTCGCACGGATTGGGAAGTTGTCAAGTGCAGTGGACATTTGGAAGTGGGAGTATCCAGTCCGAATTTAGTTTTAAGGTTAAAAACCAAGTAACTTTGGATAAAATGAGGTTAGCCCTTATTATCGGTTCACCCCACTCTACTTACCGGTTGGGTACCACTCTTACCCAAGGAGCTGAAGGTTTGCGAGCAAACGTGGAAACAGATGACTTTCAGGCAAAGTGGAGTTCCTTCGAAACTGTTTCGGAAAATCCTGAGTTTCGCGGATATTCCGGAAATATTCATTATGTTCAATTCTTGGTTCGAGACCATCCACTCGTTATGCGTCCAGGTCAGCAATATAAGCTGGTTCTTTCTTACAAACCAGATGTTGCGTTTGCAGACGAGTAAATTTTCTTGCTATTTATTGAGCACCTAAGTTTCCTTTAAGTCACAATTCTATGCTGTCTGCACGAGTTATTCCCTGTCTGGATGTTGATCGTGGTAGAGTGGTAAAAGGAGTGCAGTTTAAAAAGCTCATTGATGCAGGGGACCCCGTAGAGGTGGCAAAGGCTTACCAAGAGCAGGGTGCGGATGAATTGGTTTTTTTGGATATCACCGCATCCAGTGATGAAAGACAAACCATGCATGAGGTAGTGGAGGAAACCGTTGCATCATGCTTTATGCCTGTAACCGTTGGAGGAGGAATCCGTGAGCTAAAGGATATCCGGCAAATGTTGCTCTGCGGGGCAGACAAAGTAAGCTTAAACACCGCGGCTATTTTAAACCCAAGCCTTATTAATCTAGCCTCTTCACAGTTCGGAAATCAATGCATTGTAGTGGCTATTGATGCTAAACGGATTTCGGGAAAAGATCAGTGGATCGTTTATACCCACGGGGGGAGAAAAGAGACCTCCTTGGATGCCATTGCTTGGGCCAAAGAAGTCGTGAACAGAGGAGCTGGAGAGATTTTGCTTACCAGCATGGATCGCGATGGCACCAAAGATGGGTATGATATCAATTTAACCCGCATCTTGAGCGATGCCGTAGAGATTCCTGTGATTGCTTCCGGCGGTGTCGGCAAGCCTGAGCACTTGGCAGAGGGAATTTTGGAAGGTCATGCCAGTGCGGTTCTGGCTGCAAGCATTTTCCATTTTGGGGAGTTTTCCATAAAAGAAAGTAAGGAAATAATGCAAGAGCACGGCGTGCCCGTTCGCCTTTAAGGCCCAGCTCTTACAAATCTTTCCAATACTTAAGTGCTTGGTCACCCCACTTAGCCAAATCTTTTTTTCCGTCTTTCGTGACGATATTTCCCTTTTGATCCACAATCACGAGAAAAGGAATAAACTCCACACCTGTTACCTTGCTTGCATGTTTTGACTCTGAGGACTGATTTTCCATAGCCAACCATGGCATGCCGTACTTTTTCATATAGTTTGCTTGAGCCTTTGCGCTTCCATCTCCCCCTACTAATATCACTTCAAACTCTTCTTCATGCTTATTCCTGAATTCTATAAGTTTGGGAGTAAATTTTCTGCAGGGCCCGCACCAACTGGCAGAAAAATAAAGGCCTACATATTTTTCAGCTATTTTTTCAAGACCCACTTTTTCACCTGAAACTTTCAGTAGCGTTTCAGGAATTATAATTTGGTCATCTGGAAGGTTTTTTTCATTTTCAGGTTCTGCCCAACCAAAAATGGAATTTATTGAAAAAAGACCCATTATTAATCCAAAAGATAAAATCTTGTTTAAAAACATCCCTCCAACATAAATTGCTGAGACAAACATACCAAGATTTTAAATTGGAAAAGGCGATTTATTGTTTTGAAATAAGTGAAAAGAAATCATCCAAATAAAACTGAGTTACCTTATCTAGTTCGTACTCTTTGGACCGTTCCCAAGCGGCAATTCCAATTTCCCTTTTTTGACATTCCTGAAGGACAATAACTTTAGATAATGCCGCCCTTATGGCTTCTTCCATATTCTGTTTTTTTCTTTCTTGCAGACAAAACCCTTCACTCCCGAATGAAATAAAATCCGCAAAGCACGGGAGCTCGGAGACGATAGGAATACATCCGCAACTCATTGCTTCTAAGACTGCCAATCCAAAGGTCTCACCTTGTCTGGCCTGAGATGGGTAAATAAAAAAGGATGCTCTTTCCATTTCTATTTTCAAGGTCTCTCTCTCAAAAAGTGGCTCATGGAATTCGATTTTATTTTGACTCGTTTCTATAATTCTCTCCAATAAGACACGAAATTCTTTTCCCCCACCCCCCTGTTCTTTTTTCCAAGGCCCAAGGACGCGGAGAGTCCATCCTTTCACAATTTCCATAGATAGTTTCGCCCAAGCTTGAAAAAGAGATTTCACGCCTTTCTCTGGATGTATCCGCCCGGCGTACAAAATTACTTTTTCTTTGTGATTAAAGTTAAGATCTTTTGAAGGTTGCCAAGTCAATGGATAGGGTAAGGTCTTAATTTTATGGGCATCCTCAGGAATCTGTTTGTGAGAAGCATCTGCGATTGGTTTGCTTGGTACTTGGAAACGGCTGGCTCTTTTATATAGCCTGAGTTGTCCTTTAGGATATCGGCCCACATGAACATATAGTTTTCCCAAAGTATCCCTTGGAAACAAGAGGGGAGCCCAAAAAGCATGGGTTACCATAATCTCTGCCTTTGGCATGACTTTTCTTGCCCGGATAACATAAGGGAGCTCAAGTAGCTTCAATAAATAAGGATTAGACACGGCATTGGCACCTTGAACTCTTATGTATTTTACGCCTCCATCCGTCTCCTCATTTGCTAAACCCATGGACATGCATGAGACATGTGTCACTTCATGTCCTCTCTTGGCAAATTCTTTACCCAGAGAATACCAGGCTGTTTCAACTGCACCGCCTTTCCATGGAGGCACTGGGAGAAACGCACCCTGCAAAATATTAATTTTCATGAGATGGCGTCTTGGCAGCTTCCTGAAAAAGCCCAATAATTTTCTCCGCCGTCTTGGATATATGCAGTTTATCATGAAAACACTTTAGAGCATTTTGCCCCTTTTCTTGAATGCTTCCCTTAATCCACTGACTAACCAGTTGGTCAACACCCCTTTGCGTATCAAGTTCGATCAAGCCTGCATCATATTCCAAAATTTCTTGATACAGATTTACTTTGTTTGTAAGGAGGACAGGTGTTCCAACTGAACATGCTTCTGCTACCACCATCCCGTAGTTTTCCTGATGGGATGGAAGGATTAAAGAATCGGCCGACCGTAGGGCACCCCACTTTAAATCGCCCTCTATCATATCTGTCCAAAGAATTTGTTCCTCTTTGCCCTTAAATTCCTTACGAAGTTGTTTATAATAAGAGTCCTCCTTCGAAATCGGTGCTCCGATTACCAATAGGTCATTAGCTCTTTTTTGACTGACAAAGGCTTTCAATAGTAGATCCAGACCTTTTTTGGGATGAATACGTCCCATATACAAAAGAATTTCTTTACCTCTGGTTTGAGGAAATTGCTTCTGAAAAGTAGATATCTGACTTTTTCCTTCACCGGGAGGATCTCCGACTCCGAGACCCGTGACAACCTCCTTGCATTGATAGGGCCAAAAAGTATTCCGAGCAAGCGTCCTTTCTTCTTCAGTTGTGAAACAAACTGCAAACGCATTTTCTAAAATTTTTCCCTGTATCCACCACCAGTATAGTTGCTTTTTAAAATGCTTAAGCGGGTAGGCTTTTTTAAACCACGGGTCAAGCATACCATGAGGAAAGGCTAAGTAAGGTGTCCGTTTTCTTTGCCAATTTTTATACGCTACAACACCCGGCCATTGCCATAAACCGTGTGCGATTATACCAGTGACCAAAGACTTGGATATCTGAGCTTCGTCGGTTTCAATTTTGATTCCAAGATCTTCAATTGCCTCTGACAAATCCAGCACTGCCTTGGCAACTCCTCCTGTCTTAGGGTCTATGGAGTGAACCAGCTGTTGAATTTTCAAGGGCGGATTTACTCAAAGGTAAAATCGCTCTGGGTCTGAGGGTCCCAAAAAGTCCGGCCTTCACTGAGTAACTGTTTACCAAGTGGCGTAAATGTATAATAGCCAATCCATCGAGATTTCTCTTTCTCATAAAGCCACAGTATCCATTCCGGGTTACGATTTGCCCAAACTAACTCTGTAGTCCAAAACCAACCTAATTCTGGAATAAATAACCAAGCGTGCTTCCCGTCAGGGCTATGTACATAAACCCAGCCTAATTGAGAATGAAAGATCCAAGGAAATGTTTTGTCATTGTAGATACCTAGCCAAGTCAAATCTTTCCAACCCGGCGCGTTTTCAACCTCTTTTGCATCCTTGGAAATCGAAAGCCCTCCAAAACGATCGAAATAACGAGAGTCTCTCATTAAATTCGAAATAATTTTTTCCGTGCTCATCCCATGAAACCCTGCGATTAATTCGTCTGACATAACCCCCAGATTTTCTTGCCAAAAGCTTGAAATCAAAGCTGCGGTTTTATAATAATCATGCTTTTGCGAGGCCCCATATATCATATCCTGGTTATTTATTTTTTCCTCTACTATCATGTTTACAACAAACAGGACTGCCGGTTCTCCATTCCGAAAAGTCGCAGCCGTTTGTTGTGGGTTTTGAGTATTGGTATTGCCCAACAGGGCTGCAAAAGGATTTATATTTCCTCCGCCACCACCTCTTCCGCCTCCTCCACCAACACCCCCAAACCCAAAGTTTGAATACATAGACATCTGTTGCATCATCATCATTTGTTGGTCTCGCTGAGCTTCCTGAGAATTTGGATCAAAAACGGAAATCCTGTAGGAAGCCTGTGTTTCTTGCTGAAAGGTTGGTAAAGATCCATATTTATTTCCATAAATTAATCGAAAAAACTCTCTTCTGTTTTTGTCGTAATTTGTGAATCGATCATTCCCGGTTGCTGGAGGAGTTAAGGGAGGTACTTGATCGTGGTTATCGGTGAAGTCCCTTGAAGATAAGGTATCATCAACAAAGGAACCCATGCTAAAGGCACTATCGGGAAAATCAGCCGCATCCTGATCGCTTGTTCTGAATAAATTTTCCTGGCGAAGAGAAAATCCATCCCCGTCCACATCAGCACTCCCATCCTGCCCGTAATTAGGAATGGCTGAATAAGTGTCCATAATTTCGCGGATTTTCAGGTAGTCAGGATATTCTCCAACCATAATATGATAGCCCGCAATTGCATTAACCATATTTTGAAAAATTGCCTTTTCTGATATGTGAGCTGCCCAGCGAAGAAAATCGTCATTTTCGAAAAGATATGATGATGAAGCCTCCATATCTTCTGTAATCGCAGAATTTACCTCTTGTTCCGATGCACTCCTACCCAATAGATCCTGATAAGTCTGATTTACTGCCGCTTTAGGATCACCTGAGAGATCAGGTTCGACAACTTTTATCGAAACAATATCAGTTAGAATGGATGGGGTAAAAGGTAATCCATCGACATTAACATCTTCCATCACAATCGCCCCAACAATCTCTATTGTATCTGATTCACCGGCTAAATTCTGATCACAAACCCAATCTGCAAGGAAAATACCACTCCCCCAAGCAGATTCCTGAGCAACACAAATAAATTCTCCATTTCCCATTATGTTCATTTGCCGTGGAGTCAGACTCGCATTGGGGTTTACTTCGTTTGCCCCCCTACCAAGAAGTCCTTCTAAGTTATTACCCTTTATATCGACCCTAATTTTTATGCTTTGTTCATGGGCATACTCTGCTCCATTGAGTGGTACTTTTATTTCAGCATTAGGTAATAGCACGCTGGATTGAACGGTTCCCGGTTGTCCAAACGCAATCCGATTTTGATCATTATCAATTCCTACAGCAGTTAATTCCCAAGTCCGGTCCGTGGTATAAATATCACTATCTGAAAGAGGTTGGAATTTACAATAAAACGGTTTTTCACGATCAATGTGGATAAGGTCCCCGTTTAAATAAAATTCAACCCTATTCATCCCGCTATCAATGTCATCATAATTAGCAACTAAAATGAGTTCAGATCCAATTGTGGTTGATCCACTCCTCGTCAAATCAGGTAGAATGGTGATGCTGCCATCTGGTAAAAATCCCGTTTTGGGTAGGACTTCTATTCTTTCGGTATATAATGATTGCTCACCCGTAACGCTCTCCGCGACTACTGCTATTGAATAATTTCCCTCGATCGTTGGGACGAATGCACTGGAAAAAGGCCAAGTCATATCCCTTTCGATCAAATTACCATTCTCATAAAATTCTACAGCTACATAAGAATCATCATTGATATTTGAATTTAAATTCAGTGGTATCAAGGAACCAACCCGATATACATTGAAAAATTGAAGGTTTGACCATCCAGAAAGTAGGGTTAAATCCTCTGCATTTATTTCTCCTTTAATTTTTAATGTTTCATCGTCCGTAATTTCAAGGATTACATAACTTTTGGATGATAGTTGATCTCCATTGGCAAAACGAACAACTTGTCCTGCGTATAGTTGACTTAGAAATTTAGTACTAAGTCCTTGTATGATTGTAGTCTTTTCAACTTCATAGGTTTCAGCAATTCTTCGTTGCGACCCAGACACCTGAACTTGCTGAACCCCGTCATAAATTTTTACCTGACCTAGAATGTTTGGGGTAATCGAACCAAGTACGGGTTTTTGCTCTCCATACAATTCACCAATCTCAGTCGTGTAGGTATTGGAGACCGCAACATTGCCTTCATTATCTCTCGCCATGACAAAAATGTTGTAAAGACCCGAAGAATTTGCGTCCCAAATCCAAAAGTATGGTGGTTGGGTGAAAATTCGTTCAACTTGCCCATTAATCACAAATGAAACTTCTTCGACAACTCCCTGTCCGCTGGAGGAATCGGCAAAATCCGAAACCGTGGCACTTAGAAAAAGGCTTTGATTCTCGCTATAAAAGGGATTTAGCGGGTCTAGTTGAATTTGCGGAATTTTTTCATCGCCTGGTGTTAGCGTAACAATTACCGCCGGGGCAAAATTCTCATTACCACTGCTATCCAAAGCACTTGCTGTAACAATATTCACATCCTGTGTAAAAGGAGGTTCGAGATCCACAGTATAAAACACACTGTCTTTGGGTTTGTCTTTTTCATAGAATTTAAAGTCTCCATACTTAAACCCGTTCAAATAAAATTGCACCCCAACCAACGATCCATCTGCATGGTTTGCACTCGCCACGAAACGCATTTTGGAATGCTTACTCATTGCCAAGTTATTCTCTGGAAAAACCATTGAGACCTGAGGTGCTGATGTAACATTCTGAACCACCTGCATCAAGATGGTTTCGGTAGAAAATTTCTGCAATCCCGCTGTATCAATGATCATGGGAAGCAAGGTGTAATTGCCTTCAGACTCAGGAATGAATTCAAAACTGAAAATACCATTTTGGTGCAAAGTTGAATTCTCGTCATATGATACAAAATACTCCCCACTGGTGGATCTGAGTTTTGTACCGTTTGCTAATAAATAAATCCTGTAAGGCTTTTCATCGCGGTCAGTTGTAGCAAAAGTATTAATTGTCGCAGGCACTCCTCGTTTAATCCGAAAGGATACAGGTTGGTCGTTAATCATTCTAGGAATGGGAAAAATTGTTGGAGAATGCCTAACCACCGAAGGCACGACCGTAATTTTTTTATGCTTAAACTGTTCAATGTTGGTAATAGCCGGGTCAAAAGTACCTACTTCATTTCCCATGGAATCTCTCGCCACAAACGATAGGTAATGCTCACCCTGTGAATAATCAGCAAAATCTTCAATGTAAGTGAATTTTCCGTCTCCAATATCTTTTCCGAAACCGACCGAAGCACCATCTATGTAGAATTCCACTTCTTTGATACCGTAAGCCGAAGAAGCTTCCACACTGAAAATATTGTCCGAGCCAATTTGAACCGATGCTGTCAACTCATTGGTTGCATTTGTTTCGGTAAAAGAGGCTATTATTCCACTTCCTTCATGCTCTTTTATTGAAAGCAAGCCAGGTTTTGTAAAAAAGACATTCCCATCATAATCCTTCGCCGCAAAACTTAGAAAAGTATTTTGTGCATTATCAGCTATAAAAGGAAATGTGTAAGGATGAGTCGATTTTATATTCTCTGAATTGAGGACCCCATTGATGTACAAAGAGATATTCTCTATATTTTCCAGATTCGAAGTAGCGTTAACTTCAAGATAGATAGGTGCTCTTGTAAAACCTCCTGAAATTCTACCCTTTGCTATAAGTGAATCCCATACTAGAGAAAAATCGGAAAGCTTACTGGAACCATTTATGGGCGGATCGAGAGGAAGTCTATCAAGAGTGACTAATCCGTCGCCTGCATCAACATTCAAAATTGGTTCCCAACGAGGAGCAACCATATACCCCTCGCCTGCCATCAATGTACCATCAAATCTTCTCTTGATATCGAAATAAGTTTCCCCTGGATACAGATTTATAAATGTTGAGCCAAAGAAGAAGGAGCCAATAAATGAATTGGAGGAAAGATTTTGGTCCAAGGCCAAAGCTCTTTGTTGCTGCTCATATTCTTGTTCCCTCAGGTAAATTGCAATTTCTTCCTCAGTAACCCAATTTTGATCTCCTACTGTTTCACGCCATCTTGTAGTGATTTGAGCGGGAGTACCAGTTCTTACAACACGCCTTGTTTGTGTAACTAGAAGCTCAAGGTTATCGAGCTTATAGCCAGACCCGCCATTTGTGATGTTAAATCCAATCAAGTTTCCCGTGGAATTACTATCAAGAACCGCATCCACTATGGCAACATTACCTTCCCCTAGAACTTTTATGTCAGGTTTTCCGATAAACTTATAATTTAGAGGTGCAATCATTTGGATGGATTGGATCGTTCCATTGTTATCAATTTGTGTTAGGATTTGGGGAGTTTTAAGAATAAATGTTTTTATTTCATCAGAATTCTCTATTTCAGCCCTGGGGGTACCATTCGTCACCATAAAGGTTTTCGGATTAGTAATAACCAAGTTGCCGGTATTGTCCCTTCCCATTGCGTGCACTGTAAACACACCAGTTTCATTAGCCTCATAGTAATGAAAATAACTTACGTTTGATTGGCTTTTTTGAGGGTCTCTAAGCTTTTCATTTTCAAGAGACTTACCGTCTAAATAAAATGTCACTCCCTTAAAATCAGCATCCAAATCCCGTCCAGTAGCGGAAATTAAAAGAGTCGATGTATTGGTAATATTTTGAAACGGTAGTTCGTTCAGTTCAAGTACAGGTGATAATTCTGCAAAGTCAGCAATTTTAAAATCTACAATCTCACTACTTGCGATCGGTATTTGTCCTCCCTTTTTAAAAATCAAGACTTGCACTGTATGGGTACCGACCGAAGTAAACCTGGGAATAATAGAAAAGGTGAAGCGATGGCTAAGATAATCATCATTTTGTGGATCAATGGAATTGGTGACGCCATGTTGAGTCATTAATCCGATAAATTCATTGTCTAACATGACTATACCATAGGTTAAACCGGCAAGTTCTGGGGCAAGCTCAAAATCGGCAATAACCGGCACCACAGACTGAACAGAAAAGGACTCGTTTAAGTCGTTTCGTGGAAAGAGCACATTTATTCCACTTCCTGAAATCACTGAAGGCAAAGAGGAAGCCTTGCGATCCCGCAAAATAATCTCACGATTAGTATTGGTATCAACAGGAATTTGATTGCTCCCATTGAAAACCAAGCTTCCATTGCCTGAGGCATCCGTGCTGAATACCACAAATCGTCCATTCCCACTTAAGCTTGGAAACCTATTACTTGGCATACTCGTTGAGGAACTGCCTATATAATTGGTTGGAAAACCGAAGGTGCTCAAACTAACTCTTTCGTTTTTCCCAGTTGTAGAATCAAAAAGATAAATATCATCCGTAAGAACATCTTTCTGAGAAGCGTAAAGCTGTCGCCCATCCCCGGACTGTATAAATGTGGTTGCCGGAGAGATTTCAGAGAAGCCATGGATCGTGGGGGGAGGTGCGATATAGGGAGTGGCTCTGGTGAATCCAGAACCGCTAAAAAGCATATTGCTCTGCGCCGTAACCAATATAGAAGATGTATTGTTGAGGATTACTTTTCCTGAAAGAGCACTCAGTGTGAATGTTCTTCCTCCGGTTGCATTATTTTCGATTTGAGGTCCATCAAAAAGAGGTTCTGGGTGTTGCCATAGATCATAATTCCATTGGTCTAAAATGACACTGGTGATCTGGTCACGAATCTGAGACAATGAACGGCCATTGATACCTATTGTTAAAGGCGGTGAATCACTGGACGCAAAAGTTATAGGAATCGATTTATTTGCATCCTCAATTCTAAGGGTTGTCGATAAAAGGCCGGCCGTTGAAATGATTTCAAGATCAAATTTTTGTTCCAAATAAACACCACCCAATGAATCTATTTTGATCCGGTCAGGATTAATCTTTGCATCCGGTTTTCCGTCCCCATCTGAATCGACCCCGTCACCGTCAATTGCAATCAAGGAATCTAAACCTAAGGTTGTGACAGCCGACTGATGATAATTTAAGCCATGGTCAATCATTTCTACTCTATGAATTTTCCCCCCTCCAGTTCTTGCAGCTCCCAATCCTATTTCCTTAACTAAACGCAAGGTCCCGGCTGAAAACCCTGTACCGCCTCTTGGGTTATCCACCTGAACCGAAGTGGAATTAAAATTATAATTCGAGCCATGATTGATCATATTAATCGATGTAATTCGTCCGGAGCTGTCGACTTCATAAGATGCGACAGCTCCAGTTCCAGCACCCGAAAAGTCGTTAATTGCAAGAAATCCATTGGAATAGCCTTGACCAGAGGTAAGGATTTCAATTTCTCCGATACCTCCAACTACTACAGCTTGTGCCTTCGCATGCTTAATCAAATTGTTCGAAAATATCTTTCCATCTGCACGGGAAATTTGATCCGTCAATAAATTAGAAGCTTGGGTGGAATATACTATTTTTGTTCCGTCAGAACTAACAGCGGGTTCCCGACTAGGTAAATCTCCCCCTACTCCCGATTCATTTTCACTGACCCTGCGGATCGTAGAGTAATCTCCCGAAAGAAAGTTATTGAGGTTCACTGAATAAATTTCTCCAAGCGGATGGGTAAGATGGGCTTTTATGGAAGCAATTTGGGTAGGTGCGGGAAAATTTGGATCCGGAGTGATGGTTACTTTCGGATCGGTATAGTTTTTTCCAGCACTTACCAATTGAATTCCGCCAGGTTTAATTTGTCCGTATAAATCGATGGCATCATCCATGAAAGCAATTTCCGCCCCTTCCCCATTTCCGTAAGGATCATTGATGAATAATCCGGGATTTCCCATATAGCCCACTCCACTTTTCTCGACCGTGAGGAGTGACACCCCTTTATTGCTAACTAGATTTGTGGCCAGAGAACGAAAAACTAAAGTCGATCCGTCCCCACTAATCTTTGGTTGATCGGAAAAGCCGCCACTTGCCTCTAGTCCAAAGATAGACTTGTTAATTCTTGAAGTTAATTTGGTTGTGTTATCATAGAGAAAAATATCTGCATTTCCATTGGTATCGGTTTCTCCCGAAATTAAATCTGTAGCGTCCGAGGAGAAGACTACCCGATTCCCATCACTACTTATTGAAGAAGTGCGACTATCACCATTTCCATTGGTCAATAAGGATATTGTGCCATACGAAGCGACAGAACGATTCCAGAGGAAAATTTCTTTTCCTGTTGTAACGGAGCTTGTCAGATTGGTTGCTTCGGATTCGAAGGCTATGTAAGATCCATCATAGCTAACACATGGATAAAAACTGCCTCCATTTCCTTGTTCATTCTTGGCAAAATTAGTCGCCCGGTCAGTCTTTCCTGAATTTATGTAGTATACAAAAATATCTTCATGCCCATTGGTGTCTCCCTGAACCAGATCACTGGCACGAGAATGGAACACAATTACATTGCCGTCACCACTGACCCTTGGGCTTAAACTGTCATCATTACCATTTGTTACGGCAACTGGGTTGGAAGAGTCTCTTACATCCTTAAAAAAGATTTGTTTAACACCTGAAACAGATCTTTCATATGCGACTATATTACCGTCAAAACTAGTGGAAGGGCGCTCTTGTTCAGTGCCGTTGCTTTCAACAAAGCTACTGGTCCCTCTATTTAAAGAAGTAAGTGTGATCGAAGGAGTATTCTGGAAGATATAATCGACGTCTAGCATACTTGTCAAAAGATAGTAGTCCCCCTCGAAGTTGTCGGGTAGCTGTTGCACCCAATCTAGGTTGATTGTTTCATTGGGCAAAAGATTAGCCCCTAGGGCATCGCCACTCAGGTCAAACTCACGAAGAAGATAATCGTCAGTCGAAAAGCTGTCATCCGTCGACAAAGCAACCCGCAACAAGTAGGAATCATTTTCCCGAACGACTCCGTTGCCTTCATTTCGTACAGCAAATGATATTCGAATAGGATCGAGACCATTAAAAGAACCAACATCTCCCTGAAAACTGGATGGCGAAACTTTTAGATCTGCGGTGCCCTGCGTCACCGTAAAATTAATACCTACATGATTGTTATTTTCATTAAATTCTTCAATTAAATCCCCTATAGGTTGAATGTAGTTTTCTCCTTCTGGAAGATCTGCAATAAGCTGGATAGTATAGATTCCTTGAGCATCATCAGGAACTTGCAAATCATTGATTTCGAACGGCACCTGTGCTCCTGGTAAGATTGCGGTCTGGGTGCTCCCGTCGGATACAGGTAAAACCACACTTTCAAAATCCAAACTTATAGCCCTCGATATTGGGTTTGTGGCAACGACATTTCCGGCATACAGCCGGGCTTCCACTTGAAAACGAATGCCGGGCTGAGTCATTGCACTCCCAATGTTGCTGAGCAGGCCATTCACTTGTATGCGGTCACCGGGATATATCGTTGGAGAAAGTTGTCCGGAAATGGGATCCTTCGAACGAATTTGAAGATTATTCTCAATGCTTAAATCAGGAACCTGTATGTAAATATAATGTTGGACGGAATTATTCACCAAATTCGACTCAAGTGAGGGACTGGATACAGATGCAACCAATGTCCAATTATTATCGTCATTATTGTATGGAATTTCATCCGCACCGATAAACCATTTTTGGGACTCCGTCCAAGGCATCTGAATACTCACCTGCCCTATATTATTTGCAGTATTATCCAATCTATTTTCTGGAGGAGCCGGATTAGAAAAGCCATCCCAACTTTGGGCATGACTAAAAATGATGTTTCCGTAAGGGTCTTTAAGTTCAAGGATTGCTGTCACAGTTTCACCCACAACTGCCGAGGAGTTTCCTTCATGATTTACGGTCGCTTGAATTGAAAATACATCTCCAATTTCTACGAAGGTAGGTGGTGTTGTGTCGAAAGTTATGGATAGGTCGGTAGAATTTTGGGAAAAGGCGGTCGAGTATATTCCAAATACCGTTAGGGTTGTGGTAAGTCTATGCAGTAGGGATGAGAAATTACGATAAATCATCTTATCTTCCATTTTTTAGTAAAGTATTCATATACACGGGTAGATGAGCTGAGGTTTTCGAATTTTCCCCAGCCAAAAATATTATCTGTAACATTATATAGATAAAAGTAAGGGAAAATTCCTTGGCTATTAGAAGACCACCACCAAGAACTATAATAAGGATCCCAAACCCAGAAACCTTTCTCATTTTCAGATGAATGAATGTAAAGCCAGCCCAGATTCAAGTGATATAGCCAACCTCCTTCCCCGGGATAAAAATTTCCAAACCAGGATGACTCATACCAGGATGTGCCTTGATTTTTCTTGCCATCTAACAATTTAACATTGGTGGAAAAAGTATCCGTAAGAAGACTTGGGTCTTCATAAATAGGTGCTGCGTCACTACCCTGTGCAGATGAAGAGCTGCCAGCATGTGCAAGCTGTAATTTTACAACCATCTCACCATGCAAACCAAGGTTATCACCCTTATCATCCAGTTTTATTTTTAAATCTACCAGTTGCCCGGCAAGTTGTTTAATATCATCCATATCCACAAATTTTAGCTGATAGGAAGAATCTATGGAAAATGGCATAATTGTATCACCGTCTTTATCTTGATTTCCTTCCACTATGGTTGCAGTTACTGGATCACCGTCGCCGTCAGAAACCGTTAATTTCGCGATTACATCACCGGATTTAAATTCGGTATACACGACACTCGCGTTTAAAGATGTGCCTTCTGGAGCAAATTGATTCACGCCAACTTGTCGTTCAGCCACAGTTAGTAATAATGACTCAGATATAAGGTTATTAATTTCATTAAAACTTTCTTTACCGCTTACCACTTTTTCCATACCCACGATGACTTCTTCCTCTATGGCAATTTGTCTTTGAGAGAGGGTTTTCAGCATTTGTTGGGAATTTAAACTCAACAAACTATCATCCTTAAGAATTTTATTTGAAGTAGTAAGTATTTCAGAAAAATCATCGATTTGGTTAGATTGGATAACCACATTGGGATCCACACTTGCAATCGAGTCGAGAGTGAGTTTCTTAAGAAATTCCTTATTCTCAAAATCTGCAAGCGAAGTGTTACCTTGAGAAAATAGTATGCCAATAGTACGAGCTACTGATAAAGAAATATTATCTCCTGAAAAATCTGTACTTAGAGTTTCTGAGAGTTGCTTGGTTTGCTTAAGAATATTGGCCACAACAGCATTACTCTGAAGAACTGAAATAGCTTGCATGTCTCCTTTGCCTGCATTTTCAATCGGGTCATAAGTAGTTACATCTATGCCTGTAGGTAAACCTAAAGAAGAATTCAATAATGACTTGGCTGTTTCCTTGGAAGAACCCTGTTCCATCATTTCTGCAATCACACTAGTTAATGGTGTGACAACCGTTGCACCAGCATCTGCTTTAAGGGTTGCATTGAAGGGACGGTTTGTCACTGAATCTATTCCTCCTGTAACTTCGATCATACCTTCTTGAGAATCGAGAAGTCCATTTTGATTTAGGTCAATCTGCTCAAATTCACTCGCAAGAAAAGGTATACTAAAACCCCCAACAGCATCCGTAATTCCATAAAAAGGACTATCTGACAACAAAGGTGAAGTGGGTTTAAAAATGACGGATGCTCCATTGAGATATCCATCTATTGCCACCCCAGACAAAGAGATTAAGGGATATTGAAACGATATTTTTATCTGATCAGTAGAAATATTTCCTGATGAATCGGATACCTCTACATTCAATGTCTGGTTACCTTCTTGACTTTCATCTATCAGATTCAGGTTTTTGAACACAATCGAGGAAGTCAGGTTTCCATCAACATTATCAGTTGCCAAAATAAAACCGGAGGGAACCACAAAGGGGGTGCCCACAATCCAGTTAATCAGTTTTGTACCGGATGTGAATTCATATGTTGGAGGACTTTGGTCCTCAACGCTAACATTTAAATCAGCCGATACAGATTTACCAAAATCATCAGTTACACTAAGATAAAGTTTGTATTCTCCAATTTTCAGGTGGTCGACATTTCCTAAAATTTGCACCCGGTCCGTTAGGCTTTGTGAAGGAAGATCGAAAGCACTAAACGCACCATTAGTCACTAAGGTATCATTATCCCAGGAAGTACCAAGCGGCCAGCGGTAAGGGTTAAAATTGATGGTAATAACCGGATCATTCTTATCGGTAATGGATATTGTTCTGCTTAAAGGCAGCGAGTCTGTGCCTGATAAATCCTGTGCTGTAAAGATTAAATCATAGTTACCAAAAGATGCGGTCGTAGAAACGGTTGCTATTTTATTGGATGTATTGATATTTAATACATTAACTGCACTGCCGCTGATTGAAATACTTTTAGGAGTTGGAGTTGTGTTTAGTAAAAGAGGAGAACTCCAATTATCATCAGGAAAATCAAACGCATTTACAGCAATGGTAAAGGTTTCGCCCCTTTCCACCTCAATTAATTCGCCATACCCGTCAAAAAAATCTAAGGTGGGGGGAATATCCTTTAGGATAAGATGGGCATCGGTTGTATTTTGATGTAAAATTCCCTCCCATTCAGCATAAATTTCTCCAGCGTCAAACTTTCCATTGCCGTCCTTGTCCATAAATCCACTTACACGATAATACAACCCTGTTAGTAAATCTGGAAAGCGGTATGTTTGGGGAAAAGTAGCTACTTTTTGGATGTATGGTTCGTTGTTACTGTAGAAATTTTTGGGTAACCCGTTAGCATCCAATGATCCCTGCTCTACCCGAAGATAAAAAATGCCCGGATAATTAGCTTGGCTATAAATTACGCCTGATATTGAGGCCAATGAATTAGCTATCTTGGGATCAAGTAACGGGTTGTTGGACTCATTATAATCACTAAAGCCATCACCATCCGTATCAACGAGTAGCGGGTTGGTTCCTTGAATAGTTTCATTTCCATCCAACAACCCATCTCCATCAGTGTCCTTCGTTAAAGGGTTTGTTTTTTTGAGAGTTTCGTTATTGTCGGGTAATCCGTCTTGATCGGTATCGCTGCTGTATGGACTTGTCCCATATATGAATTCATCCTGATTATTTAATCCATCCCCGTCGGGGTCCTCTGCCCACCATGCATCCGTTTGTGGAAAAAAGCTATCACTATAATAATCCAACCATTTCTCTTTGTCAGAAAGTTGATTGTATAGTGATGGCATCAATCTTACCCTATCCATGATTATTTGTCCTCCCGGAGTGGTATAATTAGCCTCCAGATAAAAATATCCTCCCATAATGGATCTCAATACAGCACCTTTTCCTGATGGATCATCGATTTTAACTTCTTCTTCGCCACGAAATCCAAAACCATAATTTTCGATTGAAAAGCCTGTGATATTGCCATCATTGTTAACCGTGATCGCTCCCAGAAAATCCTGTTGACTTCCCTTTATTTCAATACTTGATCCGTTGGAATAGCCACCTCCTTGGTCAATAATTTCCAAATTGATAATTCTGCTGTTTCGCATCGTAGAATGTAATGACAACTCAACGGAACCACCACTCGTTCGATTAAGTTCAGCGATCCTGCTGGAGTTCGTTTCCAAAGAGTTATTAAATTCGAGGATAATTGACCATTGAACGCTGGAAAGGTTTGCTTTATCGACAATTCCATTCGCATCAAATACTCTTGCATCAAATACCTGGCTACTGTTCCCATCGTTAAGATTTAGGGCAGATGATAGAGGAATTTCGATAAAGTTTGTCCCATTTCCATCGCCAGGGGTGATTTCTATTCTATCAGATCCCCCTTGCAATGCATTTAGACTCCCCCCCCCACGCTGAGCTTGAGCTCAGGGATAACGGATAGTCTTCCACAAAATCAACCCCTGTTATGGAGGATGAATAAAAAACCGTAAAACGATCCCCGGGGTTAAAAATTGAAGAATTTGCGTCATCAATAACTGTTAAATTCAAACTCCCATCTATATTTGCAAAGGCATCAACATTGGGCACGCCACTCCCGGTATTTGCATTATCCGGCAAGATAATAAGTTCAGGTATTTCATTTGGATTAAAACCTGCCCCAATAGATTCCAGCTTTTTCTTTCCATATTCATCTCTTTGCAAAGAGTCCATTAAGGCTAAAGGTATCGAAAGCTTGCGTGACTCAATTGACCATTGCAATTTACAGACCCCTAAACCTAAATTATCAGCCTCAAGATGAAGCTTGGGCAATCCGGGAACATAGAGAACCTGGGATACAAGTTTAGGATTGGAAACGGGACGAAATGTAGACTCCTGAAAAAATTTATCTTCGAGGAATACGCCTACATTGTACAATCCGGGTTCTAAGTTAGGCATCATATAATATCCATTCTGGTCTGTGTAAACAGATGCATTTCTTTCCAGCGGTTCATTTCTTCCCCAGGTAAAACCGGGAACGGGGTCTGAGACCTTAATTTTTCCTCCCATAGCTGGAAGGTATGTATCACCTCGTCCAAAACCATAATAAAATTCATTTGGCATTCGATCATCAATGTACAAATCAAAGTAATTTCCTTCGGTGGAAATTTTGTAATTTGAATTACCATTGCCGTAAATAAAGTTACTTGCATTTTGTTCGATCATTGGAATGGTAAGTCCATATTGGTCTATGATGTTGAACTTTGGTGTTTCAGTATAAAGGCTTCGGGTGCGATGAGTGTTGTTATTTTCGCTTGGTTGATCAAGATATGTTGCATTACCATCAATCCTTACACGGGTAAGACGAAAGGTACTTGAAACCCCTATTTGGGCTGGCTCAAAACCACTGATAGCCGATCCGTTATAATCGATTATCACTTGAAAATCTGTCCTGCTCTCGTTGAACTCACCAAAGTCAGATACTTCAATATATTCTACTCGATCACCATATTGTCCAGAGTTGATAGTCGCATCACCGTATTGCCAATCATATCCAGCACCATCCTGAGCTTCATCTCCGTATATTCCATCCCTTAAATAATCATAACTACCTGTGATCACGAAGGCTCTTTCGGCTGCACCAAATCTAGGTAATGTTGTTTGATCCCAGGACCAGGGTCTTTCAACAAAGCCCATTCCTGCTCCCTTGGGATTGGTTATTTGATCTCTGGAAAGATTTTTGAGCATTGGATCATCAAAAATGATTCTGGTATTAAGTCCAAATTCATCGATTACAAGGATTGGCTCCACACCCGCTCCGCTCCCAGCCACGGCCAACTCACCCGCTAGATACATTTCTCCTCCTCCATTTAACACCCTAATTTCCTCGATTTCACCCCGGTCCGTTGTAACTGAAAGCTCTGCATCCCAGCTTTGCCAATTTGCGGTAGGAGCCCTGTAAAGATCGTTCGTAAGGACAAAATTGGCTTTCCCGCCCCCACAGACAGTGGTTTTGAATGCCACATTATAATGAGTTGTTCCGGCACAGTCTGGATGTAAGTTTCGGGTTCTGAGTTGTGCATTGGAGTGTCCATTTTGCCAAGCAGTAAGGTCGCCCGTAAAGTCTTCCTCACCGGGGCATCTTTCTGGAGGGTATTCCCCGATTTGGGTATGATTACATTCCACAAATAGACCTTCACGATTTTCCCGCAAATTGGTGCACCGCCAGGTACGCATATCGTAATAATCGGTGTTGTTTTGTGTGGTATTATAATACCATGATCCTTTGGGAGAAGCACCATGTATTCTGGCTACAGGATCAATGTAACCATTACCGGGGTCTACGACTACCACCTTTTCTATCTTTCCGTCCTTAATCTTAGGAACGGCAAATGCCCTTTCGGTAATATTACTTTCCGTTCTGCCTCGATCCCATATTTCCACCCAGGGATGAACATGATCATGGATCAGTAAAGTGGAAGTGGAAGGCAAGGTTCCAAATTGAATACCCTGCTCACAATCCAAGCAAGTTCCGATTGAAGCCAGGGAGCCGCCCAGTTTTACCTCCAGGCTGGCATTTCGTTCAGCAGAGGAAAGAGGTGTGCTCGTAGTAAGTAGCTTGGCTTCCGGGGTATTCCCCGCCTCTACATTCCGATAACCCCGGCCTCCGGAATTTACGGTTACATGACGGATCGAGTGCAGGGAGTCATGAGATGTTCCATTCATACCATCCAATATGCTCCTTCTATCACCCTGTATCAGCACGGCACTTCCTCCTAAAGGATCGAATAAGCTAGCATTGGCTGGGTCATTAAGTACAATAATTAGCTCGTCTACGGTAGTGCCAGGTTGAAATTTAATCGTTACATTTCCCTCATGGGTGGCATTTGTTTCGGTGAGGACTAACTGACATTGCAAAGGAGCAATGGTATCATTCTGCTCGAAAACAACCCTAGAAGTGCTGACGCTCCGGGCGGGCAGGTTAGCAGCAGTCGGGGATCTTAATAAATTGGAGTTTAATAAGCCAATATTTAAAACAGCGTTGCCGATCGTGAGAATAAATCTTTCCCCCAGCGTCGCATTTGCTTCAGCTCCATTTCCGCCTCCACCTGTGATAATAATTTGAGGACTTGCGTAGTATCCGTAACCACCGTCAGTGACTATTATGGAATTATTACCCTCGGCTATACTACCGTTTGAATCCGTCACACCTGGAGCAAGTTCAAATGTGGCTGGCTGATAATTTTTTACCAGGTTATTCGCGAGTGCCCATGCAGTTGTAGCGGTAAAAGTAGGTGTTCCACCCAGAGAAAAAATCTCAAGGGGCATCAAATAACCAAATCCACTGTCATTGACCACCACTTCAGATATTGTTCTGTTAAAATCTATTTGATTATCATTCACCTTGGGTTGCTCTTGTTCTGGTGTAAAGTCGGTAAAGGATTGGGTTGCTGAAAATGGGTTATAATCCGAACCCGTTTGTGAAATGGCGGTCAAGATACCAATGTTTTCCATAATTCCATCTGCATCCGCATCCCAGCTTTGTAAATCGAAGAAATCAAACCCTCCTTCTTCAGATGCATGACTTATAATCAGAATCTGGTCATCAACCACTTCTACCACCTCATAACCGCTGATCAAATCTCCTCGTCTTACTTCCTGAGTGAACTTCGTTGATTGATTTCCGATAATCGTATCGTAGATAGTCACTTGGTCCGTGGTAGCACTTTCATTCACCCTCCATGGATAGATCAGAATATCTTCGCCGATCCAATCAGGATCTGTTGAAATTGGCGGGTCGAAAGTGTAGACAATTTGTCCGTTTACTGTTCTTGTATCTCTTACAGGTATAAGCCGGGAACCAACCAATCTTCCGCGTGGCTGAAAACGGGTATTTGTATAACTATAGTTTCCAACATTTGTAAGATTGGTGGTTAATTGAAAGTTGAAAGTACCAGAATTATTTACATCTGCCTGATTTTCATATTCTTCCTCCTTATTTAAAATAATCGATAGATATTGGGGCTTCCCAAAAGTATCCGTGTATGTCTTGTTATAGGTTTGTTGAGGCTGAAAGCCTTTTCCACTGATTCTTACGGAGGCTTGACCAAATCCAGTTTGTGTCAGACCCTGTCCATGATTTGTAATTTTTGCGGTGTCGTCGCTGTTTTCATCGATAAAAAACAGAGAATATGCGGTCGCATTCTCATCAGTGGGAGAACCTCCCACTTTGAGGGCAGGTGGAGTTGCGTAACCAAACAACCCTAGAGAAGGCACTACATTCGTTCCATTATGTTCAACATATTCGAGAAATTTGCGGGTGACATTGCGATCATCTGGTAGCTTGATTTGGGTAAAGGTATCCATTTGTTTGGTCCATATAATCTTTTCAACCTGGGTCGCATTCATTTCAGGCGTGCCTACTGCTCTTTGGTAAAGACGCCAGGCACTGTTGTTTTGGTCACTTCTCCATGTGGTGTCCGAGTCGGGACGCGAGAAATGAAAACTGTAAACCGACGAGTTTTCTTGGACATAACGCAACTGTCCATGCGAAGATTGACCAAGGGAATCATTAAGGTACGCTCGGGTAGCAACTGACTTACCGGTATAAATCAAGTCCTGGGTAAGGTTACCATCCAATCCATAGGAAAATTCCGCCGTTGGTTGCTCCTTATATCCATTACCGCTCGAAGAAAGCTTTACGGTCCCAACCGCATCCACCACTGCTTCCAGCCTGGGAACCAGTTCTCGTCCCTGGTTCAAATTGTATAGAAAGGAGACATCATCCTGCGAAAAATTACTCTCGGCATAGAAGTGAATATCATCGAGATTTCCGTTCAAGAAAGAGGTCGTATTGCTGTCAAGGTGCTTTCCAAATGCAAGATGATCCATACCCTGTACATCGGCCAGGAAACCGGGCTGTGCTCCACTGCCACCGGCATATCCCTGGGTTGTTTTAGCCTGCCCATCAATCCAAATATTTTGAGATGTTGCACTAGTTGCGAGAAATACATGATGCCATGCATTGTCATTAATGGTGCCCTGCGCATAGTATCTGGTGACTTCGGATCCATCATTGAACAGGACCGTTTCCAAATTCCCATTCGCATTTACAAAAATCTGAAAATAAGTGTCATTGTCATCACTCTTGGAACCACTTAATATAACTGCGTCTGTGCTTGAGGTTTTTATCCAAAACCCCAGGGCTCCCGCTGAAAGTGCAGAAAACTCCGATGAAAGATGACTCAGGTCAAGATAATCATCTCCGTCTAATTTTGCCGAACGCCCATGGTCCTCATTATTAAAACTGTCTCCCAGTCTACCAACCCTGCCATTTTGCACCCTGTTGGGCACGGGTACACTTGAATCACTCCCGTTCATTGCGGGGGTGGACATGTTGAAATCATTACCTATTGGAGCGATGTGTCGCTTATTGCCTGAAAGATCAAGATATTGCCGTCCAGCCAAGACTTTGACTTCCGTTGATGTAAGAGCCGTATTGTAAATATACACCTCATCAATCAGACCGTTGAAAGCATTAATTGTGAGATCTGTATTTTTCGTAATTGGACTTTGGGCGGCACCTGTACTAAAACCGTCCACATAAAGTGTATAATTATTATCGCCAACTGCCACAACTGCAAGGTGTCCCCACTGGTGCAGAGTTGTCGTTCGAGCTTTTTCGTCATCTTTGAGAAAGTATTTACGTGCCATGCCTGTGCTTTGAGTGGAGGTTACGGGACTGGAAGCGAAAGATAGGCTTATTGGAGCTTCAGGGTCGGGTAATATCCATGCTGCAAAAGTGAAAGGGTAAGCGGATGGAATTACTCCTGCAGCAGATGTCGCGTTATTGTCAGTAGCGTGAAGTCGTAAGGCCCTTCCCTTTATCCCCCATGTCGAGCGATTAAGGTCTGATAAGTCTGCATTTGCATTCCATGTGGTTAAACTAAAGGGAGTGCCATTACCACTAGTCGGCTGGTCTGCAAGCACAGTCCCATTTTCTTCATCGAAACTCCAATAGTGAATTATATTATTGGGTAGCAATGGTTTATTCCAGGCAGGAGATGGAGAATATCTGGCATAGGTGGGATCATCATACAGGGTTTCATGCCGGTCAAAAGTCCACATAGCAAAAGGAACAAACGGATAATGAAGAACCGCCATTGTGGCATTGGGCTCAAAACCGATCCCCTGATTGGAAATATCTATTGAACGATAATAACGGTTAGGGTTGCTTGTGCTGCTAGAACTAACGGTGGCATTTGCTTCCGAGCCACTCCCCCAAATGACCAGGTTTGGTATTGGGTCATTCTGTGCAAAGACTTGCCAACGATTACCCAGGAAACCATTGTCGGCATTGGAGGGGGAAATCGTACCCACTCCATCCACATAGGCTACCGCAGTGGCATTAGCGTTGGTGTAATCCTCCCACAGGCTTTCCCGCATTATTTTTACACTTGGCGGATTATTTCGGTCATGGCCCTGCCCTCCATAGACAATGTAGTTTCCGAATTCATCGGCCTCAACCGGACGGATACGCACGCCGGTAATGTTTGTGTCTGCAAGCAAAGATTTGGCGAATGGTCTCGTAATCTGGAATTCCTGATTTTGTTGACCGAGAACATATCCTGAAGTTTCGAGGTCTTGTAGTTCTTTAATGGTGGAGGTTTCCTTGCTAAAATAGGAGGAATGTAAACCGGTTTCCGTAGAATTAACCTCCGGGTTGGTTGTATATCCGTCACCCTGATTATCCACCATTGGCTTAATTTTCATTCTTATTTCCACACGGGGAGCTTCCGACTCCGGTTGATCAAAAAAGGTAAGACCAAATTTTTTGGCAGACTCGTCAAAATAAAATCGATGGATTTGACCGCGAGAAAAGTTAAGCTGGGGTGCTGTCTGCCCATCAATATTGAAAACCGATGGAGAATTAGATCCATTAGGCAAAAACCAGTCCCGTTCACTCCCTTCCATGGAAACCGTATGTTCAATTATGTCTGCCTTCGAAAATGCGACTCGTGCTCCCTGTATGCTTCCATGATTTGAAAAAACCGTTCCAGATATAGAGGATGTTTCACTTTGTTGGTAGTCGCCCACATTAAAGACTACATTTTTGGAGGCTATTCCGCCCTTTAAATCCGAAACGACCACACGAATGACATGCTTTCCCGGGGTTTCAAATACCTTGGTGATAGACTGCCTGTTAAGGAATTGATTTTGGTTAGTCCCCTCATACTTACCTGTCGGATATTCAATTACGAATGTAAACCTTTCTGTGAGCTTCAGGTCATTCCATTCCCCTGCATATCCGAATGGCCACGGCTGGAGTGCCACTGCCAGTCCGTCCTGATCATTTATTCCATCATTAAAATTATCAGGCTCCACAAATCCATTCTTACTGCCCCAATTGGAAAAAGTGAAAGGTTCCCCGCTCTCCCATTTCCAAACGCCCTCGTTGGCATAGTCACTCCCCCCAATCCAAAAATAAGTGGTACCGTCAACATAATCATCTCCCCCATCATTCCCATTACCATGATATACTTTACCCAGGCTGTCCGGAATTATTCTCATATTGATATTCTTGGTTACCACCGCAAAAACTTCGTTGAGTTCATCGAGGGTGGAGATGCTTGCCAGGTAACCACCTTTTGCTTGGGCAAAAACCTTTGCCTCGTGATAAGACATTCGCTGGTTTACCCATTCATACCGAATGCCGTTTCCATTTTCTGCATCTACCAACATTTTTTCGTTGGCAAACCATCCGTAGGAATAATTTTTATCTTGCGAATGAGAAAAGGTAACTGACATTGAGACTTCCTGTCCAACTTCAGGATTACGCGAGGATGCATAGACGCTAAAATCCTGAACTGTTGCACTGCTTGAATTTCCCATATTTACAACCACATCCAAATACTCCATCGGTGGGATTCCCCCCTTGGCGATGGGAGTGATATGAACATCACTGTCATAGTCTGAATAAGTATGCCCCAGCATCAGAAACAAGTCTGTGAAGTCTTCGGGCGTGTTCGGTGTCATATCAAGTAATCCGTGCTGGATGGTGGAAGAAAGCGGATATCCCAGGCCATTAGCTGTATAAGCGTCTGACCGGTAACCATTTATTACGCTTAATCCATATTCGCTTGCCGATCTTCGGTATGATAGCCAGTACGATTGAAACGGTATCGTTGAAGGATTACTAAAGTTTTGGTCTTTGTATTCTAATAAGCTAGGCGAATATGCAGATGCATTCACCTCTAATCCCCGCAAGCCTCGATGAGCTCCTTCTGCTTGGTTGTAAAGTTGTGCTTGCCGAAAATTGTCAGTGCCCGTCCCATTACCTACAAGAATTGAGGAAGGATCAATTTCCAAAATTACATTTCCGGTGGTATCGACAACTGAAATCGTTGGCTGACTGGAATAACCCATACCTGATTCTACGATCGTAATGGTGGGTGTTGGATAAGACATATCCAGGGTGGCTTCCCCTCCCTCACCTGGACCGCCTACAAGTAAATCTGTGGAATAACTCTGCTGGCGAAGCCAGTCTGCTAAATCGTTGTTGATATTTAAAATATATTCTCCCTGCAAAAGTGGATAAGGTCCATTTCCGTAATCATGTCTGTAGATTCGGAAGGTGTTTTGCGGAAGGCTTGTAAGGTTGAGATCCAGATCCGTATTTTGTAAAGCCGAAGTCGAATCAATTTTCCCTATATCCACTCCCTTTTTATTACCAATGGTAAGTCCAAATCCATTACGTTTCTTCATCATTACTTTTGCGGGAATAGTTAAATCACCTGCATTGATAGATGCTTGATTTCCCATGATGGAATAAGGGTTAGCATATGTTTGCAGTGTTCCGTCATCACTATTGGGTCTCTCACTTCTTGATAGATAAAGATTGGCATGACTAAGGCCAAAATTGTGACCGAGTTCATGGGCAATCGTTGATGCAAACATCGGATTTCCTGGATTTCCCAACCCGCCATACTGAGGATCGAAAACTCTACCATCTGGATGCCATTTCGCTGGGTACCACGGGCTGGGTTGAGGAGAGACAACATGGGCTCCGGAGTCACCAATTTTGGCTACTCCCCATACTTGGTCTGGTGCATAAGTTGTAACCACGACCCAGCTTACGCAGATTTCATCCACGATAACATTAAAATGAGAATTAAAAGAGTTATTTCCGTCGAGAAGTACCGTGATTGAGCTATTATCTTCGTAATAAAAAGAGCCTGAATCCAGAATACGGATATCTGTTATCTGCCCTTTTGCATTAACCACTGCTTCTGCCTTAGCAGGAACGAAATCCGCATCTGGGTTCGTCTGATTATTACCTCCAATAATGAGCACTTCCGGAGGATGAGAAAAGTTACCGTCTACAACTCCACTTATATTTATATCTGCAACGCCCTTGAATGCGGGTCCATAAAAATCCATCTCTCTGTTTGCAGCTGCCGCTTTTTGCAACGCGTTGACACCCAATCCATCCAGGCTATCATGGAAATTTTCGCGAGTGTAGTAGTTGCCCGCAGCACCGCCATTACTAGTATTGCTATCAAATTGCAGGCTGTAAGCTGTTTGACGCTGATTGGAGGTAAAATAAGAATATTTATCGTAATCTAGGGTAACGGTGGGAGAAATTACAGGATTGAGATCAAAGGAACCATCTGAATTGCGAAGATAAAATTCCCGGACTTCCTCCATTGCTTTTTTTAAGGCATTCTGAGAAACAGGCTCGTAACTGTCATTACTAAGACCTGCAAAAATGGGATTTCCCAAGTTATTTAGCTTAGGCCCTCCAGCTCCATCGTAGTTGAAACCTTCATCCCGGAATCTGGCAGGAATCACCAGAACTTTTCTAAATCCGTTGATGGGTAATACATTCGCCAGGGGCTCTACATCATGGTCATATTCTATGACAAAAGGAAGTGAAAGCTGATCATCGTATTCATTCCATTTACCTGAAGAAATCTCAATAGCTGCATAATGTAATTGGGTTGAATTTGGAGGCTGTGCGTTAATCCAGTTGGTATAACCCTTTGATATTTGATCTCCACTTAACCAATACCATGTATCGTTGGCCGAGGTTGTATTAAGATTTATTGAGACGGTTGTATTTTGATCTCTATTGAAAGAAGATCCAGTCTCCAAAAACCTTTTTGTTGAACCCAACCATGCATGTGAGAGTGACAAATTGGAATCAGTAAGAAGCTTTTGCACATAATCGTTTTCCGCCTGAGACCCAATACATACTAACCGTCCATTTTTTGAAGTAGCATTAAGATCCGCATTCGCCCAAGTCATGGGAGTGGATATGACCTCATATCTTTTGGTAAAATAGCTGGTTACTCCGTTACTGCCAGCTAAGTACGGATAATTTATGGTTGTTAGATATCTTGCTGCTCGTCGTTCGGCACCTTGGACATTTTCTTCAAAAAATGCTTTTTCAACATCACTGGAAAAAGTAATTTTCTGCCCGGCAAACAATACATTGTCACTACCTGAACCTTCAGAAATCACTTTGCGAAAAGGATTGTCGGCAATTGCTATGCTATTCCCAATAGAAACTCCATAAAAGGCCAGTCCTTGAACTCTTTTGAGATTTTTTCTCTCACCATATGTGTATACATCAAATTTTTTGCCTTTTGTCTTGAGTTTGGTGCTTAGCTTAGGAACTGAATATTTATTCCTTTTACCCTCATATACACTTTCCAAATCTCCATACCCTTCATGCCAAACTTCTAGATTTTTCTGTATTTCGGTTGGAAGGCTCTGTATGACAAAATCAGAAAGGGCTCGATCGAGGGCTCCTTTTGGATCTTTCTGAATCAGACCTTCAAAAGCTTGCACGCGCGTGCGCGAGAGTTTATGACCCATTTGATAGAATTGTTTTAGCCTTTGGGGGTCTTCTTGCAGGCTACTTTGTGAATTACCATAATTTATTTCTTGAAAGGAAGATACCCATTCATCAAAAACATCCAATATTTGCTTGGAATCATTTGGGGGGGTTATTGGCGAAAGAGAATCTACTATTTCTGTTTTAGCCCCCTTTCTTAATAGTGGCTCAGTCTTAGACTTGTTTTGATTTGTAACCAAAACTTTTTTTTTGGTTATTTGAGGTAGTTTTTCTTCGGGTAAATAAGAGGTAGTCCTCTTTGAGGTTTCACTGAGGATTAGAATTAAAAAAAGAGAGAATGTGAGCAGACAACCGCTAAAAATAATCCAAAAAGCCCTTGAACCACTCAAAGTGGACTTGAGTTTATAAAATTTCAAGGGACAGGGCATTCTAGAATATAAAGGACTTACCGATTCATTGCAAAAAAATCATCATTCACCAAGACCATCACCATCCTTGAAATTCCTCCTAATCGTACCTGTTGGTGTCAAGATTACGGGATCCTTGAAGATAGATTGAGGACTTATGTTTTGAATATTTTCCCGTACCGGGGACCCTCCTCGTGAAACAATACTGGCACTTACAAAAATAAGCAGGTTTCGTTTATGATAACTCTCTGCAGAAGATTGAAAAAGTCTTCCCAAAAGTGGTATATTTCCAAGCACCGGAACCTTGTCATTAACAGTCTTTACCTCTTCTCTTGTCAGCCCACCAATGATAACAGTTGCCCCATCAAAAATGGTAACCTGTGTTTGGACTTTCCTTACGGAAAAAATAGGCATCAGAATTCCGGATGGAGCCAGTACGGTGGCAGTGGAAAAACCAGTTCCAATGGTTCCGGATGGTCCACCATACTCAACAAAACCGTCAAATTCAGTTACCTTTGGTTTTAAATCTAAATTAATCGAATTGTATTTTTCAATGGTCGGAGTAACTTCCAATACCACACCTACCTCGCGAAACCCTGGATTCTCATCTTCCGGGGCTACAGTGTCAAACGAGGGGGTGGCAGATTGAATGGTTATTCCTCCCCCTACCCCTCCACCAAGACCACCCAATCCTCCTCCTCCTCCTCCTCCTGCTCCGGGTGCTTGGGCTGGTTGATAGTCCGTTGGGTAGATAAACTCCTGTGCGACAGTAATCGTGGCAAGCTGGCCATCCATAACCGTTACGCGGGGAGCACTCAAAAGATCCGTTCCCTGCTTTCTCTTGAGTGCATTGATTAAAATACCCGCCTGAAAATCAGGAAGAATTGAACCGGCACTTAAATTGAAGTTCTTTTGCACATTTAGCAAGGGAGAAACTCCCGATCCAATCCCTATTTTTCCGGGTAAAGTCGGCGTGGGATTTGCTATAATCCTGTCTGCATCCGGGTTGTCAGGGTAACTAATAGTAATGTCACGGGCCAATCCACTGGGAGAATGAGCTTCAGCTAAAGTTCGTGTGTTTCCACCCATTGTTTTTTCGTAGACCATCTTTGGGCGCCCCCTGGTGTCTAAAACTGGCATGCCAGTGCTTGGGTCGATTTCAGGGACCGGATCCCCAAAACTGTACTGCCAGTCAAAGGTAATTTCGTCTAAGGCTCCTTCCTGCACTTCCAAAAATTTGGTTTCGATTTCTACCTGCCGGCTGGAATCCTGGTCTAATTTAGCAAGGATACGCTCGATCAAATCGAGAGATCTCCGATCATGCGTCACAATCATTTGAAAACCATCAAAGACAAATTTATGGCCTTTACTATCATCGAAAGGAATTCCCGCTCCTTCTAGAAAGGCTTTTATTTTTAAGCCTGTATCATCTGCTCCGCCTCCGCCGCCTGCGGGAGGTGGTGCAAAAGGATCTGCAGCTCCTCCACCCATGCCACCACCACCACCGCCTGTCATCCGATTAATGGTACCTTGAGTGACTTCGTAAAATTCTGTTTCCAAGGGTCTACCCTTAAAGCTTCCACCTGTTTTGGAAATAACCACCGCATCTGCCCTTATATCGTAAGTCCAACTTACCATTTCCGTAATCCATTGAATCATCTTTCCCAGCTCCATACTGTTTAAAGTAATTGTAACTAGGGGAAATGGCTCGTCATCAGGAGGCTGCTTCACAATTATTTGCACCCCTTTCTTGGCAGGATCCTGCTCAGTGAGATCAAATTGCTTCGACTTCAACATTAATTCTTGCATTGCCTCGTCTAGAGGAGACTCAAAGAAGGGTACCTCAGGAATTTTAATTAAAGACAACTTATCTTCTAGTTCGGATGTCTCATTCCGGGCTTCCTGCACATCTTCGATTTGACGGTCAAATACCTTGGGTCGTTCCCATTCCCGCTCAATTTCCTCGAGCATTTCCTGCCTTGTTTTAAGATAACCCAGATAGCTTTCCTGCTGACGCATCATGGAGATGCGCTTCAGCATGTTTTTGGCCTCTAAGTTATCTGAAAATCGAGTCTCTATGGCACGGTAAGTTTCAGTCGCTCCGGTAAGATCTCCGTTAATAAATTGAACTTTCGCACGCATCAAGTAATCCTCGAGTTCGGTTTTTCTATCTTTCCAGTCTGGCGTGTATTCAGTGATATCCCGCCTGTATGGATCCTGCTGATCATCACGGATTCTATTCGCCATTTTGTTCGCACGCTCTAGTTCTTTTTCGACTGCCTTTTCCCCTCTTGATTCTTTGAGCCCTGGCCTACCAAAAGTAAGGGTATCCCCCTGAATGTCACGATCTTGATAGAAGCCTGTCTTAAATTCCTCAAGATGTTTTTTTGCGGCATCCCAGTCTTTAATTTCTCGAGCATCTTCCGCTTTCTCCAGGTGGATTCTGTTTTTTACAAGGGAAGCTTCTAGAATGATTGGCCAAGTCATAGTGCTGGGTTCTAAAAAGTTTTTAATTTTGTAAAGAATTCCATCTGCCTTGGCATATTCTTTATCTTTAATTTCTCTTTTAGCCTCATCGAGCATTTCTTCAGCTAACATTGCCTGCTCAATGTTTTTTGCCTGAGCTTTTTGCATCTCTTCGTCGAAATTTATTTCATCACTCTCACCCAAAGTTTCAGTTTCTGCCTTTCTACGAGATTCTTCTATTTCCTTGTAATCAAGAACCAATTTTTGTACATCGGGCACCTTACCCTTGAGCATAGCCTCACCCATTTGATACCATATGACTTGTTGTTTGGCTTGAAAAAGATCACTCACGAGGGCAATAGTGGCTGTATTAGCAGGAAGAATGGATAAAGCTACATCTAACTGTTGAACTGCCTGTTCGTAATTTCCCTGGGCACTGTCTCTTCTTGCTTTTAAAAGTAGTCTCTCCGCTTCCCTGGAAGTGGATGCAATTTTAGAACGTTCTTCCTCCATAAGCCTTTCCAAGTCAGGCTTGGCATCGTCATCTGGCAATCCTGATTTAGCTCTTATTTCAGATAGGTCTTTCTTAGCCTGATCAAGCTCCTCGACCAGTTTACCTACCAACGAAGTATCCTTTGGACCGTCCTTGGAAAGGACAACTTCTCTTTGGATTTTTCTTTCGGCCAGTTCCTGGGCTACATTCTCACGGTATTTTTCTAAAAGCTTGCTGGCCAATGAGTATTCTTCTCTGGACATTGCCAATTTTGCCTGTTCGTAATAAATTTTTGTTTCTTCCTTACGAATTTGGCTTAAGTAAAACTTGTTCTGTTCTGTTTGCTGAATACCCTGCAAAGCTGCAATCGCCAGTCTCTCCGCTTTGTCAAAATTTTTCGACGAGATCAATTTTCTAATATCGGCAAGCAAGCTGACCAAATTGGTTCGTGAATTGAAGTTGAAATCAGCTTCCACCTCAGAGCTCAAATTCGGGGGAGATGACTGTTCAGGGATTGAGATAAATTCTGACTTTTCGAATGGTTTTTGAAGTCCCTGTAATTCAACGCAGAAGCAAGAAATTACAAAAGCAAAAGCTAGTTTAAAACCATTGGACATTTTCGAATATGAAGGGGCAGGATTATGAAGAATTATATCCGCTTTTCTCGCATGAATGTTTACAAATGGTCAACTTAGAAAATTCATGGTAAAAGTAACTCGATATCCTCAAATTGGTTTGGAATCAGATTTGCTTTTCTAAGTTTAACGGATTTCCTATCTAAATTAAATTCAAGTACTTTATAGTTTCTGCCATTATAATTAATTTCTCTGCCTTTATCTGCTTCAGACAGAATTACTTGATAGGAATCCTCCTTGCCAATTTTAAAATTCAGCTGCACCTCAAACTGACCTAAAAAAACACCCTCCATTATACTGTTTATTTCAAATGGTTTTAAGCCTAAAATATGATCCTCGATGAGAGCTCTGCCCACCGGTTTTACCCCGCCATTTTTCTGAGTCACATTTTGTACTGTGAAAAACTTGAGCGATAACAACTTTTCAGAGCTGTTATTATCAACTTCTGTTAATGACGGTCTTCCTGGCTTGGGATCTTTGATAAGCTTGTATGACTTGTTAACCTCCAATCTGTTTCTTACCGAACGACCAAATTTTTCTGTTAATTCCATGTCTTCTATGTAAGGTGAATTTCCAATCCAACTCGTTAACCTAAACCGGTAAGGTTTTTCGGAAAAACTAACAACTGAAGCACCAAACGGTTCTTTTTCTTCCTCTTCGATCGGGGCCTCAGGTAATGTAGTAGTCAGCTCATTGTCTATAATATAAATAAGAGGTGGAGTGAAAAGCTCATAAACAGAGTTATTTCTATCCGAATGGATTTTCTTCCATTCCGGCCTTTTCCTGTACTTTTCAGCCAGGATACGAGAATCTACTCTTTGATAAAAATAGGGTTGCTTTTTTCGGAGAATGGTAAGATCAGCACTATCATCTAAAACATAAGTTGGCATTCCTGTAATTTTTTTTAATGTGCGCACCTGAATAGGCGTAGCCCGACCGTCAATATCCAATAAAAATGGGGAGCTTGAATTTCTCCAATTCTTTGACAAAACAACTCCTTCTTTCGATTTAATTTCACCCTTTAAATTTTTTCCGTCTGTTAATTGAAGTGAAACTTCGGATCTACGCTTAAAGATCAATTTTGATATCTCAATTCTGCTGAAATTATCATCACCAGTTCTATAATAGATGAAATTACCCGGCATTAAATCGTTTGGTAATTTTGCTCTTAGGGTAACTCCTTCTGAAGATCTTTCCCAAGTAGGTTCACTATCCTTTAGACTATACTTCTTAGTGATACTAGTATCCTGAGATAATTGAAGGCCGAAAACCACTCCCAGCACAACAATAGCAATCAGTAGTAAAAGCTTTTCGTAATGTTTAACGACTACCTGCTTCATTGAAAGAGTTTTGGGCTTCTTTAACAAGAGATTCCTCACCTGACTGTTTTAACCAGTCGTACAAAACCTCTGGATGAGGATCACTGTGATTCGCAAGGGATGTTATAATACTTGAAAGATCTCTTTTTGATTCAACTATATACTCAACAACTAATTCGATATGTGAATCAACTTTACTGACGATAGGTACGAATTTTTCCTCTGGATCGTCTTTGGTTGAAAAAGGATCAGGTGAAAATGAGCTTTGGACAAAGTTGTTTGCCGGGTTTTCTTCTACTGGATTGATGAGAATCTCGCGTAATAAAAAGGGCGGGCGAAGTTTATTTACCAATTTCCTTAAAGGAATTGTTTGCGTTTTTAAACTGATTTTAAAAGCGTAGCTATCAATTTCATCAAGATTTCTGAGAAGGAGTGGCGAGATTTCGGAAAGATTTAGAGCATCCGTTCCAATATTCGCCTTATCAATTTCACCAACGACTTCTCTCTTGATTGAAATGATCTCAATAGAATGATTTGCGTCTGTACAAACGGAAAGATGTTCTATCAAATCATTAATTATTTCTGATTGTGTACCAAGTTTTCTCGCTTCTTCTGCCGAAAAACTTGGCCAAAATCCATCATAGGCAGAAAATGAAAATCCGAACGAGTCATCGGCCTCGTCTATTTTTTCTGCTTGGAAAACTGATGAAGGTGAAGAGTCTTGTTCGGCCCTAGGAAGTATTATAAAAGATTCTCTGCATTTTTTTCTCATTCTAGAGAACAACCTTGTAATAGCTGCATTTACGGATTCAGCAGATTTTGATGACCACTTTTTCCGTGCATTCTCTCTTTCATTTAGGATATAATCTGCGAAATTAGAAAGATCTTTTTCGGTGGATGACAATTCCGTTAAATCAGATTTAATTTCATTATAATCAGAAGGAATATAAGAGTAGTTAATAATATTATTTTGGTAGTCATTTAGTTCACTTTCTACTTGTTTTATTTCTATCTGCAACTCATTTGTTTTTGACGAAAGCTCAAGTGAGAAATAAAGGGTAGTAATGAATGTAACTAATGAAAACAAACTTACTAGAACAAATAAAGGATTCTGTTTTAAAAATGACTTCATCGTAAGTCCAATATTATTTCGTATTCATAATGTGAAAAAAAGCGATTAAATAAATCTCCCTTCCCTTCAATTGAGAATGTTTTTCGTTTTATTTCAATTATTAATGGAATTTGATTAAAATAGGCTGTTAATTTTTCTTTTTTTGTACGGTCTAGTTCAATCAATTCGTCTCGAATTTGATCCTGCTTAGTCTCCTTATTTAAACGAACCAAATATCTTCCTGACAAGGTAAGAATAAAATTTTCTGACCTGTCGTCTTTGTCCATCCCGTATGCCTTTATACTTGGTTTTGCAAGGGAAAACGAATCAATCCAAATATCACCAATTTCTTCGTCGGAGATTATACCTTGAATATAATTAATTACATCCTGAATTATCCAACATCCTTCGATCTTACTTTTAAGTGGAGTTTGTGAGTTTTTAAGTTCCGAAACAAATTCTTGAGAAAAAAGTAGTTCACTGTGTAAAAGCCTTTGTTTAGAGATATCCTTTTCTAAAATTGATAATTCTTTGCTTACTTTATTCTCATATTCTTTGAGTCGTGTTTGGTAATTGTAGTGTTTTAAAATTGAAGGTACTGGAAGCAAACTTAAAAAAAGCAATGCGACTGAAATCAATGGTAGTTTTTGCTTTAATCCCAATGATTTGATCTTGGATGAAGGCAGTAAATTGATTGTGGACGAAAGCCCACCCGTTTCTGTGGAATCTACGCTGAATAGGGTTATTGCCAGGCCTACCGCTTCGCTAGTCATGAAAGGGAGTAACGGTTTGATTTTTTCTTTGATTCCTCCACCTATGGTAACGCTGCTCAGTGGATCAAAATACTCCACTTGTAGTTGCTGACTTTCGATCAAATAACGAGCAAGGTTAGGAAGCAAAGCTCCTCTTCCAGTAAGGAAAATTTTTTGGGGTGATTTTCCCTTCTTTAGCCTCTTATAGGTCACAATAGATCGGGTAATTTCTTGGCTTGCACGAGCCAAAAACTGGTTACTTGCATTCTGGATTACGCCAATTGAAGGATCATCTTCCGCCAAAGTAATTTCTTGAGAAAAATAACCTTTTTTTAGATTTTCAGCCTTTTCAAAAGTGATGCCTAATGCATCTGATATATTTTGGGAGAGTGCGTTCCCCCCGATGGTAATTGTTCGTATAAGAAAGCCTGTAGGATTTATGAATAAAAGATTCGTCGATTTTGCTCCAATGTTGATGGTTAAAACTTCAGACTGGTCATCTGAATCTCCCAAAAGTCCTCTTATTGCACTATAATCCAATACCTGTGCTGGAGTAATTTGCTTTGGAATGAGTCCCAAGCTTAACATCTTTTCAGAAAAATTTTCTGCTACTTCTGGTTTTACGGCAAAAGCAAGTACTTCTTCCTCGACTCCATCATCGTCTATAATCTGATAATCCCATATGAGTTCCGACAAGGGAAAAGGCATTTTTTGGGATAGCTCAAAAGCGACTATCTTTCGTTGTTTTTCCGGATCAACATGAGGAACTCGAATGGTTTTTGTTAACAACAAATTTCCCGGAAAAATAAACCGAACTTCTCCTTTAAGGGACATTTTTTCAGATAGTTTCTCCAGTCCTGTGACCAATGAATCAAGCCATGCTTCTTCCTTGGTAAGATCATGGATAAGTGTTTCCAAACCAGACGATTTAAGCAGCAACCCTTCTGGGGTTGAGACAAAAACATTTGCGGAAACATGAGAGTTTCCGCAGTTGACTATAATTTCATCGGCTTGTGCCACTAATAAATACAAACAGTTTAGCTGTCCCTGTGAGTTTTAATTTTCTGGAGCAAGGGGCAACAGGTAGGCACCTTTCTGAAAATATGAGGGAAATACATAGTGAGCTGGCACCAAGACTCCATTATTTCCCGTACTCTTTTCTTCCGCTTGTTGTTTAAATTTCAACAATGTGGCTTCATCACGATATTTGTCAAAGACGATTGAATTAGATATTTCCACAGGCATACCCTCCATGAGTATTTCTATAGCATACCCTACCGGAGTTATGTAGCTTGAACCAAACTCATCTTTTTCTGCTACAGCCGCAGGAAACATAAAATTTGCATACTTCGTGTTCCTGTCTACTTTTAATACTTTAAAGTCTATATCAGCACGATAATACTGATAGAATTGTGAGTCCATCATCTTACTAGACCTTAGCACTCTCTTCTTAAATTCGTTACTGAAACATATGTATAGTCTTACTTTCACATCTTCGACAAATTCGGGGTTAAAAGCTTCCTCGATCGTCGAAGGTCTGCTTCCCCTGAATTTATCTATCCTTGGATGGGTAACAATATTAAAGGGTACTGATACTTTTAGCCAACTATCTGTCTCTGATGTGATCGTTATTTTGTTGGTAATCTTTGCATATTGATCATTTTGTGCTTGAAGGCCTAAAACAATAAAAATCAACGACAGGCATACATGTATAAAAAATGCTTTAATACTCATTTCGATTTAGGGGTTATGGGTTCTGTTGTTCATATCCTTTCTAAACTTGCAACCGAATAACAAGCAAAATCGCTATGTCTTACAAGATATCATGTTTACTTTTTGTTAAAAACATGGATTCAAAACTCCTCCTTATTCAAAGGAATAAATCCCCGAATAAAGGACTCTGGAGCCCCCCGGGTGGTAAGCTTGAAATGAAATCCGGGGAATCTCCCTTTGAGTGTGCAAAGCGCGAGGCATATGAAGAATTAAAGATGAAATTGCATGACCATGATCTTCGCATGTTTGGCTATATTTCAGAGAAAAACTACGAAGGTGAAAACCATTGGCTGATGTTTCTATTTGAGATATTTATGTGTCTTCCAAAATTACCTGAAGAAATCGATGAGGGCCAATTTAAATTCTTCACCCGGGATGAAATCAATAGTCTGGAAATCCCTTCCATGGATCATGAACTGGTCTGGCCTTTTTTTGATAAACGATTGGAAGGCTTTTGGGGCATCCGTGCTAATTTTGATAAAAGTTCCACTAAGATTAAGATTGAAGCTGACCCTAATTCAAAGAATAATAGAAATTTCTAATGGAAGGACTTCACCACGATACAAACCTAGAACCCGCAAAGGCTATTCCTGACACCAAACCAGAGATTAATGAAGATAGTATCACGGATGCACAGGAGTCAGATGTCATTCCTGCTGTTAAAGCAGAAGATTTTGCATCCTTACCCGTAAATCAAGATTTATCAGATAGGGATAAGATTTATTTATATGACCAAATGGTCCGCATTCGCAGATTTGAAGAGAGGTCCCTGCGAGCTTACCAGCAAGGTAAAATAGGCGGCTTTCTTCATCTCTACATCGGACAAGAGGCTGT
>CACMBV010000003.1:0-95000 GCA_902612125.1 uncultured Verrucomicrobiota bacterium
TATTAGTTTAAATGCATTTACCCAAAAAATTAGGTCATTTGCTTTACATTCGATAAAATCTTTAACTTCATTTGGACACCAACTAGGTAGAGTGTTATAGGCTTGTTTTTGGAGGTATTCTGCTAATTCTAAAATTTTATTTAACATCAACTTTTCTTTTGGGGTAAAACTTCTTAAATGCTTCAGTAGCCAATCTGTTAATAATAGTCCCCAGTATTCTCCCCTTAAATCATCTATGTAGTCGTGTGGATTTCTTCTATGTTCTACTATAGGATTTCCAAAACTGATTACATATTCAGACTTTTTCATTAATGCTTGGAGAAAGTAGCCTCCCCATATATCTCCATATCGGTTAATCTTTCCCCCGGGGACATCCCATCCCATTGGGACGCATAAATATGCGGGGATTAATTCTCTAGTAATCGCAGTATTTTGGGTGTTTATCGGTGTCCATGTGTCTTGTGCCAGAACTGTATAATCAGGACCCTTGAAATTTATGCCTTGGATTGTTCCGTTTAACCAAGTGGTTGCATCAATATCAGGATCCTTTAGCCACAATCCTGCATTAACTCCGATCTTTATACCTTCATTAATTGATAATTCCTTTGGTGCATTCCTGCTGTCTCTCAGTTCAAATGGGAATCCACGAGGATAAACATGCCGAGAGGGCTTCATTTCTATGTGTTCACAAATATTATAATAACCTGAAGGGTCCGATAAAACATTCTGCCTGCAGTAAGAACCGACAATGCTATGTCCTCCGATGAAATCGTTTTCGAGAGGAAAATTATCATCATCTATTGAGATAAGAATTTCTGCACCGTCTTGATATGCGGCTATGAAACCAACATTCCTTCTGCTTTCGTTAGCTAGTGGCAATCTTTCGTAGAATTCTATGAAATTCTTACCAATATTATTTTGTTCTGCAATATCCAGGTAGATGGTTTCTAATCCTTGATCTGAGACTGTTTGGCATAAATCTCTTGTTTCTTTTGGAGTTTGTATATCTCCAATCACCCAGATTTTAGTTTCATTGATATGATTATGCTGCTTAGTATTTTCTAAAAGATCTTCAATAACTGAAGGTATATTAATTGTTGTTAAAACTATATGAAATTTATGCCCCATAAATTAACCAATAATCTTCTTAACTAACTTTCGTTTATATTGATTTAAATCTAAGTAATTCTCTATTAGTTTGTGTAAGTTCTTCCTCATTTTCAGTATTTCGAATTCATCCATCGATAACACTCTATTTAAGACTTCTATCCAATTAGCCTTATTGTTTTGAGACTTAATTAATAAACAATTCTCTCCATCAGCAAATGGTATTTCATAAAATGGTAATAGATAACTTTCGAGGATGGGAATAGCTCCACTTACAGCTGCTTCAAATGGTCTGTGAGTCCAAGAGGTCCCTGGTACACATAACACAAAATCTGTTTTTCTCAAAGTACTAGTATATGTTAAATTTGAAATTCTCTTTTTTTTAGGATCCAGTAGCCAAAGTATATTAATAAAGTTCAGATCTATATTATCTGTTGGTACTTTTTCTATTCTAGTATGGCTTTGTTGTTTGAGATTTTCTTCAAGTAATGTTGTCAGCTCTTCTCGCCATAAACTACTGGTCTTGTCTCCTGATGCAAAAACACGGTATGCACGCTTCTTTTCGATTTCGTATCCGCAATAAAGAGACTTTTCAACTTTATCATCGAATAAGCATTCCTGACTTGGTCCCACATTAAAACAGAAATTATTTGCCCATGGGGTAAGTAAATTAATGGAAGGTCGAATTGTAACATAACAACAATGTTTTACTTTGCTCATCAACTGATAATTTCTGAAAAAATCTCTAGTTTGTTGTACGATAATGTCCCAATTAGAACCGAAATTTGCATCATATAGGGCTGTGACTTCCTTAGATTGATTTACTAATTCTAAAAGCTTTCTTAAGCTATCTTCAGTGTAGGGAGCGGCATGATTCCAAGAAAAGAGCAATCGATCTAAATTGGCATCAGGAATTTCACTAAAAGATTGTAAGTCTAATTTCGAGCATCTTTCTAGAATAGGTAAAGTGCATTGGTGGTCTACTAGACTAGCATTCAATTTTTCCGCACTAAAAAGAGTAACCGAATGTCCTTCATCTATAAGTGATTTGATTATTGAGGCTAACGCTGGATAAACATTATTGGTAAATACGGTAAAACCCATCAAAAAGAGAAAAAAGGGTCTTCATTTGATGATCCTTCTTCCTTTTTATAGAATAGAAAGAGACCCATGTGAGGACCGTGTACAATTGGATAAGATCTTATACAAGTAGCACCGTATTCAATTAGTATTCTGAATATTTCGTTGAGAGGGTAGGGGGTCATAAGCATTCTCGGTTTATTACAAAATGAATGACCACTGAAAACGAAGAAACACCTATTTTGATCATTTTTAAATAATGATAGAATAAATGAAGGAAATTTAAGTTCTCACTTTTGTTTTCAAAGAATGTGATATGAATGGCAGCAAAACCACCGGTACTCAATTTTTCGTTCAACTTTCTAAATATTTTTAAGCCTTCGTTTTTTTCTATGTGTTGAAGAACTATAAAACTATGTAGAAAGTCATATGATATCGATTTATTATCTAAAAATTCCGAAACTTGCATGAACCTGACATTGTTTGCTTCTAAATTATTAGAATTTACTTTCGCCTCTTTAAGCATAGTGGTTGAAATATCCACACCTATGACTTCATTTGAGCGTCTCGACAGTGGTATTAGGTTTCGACCTACGCCACATCCATAGTCAAGGCTAAGTCTTGGTTTAAAATTATCCTGATGAAATTCTTCGATAATATGGAAAACTTTATGGATGTGATTTTCGCCACTTTGGAAAAATTTACTCAGTTGTTCGTCGTTTAAATTATTCCTCCTGTATTCTTCAAATGTTAGAACTGACCAATAAGGATCATTTTGAGCGTAATATTCCCAAACTTTTGATGACTTACTCATTGAAGAATGAATCTATTACTTTTCCCCACTTGTTCTGGACATAACTGGGGTCAAAAAACTTCTCAGCCCAAGACCTATTAGAGTTACTAATTTCAGACATATCATTTTGTGAAACCCATTCAATTTTGCGAGTAATATCGTTTATGCTAGGTAACCGCATGTGGGCGTGTTTGATCCAATTTTTAGGAAGGCAATTCCTTTTGAACCACTTTTTTTTAACAAGTAATCTTCGATCATCAATTACCTCATTCATCGGGGGGTAATCTAGGGTAATGACTGGTATGCCTGATGCTTTTGCCTCGATTATAGAAAATCCGTTTCCCTCCATTTTCGAAGGCTGAATAGCCACATCACCTTCACAATATAAATTTCTTGGAGATTTTAGATTCCCGAATCTTACTTCTATTCGTCTATCTTTATATATTTCTGTGAACAACTCTTCTTTTTGGGCTCTGACGATTAATCTAATGTTTTGGTTCTTAACTTTTTGGAAGGCCTCAATAGTTTCTTTGGTCGATTTTCGATCATCCTCATCAATTAATCCTGCATTGTGGAAAAAGGTCTTGGCACAGCCTGTGATTACTCTTTCAGGCAAAGTTTCTAAATTTACTGGGTGTGTTCCAATATATTTTGAGTTATTAAATCCGTAGTTGGAAATAATTTTTTTGGTAAAATAGGAAGTGCATAAAAATAAATCGCATTTTTTCCAAAGAGGGTCTTTACCGTTAAACCATTCCCAATTAGGTATTGCTACAATTTTAATGCCTCTAGCCTTAGCAATAGAAAGCAAATTAGCATGCCAGTGTGGTCTTTCTAAAACTAATAAACCTTCTATACCTTCGAGTAATTCCGAAAGTTCATTCCGGTCACATTTGGGATCAAGTAATCGATGATTTTTTGAGTTTAGTGATTTCGTACTTAATTTTTCAGATGGAACTACCAAAAAGTACCCCAAGTTTAGATATTCATACATGTCTAAAGCTTGTCGACCAAGACCAGTATCATCATTAAAAGAAACGACGGCCCAATTTCTGAAATTCATTATTGTCAATTATGTATACTTGTCATGGAAAGCCATGTTGATGGGCATGGTCGGTGCTCTAAAAGGGAGTAGCGAATATATTTCTTGGGAGTGATTTTCATGTATGCCGGTAATTTATGATAAGGGAAATCATTTATGGCTCGCTCTCTTCCATTAATCTCAACAATAGTGTGTGTTTTAAAAAATCGTTCTCTTATTTTTTCTGTTGTTCCTGGATAAAAACAATCGTGTGTTTCAACAAGTATATCTGTACTTTTTAGGCGAGGCACTTTAAACGGGTTTAGGCATTCATTTTCTGCACCTTCAATGTCCATAAATAAGAAACTTCTATTCTTGGATAAGATATTATTCAGAGATGATTCATTGCAGTCACCAATTATTTTTATGTTATTACAAGCATTTAACCTCTTATTATTACGGAGCAGTTCAGCTCCCAAAGCATCAGATTCCATTGCATAAATTTTAGATTCAGAACAACGAAGTGCGAAAGCTACGGCATAAAATCCCTCTGCTGCACCAGCATCGATTATAACACTCGGCTTTTTGTCCAAGAAATTAAGTAGATGTGCATAAATTTCCATTTCATATGTACCAAGAATTTTAGGAAAATAAGCACTGCCAAAACTCTTATATCCACACAATTGTTTTTCAAACGGACCATTTATAACCTTCTGTTTTGAATGCATCATCAGGAATCTTAGAAAAATTGCTTGTGGCCGAAAGGCTTTCGGGATCATTGTGGTTCCATGTAATACCAACTCATCGGTAGTGGGCGTTCTCCCATCATACCGATTAAATTATGTTTAATGTATAATTTAAAAAAAAGTGGAAGATAATTTATATCATGAAGGTTACGAGGCTGTGCATCAATTCGAGAGATTTTATGAGTAATTTTAAAACGATTAATTATACGATTGCCTATTCCTTCATAATAAAGGTCATGAGATTCGAAAAGAATAGTTGTTCTTTTAAGTTCTGGAACTTGAACCGGGTCTAATAAAACTTCTTCATATCCTTCAACATCCATAAGAAGAAAGATGTTTTTATTTTTCAGGTCATGTTTAAGATCATTAGTTTCACAAGTTCCACGAATTTTGACCTTTCCTTCTACCTCATTTCTTTTTGCCATTTCAGAGATTAATGTTCGTGCACTAGCATCCTGTTCGTAAGCAATAATTGGAAGAGAAGGATTAGTTAGTGCAAGTCCTACTGCGTAATAACCTTCTGCCGCTCCAACATCAATAATGCCATCGAATTTAGATGATTTAATTTCGTTTAAATAGGGTCGTAGTTCGTATTCATATGTACCAATTAATTTTGGGGTATGACTGCCACAAAAACTTTTCTTGGTGTATTTCATCCCCTTAAATGGACCATTCAAAACCTTCGATTCTCCAATTATTTTATTTTCGTAATAAAAACCCATGCCGTTTCTCGTCAAGCGATAAGGAAGTAAACTTTTTAATAGTTTTTTCAACATTTATAATGGTGATAATTTTACTATTATCAATTAACGAAAATCTTATGCTTAAGAAGTTCAGGTATTCCACTTATCTTCATCACATGCCTTACTGGATTAACAAAATGACGAAGTACTATTTCATCATACGAAATATCTTTTTCATGATAAAACATACGATCCTTAGAAATTATGTACTTACACTGTGGTAGAATCGTGGCGTCCGCTGATTTTAAGAGAATATTGTGAATCGTCTGTTCAGTAAACCAATTTATTGTTTGTTTACTGTTCCAAAATTTTAGCAATTCACTTGCAAGTTTATCATCCAAGGTATTTTGGGGCATTCCTATAAGACCACTATTAAAACCTGGTGTATATTTTAATTTTCTATTGTTAGCATATTCGATAATTACGTCGTCATAAACTATATCCTCTTCAATTGTGATCGAACAGCGATTAGTTGAAAGGTTATTGATAATCTCGGACGGATAATTGTAAACGAGAATGTCATGATCTGTATAAATTAAGGAATATTTGTTTTGTAATATATTAATAACTGCGAACTTTCTACCGCATGGACTTTTTTTGAGAAAAGTTTCAGGTATGAAACTTGGTAACTTTTCTATTTTTAAAAATTCATCTACGGTAGTTATTTCAATAAGCGGTAAAATGGTTTTTGCGGTATTGAGACATTTCTTTGGTATTTCACCGTCAAAAAAAAGAATTACTTTGAAATCGTCTACTAAATTAAGCCAACTGTATATTGTCCAGAGAGCAATTTCATAATCTCTCTCAATAGTAATACATGTTAATACATTCTCACCTTCTCCACCTCTATTTATGGGTTTAAGTTGATTTAATTTCTTTTCAGTTTTGCAAAGATCGTACTTATAAATAAATTCTCTTTCAATATACCAAATAGGCTTCGTGGATAATTTACTGAACAAGTTATTCACTAGTAAATTTCGGCAAAAATTAAACCTGTTTCCCCCCTATTATCAATTGTTTTTTGTGTCCTTGTTTCGTCTTTAATAGAGAAATTTAATTTTTCTATACATTTTTTGATTTGATCTAAACCGCCTCCTCCTGAATGCCATGAATGCCATTCGAGGAATAAATATTTGGTCTGTCTTAAGATCATTTGATAATTTTTAAGAAATTCGTATTCACCTCCCTCTATATCGACTTTTACAAGGTCATAGGGCGGTGCCATAAGATTAATGATTTCATTCTCAGTAATTAAGTTTACTTTTCTCTTTTTCGCATGTTTACGAATACTTTCAATATTACTAGATGACATAAAATCATCTTCATAAAAAAAGATATCTTTGCTTGATCCCAGTACTCCGCTTTTAAATTTGAAATAGCTTTCTAATGAATTGATTTCTATTGTCTTATCTATGCTATCAATAATTCTTGAGTCAGCATCTATAAGCAGACCTTTCCCTAATTTCTTTCCAGCACTTCTTCTTAGAGAATTTAATTGCAGTGAAAAGTGACCCAAGTGACAACCTAGATCTAACCACTTTTCTGGTAAATCTATTTTATTGATAAAGTGTTTGTATTCACCTTGACCAAATATTTCATCAAAAGAACAAAACGAACTTTCATATAAAATAGGGCAGTATAAATTTCCCTCTAAGGGAATGTTGTTTTCGAGCTCCTTGTAGTAGTGAGACTTAATTATAGAAATGATTCTTAATCTAAATTTTGTTAATTGAATTAATTTTAAAAACAAAAAGTTAAGAATTTTTTTCATTAACTAGAAGCTTTAATTAAAGTATTCTGGAAAAGATCTTTCATACCCGTAGCACTCATTCTTTGTTTTACATGATTTGTTGCACTTATCGCGTCATCAGCATACTTAGAATAATTGTTAATGATTGAATTAATTTTAGTTTTTAAGCTATCAACAGAGCGTTCCTTTTGTATGATTCCAACACCGTGTTTTATACAGTACTCCACGAGAGCTGATCCAGTAGGACCATAAATAAGAGTGGGAGTTCCCGTCGCAAGATATTGAGCAAATTTTGTTGGAAATGAAAATTTGTAGTGTATTTGATTTATCGGACAAAAGGTTATTGGAATTAGCAGTAAGTTGGCACTTTTGAGAATATAAGGTGCTTTTTTATGGGAAACAGCACCCCTGTAATATACAAATCGGCAACGTGCCAACTTTTCAGCCTCAGGTGCAGTCCATTCACCGCCAAAAATTTCGAAGGTTATTTCTATGGTGTTCTCTCGATTTAGAATTAACAGCGTTTCTATGATGTCTTCTATTGATTCGAAATGTGCATTTTTTTGCAAAGTTCCAAGGTATCGGATTTTAAACTGTTTTTGTGATTTTTTTGTAGCATGCGTGTAAAAGAAAGGCTGTGAAGCACCATTGTAGAGTACTTTGCTTAACACATTATATCTTCTGTAGTATTCTTCTTTCATGAGATCGCTTATACAAAAGACTTGTTCGCAGGATAAAAGAAATTTCATAGTTTCTTTTTTTTGTTTATCCAATTGTGGGAAATCATCAGCGAAATGAATTACAACTGGTATATCTAGGTTTTCTTTTAACCATTTAGTATATTCAAATGTATAAAAGCAACATACGAAAGAGTAAATTATTTCAGGTTTCCAATCCTTTAGAAATCTTTTCACCCACTTTTTCGAAAAAATGAGCCCATACGATGAAAGCAATCCGAAATTATAAATCAATTTATATTTTCGATTTTGAGGATAGAATCTTAAATATTTATTTTTACAACAACGATCTTTTAATATATTTTTAAATTTTCGTGTGTATAAAATTGCCAGTGACTTACTAGGCCAATTTTGAAATAAGTTTAATTTTGTGACACCAAATCCATTATCTACGCAAAAAGGGGATTCACTTATTATAAGAACATTTGGCAGCTCAGCCATATCTTAATATTTGCTTTTCATCAATTGTATCTCTTTTTTTATGAATGTATTCTTTTTCATCTCGCCCATCTTATGAAGAAATACATCATTCCATTGATCCTCTGTAAATTTTTTCTTAGAATTATTTTTTTCGAAAATATCATTTATAATGCTAATAAATCTTCCCCTATGTTCCTTTTGAATTTTGCATGCTTCGCTTCTTATGTAATAGGGATTTAATTTTCTGTTTTTAAGTTCTTCTACTCCATGTGCAACATCCCTTGAGTCGTCCTTCGCGTGATATACATAATCTGAATGGAAAAAGGTATTTCTACCCCCTTTATTATTTGTTGTTACTACAGGTAACCCACACAATAAATATTGAGTACTTGCGTACATTCCACCTTCTTCTGATGATAGGCATAGACCAACTCGGCATTTATTTATAAAATTACATACTTCGGTTTCACTGAATATCGCTTGGTCCTTTTCCTTAAATGGATCTTGAAACCAATGGAAGTGTTTAAAATTCTCTCTGACATACGAAGTATATTCTTGATTTTCAGTTATGGAACTAATGTAACCGTTTAAGGCTAGGTTACTTACATCTTTTGCTAGGTGATGCCTTTTATAAGCTACAATTTGTGCATCATATAGAGCGTCATAATTTTTTTTAATATCTTTTTTAATGTTAAAGATATTTTCATCAATAAAGCAATTTTGGTTACAGAAATATGCATTCAATCCTACGCTCTTTAGTATTTCTGATTCGATTTCTTCATTACAAAGATATATTAGTTCAATATTGCTATTCTTCATTTGAATATCAATTGTTTCTTCTCTTAATTCTTTGGCCTGTTCAACATTTTTTGGAATCCATGGGTTACTTTTTAAAATGTATGCCTTATTTCCTTTAAGTTCGTTATAAAGAGAATCATAATCGTCTGAAAATGGCATTGTGTAGATGATTATAGGATCACAACTTATCAAATTCCAAAAAGTTATATTAGAATGTTTATTGAGAATAAACAATTTTTTATAATTATACCTCCAATAGGAGATGTCTGGTAGTTTTCCTTTAGAAATCGATTCTTTAAGCTTTTTAAGAAACAATATTAAGTCGCCTTTTAATTTTACTTAGTAATTTAAGTGCAGGATTAAACATCACACTAGGTTGAAAGCACATGCATTTACCAAATAGATAAACTAAATACTCACCAGATAGTAATTCAGATATTGGTGTACAAGAGATAAATTTTGTATTACTTGAATAGTTTTTATTTGATAGTATCTTAAGATTCTTTCTTAACTCTTTTATGTATGGTATATAGATCGTTTTCTTAATTCTATTATTAAGATTGAAGTTGAAGATTTCATGGTGCACTTGGAATAAGAAATTGTATCTTATTCTTAACGATTGAAAGTGATATAAAACTCTTTCTTTTTCATTTACTTTTATATGCCAATTCCAAGGTGCCATTCCACATCCTTTATTTTTAATTATATGGACTTTTTTGAATTTCTCTTGAAACACATCTAAATATTTTTGATCTCCGTATTTATCTTCTGAAATATTAGCAAAACACCAAGAAATACATTTTTCCAACCACCACTTTAAGCATTCCGTTGAATCTTCATTGTTTTTAAATGTAAGCCAGCTTACATTGTATTTTCCATATATTTCTAGTTTCTCTAAATAATTGGGAAAACGATGTGGCATTATGGCAACAGAACAATTTGTAATTTCTTCAAATACAGACTCCGGTGAGTTCAAGAAATATTGGTCTGCGTCGAGATATGTGATCTGTTCTTCTTTAAACCTATGAAGAATGTAAGCTAGTATGCAGGGCGTGCATGTCCAATAATACTCAATTTCTGTTCTGTTTGCTTTTGCTTGTAACAGGTTGGGTTGCCAACTTTCGAGATCATTCAATAAAATGATAATAATATTATCAATATTTTCCTTCTTAAAATATTCGTAACATTTTTCGTCTAGGCACAGTATATATAATTTGAAAGGTTTGCAGTGCTCTTTTATTGAATCAATGAGTGTTAATCCAATTGGTAAATAATTATAATTAAAATATGTACAAAAGCTATACATATAAATCTTTATTCTTTTTTTACTAACGATCTTTCTTCTGGAGATATCCACTTGTAATCATTAGTGTTATTTTCCAAGTAAGTTAATAATTTTCTTAGAGGATTAGAGATTCTCTTAGTTACATATGATATCCACCTTGGTTTAACAGGTTTATTAAAATCAATACAATTCTTACTGTAGTACTTTAGCTCTTTAAAAATTTCTTTGTTTGTTTTGTTCATTCCTTTATCCGCTAATTCAAAAGCGAATCCATGTTGTTTCATGATTGTAGCAAACAACCATCCTAATAATAGATCTCTTTTGCTTGCATCAGATTCCAATGTGTTCAGGTATGTTAACTCAGCCCATCCTGGTGAAGTTGCAATATTTTTATAAATATTTTGGGGTTCGAACTCTTTCTTAAGATTATTAATACGATGACTTCCCCTGATTGTCATAGATGATAACCAATACGGTTGTTTCTCCATTTTGGTCATTACATTAAAAAGTTTATCTTCCCCTTCATAAGCGTCAATAATTCCTGGTTCAAAATCTAATGCTAATATTTGTTTTTGAATTTTAAGTGGTAGGCTTTCATAAATTCGAAGATCCGTACCTTGAGTATCAAACTTTAGCCAATCTACATAATCATATCCAACTTGATCAATAGTTTGTGTTAAAGTTGTGGCAGGTAATCTAGTTTTCTCTTTGATATGAAACAATTTCGAGAATTCCCATTTTTTCAGTTTTTCATTATTCGGTTTAAGAGAACTTGAGCAATATACTGCATCGGTAAGATAAAAATCCTTACATTGATCTTGATTAACATTTTCAGCCACAATTTTACTCATTGTAATCTTCTTCAAAAAGTCTTTTTCATCCTTCTCTATAGAATCAGTTGCTCTTTGATCAGCATCAAACGCAATACATACACTGTGCTTTGAAATGATTTCCCAGTCTGGATGGATTATACCACTTGCTCCAACATCTATTAAAAGAGGTGGTTTATCCTTCAATATTTCCAATTGAAATATTTTCTCAACTAGGCGATTTAATTCAGTCATTTTTTACAAAAAAGTATCCCTTGTAAGTGGAAGAAAAATGTTTAGTTTGATTTACAATTCCAAGATGCGAGTTGAATGAATCAATATTTTGGTAATTGAGAAAAGCCTTTAATATCTTTCTCTCAGACAAATGCCATGCAGGATATGATGCATCGTAGATAGGAGGACTTACTTTTTGAATTGATAGATAATTCCTACCGTCTGTAGATATTGGTGTTTTGTCTATTAGTACATACTTTGCACCTTTTCGAGTTATTTGTTCCAGAAGTTTAAAGGGATGTTCTAAGAATTGGAGTACACTCGAAAGTATTATGAATGAATTTGGCCCCAATGATTTTGGCAAAACACTGATAAACTTTAACTTTTCATCCGTGTAATCTTTCTTACCCAATTCCACATAGTGATTCTGTTCTATTACATTCCAAAATTCATAAAAATCTTTCTGAAATAAACTTTGTGATTGATAGTAAGTACTTCCCAATGAACCACCTATGTCAAATATACTAAGTTTTCCAGCTTTACAATAACTGTAATATAGGGATGTAACTAGTTGGTACGAAACCTGAGAAGTTTCGAATGACACAGAATCTTGTTCGCCGCCAATTCTTTTTTCTCGCAGTAAAGAACAGGTTTCATGTGTTTTTTCCAATATGTTTTTAGCATTATACCCTTTACATTGGTTGAGTGCATCCGACCAACTTTTAAAGTTACCGGAAAATGAAACGCTAGGAGAAATATTTTCTTTATCAAAACTATTGAATATTTTTAAGAATATTTTTTTAAACATTTCCTAAACCGCAATTTTTTACTTTGTTTTTCTCAATAATTGCTTGATCAATTTTCTTTTAGGTATTGAATTTAAAATATTATCTATATCATGCTTTTGCAGTGCTTCAACGGGTTGTGCAATTGGCCAATTTTCAGTTGTAGAATTTCGTCCGAAACTGAGGACTTGCATTTGTTTTTCAGTTAATCCTGCAAGATCTCTACTATGAAGAATAATTGGTTCGCCGGTTGGCATCCACGAAGGTGAATACTGACCAAAAAGGGACATTCTTGTATTGCCTCCCTGATAAGGTTCTGCCCGGTGGATTGTAGCATAGTCATATGCTATTAGCGTTCCTTTAGGTTTGTTGTTAAATGTTACAATATCCTCTCCGAAATTCACTTCAAGATCATCGAATGATTCTTTTCCTTCGTGTTTTCTTGACCATTTATGGCTTCCTTTAACGAGTTGCACACCCCCTTCTTTTACATCAACCAAATACATGATGATGATTAGACCTTTATCTGCAGATATGATCTCTGGAATAAAAATCTCTTTTTCGTAATCGAAGACATCTGTCTTGTTATCGACATGCCACCACATTTTAAAATTTTTGGATGGAAGAGTTTGATAAATTCGATAATTAGACAAATGAACTTCGCTCTGAGAGTAAGCTTCGCATAATTCTACTATAAATGGATTTGTATAAATATCTAAAATTTTTCTGCCCCAACTAAGAGTATTGGCAAGAAACCGTTGATTCCCCATCTTGATATATCCCCTTCTACCATTGACATGAGTTGCTTGGAACGGCCGCTCGATTTCATTTACAATTTCCTTGATGTCATTAATTTCAATTAAACCACTGAGGTCTACAAAACCAATGTCATTAATTTGTTTTAGGCAACCGTTTAAATCAAACTTCATAATGAAAAAATTACTTTCTTTAATCTACCCAATAATATTTTGAAGAAGTTTTGCGATCTGATGAAAAAATTAATATCAGAAATAAAAAGTAAATCGATTTTTCTAAGAATATTACATTTTAAAAATATGATATTCATGATTATTTTATCATGTAGTAGTTGTTTTTCAGAATTAAAAGGTTTTACACAATGCGATTCGTGAATGGTGTTTAATTTAATCATTTTAGATTTTAATCCCCAACCATCTTCATTTGCACTGTACTTTAACCCTTCTGTGTTAATTACATTTTTTTTTCTAGGAGTGGCAGGTCCATTGCGATCCTTGTAATGAGTCATACTTGGATAATGCTCTAAGTGATAAAAATTATTACCGACTAAATCTTTAAAATCGATGAGATGATGTTTTTGATTTAACCTAAGTGCCATGTCTCCCTCCATCCAACCCCAATATATCAATTTTTCGTCATATCCCCGGCAATTTTGCCAAATTTTTCTATTAAATAACATAATCCCTACTGGACTCCACCAAAATGGAAACCCCCATTCCCTAGCACTTTCAATCATTAGACTATTTGAGAAATGTTTGATGTATTTGTATGTCCAGAGGAGGTTATAGGATTTTGAGCTAAATCGATATGGTACTGACCTTCTTTCTACAAATAAGAAAGAAGTTTCTAAATCAAACCATAATTTATTTTTCTTTTTAAGTACAGAAATGAAATTTCGAAAAAATTCGTCTCCAACAATGGTATCATTATCAATTCTTCCAATATACTCTCCGCTTGCTCTGCGAACCGCAGCGTTGAGGGCAATGACTTCAGGGAACTTACTGTCTTTTTGTTCAACTTTCGCAATATCAGGGGGTACATAAACGAACTTAACTCTACCCTCTGCTTCAGGAACTAAATTAAGCACCTCAGATAAAGGAACCTCACTACCCCAGTCGGAAACAATAATCTCGAGTTTATCCAAAAAATTAGCATCTCGAGCATTTAGCAAAGCAAGGTTGATCGAAGTTTCTAAACGCCATCGGGAATTCCCCATATAGGAGTCGTTTCGGGAACAAAGAATGAGTGAAATTAAAGGATTACTCATGACACTAAATAAAATTTAAAAGACTTCAATCTCCGGTAGAGGAAAGATGAATTTCCCCCCAGAAGATAGAAACTCTTTCTCATTCTTGATGATTCCTTCGCGAAAGTGCCAGGGCAGAACCAAATAATAATCAGGTTTCATCTTTAAGGATTCCTTTGAGCCAATAATTGGAATTCTGCTACCCGGAGTGAAACGTCCGAATTTATAGGGATTGATTTCTGCAGCGAATGGGATCTCTTGAGAAGTTAAGCCACAAAATTGCAGGAGAACGTTTCCTTTAGTGGACGCACCATATGCGTGTATGGTTTTGCCACTCTCGTTTATTTTGTTGATCAAGCTAAGTAGGCTTTCCCTATGTTCGAAAATTTTTCGTTCGAATTCACGATAAGGCCAAGGGGTCGAGTAACCGGATTTGCTTTCCCTTTCAAGCAACCAGTCAAGAATTTCGCATTGAATTCCAAGGAAAGCATTTGAATGACAAGCGGTAATGGCAAAACTTCCGCCGTTAACGGCGTTCATTTTAATGTCAATAATCTTTAAACCTGCTTCATCGAGCATTCTTGCTACAGGAGTAAGTGAATAATATTCAACATGTTCATGACATATGGTGTCGTAGGAAATCTGCCGAATCATTGAAGGCATGTAACTTTGTTCAAAGTGCCAGATTCCTTGTGAGTGTAGCGATTCTTTGATTTCCTTAACGAAGAGTCTTGGTTCGTCCAAATCATAAAACATGGAAATGGATGAAATTGCTTTGAATTTTCTGTTACCTACTTTTGATGCGGAAAAAAAATCAGGAATGATTTCTACGCCTGAATCATAGTGTTCCCTGAACTTTTCAGCAGTTGGGTCTATTCCCACTTGTTCCAAACCGTTGACTTTATATGCTCCAAGTAATGTGCCGTCGTTGCTACCGATGTCGAGAACGGCGTCTCCCTTGCCCAAACCTGAAAAATTAGTGAGGTATCTGGCTTTTTGAGAAAGGTGCTCAACCATAGATGCATTCAGTCCGGATCGATAACCATAGTTTTCACCATACATTTGCTCAGGAGGGTAGCGGTGCTTTAGTTGAACCAAGTCGCAGGAACCACACCAAACTATGGCCAAAGGACCACACAGGATATTCTCATCGTAATTTTCAGGAAATACTCCCGTGAGGCTTTGTGAACCGAGATTAACTACCTCGACCAATTCGGAAGACTTACAAATTCGGCAGTTCTTGATTTCTTTAATCATAAAGTGTTTAATTACTTAGCAGCAAGAAGGTAGAACAAGAAGGGGTTGAAATATTTTTTAAAATCAAACTCATCTTGGAAGCATCGGATCGACTCATTTCTGTAGTTTTCGTAGTCATCGAGAATCGTTTCGATACATTTTTCAATTTGTCCAAAATCGTTAAAAACCAAGCCACATTTGTATTTTTCAAACATTTCCTTGTAACCAGGAAGGTCTAGTGCAACTACTGGAATACCACATTTAAGGTATTGTCCAAGTTTTCCGGAGGCCTTGTGGGCGTTTTCTCTACCTCCACCGTACTTTTTATCGTAGGCTATAAGACCAATATGAGCGGAAGAAAAAACTTCATCCATTCGATCAAAACTAACCGGTTCGAGAGACAAAAGAGCCTTTCCATCGCTTAGTTCAGACACATAACGGATAAAATTTTCGTTTGGTGATCTTTTTTCTCGTTCATGTAGCACAAGTTTGAACTCCTCTTTCCATGCTCTGGAGGCTTTCGCGAATTGGTCAACACACATTGCGTCGTGTATCCAGCCAGCATGGAGAATCACTTTATCATACGATGACAAATTAAATAGGTTTTGAAAAAAGTTTTTTTGCTCTGTCGCAACGGGCGAGAATGAATCATTACCGATAGGGCTATGAGGTATAAAAAAGATTTTGACATGGTCAAAGCGGTATTTCAATTGAGCTTCAAGAGTGACAAGACGCGTTTTTTCTTGAATCACCACAACATCCACTAACCTAGCACAGATTGAGAAAAGTTTTTGATGTAGGTATTTAAAGAGCAGTCTACTTTGGCCGGTATCAATCTCCAAAGACCAAAAAATTAACTTAGGTTTTTTGAAGCAAATCAAACGATAAATTGATGCTGCTATCAGTCCGGATTCATCGATTGAAATCAAAATGTTTGGTTTGATAGACCATGTTTTTCTGAGGCAAAAAAAATAGTACCTAATTTTGTCGAAAATCCATTTTTTTTGATCTTTCCAATGATCCCTATTTTCAATCCAAAGGCTTCGAAGTTGGCGATATTGAACTTTTAAAGATTCTGGTAGGTAGTTTTTCCAAGTTTTTGTTCCTCCATTATCTTGATTTCGGGGAGGAGGAATATTTTCATCCAAATTAAACTGATTTCTGTCGTAGTCTGAATATTGCAATATTCTATGAAAGAAAACATTTTGTGGAAATGGGGGTGGTGCGGGGAAGTTTGATTTCCTGCTAGTCGTAATAATTTCCATACTGGAAGCATCTCGGCTAAAAAGATTGACGAAGTTGATTAGACTTGGGTAAACCCCCAAAAACTCCTCTTCAAAAAATATTGTTACTTTCAAATGCTTAGTTCCACAAATTCTTAAGGTGATAAACAAGATGATCTATCTGCTTTTCGCTAGTGTAAAGGTTTAGGTTTTTTTTTTGGCCTGCAAGAGCAATTTCCTGAGCTAACTTTGGCTCTGCTATTAAATATTTTGCTTTTGAAATAGCCTCTTCAGGGCTAGAGTAAGTTACGATTTCTGAATCAGGTTCAAAGATTGAGCAGATATCGGACATGTGATCCGTTAAAAGGCAGCAGCCTACACCAGTTGCTTCAAAAAGCCGCATATTACATGCAGTATCTCCAGTGTGCTTATTATGATAATTAAATGCGATTTGATAATTCGAAAGGGTTTGTAGCATTTGATGCCCAAAAAGTGGTGGCTTAACTTTTTGAGCAAATGTTTTATCAAGGGACCATGGACTGGGAGGTAAATTTTCAACTTGTGACCACTTTTTAAGAATCTCAAAAGGCAATAACTCAGAAAGCGTTCTTGAACAATTATGCCTACCTTTAATCGCAGAGTATTTGAGTCTTTCAAGTGGCTTTGGCTTGTAAGTAGTGCCGTGAACTTGGATAATATTACCGGCTTCGGAAATTTTGAGCAGTATCTTATTTCTATCTTCAAAATCAGGATTACAGATATCTAAGTTGCCAAAGAATCCCAATTTATTGATTCGTTTTTCCGGAATATTGATTTTATCTAGAACTGCTGGTTCAAAAGAATGTTGTAGGAAGTCTGCATTTATTTCTTTTTTATTTAATGAATTAACAAGATGCGTGGAGTTGGAAAGAGTGAGATCGAAATACCTGAAAATTTCTTCATCCCCGCAGTTAGCACCATACCAAGCAACAAGTTTAGGCTTTTTAGGAAGAAGATTAATTAGCTTATTTAAAAAATTACTTCGCGTGTAAAAAAAAGGGGAAGAGCAGTAAAGGATATCTGGTTTAAATTTTTTTATCTTTTCTACACCGATATGGAAAATCTCGTTATCTTTCTTGGGGCAGAATTGGTTTTCTTCAGCCCACTTAAGTTCCACATAAGGTAAATTATGATGAAACTCTATGACATTATAGCCTTTTTTTGTAAAATATTCATGCCATCTAGTGTAAGATGATAAAGCATGCCATCGAATAAAATCAATCTGTTCGCCTGAGGGTAAATTCTTTAGATTCGGGTTTTCTCTATAAATCTTTTCGGCGTGTGCCGGGTAAATAGAACTTAAGAAAGCGATTCTCACCCGTTTAATAAATTTTTGAAATTAATATAATTAAAAGTTTATCTCTTTTTATTAAAGTTGGTTAAAAAAAGTTTTACTGCAGACAATTAAGTGTCGTTATCGTAGATTATAAATGGCTCTGTGTCAGTAGGAAGATCATACTTATTCATCAGAATCGTCTTCAGTGAAGATTTATTGATAGTAAACAAAAATAGTCCTCGATCTACTTTTTTTGAGGAAAGCTCTTTTCCCATTTCACTCACTATCACAGGAATATTTATAAAGGACTGACATTCATATATAACGCTAGACCATTTTGTGATAAGGTAATTAGTTACATTGAGTATATTCAATTTATTGACTAATTATAAAATTCATTGCGGCATGCGCTTTATCAGGACAAGTATCTATAAAAGGATTATCATCAGCAACAAATTCCTTGTTTTCCGTGATGATATCATAGAGTTGTTGTTCATTTTCTGCGTAATTAAAAACTCCAGTTTTTATCTTTTCCGAAAATAAGACTTTCCCATTTTGGTCAGTAATTATTGGATTAATGTAAAATGAAAGTGCCTCATATGCAACTGATGACCATTTTGTTATTAAATAATTACTTATCTTGAGTAATCCATACAAAGAAGAGTGTTCAGGTTTTTCTAAAAAAAAATTCTGACAAATAAGTTTTTCTTGTAAAAACTGTCTAATATCCTCGAAGTCTTTTGTTTGATTCGGGTGAAGTCTTATTACCCATCCTATATTTGGAAGATTTGATTTGATTATTTCGGTAACGAAACTTGCTATCAATTCATCCAAGTTATTCATAGGCGTAGTGATTACGGTTACGATTGTATTGAATTGTTTTTTAAATGAATATAGTTCCTCCGATATGTTTGGTATGTCGGAGTTGATGCATTTTTTTAACCATAAGTTCCCACCTACAAACGGAACCGGTTTAACTCTCTCATTTTTTCTGTTCATGAGAAAATTTTTCTTTGAATCTTCTCCCCACATCCAAATACATGATGGTAAAAGTGAGTATCCATTCTCCGGGATTTTCCTCCATCTGCAATACAAGGAATTATAGATGCCCTGTTGACCGTGCTGAATTTCTATTGTTGGAATTCTTAACTTATGGCAAGCAAGAATTACTGCAGATGATATTTCGTCATGGTAGCAAACGATAAAGACTTTTTTTGGATTTATTTTCCTTAGTAATAAGCTGATTATTTTGCTTAAGTAACATACTCTCGATATCCTCTCATAAAGATAATTAAGAAATATACTTAATTCTTCATCTTCAAAACTAGAATTGTAGATTTCACTCAATATTTCAATGTAACTACTTCTCGGTTTTATTTTAGGAGTCTCAAATTGTGCAATCCAGTATGGTAAAAAAATTGTACTGATAAATCTCGGTTGCTTTTCTCCTACCTCTATTTTTGCACAATTAAACTCTTCAGCAAACATTTCGTAGTAAGGGTCTGTGTGCCTGCTGTATGGTTTTCCATTTATTTTATCTGTATGGTCAACAGTTCTTCCTACAAATAATCAATATTCTGAGAAAATTTCGATTTTCTCAATAAATCTTTTGTCGCTTTAGTATGATGAAATAAACTCTTTTTTAGTCTAAACCAAGATTTGTATGTTTTTTGGGGTTCAGGCTCTTTTTTATTACCAAAAACATGTTTTCCATATATATATGCTCGTACAATTGGCCATAACTTTATTCTGTTAAATTCAATTTTATTTACATCAAAATTTTGTTCTAATTTTAAAATTAAGTCTGATGTATCCTTTATATTCAGAGCAGTATCTAAGTTTTTTCTATAAGTTCCCTAATAGGCAATTTTGCCAGTTCTTGTTTAAATAAATTACTATCCTCTTCATTTAAGGGCATGAGTGGCATCCTGTCATGACGCGACATTACATTAAAGTGTTCGAGTGCAACTTTTATAGCAAGGTGCCATCCGTATTTCTGGACCCCATACTCAAAGAAAGGTTTTTCGATTTCTTTGATTATTCTTTGACAATAATCCTTTTTATTTTTTTTCCAAGCTTCCCAAAAGCTTGTTGCAAGCTTCGGTTCGAAAACGCCTATTCCATTTAGCCATGCTTGGCATCCTTCATCACAAAAACGCAGCCATTGAGATTTCCCACCACCAGATATAATTATTGATAGTCTATCTCTTAATGTTTTAATTACTTCTCTTGAGTATGTGTCGTCTTTCGCATCTTCTTTAATTGCGACCACATTTTGAAGATCAGCAACTCTGTCGAGTAGTGATAAAGGCCAGTTAACCAAAGGTCCGCCTAACCCATTCAAAAATGGCATTTCATGAATAAGTATACCGATACCACATGCATCATTTATTAATTGGTAATGTTTGAAAATTTGATCTTCACTGTAAAACCTCTCTCTCACAATTAGTGAAATGAGATCTGCACCTGAGTTTTCAGCATGTTTACTATATTCAATAGAGAGTTTTGTAGAACAGTGGGGAGGATCTGCAACTATGACGATATTTTGTGAACTTAATTCCTTTACTTTTTTAGCTACAAAGGCGTTTAACTCTTTAATTTCTTCAAATGTTAATTGGGAGTATCTACTATTGTATGCCATAACATAGAAAACATTTCCACCCGCATCGTAAATATTTTGTATGTATTTTTCTAGGGATTCGTAATCAATATCATCAGTAATAGGATCAAAGGGAGTTAATACAGAAAATACTGGCCCTTTTATTTTTTTTTTATGTCAGAAAATTCAGTTTTCATTGTATATTATATTGTAATATTAATGTATTTTTTCTCAATCAGCATGTTTGCGTAATCTAAGTCAAGAGCATGGTCTATATCCACAGAATGAAGTTTATCCATAATATATGCCTTCACTTTTCCCTGAAAAAAGTTTTCCTTATCTAGAAATTTTTTCATCCAAGCTATATAAAATCCTCCGTTTACTCTGTAATAGTTTGTGAAATCCTGAGATCGGGTCTCTCCTGTTACTAATGGCGATGGAGATAATATCGCTTCAGGATTTGCAATATTGGATTTTAAATCAACAGAAAGACTAAGTTGTAATGGATCATTCATTTCGTTAACGCTGACCACTGATAAGTCATCTTTAGTAAGGAGTTGAATTCCTTCTGCGATGTCTTTTGCTGAACGAAATGGACATGTAGGGAGAAATAAACCGATTTGGTCAAATTTTTGATTATCATGCTCATTTGCAATTTTTCGAACTAAATCAATAACTTTTACCGAATCGCCAGCTAGGGAAGGGCAACGAGCTACTGGAACAAGTTGGTTATACTTAGAAGCATAATTGAGCATTTCATCATCATCAGATGAAAATATAATTTTCTCAAAGCATCCAGAGTTTATTACTGCGTTAATTGTATGAGCAATGAGAGGTTTTCCTCCAAGGGATAACAAATTCTTACGAGGTAATCTTTTAGATCCGCCTCTTGCTGGAATTATTGCTAACCTTTTAATAAATCTGTGGGATTAAGCGAGTTTTCAAGACGCTCTAGTGCTTTCCAAAAGCCTTCGCCATTATTCTCATGCCCTTGCCAAACTTCAGGTATAAAAGAAGCTTTTGGGCAAAGCGAGTTGAGGGTTTTAGATAAAAAATTAAAATCAATTTCCCCTTCGTTTATTTGCAACCCTTCTTCATTGTTACCTTTTGAGTCTGCAATATGAATGTGCGAAGTGTAAGGAGCAACTGCTTCGCAAAACCTGTAAAAAGAAGTGTTGGAGTATGTACAGGCCAATTTTGAATGAGAAACATCAAGACAAATCGACATGCCTCTCTGTTCGCAAAAATTTACTATCTCTTCGTGAAGTACAAATAAGTTGTGAAAACTTTGACCGCCAAAGTGCCAAGGGAATGGAGGCATTGTTTGTGGAAGTAGTTGCACGCCAGAAGTGTCAATCTGGTCAAGACTGTTTTCTAATCTACTATACAATAGAGATTTCGTATTTGAATCTAAAAATTGATTTTTTGAAAAACCACCCACATTTACAATAATTCGAATGTCATTTTTCAATCCAAAGTATTCTTTCATGTTACGAGTTAAATTAATAACTTTTTTTAACTCTGCAATTGAACGATTTCTGTAATCATCATTTCTTGATGATAAATCTAAGAGATGATCTTCCGAAAAAAGTTTGATGATTCTGATTATCTACTATGTCCAGAGCGTTATTTTTTTTAGGAACGTCTTCACTAGTCCTGTAGTCACGACAAATAGGATAATTAATTGGCAATAAATCTAAAATAACATTCTCATTAAATTCAGGTGGGTCAGGAAACTTACTTTCTCTCAAAGTACCCAGTATATCCACTTCAAATCCTTGTTCTGAGAGTATTCTGATTGATTCTACAAAGCTAGGATATGAACCCAAGTAGTCTTCTTCAAAAATGAATCCAATTTTCTTTTTCATGCTATCTTTTTCTTAATATAGAACATACGCCCCAGGTTTTTTGTGAAGGTGGAAGTTGGCTCATCCATTCTTCTGAATGTAAAATTTCAAATCCAGTTGAATTGCTGAAATTTATGATTTCATCCAAATCGAATGCTTTCAATTTATGAGTTTCTTGAATCTTTGATATTTTTCCATTTGGTAATTCTTCGACAAAGGTTAGATAATCTACATCTACAAGGTTTTTTTCTTCAAAGCATATTGGCTCGGCAATACGGGTGATTTTAAGATTTGTGTTTTCTACTTTCTTTACTCGAAGTTTAGGGCGATACTTCCATACTGCTGGTGCAAACCAATAATCAAAGATAAAGATGCCTCCCTGTTTTAGCTGTCGGTTAGCATTTTTTAACATGTCAATAGCTAATTCTTCGGAAGTTTGATAGCTAAATACATGAAAAAGCGAAATGACGGCATCGAAATCATTGGCAATAAAAGTCTTAGTACAGTCACCTTGAAAAAAGAAGAAATTCTCATCTTTATTTTGAGGAGGGTAATTTTGGTACCCGAGGTCTATCATTTCTTGGCTTCTTTCGATTCCGAATAGATGGTATCCTATATTAGCTAGCATTCTTCCATGTATTCCAGAACCAGATCCAAATTCTAAAATCTTTTTTGATTCAGGTTTAAATTTCTTTATTAATGACGATATGTATTCAGTCTCTTTTCTATAATCTTTATTTTGGTAAAGTAGATTGTAATATTTAGCGTAATCTTTAAAAATCATTAAGTTAGTAATAAATAAATGTTATCTTTTAATATGTTATAATAATTTCAATATAATTGTATTTTGAAATTAATTAAACTTAATCAGTATCAATACATCCAAAGAATAAACATCTGCTTATCTTGAATTAGAGTCAGTAATTAATAGAATAAATATGTTATTTCGTTGAATTTAAGATAAGAAGTGTTAACGATTAAAATGAAAGATTTAAAACAGATGACATCCTTTAAGTCTCAGGTATTTTAACTAATATAGGAAAAAGATTTTACTAGGTTCGACACACAATATAACTAAAATTTTTACTTTTGTAATGACTCGATTTATAATGTCACTAGTATTTATCCTAACATCATTTATTTTTATAATATAAAATTAGTTGATTTAAGAAAAGGCAAAATTCAGGGAGTGGTGAATCGTAATTAATAAATTTTAGTTTGATTCTTTGTATTATTTGGGAATACGGGAAATGTAACCATGAAATACAACAATTCATCTTAACCAAAGGATTTTTTGTTATCAGACAAAATATTAATTGGTTATTTTATAACTTTGCAAAAAATTACATTTAAAGAGTGTAATTTAAGTTTCTCAATATATAGTCTTTCAACAACTATCGAAAAAAAGAACTTTAGATTAAAATATAATTTTAATGTGCAAGTTAATTTACGTTTTTTTGAACCTAAAGTCTAAACAATTTTTTTTAAGTTTTTAACTAATATATTTATTTGTTTTTCTACAGTATGTTCAGCTAAAGTTCTTTTTTGACCAGCCTGCCCAATCTTTTTCATAATTTTAGGATTTTCTTGCAGGTATTTTATTTTTTCTAGCGCATCTTCTGTACATGAATAAGTACATATTTCGTTATTTACATCAAAATATTGATGTAATATTTTTCTTTTGTCAGTAAGAAGGCAACAACCCATTCCTGTAGCTTCAAAAAGTCTCATGTTTACAGAATTCACGCCTGTATGTTTAATGTGTCCGTTTAATGTTAATTTACTTCGAGAAAGTATTTTAAACATATCAAGGCCGTAGCATGGACTGTTTACATTTCTGTAAAATTTAAAAGAATAAAAGGCTTCAGAATTTGGTCGAACTTCAATATTTTCCCACTTATTTAAAAAAGGTATAACTCTATTGATACTTTGCATTAACGGATACCGCCGTATAAACTTTATATAATCATATACATGTGCAAAAAAATTTACTTTTAGCTTGTCCCAAATAGTTTGATCCTCGATATCAGACCATACTTGAAGATTAGACTGTCCTTGAAGATACTCTATCAGAAGAGTTCGATCCAAATGCTCATTGTTAATTTTGTTCAAGGTACCGCAAAACGAAAAAGGAATGTCACGATTATTTGAAATATCAATGTATTTAAAAACTTTTTTTGAAAAAGCGTGGGGTATAAAAATGCTTTTAACACCCAAGGCTAGGATATTCGCACATAAATTATGTGAATTTGAAAATACTATATCGTAGTCCTTAAAGATAGTTTCAGAACCCATAGGTGATCCATACCAGGTAATTACTCTTCTTATTGAAGGACATATTGCTTTTAAATAATTTAAGTATCCATAAGCAAAATAAGCAGCATTAAATATGAAAAGTATTTGTGGGTTATCTCTTTTTAACTGTTCTTCAAGTATACCCTTTTCCCAATTTTTTTCGTTAAAAGAAAATTTATTTTCGGACGCCCATTTTTTTTGTATGACAGGTAAGTTGTAGATATATTGACTAACTTCAAATCCATTTTTTTCCAACTCAATCGGCCATTCAACTATGGAACCATAACACTCTTTACAAATTATCTGATGTTGTAAATCATAGCTTTTCTCTTCTAAGTTTTCATAATTATAGTATATTTTCTCAATCTGCTTAAGATAAACAGGTCCTAATAATGAAATTTTCAAAGACAATTATTAATAATAAATAAAAAGATTAATTTTATAAATTGTCGCTGGTTATAGCTAATGTGCGTATCTAAACTTCATATAATAACGAAAATTATTCTAAGGTTTTTTTGGTTTTATTTCTAAACTTATTTCGATGGAAGGAATTGAAGTGGTATCTCTTTGAAATCTCATATAAGCGGAAATTAAGTTGTGATGAAATTGGATAATTAACCTTCCTAAACTTTGTAATTAGTTTTGCACTTCAAATAACAATACAAGATAGGTCATCTTATGATCACCTTATGTTTATCGAATGTTTGACTTTTAAGTATTAGTTTTTGTAAATCATTATTGTATATACCTGTTAAGTAGATGATTGGAAAACGATCCTCGTATTAACAAATATGAAAAAGCTAATGTCTTCGGTAGAGAAATAATTTAAGAAAAATTGATTTCAAGAAAAGCTATTTTAAATATTTCATTTTAGAGATAAAAAACATCAGATTTAATGTAGTTAGTATTATTACACAAATCTGTCTTGCTTTCGCAAATAAAGAGCTAGACCTAAGTAAATCACCGTTTAGGATATTTAAATATAAGCATAAAACTAAAATTTTAATAGAAAAATTAATTTTATAGAAATTTAAGTCTTCGTAGTTTAAACCTTTTGGTATGATATAGGAGTATCCCTTTCGTAAATTAATTTCTACCACTGGAAAATCAAATTTTCGTTGCATGCTTGATTTCATAAAAATAACTGAATTGTTATTAAGATTTTTATCGATTAATCTCTTCAGATCCTGGTTTGTCATCTCATAATTATTATTGATATAAATAAAATCATACTTATCTTTGATGTCCTTTGTTTTTAGGCATTCATTGAATATTAATTTTATGTAGCCTTTAAATTCCAATTTATTCTTTAGAATAGCACCAGATTCAGAAGCTATTGAAGTTCCGTATTTTTTATGTTGAAGTGCCTTAATTTCAGCATGTGGTGTACAATAACCATAAGTCAATATGTTGTTTATTGAGTTTGAATATAGGTCAAGTACTTTAATTGGATATATATGATTTAGCAGTCTGTTGATTATAAAAATGATATAGAATTCATCGCAGTCGGGATTTTTTTGAAGATATGAAGTGTGTCCACCACAAAAAAGTTTTCTTAATAGTCTACTGAATGACTCATTTTTCAAGTCATCTTCAAAAATCTTTCTTCCAGAAATATTATTATTTTTGAACGCATAATCTGAGTTACCTTTTTTATAAGTAATTATTTTCTCTTTTCTAATGATTAAATTTTGCAATCCCCAATTATTTTGCGTCTTCCTTCTTGGAAAATTATTTCCTCCGCTGTGCATACTTTCTTTTATTTTGCTATCCCTTGAACCTTTGTTTGTGTGCTGCATGTGAAATTGTCTTATTCCTAATTCTCCTAAATCTTTCCAACTATATTTTTTTTGGATTAGGAAAAACAATTCGATATCGGATCCTCCCCATGAATCAAAATTTTCATTAAGTCCCTGAATTTCACTCCACACTGTTTTGTGTAATCCCACAGCACCATAACCCCCTCCGATGTTTATATTTGATTCATATTTTAATTGTGTGCCACAAGTGTCTACATACCGTTCAAAGATTTCAATATTCGGCTGACGTTCTAAAAATTGCCAAGGTATGTGGCTTCTTGGGATCAGATATCCAGTATATTTGCATGGTTTGGTACTGTTCAAGCCTCCACTTAGAAAATTATACAATTGTTCGATTTCTTTTTTCGAAAAAACAAAATCACAACCAGTTACAAAAACATATTGCCCAGCAGCTCTTCTAATCATTGCGTTTGTAGCTTTTGACAAATGTATATTATCGTTTCCCATAGACGCTTTTTTTAATACTGAAGGAGCCAAATAATAGAATTTTACAACTTTGGTACTATCATCATTAAGTTTTACTACTTCAGAAATTCTTTGTTCGCTTCCCCAATCTAAAAAAAGAAATTCTACATGTTGTTCTAATTTTAGTTCATAAACATTCCTAGCTAATGAATTACAGGTAGTTTCCATTCTATAAATTAAGTCTTCCATGTAATCGTCGTTTTTTCCTACCGCACAAAAAGTGATGAGCGGTTTATCCATTATGTACTGTAATGAGCGATGTGAGAACCCATTTGCTCAAAGTGGAATGGTATATGTAAAAGATCTATCATTTGGTTCATAAACTTTTCTTTTTTTTCTGGTTTAATATAAAAGGCTATGAAACCTCCACCTCCAGCACCTAGAAGTTTCCCACCAAGTGCACCAGCTTTTATTCCTCGGTCATAAACTGAATCTATAAAATCGTTAGAAATTTCATTAGATACAGATCGCTTGATTTCCCAGGACTCATTAAGGAGATAACCAAAATCATCGATGTTTTGCTTTTTAGAATGTAAAATCTCCAAAGCCTGACCGACCATACCTTTCATTTTATCTAATTCTTGAATTTTATTTTTTGTTTCAAGTATTTGAATTTTTGCAATTTCGGATGCAGACCTTGAAATTCCGGTAAAAAACATAACAATCGAATTCTCTAGTTTCTTAAGTCTATCTTGTGGTATCGTTACAGGAGTAACGATGATTCGGCCGTCTTGTACAAATTCTATTACATTGAATCCGCCAAAAGCAGCAGCAACTTGATCCTGAGATCCTACTGCTTCACCAATTGCATTTTGTTCAATATCGATCGCTTCCAATGCAAGTTTTCTTTTGGTAACGAACTTCCCCTCAAGTGCGTATAGCGAGTGTAGTAAGCCAACAGTAAAAGCGGAGCTAGAACCCATTCCCGACATTGCAGGTACATCACCGGTGTGAACAAGTTCAATACCTCTCTCGATATTCAAGAATTCTAAACAGGATTTGACTGAAGGATGCTCTATTTCTTTTACAGAGTTTTTATATTCGCTCTTGAAATAACGTATACGATATTTGTGATCGAAGAAGGGGGGTAATTCTCTTACTGTTAGGTAGTTATATTTTGATATTGTTGTACTTAAGACTTTTCCTCCATGTTCCATGTAGTAAACGGGGTAATCTGTTCCTCCACCAAAAAAGGATATACGAAGTGGTGTACGCGTGATGATCAAATTTTAAATTTGTTTAAATAAACTTATCTAATCGATATATTTTCTAGGTGTGTCTCTTTGGGAAAGGGTGGGATATATAGTTGGCCACCATATATTATATTCAGGGTCGTTCCAAATGATCGTGAACTGTCCGTATGGGTTATAATAGGATGATTGTTTGTATTGAAAGATAGAGGTTTTGGTCAAGGCGACATGGCCGTTACCAAATTTAGGAGGTACAAGAATCTGAACATTATTCCTATCCGAAAGAGTGAAACCGAGGGATTGCTTGAATTGATGGTGATCTGGGTCATTATTTACAATTGCTAGATAAAATGAGCCATGAATGCAGCTAATAAGTTTCCATGTATTTTGATCACCATGAACTCCTTTTAAGCAGTTTTTTTTAGTAATTGAAACATCATCTACTACAAATTTAACATCAATTCCAGCATCATGATACTTTTTTTCATTGTAGGTCTCCACATACCACCCACGATGATCTTCAAATGCATCTAGTTTAATTTTAAGAACATCATCTAGTTGAGTTTTTTCAACAATCATATGGTTCTATTACTATTCTCGGAATACCATTTTACTGTTTTTTCAATGCCTTCTTCAATTCCAACTCTTGGTGTAAAACCTAGTAATTGGATCGCTTTTTCAATGTCAATCATTCGCCTTGGAATCATGCTAGGCATAGAACCATCATACAGAACTTCAGCCTTTTCAAAACAAGAAACTTTTAAAATGTGACCCAAGACTTCTCGTATCGTTATAGGTTTCCCAGAAGCTACATTTAAAGTTTCGGGAGAATCCAGCTTTTCAAGTGCTAAAAGAGTACCTTCAACAAGGTCATCAATGTAAATAAAGTCTTTAACATCATTACCGTCACCCCATACTTTGAAAGGGTGCTCTTTATGAACAGCCTTGCGAATTAATGCTGGGACAACCTTTGATTTTTTTGGATCAAATTTATCGTAGGGACCGTATACATTTCCTGGCCGAATAACAATGGACTGCATAGGGTTTTTTATGTGGTTTGAATAAATATCGCACATGATTTCAGAGAATCTTTTCATCCAACCTACCACATAGTATTTGCTGTAGAATTCATATTTTGCATCAGACTCTTTTACCGCGAAATCAGTCAATGGGTAGACAGTATTGCTACTGAAGAATAATGTTTTTTTAATACCCTGCGAGTAAGCAGCCTCAAGCAGGCGTGCATTCATGATGAGATTTGGTGTTAAATGAACAAGTGGAGTCTTCTCTATAACTGCGGCACCTGAACTGTTTGCTGATGCAATGATGAGATAATCCACACCCTCGCAAAGGCTCAAACAATTCCTAGCTTTTTCTAGGTTGCCTCTTACATATTCAACTGATGAATCTTTCCATAGCGGTTCATTTTCATGAATTGAAGCACGAACATCAGCTCCAAGTTCCAAAAGACGCTTGGTTAAGTTTATACCTAAGAAGCCAGCACCTCCTGCAATCAAAATTTTTTTGCCCTTAAAAAATTTTGTCATCTGTGAATCAATTCTAGTGCAGAGCTGATATTCATTTAAAGTAATTCTTTCGTTTTAAGAATTCCTCACGGTTAGACATAAACCATTCCCATGTAGCTTGAAGACCTTTTTTTAAAGTTGTCTTAGGATCATAGCCAATGGTTTCTCTTGCTTTTGTTATATCCATAACCCTTTTAGGAAAGCCATTTGGCTTTTTTGTGTCGAATTCATATTCAAAATCTACAACTTCCCTGAGTGTTTCAACTAATTCTTGCACCGAGTAGCCTTTTCCGCCACCTAAATTTATCAAGCCTATGCCTGTTCCATAGACTAGAGCCTTTATCACCCCTTCTGCAACATCCTTACTGTAAGCAAAATCTCTTATCGCAGACCCGTCTCCCCAAACTTTTAATGGAAAATCCCCGTTTGCTACGCGGGACATTAAAGACGGCACAACCATTGCGTTATCGGGGTCGAAATTATCCCCTGGTCCATATATGTTACAGGGACGAACAATCGCGAAATTATTAAGTCCATATTGTTTGAGATAAGCAAATATTTGCATCTCGGCCATACGCTTAGCCCATCCAGGGAACATATCCATTGGAGGAGATTCGATCCCGGGATCAAATGTATCAGGTTCTTTAAATACTTCCGCACTAGGATATGCCCCAATAGAGCTTGTATAGACTATCTTCTTTACATTGTTAATTCGACAAGCTTCCAGCATGTTGGTATTACACATAAGTAAAGGAACAAAAAAGCTTGCAGGTTTACTCTTGGTTACTTCTATCGAGCCTTTGATTCCAGCAATATGAAACACATAGTCAATTCCTTTGGTTACCTCTAGACAATTACTTAAATGTGTGAGATCTAATTTTAAATAATGAGCTCTCTCATCTATTATTAAGTCGTCCAATGAAACAGATGTGACTTTGGCCTTTGCATCGCAAAGTATTTTTACTATGCATCGACCAATCATTCCAGTCCCGCCTGTAACTATAACTTTCGAGTCTTTAAATAATTTGTACACTTATCAGCAAAAATTATTTTAATTTGAAAATAAAATGAAGGTGAGAAAAAAACGCGATCAAAGAGTCTTCCACACCAGTATCGTGTAACCATCGTGAAACAAGCTTCCAAAGGTACGATGTGTTCCTTGGATCAAAATTTTGCCTTCAGATTCAAATTCTTTAAGGCGTTTTAAAAATCCTTTTAAATATCCTCTTTTTTCTAGGTATTTTACAGAGAGATAATCAAATAAATTATTTTGATCGTAGAGCTCATAAGTAGTTTCCATATGAACGCAGAGTGAAGGTTTTTGCTCCAATAAGTAATCAAGAAAATCCATGAAGGATTCTCCCATTTGTTCTAATGCACCAACAGTGATTACTCCACTGTTTTCTTTGATCTTAAAATTTTTATCTGGAGAGTATAAATTAAAGTGTTGACCAAAAATGTTCATCCCTAATTGCACTCTGAGGAGTTTGATGATCCTTTGGGAAGATGAAGCCCAATCTAGTCCGTAATAGTCTTTGTCAGGATAATGACGAAAGAATTCAACTAGATTATGTGCCGTGCCACAACCGTACTCATAAACATTGTCAAGATCTGAAAAAAAATGGTAAATGATGAATGTGCGCAATACCGAGACGAACTGAGATTCAAATTTGGCAGAATTGGGTTGAATGTAGTCGCCATTATATCGAATTACTTCGTTAAGCTTTACGAATTTTGGAACAAGTTTATTCAGATCGTAATCTGCCTTGATGAATTCATTGAGGTTTTCTGACCAACCGTCTTCCCAGCACTGCTGACGATGTTGCCCTGACAACTCCAGTTCACCATTTAGCTTATGTATGACACGCAAAAGCGTGTTATCACGCTCTTCTTTGCTGAGCTGTGAATAAGTAAAATCATAATCCCTAACAAGTTGTTTGCACTCTTTAGGAAATCGATCTTTTTTTGTCCCTAAAAGACGGCAAAAATCTTCTATCCCAATCGTTTTATTCATATCATCAATATCTTTTAAATAATAAGGCAATCATTCAACCACACAGTACGAAACTCGGCTTGCATGCGGGAAACGCTTCAAGCGAATATTATTTAATCCAATTTCTTCCATCACGGCCAAGGTTTCTCCAGGTGAGTCAGGGTCATTTAATTCATCAAAGCCAAGGACGCTACCCTTAGTCAAACGAGGCTTGATTAACTCTAGGCATTTTTTTGTAGGCTCATAGAGGTCGAAATCAAAATAAGCGAGTGCGACAATTGTATGCTGATGCTCCTCAAGATATTTTTCCACTGCGATCGTGGCATCCCCTTTGCACAATTCAAACTTCTCTATGTGAGCGAGAGGATTAAGAGATTCATGTGCACGAAGTACAGACGATAGATACTCCTCATATTTGCTAGAAAGCGCTAATTGCCCAATTTCCATCATTTCGGAATTTCCATCTTTTTCGTCCAAAGAAGGAAAACCTTCAAATGTATCAAAAGCGATTAGCTTTCTGTGACGGTTGAATGGGTCATAGATACCCCTCAATGCCTCAAAAAGGGCCATATTCTGCCCCCATCGCGTTCCGAACTCCATCACAACACCCTGCACATCAATTATCTGACGAAATAGGTGATCCATAAATAAAATACGAGATAGGTTTTTAGACTCAAGAAATAGTCCTAGGTTTGAAAGTAACTGGTCATCAGGAATCGGTGCTTTTTTTAGCAATTCAACCATCACACTACGAGATGATTTCTCAACTTTGCTAGAATATTGTTTAATAGAAAGTTTTGAATTATCCATATGTAATTTGAACTTATTTTATTTCACTTCCAAGGCATACCCCAAAAAGACCTAAGTTTTATTTCATCTACCATTGCATGACCTGGAAATGTTAAAAGAAATTCTACAATATTAGCGATTTCATCTACCTGTATCATTCTTTCCTTTTTCCAAGATAAATCTTTAGCCATCTCCGTATGGACTGAACTCGGAGCAATTACATGTACCCGTATACCGTATTCCTGCAATTCCTGAGCCATCACTTTGGATAATCCATGTAAAGCATGTTTTGATGTAGCGTAAGAACATTCGTTTTTATGTGCCTTGTAACCCACCACCGAAGACATATTTATGATTATAGGTCGTTCAGATTTCTTGAGATATCGTAATGTTTCACTGCAGAAGATAAAGGGTGCACGCACATTTGTCGTGAAATGCATTTCGAATTCATCTATAGAAACATCTTCAAAGCGATTCTTTATTGATGAACCTGCATTGTTTATTAAAAAGTCAATTCCGCCAAACTTTTCAGCTACTTGAGCTACTGAATCCTTTATGAAATCAGCATCCGAAATATCGCCAATGCAAACATGGGTCTCACTGCTTTGCCCGTTCGCCATTTCAAGGACAGGCGTAAGTTTAGAGGCATCTCTACAGAATAATGCAATATTCATTTTGTGGCGCATGAGCATTCTTGCGATGGAAATACCGATTCCACCGCTGGCTCCGGTCAGAAGCACTGTTTTTCCTTTAATTGAAAGTAAATTCAAAATCCTGAGAGTATCTAGTAACTAACCTGCCAGCCTTCCAGGCTATCAGTCTCTATATTGGTGCGTTTCTGGGAGGGCTCCTTATCCCCACAATGTTCGAGGAGCAAATTTTTTGATTGGTTACGAATACCATTGAGCTGATGTGCCAATTTTAAGTTGTCGTTATAGGAATCAGGGTCTTCAGCCATCTTGTCCTTAATGTACCATATGTGCACATTGATTTGTGCGATAACCACCGCATATCGAAGTAAACGGGCAGAGCATTTTATGTCTTTTGACTCTAATAAAAGATCAATATCATGTTCAATATCAGCGATGGATTTAGTATAGTCACCTTTGCTTTTATCCAAGAGCATTTCTTTGATTTGATCCACTGTTAAGCGGTCTAATAAATCAGCGATAGGCAGCTGAAACTTAAAATTATTATCTTTATCTTCACTCATTTTTTAAAGATTAATGATTCCGACGGCCATTGATGGCCAAGTCTTTATTTTCTAAAAACCATGAAATAGTTTTACGCAATCCATCCGCCAAACTTGTCAACAGTTTATAGTCGATTAACTCACGAGCCCGCTCAGTGGATAGCAAGCGATATGGGTCCCCTGCCGGACCACTATTCTGCCACTCAACCATAGGAGTTTCATCACTTACAGAAACCAAAGTTTCTACAAGTGTTTGAATCGATATTGGTACACCTGACCCGATATTAATTGGCGTTGAACCAGGGGCATCTTTCATTGCTTTGATCAACCAATACGCAAGGTCTTCTGAAAAAATAAAATCACGTATTACATTGCCACTTCCCCATACCTTAAGTGGGTTTTCTCCGCTGTTTATGCGTGCGATCAAAGCAGGTATTACTTGAGCTGTTTTCGGGTTAAAATCATCAAAAGGTCCGAAAACATTTGAGGGGCGAACTACCTTCACCCCTTCCCATCCATGCTCGAGTTTGTATGCTTCCGCTTGAATTTCTCCTATGCGCTTAGCTAAACCAGGGATTCGGTCATTCTGGATAGGCACTCCGTTCCATATGGAATCTTCTTCTTTAGCTTGGTCCGATTGTGGGTATGCACAAATGCTACTTACAAATAAGAAATTAGGCACAGATGCCTTGTGGGCCGCATCCATCAGATTGGTTTGAAAACGTAGCATTGGCACAAGATAGCTGGCGACTTTTGATTCACCAATACCTACGGACCCCTTTATACCTAGAAGATTAAAAACCATATCACGCCTTCTGCATACAGTTAAGCAATTCTCCTCATTTGTTAAGTCAATGCGTACGAATTCCACGCCTTCTGATAAAACTTCAGAAGCAAAAATTTTATCATCCAACGATGCTACAGTTACCTTGGCTCCAGCCTTAACCAAGAGTTTCACCATGGGAATTCCGATTGTACCTGTTCCACCAGCAACTAAAATATCCTTATTTCGATAAAAGTCTTCTAAACTATGATGCATGGTACTTCTTTCTCCCCCTTAAATGCGATTACCCAAGCCCAATACCTAAGTCGCCCTTCAATGAGTAAATAAGCTTTTTTTGTTATGCTGTGAGAAACTTTAATCGGGCGAAATAGTTCACCTTTTAGAAAGTCTTCTGATAGATCTAAGGGACTTGGAGACATATTATTTTTATTGGCAATAGCCTCATCAACAGTCTTGTAGACTTTTCGGTCATCAGTGTTTGCAGCTTTTATTAATGAAGGGGGAATGTTTTCAATTTGCACTTTATAGAGTTTATCAATTTGAGCGTATAAATCCTCGGACATTTCATATTGTAATGACTCAATATTAGAGAGCATATGCCGTTCAGTTGAAACTTTTGGTATAATAGCAACATTCTTGTGAGAGACGAGCCATGAAAGAATCATCTGAGGAATAGTAATATTTAACTTATTAGCTAAATGTTCTAACACGCTCTTGCGCTCATCATTAGGAACCAATTTGCCTTCCATTAAGGGACTATACGCAATCATGATGCGTTCTTCTTTTTGGCAAGCCGGTAAAAAATTTTGTTCAGCAAAACGATCAGCTAAATTGAAAGCTTGTTGTAAGGAAACAAATCGGCCTTCTGGGAGTTTTTTCTTGGCAATTATTATCTGGCTCAGAGTGGCGTTTGATAATCCAACATATTTTATTAAACCTTCTTCCAAAAGTTGATTGAATCCATCTATTGTTGATTCAAATGGAATACGATTATTAGGCCAGTGAGTTTGATAAAGATCTATATAATCAGTATTTAGGTGTTCCAAGCTGTGCTTACAAGCTTCAATCATTAGTTGTGGCGAGCTGTTTTCTGGGCTAAATTTCGTTCCAATTTGAATCTTAGACCGGCAGTCTTTCACAGCAATTCCGAGAATTTCTTCGGAGTGTCCAGCTCCATAAATCTCTGCGGTATCAACAAAGGTTAATCCTTTCTCGAAACCTGCTCTTAAAATTTCAATCGATTTACTGTCTTTGGAATAGTCTTTTTCAAAAAAACCACCAATTCCCATCATGCCTTGTCCCATTTCTGGAATGACAAATTCAGAATTATTAAGCCGAAGTTTTTTTATGAGCAATGATCGACAACTGATTCGTAAAGGGCGTCTGCGTTTAGCTTGTATTTTGCTCTCAGCCATTCTCTCGATCCATAAAAATAAATCGGCTCTTCGGGTAAAGTTAAACCCTTTAGAGGAATTATTTCACCAGATTCAAGAATTATTCTAGCTATAAAGTCTGAAAGTCCTCCACTTGGTACTTGCTCCTCAACAACAAAAACTCGCTGATATTTTCTTAGTTTTTTTAACAGGGCTATTTCATTAATTGGCTTTAATCTAATAACATCAATATGGCCGGTCATGTACCCCGAATCCTGTAGAAGATTACATAATTTAACAGCTTCGTGCCCAATATGCCCTGTACTAACTATCGCGATATCATTAGCTTTTCGTACCTCAATAAAGCCGTCATTTAAATCAAAATCGCTTGAATGAATTATAGGTAATACTCCTTTTTCAATACGAATGTAGGACGGTGATTTTAGATTATGTGCTTCTAATAATGAACAACAGGTGGCAACGCAATCAGAAGGATTATATATCGTAAGATTTGGCATTCCGCGTAGCACTGATATGTCCAAAGTAGAATGATGAGTCGGTCCATCCGCTGCGTAGGTCAATCCACCTCCTGAAGCAAGGATTGTTACTGGTAAGTTTAAGCAACAAAGATTGACCATAATTTGTTCTGCACAACGCAGACTCATAAAGTTTGTAATTCCGTAGGCATAAACCTTCATACCAGACTGAGCAAGCCCTGCGGAGATGTTAATAATGTTTTGCTCAGCTATACCCACATTGATATATCTGTCTGGGAACTTTCTTTTGAAGGATTCTAAAGAAAATGCTGACTGATCATTTACGAGTATAACAGTAGAACAATCATCTTTTGATAACTCGATCAATGTATTAAAAATAGCATCACGCAAGTCAGTGTCAGATTTCATTCTCCTAATTATCCATTCCTAATTCGCGTTTAGATTGTGCTAGCAGGTCTCCTTGTGGTACTCTATGATGCCACCCTACTTCATCTTCCATGAATGAAACACCTTTACCCTTTTTGGTTTCAGCGATTATTACTGATGGTGAATTCTTTTCGGCCTTCGCTTCTACAAAAGCACGGTCCAAACAACTATAATCATGGCCGTTCGCATTTATAACATGCCAGCCAAATGCCTTCCATTTATCGCTAAAAGGCTCCAGCGCATTACAGTCTTCGGTATTGCTTAGAGTAATCTCCCTGTTTCGATCGACAATTCCAATCAAATTTTCGAGCTTATGGTGTCCGGCAAAAGATGCTGCTTCCCATATAGAACCCTCGTAACATTCACCGTCTCCCATCATAACAAATGTGCAATATTTATGTCCTTGTAAGCGTGCACCAAGGGCCATTCCTACACCGAAACCAAGTCCGTTACCTAGAGAACCGGTACTTAATTCAATTCCAGGCAATCTTGAATCAACATGACCTCCAAGTAGAGTTCCATCGTTTCCGTAAGTATCAAGTAAGTATTCAGGAAAAAATTTAGCTCTTGATAGAACTGCATAGAGTACTTCACAAGCATGTCCTTTGCTATGGATATACCTATCTCGGCTAGGATCCTTACAAGAATCAGATTTTGAATTCAGAATACCACCAAAATAAAGACATGTTAAAATATCTGCACAAGACAATGAACCACCAATATGACCATGTCCAGCCTGAGATATCATTTGAAGAATTTTCTGACGAACCCAGAGAGCATGACTTTTTAAATTATTTATCTTCTTCTTATTCAAAAACCTTAGAATGGTCCTTTGAACTTTTTATATACATCGGCCATTGATTTCTCATCGGGTAAAGGAATGCCGTGATTTGAATTGCCAGTAACAATATTAGCAATGTCATCTGAAAGGGTAAAGAGATTTGGGTAATATAAATCTTCCAGACTTTTCGCAGTGGGGCAGGGGGCCGGAGCCATTCCAATAGTTTTTGCTGGTGCAATTAGCAGTGTCGGGTCTTTCTCTAGAACCCACCTACATACCTCTGCCCCCACCCCATATGCTTTCCAACTCGTATCTGCAATTATCAATTTCTTTGTTTTTCTTATGCTCTCAATAATTAATTCACGCTGCGGATGGGAAGCACTATGGATATCAATCACTTCACAGGAGATTCCCGCACTTTTTGATAAATGCTCGGCTGCTCTTAAAGTTTCAAGAACCATAATAGAAGTAGCTACAATGGTTACATCATTACCTTCCCGAACTATATAAGAAGAATGAAGCGGATTGCTTTTTGTGGCATATACTCCTTTAGCAAATCCCAAATCGTACATTAACCTGTGCTCTATGCTGATTACCGGATTCATGTACTTCTCAGCAGCATAAAGATAAGAGCTCAAGATTGTATCTGGGTGGGAGGGTAAAATCACGGTTAAACCAGGAAAATGGGAAAAGGTAGATTGTAGGCTTTGCGAGTGTTGTGCTCCCTGACCCCAACTGCGTCCGACGACCAATCTTATAAGCATAGGCACTTCAAAAATTCCGCCAAACATATAACGATATTTTGATGCCAGATTGATTATTTGATTCATGCAGACCAAAGAAAAATCGGCTCTAATGTGAGTTTGGATAGGGTATAAGCCATTTAATGATGCTCCAATCCCAACACCCGTTGTTGCTTCTTCGGCCAGCGGTACATCAAAAACTCGATTATCACCAAATTTTTCTTGTAAACCTTGAGTAGTGCCAAATATCCCCTTAAAATCGTTAACTCCTTGTCCCATTATTATCGCATTTGAATTCTCCTCCATGATTTTTTCCATGCAATGAGCCAAGGCTGTCCTATATGTTAATGTTTTCAAAAACTAAATAATATCCGTAAGCAATTCTTCAGTTTTAGGCCATGGGCTCTTTTCTGCAAAATTTACAGCATTTTGAATCTCTTCCCTAATTCCTGGAATGAACTTGGCGATCGATTCTTTATCATTGACTAATGGATCTTTACTTTTCCAGTTTTCAAAATCACTTGAAGATCTGTAACCATCATTAAAGTCTTCTCCCGGACCAACATGTTCGCAATATCTAAAGGTTTCTATTTCTAAAAGTCTAGGTCTACCATTTGATTTTATGAGATTTATGTTTTCTGAAGTTCTCTTCTGGATCTTACAAAAATTGTAACCATCCGAAATATATTCAGATTCAATTCCATACACATTTGCGTGGGTCGAAATGTTAAAGCTTTGTCGATCTTTTTGACTCGAATGAACTGCCAAGCCGTTATTTTCGCATACAAATAGCATAGGTAATTTCATTAAGGATGCGAAATTAATGGACTCGTGATAAACTCCTTCATCCGTTGCCCCATCCCCAAATACTGCTACAATTAATTGATCCTTATTTAAGTTCCTGGAAGCCAAGGCAGCACCAACTGCATGAGGTATTGTGCTCGCAACAACTGCAGATGAACCCATCATTCCAACAGTGGCATCAGCAAGATGCATTGATCCTGCTTTACCTTTGTTTGAACCGGTGGATTTACCATAGAGTTCCGCCATCATCTCAGTAAGTTTACCACCTTTTGCGATGTAATATGCATGAGATCTATATGTTCCAAACAACAAGTCCTTCTTAGTTAAGCAGGCACATATTCCCGATGCAACAGCCTCTTGGCCTAATGACAAATGAACAGGACTTTGGATTTTGTCACTAGGGTATAATTCAATAATTTTTTCTTCAAATTTCCTTATTAATAAAGATACGCGAAAAAGCTTATCATAATGAATAGAAGGCGAATCAGGCATTAAATGTAATTATACATTTCACGAGGAATCATGAAATTTTTTTAGTAAAGAAAAATCGGCTAACAACTGCAATGGGTAAAGTTGCGTAAAGCTCACCACTTACAATCAATTTTTTCACGGCATAAAAACTAAAAATTTTAACTTGTTCAATTTCATTGTCAGATTCAAATTTTTCTGAAAATTCTTCATGATTCAGGTCTATAATAAAAATTCGAGGAAACATAGGCATTCTGTTTGATGCTAAAACAAATGATTGACATTCATGAAATCTACTTAAATTTTCTATTTTTATACCGGTTTCCTCAGCCATTTCGCGTCTAGCTGCTTCATTATAGCATTCACCATGTTTGACGCCGCCAGCAGGTAGTTCCCACAAAGATTTTCCAAGAACTGGTCGCCTTGCCTTGACCAATATAATCTTTGAATTTTCCACAATAGGAAGAACCATAACTTGTGCTTCCTTGTGCTCAATTGTGAAATAAGAATCTTTCTCAAGTACATTGAACCACTCATTTGAATAACGAATTTTTGCTGAATTTACCCATTGTTTGTAATTCAAGATTGATTTTTTACAAGACTCGCTCCTAGATTCCATTTATTATCTAGTTAGGTATGATCCTTTTCTGCGAACCATATCTCGCCAATAATCGAGTAAATCATTCATTGTTTTTTCAAAGGAAATCACCGGTTTCCATCCAGTATGACTGCGAAACTTTGATGTATCTGGAATTTGTGCATCTGCATCAAGGGGTCTTATTCTTCCTGGATCAGATTGAATAACAATTTTATTCTTTGATGAAGAAATAGATATTAAGAAATTAAGCATTTCTTCGATTGTTCTAGTTTCTGTTCCTCCTATATTGTAAAATTCTCCGGGAGTTGGGTTTACTGTAACTAACATATGATAGGCCCGAACGGCATCTCTTACATCAGCCCATGTGCGGAGAGAGTTAAGATTTCCTGTATGGACGATTGGAGGTAACAAACCTGCTTCGATCATGGCAATTTGCTTGGCAAAAGTGGACTCTGCAAAGACATCCCCACGACGCGGACCCGTATGTGTAAACATTCGAGTTGTCATGACTTTTTGCCCATACGCCTCTGCGTGGAAGCGAGCTACAAGATCCGTACCAGATTTTGAAATGGCATAGGGTGAAGCTGGGTGAAAGGCACAGTCTTCTGCAATGGGAAGTTTTTCTTTTGAAACACGCCCGAAAACTTCAGAGGAGGCACAAACATGAATAACTGGATCGATTCCATCAGTATTTCTGAGAACCTCAAGCAATCGAGCAGTTCCAAGAATATTTACATCCAATGTATGAATAGGGGAGATGAAGCTGGTTGTGGGATAGCTTTGAGCCGCAAGGTGAAATACATAATTGGGTTTACATTTCATTGCTACCTTTTGCAAAGACAGTGCATCGCACAAGTCTCCTTCAACAAAATATAATCTATCCTTGCGATTTGCTCGGTCCAAAAGATGAGAAACATTATCCAAAGGACTTCTCCACCTGTACATACCGAAAATCTCCCAATCTGTTTCTTTGAGAAGAAAATCAGCAAGATGAGAACCTACCATCCCTGTAATTCCAGTGATGAGTGCAATTGGTGTTTGATTTGAACTCATTAATTAGCTTTTTAGCTTTTTTCTAACGTAAACTGATCAGCAAAAAAAATATGTGACTTTATTAGCGAACTTGGCGTTCCTATATCTATAAATCCTTTATTACACATTATACCTTTTAGTTTTCCAACAAGACTCGGAAGGATTTCAGATTCTAACGAGAGAAATACATTCTTTACAAAAGGTTCAAAAATCGAGCGATTTAAAACATAGATACCAGCATTTATATAGCCACTCTCTTCGTGTGCTCTTTTCTCTATGAAAGAGGTAACCGAATTATCGATTTTATTAATTTTTACTTCTCCATATCGTGAAATATTTTGTACTTTATGAATGTATATGAAATTTAAGCTATCATTTAAGATTTGCTCTATTTCTAGATCAAAGTCGCAGTAAGAATCACCATTTAATACAAAAAACCTACGATCAGAGAAAGAACTTAATGAATGTAATATGGCACCTCCAGTCCCGAGTGCCTTATTCTCTTTTGAGTATGATATTTTAGCACCATTATACCTGTTTCCGATAAGATTTTTGATGATTTTATGACCATGTCCTGTGCAAAGAATTACATCATCCAACCCCTTTGAAATCAATAGGTCGAGAAGGTAATAAATAAAGAATCTATCATTTATTTTCATCATACATTTAGGGATGCCATTAGAAACCGAATTTAAGCGAGTCCCTAACCCTCCGCATAAAATAAGTGTTTTCATGAAAAGAAATTTATATTTCTAGGAAACTTTTCGAGTGCTCCAATTTTGTTTGAATTTTAATATCCCAATATTTACTCCCAAGTATTCATCTCTCATGTAATCGGTTTCGATAATTTGGAAATCAAGTATTTTTAGTCCAGAAATGATTGAATCATGTAAATTTTCGGTTACAATATAAAGTTTGACGGAATATTTTCCTGCGTTAAACAATTTACCTGGAAACCGGCATGTTGTTTCGTACATACCTATTTCGATGGGAGTAAGACAAAAAGGATCTTTTTGAATGCAATAACTTTCCAAATTACATCCAGTCAGTAGTGTATTTCCACTCTCATCAAGTAGGTGCATACTAACTAAATACCTATTGTTTTTAACAAAGTTTTGATACTGAATTTTAACCTCAAAGTCTTGGTCAATTCTAATAAATTTATTGTTATCATTTGATCCAACTTCTTTAATTTTAACATGACAAAGTCGTAATCTTGAATCTTCTAGTTCATTGCTAGTAAGGCTCCAAATTACTTCCCCGTCATCTGTAGTATTTATAGAATCTTCTATTAAATAATGGTCTAAAACATCGCTAATACTCCCTTTTTTAATAATAAATCCATTATTCAATAAGATACCCTTCTCACATAGCCTGCGAATTAGATGATTGTTGTGACTAACAAAGAAGATAGTCTTACCAGTATCTGCAATTGATTGCATTTTTTTTATACATTGATTTTGGAAACTTAGATCACCTACTGCAAGCACCTCATCAACAATTAGGATTTCGGGATCCAAATGTGCAGCTACAGCAAATCCTAATCTTACTGACATTCCAGAAGAGTACCTTTTAACTGGGGTATCTACAAAATCATGAACTCCGGAGAAATCGATAATTTCATCAAATTTTTTATCAACCTCACTTTTGGTCATACCTAATATAGCACCATTAATATATACATTTTCACGGCCGGTTAATTCTGGATGAAATCCGGTTCCAACCTCAAGTAATGAGGCAACTTTACCGCGTATTTTAACTTCACCACAAGTTGGTTCAGTGATTCTTGATAATATTTTTAGAAGAGTAGATTTACCAGACCCATTGGCTCCCACAATTCCTACAACATCACCTTTTTTAAAAGTAAAATTTATATCTTTGAGTGCCCAAAATTCATTTTTCTCAAGATTCTTATTTGATTTTATATTTTGTAAGACTGAGCCAAACTTTTGTTTTTTTGATTTTTCCCACAAATTGTTTAAATCTTCTTTCAAACTTCCCATACCAATTGTGCCAAGTCGGTACTTTTTGCTTAAGTTCGCTACTTCAATTGAGTAATTTCTATTCAATGCTTTGGCCTTTTAAAACAATCAATAATTACGGATGTGTATGTTAATGGATTATTATTTGTATTTCTTGAGTCATTATCTGCAGACCTGCGTATAATACCCCATTCGTTGCTCCACTTAGTCCGATGAAATTTACCTTCGGAGTCCCAATGCTCAAGCGGTTTGACAATAAAACCTGCGTCCATGAAAATTTTAGATAGGCTTTCTATATTGTAAAGTACTTTATGATCTTCAGAACCCAATCCACTTCCAAATGGTTTAACTTGGTTAATATAATCTTGGTTAGGATGATAGCCATCAGGCACTGCCACTCTTAACCTACCATTATTTTTTAAAAAATAATAGCAGCACTTTGCCCCTAGAGCAGCATCGGGTGTGTCTAAGTGTTCCCAAACATGTTCTGCCAAAAAAGCATCTTTTGAATTTTGTTTCCAAAATTTAGAACATTTTTTAATCGAAGTAATATCAACCTCAGGAAAATCACTTGAAAACCAATCATTTATATAAGTGTAACTTGAACCAATGATTATTTTTCTAGAATTTCTTAATAAATAATTATGCTTTTGTTTGTAAAAGTTTGAAACTAAATACCCTCGTATTTTTAGAAACATTTTACAAGTAATCGACAACTCTTTTTTCGGTATGCTTAAAGAGGTACATACCAGTCAGCAAGACAAAGACTGCAAAACAGGTTGAATATAATAAAAGTGAAGGAGAAAATGAACCTTTTCCTAAAAGTGCGTAACGAAAAGCCTCAACAACTGACGCCATAGGGTTTAGAGAAGCCCAAAATCTATATTGATCAGGCACTTCTGATAAAGGATAAATAATAGGGGTTGCATACATTAAACCTTGAGCAATGAATCCAGTAATTTGGCTGAAGTCTCTGTATTTGGCAGTTAGTACGGTCATCCACAATCCTAAACCTAGTCCAAGTGACGCAACCAAAAGTAAAAGAAAAGGGAGAATGAATACTAAATAAGACATTTCGAAGTGTGCCGTAGAAGGAATGAAAAATTTATACAGACAAAAATAACCAAGAAAAAATACACCTTGGATAGAAAAGCCGAATAGACCTGAAATACAATTTGCTAACGGATTGATCAAACGCGGGTAATAAACTTTCTGATAAGTACTAGCATTAACTATGAAAGTCGATGAATTGCCAGTAAAACAGGCAGAGAAGTAACTCCAAATAATCAAGCCAGAGTTATAAAATAGAAGTGGAGGTAAACTTTCTGTTGGGATTTGGGCAAATTCACCAAAAATGAAGCTGAAGATGATAGTCAAAAAAAGTGGGTGAAGTACAAACCAAGCGGGACCTAAAATAGTTTGTTTATATTGTGCAACAAAATCTCTTCTAACCAGAAGAAAAAGAAGATCACGGTACTGCCAGATGCCTGCGAAATCAAACCCCGTCCATCTGGAGGATGATTTTATTATTGTTAATTGATTCTTAATCAATTTAGGAAATTAAGAGTAGTTTTTTTATATACTAGAAAACAGAAATTCATTTAAAATATCCGCGAATCTCTTGATATCATCTTCAGTAACTTGTAGTCCTGTCGGGAATAGGATAATTTCTGATGATACTATTGAGGTGTTTCCCAATTCTGGGTATACTGAAATTTGATCTCGATATGCTTTCATTTTATGACAGCCAGGATGAAAGTACTTCCGAACCCAAATCCCTCTTTGATGATAAAAGTTTACCAGTGAATCCCTAATCTCAGGAATAACTTTTGCCACAACATATTGGTAATTAGTTTGATGATTTTTCGAAAAATTTAAAAATTCTATTTCACGAAATTTCGCAAATAAATCACAGTATAGATGAAAGTTTACTTTATTCTTATTAATAATTCTATCTAAATCACAGAGTGAGACTAATCCATAGGCTGCCGAAATTTCATTCATTTTAGCATTGATCCCAACTAAAACTGAATTATCTGGCCCTTGGAATCCGAAGTTCCTGATCAATCTTAATTTTTCAGCGATTTCATCGCAATTCGTAGTTATGGCTCCTCCTTCCATGCATGAAAATACTTTGGTTGCATGAAAGCTGAATACCTCTGCATCACCAAAATTTCCTAGGTATGTATCTTGATGCTTACAACCAAACGAGTGTGCTGAATCATAAATTACATTTATGTTATGATTATCTGCAATCTTTTGAATCTCATTGTAGTTACATGGCTGTCCCCACAAAGATACAGCCATAATTGCCGAAGTATTCGGTGTAATTAAACTCTCTATGTGTTTTGGATCAATGAGATGATCTTTTAGATTAATATCGCAAAAAATTGGCTTTAATCCAAGCCAATGAATGGCATGAGCTGTCGCAACAAATGTGAAAGAGGGTACAATAATTTCACCTGATAATTCTAATGCTTTTATTGTTAATTGTATCCCAATAGTTGCGTTACAAACGCAAATACAGTGTTTAACCCGTAATCGTTCTTGGATTTGATTCTCTAATTCCAGCACTTTAGGGCCGTTGTTAGATAACCACTCACTCTCTAAGACCTCTGAGAAGTTCGATAAAAGCTTAGCCTTATTTGGTATATTAGGCTTACCTACATGAAACTCTATCTGCTTGGTTTTATTCACTTATTAATTTGGAAAATTTTGGTTTATTTGACTACCTGCCCACCACTTTTTTTGCCAAATCAATCTTTGCTTGTTCAGTACTTTTGGAATCTATGTACCAATCAATGGTTTTTTGTAGACCATCTAAAAATTTTGTGCGAGGAGACCACCCAAGAAGTTTTTTCGCGAGTTCATTACTTGCTACACGATTTAGCGGACCCGTGGGTTTGTCAGTTAATAGTTTTATCGAAGCACTAGGGTTCAAAGTGTCTATCACTTCTTTTGCACATTCTTTGACTTTAATTCTTTCCATTGTACCTAGGTTCACCGCTGTACCATCGCATATATTTTCAGCGGCAGAAATTGTACCGGAAACTATATCATCCACAAATGTCCAGTTTCGGATCTGTTCGCCATCACCCCATACTTCGAAAGGATCTAGCTTTAAGTATCCCCTAGCAATCATTGCCATAACTGCGTGATTTTCTGTGCATCTAGGACCATAAACTGTAAAATACCGACAGGACGCTGTGCTGATTCCGTGTTGTTGGTGGTAAGCCTTTAGGGTGAGTTCTGCCAAAAGTTTTGCCCAGCCATATAAATCATCAGCTTCGTAGGGGGGGGTTACCATATCTTCGTATAGGAAAACTTCCTTGCCCACATCCATTTGAGCGGAGGTGGGATACACGCAACCAGATGAAGCAAAAATAATTTTTTCCACTCCATTTTGGTGGGCATGACGAAAAACTTGTCCATCCAGTATCATATTTGTAGAACATTCCACTTGATGAGAATCAATGTAACCTCTCCCTCCGTGATCTGCGGCCAAATGAAAAAGGACTTCTATGCCCTTGGTGGCTTTAGAGCAAAAGGAAGGATCTAACAAGTCGCCTTCAAAGGTTTCGCATTCGATGTTAGCGAGGTGGTTTCTTTCTCCGCTAGAGAAATTCTCGGCGACACGAACTTTTGCACCAAGAATAACTAATTTTTCAGTTAGATGTGAGCCGATAAAAGAGGCTCCGCCTGTTACTAATACTTTTTTGTTCTTCCATTTCATGAGGGGTTTGCAATAAGATGAATTGTTGTTTGCAGGGACGAGTTGATTTTAGCAAAAGACATAGGGTTATTCTGGATGTCAGAAATTTGGTAGCCACTTTGAGAGAAAAATTTTAGAATTTCACATGGATAGATGTTTCGTTGATCTAAATAAGAAAGATGGAGTTCCAGTAAAATGACGGGAGAAAACTCTTCTAGAATGAATTTCGCCCCTTTTATGACTTCTAATTCATAGCCTTCGACATCAATTTTAATAAAATCAGGGGCTAGGTTGTTTTTTTCGCAGAATGAGTCCAAGGTGATAATATCTTTTTCAATTCTATTTATAGATTCATTTTCTAGAATTTGGACATACCCACAATTTTCTTCCGAAAAGTAGTCCTTTCCGTTGCGGTCGCCAACCATACATTCGTTCACTATTATCTTACCGGAGATCATGTTTTTTTTAGCGAGTTCTTCTATTGCAGAGCAACTTTGAGCAGACCCTTCGAAAGCAAAGGCAATTCCATTAGGATTAAGCTTGTTAAACATGGTCGAATATACACCCTTGCTTGCCCCTACATCCAAAAAACATGTTTTATCTTTTGCTATAGTGATGAAAGCAGAAACTTCATGAAAGTCATCTTCAAAAATGTGATGAAAATCGAAGCTAGCCGCTTCTGTTGAATATATCTGGGTATCTCGTTCTAATTGTATTAGATGACTATCACCATCTATTATTATATGATAGGGAGATGTGTCTGAATTTTCTAATGAAGATTTGATATTATCTTTTAACCAACGAGGTGCTATTTGTTTAGCTAATTTAATAATTTTTCTTTTTGTGCTGATAACAAATTTTAAGAAAAAAGCTTTAGACTACTCCTTGGAAGGATTTAGGATAGATCAAGGAGAGAGAAAATTCCCAACTATTTAATTTATTTTGAGGAAGTAAAAGTGTTCGGCCGCCAGTTGAATCATGGGTGTTGTTCTTTTCCTAAGCTAAAGCGTTGGGTGACCAGTGCCTGAAGTTTGTTGATCGCAGTCTGCGGGGAATTGACATTGGCAATGGCGAGGGCTAGCATTGTGCCGCCCACATTTCGGCGACCTTCCATTGTTGCTTGAATCCTTCCCTCGAGACTGTACCCTCCGATGGGGAATCTTATTTGTGAATCTGGTAATGCTTTGTTTGGCCAAAAGCATCGAAATACATGGAGAGTTTTTCCTTCTTTAGTAAATTCGTAAGCTTCAAAATCAATCCTATACGAATTCTTGGATATTGAAATAATTTCAGCAGCTTGCCCGAATGGAGGGCTAATTTGGTGCAGGCCAGTCAAAGGAAGACAGGCAGCTGGGGAATGAGTGGATAAAACCGCAGTGCAGGCACCACCTGATTCCCAGTTGGCTACAAAGGCCTGCCAGTACTCCTGGTTAGGGTTGAAGATCATTTCTCTCGAACCGATTTGTTTGGGAATCATTCGATCCCTCTGTTGCCATTGTATCGAATTGGCATCAGAAAAATGAAGCTGAGCAGTAATTTGATTTGAGATCACTTGTTCTTCCACCAATATCTCTGGATCATTTATGTTGAGGGAGATTTTAGGTAGGCTTTCTAATTTCGCTTCGTGGGCTGAATAGTAAAATTCTGAGCCAAAAAATATAAGTGTGACCCATGCAATCGTAAGCACTTGAAAAGGCCATGGGGTCGAAAATCTTATGTTTGACCAATAAGCAGGGTTTGTACCCAAGCTTGAGAGAATAATTCCACCTTTAGCCAGCCTAGCTAGAAAAAAAAGAGTAAGAAGGATAAAAAAGTTTTCAATCCACCCAACCATATCATGAAGAGTTGGAAGGACCCAATTTCCAAACTGATAAACAGGAGAATCTAAAATATGACCTGCTCCGTTAATCTTGATCATCGAGAGGCTAAAGGCACGAGCTAGATTGAAGAGCAAGGCAACCAAAGCCCCAGCCAAGACGAAAATAAAACGGTTTATGATTCCGAAGCCATAATAGGCTCCAAGAAATAAAGTGATTACTACCGAAGCTTGAAATCCCTGAATACCACTACAAGCCTGATCAATTCCGATCAGACCGAATTTACCCACATCGATGACCGTACCCTCAAGTCTAGCTTCGTGCCCAAGGATTAAGATCACATCCACTATAATCGAGGAAACTTTACCTTGTAGCCATTGGGTAAATCGAAGGTCGGTAGCAAGGGGCCATGGAATCGAAAGGAGAAAAAAAACGAGGGGGAAAAGGACGCTGCGGATTCTCTTCCAACCGCCTTGATCATAGGCCCATGAAATGATCAGTACGCTTGTGATCAGGAAGAGAGCAAAATTAATCAGTCTCCAATCAGAATTAGCTCCGCGAATAATCCACAAAGGGAGGAGGGAGAGGAGAGCAGGCAGGCCAACAAGCAGATAAGTCTTTCCTTGTAGAGGTAAAGGCTTTTCCTGTAGAGAATTGACTGAGAGTAACTGGTAAGGAGGAGATTTAATCAGGAGATAGAGGCAAAGAAATGGAATGATATAACCATGAGAATATTGAGGGTTGGTATCCCATGTTATCGATAGTTGCCAAGTCAATAATGCCCAAGGGCAAAGAATTGCGATCGGGTTAAAAAATTTTAGGAAATTTTTAATAAATTCAATCTTGTAGTTTCAGCCAATTTTAAAGTTAAAAAGAAGTTGAAGGCTCTCTTTCTCAGCACGATTGAGTTGATTGGCTTGAATGCTTTGGCTAAGTACAAGAAATTTCTCGGTGTCACCATTTATTTTAAAAATGTGGGCAGCAATTACTTTCCATGCTGATCTTACGCCTTCCCACTTTCTCCACTCGTTTACTTTTCCAAGAGCAACCAGGGCATCTCCTGCCGAGTTGTTTTTTAGGTGTGCAAGAGCCAGAGTGATCTTTGATTCCATTGTAGAGAATTCTGAATCAAACTTTTCCGCTTTTTCTATGAGCTTAATCAACTCCTGTGAAGGGAATACCAGTTTAGGACTTAGTAATTTAAAATAAAGATTGCTCCTTCTTATTTGTTTAGCATCCGGGTTAAGAGAAAGCAAAATCTCTGACCATTCAATGAGTTTTTCCAGCTGCACAACTCCCCCTTGGTATTGAAGAAGTTTGGTCACGGCATATCTTTGATGAATAGGATCCGTGCTTAGCTTTTCCAAAATATGGCAGAGGCTTTTTAAATCTCCAGCCTCTTCCAAATAGATACAGATTGTCCTGGCTTCCCTAGGGTCACTACTTAAAAGAGGAATTATACGGTCCAGCGATTTTTGAGATTCGAGAAAGTTTTGCTCAAGAGCATAGATTCTTGCTTCCACGACTAACCTCCATCGGCTCGGGATAATCGATGCTCGGCTCAATTCAGTCCGCATTTTTTCGAGGTCTCCAACCTGAGCCAACGCAGCCATCCTGATTTTAAAAAATAACTCATCTCCTTTTGCTTTTGCTACAGGAATATAATTTACGATTGCGGGATAGGCTTTTATCTGAATGAGCCAGTTACCAAAAACAAGCAATTCCTTCGAATTTTCCAAATCAAATAGCTCTGAACACTTTTGTATGATATCTGAGCGAGCATCGGCGGAAGACTCAATTGCAAATCTCATCGCATGGATCCGCAGAAAATCTATTGCTTTTGCTTTTGGATTAACTTCGAGCAGTTGCATGCAACGATCTAAGCTTTGCGGAGCAAGCGGTTGCAAGAAATTCAGCAGAGTCATATGTCTTATTGCTTCCAAACCGGTCTCGCTTCTTTGGCTTGATAATGGTGCCAATGCTTTGCCCAGGCGAACAAGCTGGGACCGATCTTGTAAGTGAACTGCAATGCGAGTGAGCAGGAAAACTGCTTCAGGGCAACCTGGGAAATTTTCAATAACTTGTTCAACAACCCGTAGAGCCTCCTGGTGGTTGCCGGTCTCAGCCAGAATCTCAGCTCCAAGAAGAAGATTTCTTGGCTGGGCATTCCAAGTTTCTATTTCATTTAGGTATTGGAATTGTTGAATCGCATTTTTTGCAATAAAAACTTTGGTTTCCAATGATATTTCTTTTTTTTGAAGACATCTAAGTGATTTTGTAAGAACTGAATTCCCAAGAAGTATTCCATTCTCTGAGTTGTCGACCAAATTAGCCCAAAGATTGAGAGCTTTAGCAGGGTCTACCAAAAAAAGTAACTCTAGGTAATTCTGATATGACTGTGAATCATTTGGATTTAGTAAGTGGGCTACTCTTGCTTTTCTGATTCCTTCACCAATGAGTTCTGGTGAAGAGCCTATTTTCTCATCGAGGTATACCTGACTTTGGTAAAGAAATTGGTTGGCTTTCCATCTTTTGATGTAAGGCATGTAGAAATCGAAGCAGAAAAAAGAGACTCCAAATAAAACGATAAGCAGAATGGTAAATAAGTAAGATAATTGGAGGTGAATCATCTACATTTCTGAATTTTAACACCTTGTGAATCGATATGCCGTCTGATAAAAATATGTAGGCTACCGCAGATGGCCTTTTGCAGAGGATGCAAAGCCAACTTAATTAAATCTATTAGAATGTTGGGCAAATTCAGCCAGTGCTGATAGGGTGAGCACTGGGAAAGTCTACTTCATCTTCACTGATTTCAACTTCAGTGGGACGACCTAAAATCTCAAAAAGCACTTTGACTCGCTCTCTTGCGGGGACAATTTTTGTCACGGTACCTTCATCTCCTTTAAAAAGTCCTGCGATAACTTTTACTTTATCTCCAATTTTATGGGGCTGATCAGGGATCTCTAGAATGCCGTCCGGGGAGATCAACCTTAATTCAATCATAACCTGTGGAGGAACATGCACAGGGACTTCTTTGCGACGAACAACATAGGCAACCCCTCGGGCATAGTGAACATTCCGAATGTGAATAACTGGATCAAATCGGGCAAAAAAATAACCAGGAAAAAGTGGTTTGATGGGTTGAACTGTATTTTTCTTTGCTCGCTGCGTGCGTGGTAGGAACACTTCCATCCCGTCCAAAGTCAGCAGATTCGAAGACGCGACCATTTCCATTCTCGGTTTCGCTCGGATGCAATACCATCCGCAAGACCAATCCTTCATTCCATCTGAACTTTGAGAATTCATATTTTTAAAAGTCCGGCCAGGGCGGGTAGGAGTTTTCGACCTGCTTTGGTAAGTCTTTTTAACTTTTCAATACGGGTGGAATAAAATTCCTGATTGATATCAGAGTCTGCCTTCACATGCTTTTCCATTCTTGAAATCCTATCCGCCGCACTATCCAAATGTGGTAAAATATCTTCTTTGATAAAGTTTGAGAATAACCGTCTAAACTCAGTCTCGGCAATATAATGATCTTTCCGATCACCCTTCACATAAGATGTACGAATTGCTTTGAGTGAACGGAGAGTTTTGAGACCTTGGCTGGTGGAGCCCATACTAATGCTTAATCGCGAGGATATTTCATCCATAGAAAGAGGGCTTTCAGTAAAATAGAGCACACCATAAATTTCGCCAACGGATCTGGGTAATCCCAGTATGCTCATCATCCTTACAAAAAAATCGATCGATTCGACTTCAAGCTTAACTTCTTCATTATTTGTTTTTTGGATTTTATTTTCTAATTGCATAGATTTTCAAAGATTTCAAAAAAAAATGAAAATTGCAAGAATACAATAATTAATCGATTCTTGTTTGCAGAATGGGTAATTTTAAATCAAATTATAAGTATTTCTTGTATTTTGCCCAATGAATAACAACCGCGATAATGGTTTTTCGATCCTTCACCGATCACTTCTCTGTTCAATAATTGTAAGTTGGTTATGGACTTGTATTTGGGTTTGGGGAGTGTGGGGATTTACACTGGTTAACCTTCCGTGGAATTACGCCATTGTTTCGGTTGCCGGCATCCTCGTTGCTGCGATTGGTTCCCTCCAAAACTACGGTGATTTTTATCTTAAAAACCGATGGGAAAGAATTCGCGATTCTTTCAGCAAGAGTAATTTCCAACTGGCCGTTCTTTCATTTTTTGTTTTCGGTGCATATTTCGCTTCAAAGGATGCTGCAACTAGTCGATTGTTTTTGGGATTTTATTTGTCCTCCTGTTGGCCGGTTTTACTGGTTTCAAACTATGCTTTGCCCGGCCTTTTCAAAAGATTAAATGGTTTTTATGGTATTGAACGAAAAGCATTACTTATAGGTGACCCACAAGATCTGGTAAAAATGAAAGGTTGGGTTACAAAACATTCTGGAAATGGCTATTCAATGACCGGACTTTTCAGCACGAAATCCTTCTCCGGAAACACAGCTAGACTCGGTTTGCCGTATCTAGGAGGGCTGGCAGATTTGAAGTCCTATTTATCCACTCATGCCATTCACCAAATCGTGGTACTTCCGGATGGCAATCATACAGAGTGGATTGCAGACACTGCAGACATTGCTCACAAGTATGGATGCAGGCTTCTGATTTATAACTCTCTAGCCAAAGAATTTGAGACTCGTCTAGTCTTCATGGAAGAGTCGGGGAGACAATTTTTCACTCTTCTGAATGAGCCACTGGAAAGTCCTTTTAATCGCATGATAAAAAGACTATTTGATCTTTCTATCAGTCTACCTGCTGTTATTCTTTTACTTCCTGTTTTGATGACTATGATAAAAATCTTCCATTTCCTTCAATCCAATGGGCCCTTATTTTTTACACAGGAACGAGTTGGACTGGGCGGAAGTAAGTTTACTATCTTTAAATTCCGCTCAATGGAATATGAAGAAAAGACAGAACTACAAGAAGCTGCACAAGCTACCAAAAATGATCCACGTGTTTTCCCATTGGGTAGGTTCATGAGAAGATTCAGCCTCGATGAATTTCCCCAATTTATTAATGTATTGAGGGGTGAAATGAGTTTGGTAGGACCGAGACCATACTTGGCGAAGCATGATTACTTATTTCAAAAAAATTACAGGGCTTACCGAATTAGGCAGTTTGTCAAGCCGGGAGTAACTGGACCAGCGCAATGCAGGGGATTACGAGGAGAATTTACTGACACTGTACTCGTAAAAAGGAGAATTGAGTTAGATTTTGATTATGTAGGAAACTGGACGATTTGGATGGATATAGAAATTGTATTTCGGACGATTGGTCAGGTTCTTTTTCCACCAAAATCAGCCTATTAGTTGTCCGATAAAAACTTTTGCCTTACTATAACTTTTGTGAGGATACTTGGAGTTGATTTTTTCAAGGGAACTGTTGAGGAAGCAGTAGAGATGTCTCGAGATGGCGGTCTAGTGGTAGCCCCATCAGGTCCGGGACTGGCAAATGACCTTACGAATTCAGAAGCTTACCGCTTATCACTATCTGAGTCTAAAATAGTTCTTCCTGACAGCGGATTGCTTTGTCTTTGGCTCAAAATTTTTGGTCAGAAGAGCATTATGAGAATATCCGGACTAAAATATCTCAAGTTTTTTCTGGATTCCACTGATCTGCAAGGGGTGTCCTTTTGGGTAATGCCTGATGCGAGTCAAGCAGTCGCAAACATATCATGGCTGGAAAAAGAATATAAATTTTCGATTGAAGCGAAATCTGTGTATCATGCTCCCATTTACAGCCCAAAAGTCTTTTTGGAAGATCATGACTTGTTGGCCAAGATTGAATCTGGAAATTATAAATATATCTTTATTCAACTGGGAGGAGGTGTACAAGAGCGGCTGGGCTTATACTTACTAAAAAATCTTCGTAACGCACCAATAATTATCTGCACCGGTGCTGCACTAGCTTTTCTTTCCGGACAGCAGATTAGAATTCCTAAGTGGGCAGACAAATATTACTTGGGATGGTTTTTGCGATGTTTAAGTAGTCCATCAATGTATCTGCCTAGATATTTTGGTGCCTTCCGTCTTTTTTGGCTACTGTTCCGTTATGGAAAGGAGTCACACCCATTATCATGAGCTTTAAGCAAAAGTTTGAAAGCAAAGATTTGAAGCCTAAGGCAAGCGTGCAGGCACTAGGATGCAGACTTAATCAATATGAAGGTCTATCGATTGAGGGAAAACTTCGGAGCGAAGGATATGAAATCGTTCCATTTGGGGAAGATGCCGATTTGGGAGTGATTAATACATGCACGGTTACCAACGAAGCGGATGCCAAGTCGCGAAACGCTATTCGTCGATTCAGCCGAAAAAATCCTCATGCGATCACCGTGGTAATTGGCTGTTACTCACAGACTTCAGCCAATGAAGTGGCAATGGTGGATGGGGTGGACTATGTGATAGGAAATCATAACAAAATGAATTTCTTTGATTATGTGGCGGAAGAAAAACCTGCTTCTCCAGTCGTCGTCAGGGGAAAAATTGATCGTGAGGATTTTTCAATGGGTCAGGTAGGAGAAGTGCATTTTGATCAGCGGTCTAATCTTAAAATTCAGGATGGTTGCGACTTTATGTGTTCGTTTTGTGTGATTCCCTTTGCACGCGGTCGGGCCCGTTCCCGTGAATGGAGTGACTTGTTCATGGAGGCAGAGCAGATGATTGAAAAAGGCGTCCGTGAAATTGTGCTAACTGGGGTTAACTTGGGAACCTATGAATCTCAGAGTAAAAATTTCCTTAATTTGGTGGAAATACTTGGATTATTGCCCGGGCTTGATCGTTTACGAATAAGCAGCATTGAGCCTACAACGATTCCTGCGGAACTATTTGGAATGATGGTTGATGATCAACATCCGTTGATGCCATATCTTCATGTGCCGATGCAATCTGGTTGCGATAAAATTCTCGGATTGATGAAAAGAAAATACAAGGTTCAGCAAATGGAGGAATTTTTCACTGAAGCGACTGAGGCGATTCCTGGAGTATGTATAGGTACTGATATGATGACCGGGTTCCCTGGGGAATCGGAATCAGATTTTACTAAGACTTGTGAAACTTTCCTTACATTCCCCTTTTCTTACTGCCATGTGTTCACCTATTCCGAACGGGATGGAACTGCAGCACAAAGATCAGAGGATCAAATTCCTATTGAGGAAAGAAGAAGAAGAAGTGCCCATCTCCGTCAGTTGTCCGCATCTAAACGTTTGGACTGGCACGAAGAATTTCAAGGAAAGAATGTAAGAGTTTTACTAGAAAATCCAAAGAATGGACATTACGGTGGGTACACGGAAAACTTCTTGAAACTAATGATACCGATCAAGAGAGAAAATTTACAAAACAAACTTGTGCAAGTGAGAGTGGGGGAAGCAAGACCAGAATATTGCTTGGGGCAGATTTTAAATGTAGAAAGTTAACTCCTGTTACGATTTTAACTTGTTCCAAACTTCCGAAATATTGGATACAGATCAATGAATAAAATTTTTTTGTGCGACGGTCATAACCTCGCTTTTCGGGCTTTTTATGGGATTCGCGAACTTTACCGCTCTGACGGTTTCCCGACCAATATGATTCACGGATGGTTACGCTCTTTTTGGCGAATGGAAGATGAGTTTAAACCCGATCGCCTATGGGTGTTCTTTGACCTGGGGGGATGTCCGCAGAGGGAGAGAATTTTGCCTGATTATAAAGCAAACCGGGGAAGTCCGCCTGAGGGATTTCTAGAGCAGTTGGAATGGGTAAAGAAACTTACCACGGCCCTCGGATATGGGACCGGGGAAGCTGAGGGTCGAGAGGCGGATGACCTTATCGCAGCAAAAGTTCAGGAGCTAAAAGGAGAAAAGGAATTGGTTGTTGTCAGCGCGGATAAGGATTTGGCACAACTAATTGAACCTAGTGTTTCACAGCTTCTGCCCCCACCGACTGCCAACCCTAGAGTTGGGTGGAGGTTACTTGATGAAAAGGGTGTCATGGAAAAGTTTGGTGTAAAACCAACTCAGATTCTCGATTATTTATCTATTATTGGTGATCAGTCGGATAATATACCAGGACTTGCGGGTGTCGGTCCGAAAACTGCGGTTAAATGGTTACAGGAGTGGGGAAATTTAGACGCTGTGATAGCCAATGCTGGCAGAATAACTCCGAAAAGATTTTGCAGTATGATTTATGAAAAAAGGGAAATGCTTCTCAGGAACCGTGACCTCATACGCCTTGACTCTACAATACATATAGGTGATATCAAACCATGTAGCCCGGATATTGAAAAAATTTTTGAAATTCTTGAAATTATGGAAATGAAGAAATCCATCAGTGAAGTGAAGATCCGATATTCCGTAAACTAGGTCAGATTGTCATAAAACGCGCTTTCCGAAGTGGGATGGTTTTGTTATTAGGTAATCAAATGTCTAGTTTACTAAGTTTTGGGTTACCCAAGGGCAGCCTTGAGGAGGCCACACTTAAATTATTTGCCAGAGCAGGTTTTAACATTACCAAAGGTTCACGATCTTATACTCCAAGTTGGGATGACCCAGACTTGGACGGCAGATTTGTCCGTGCTCAGGAAATGAGTCGATATGTCGAAGATGGTTTCTTTGATTGTGGTTTAACCGGACGCGATTGGGTTAAGGAAAACGAATCGAATGTTCAGGTAGTTGCAGATCTGATTTACAGCCGTGCCTCCAACCGAATTTCCAAGTGGGTCTTAGCAGTACCTGAAAATTCACCGATACAAACTGTGAAAGATTTGGAAGGTAAAACAATTGCGACTGAACTGGTTGAAGTAACCAGAAATTTTCTTATTGAAAACGGGGTTTCAGCCGATGTTGAATTTTCTTGGGGAGCCACTGAAGTAAAGGTTCCAGAACTCGTGGATGCCATTGTTGATTTAACAGAGACTGGCAGTTCCCTGCGTGCTAACAATTTGCGCATTGTTGATGTGTTGATGGAGACGAATACAGTCTTAATTGCAAATAAGGAGTCATGGACTAATGAAGCCAAGAGAGCAAAGATTGAAAATATTTCAATGATGTTAAATGCTGCCTTGCAAGCCGAAACAAAAGTTGGTCTGAAGCTTAACTTAGAGAGGAGTAAATTGTCAGAAGTTCTTCTTAATCTCCCTGCCCTTCGTAATCCAACAATCTCCTCACTTGCCGATGAGGAATGGATTGCAGTTGAGACCGTTATTGAAAAGAAAGTATCCAGAGAGATTATTCCGGCATTGAAAAGATTGGGTGCTGAGGGAATTGTGGAGTACCCACTTAATAAAATAGTAGCCTAGTTAGAGGAAGGATTGTGCTTGCTGAAATGAAAACAAGTTGATTATATGAGGAATTCTCTTAATTATTAACCCTTATCCCACGAAATTTTGATTGCTCGTGCTCAGCGATTTATGCAACTTTTTTCGTGGCTGACACAATCTAAAGCATCATGAGTGCAGTTATGGAAGACTTGCTCGCAGAGAGCAAAATTGAATTACTTAAAGAAGGTTCCGTTATTGAGGGAACCATAATGGAAATACGTCCTACCGAAGTCGTTATTGATTTTGGTGGCAAAGCTGAGGGCACAATCCCGGCCCACGAATTTATAGATCTGAGCGAACTGGAAATCGGCTCTGACATTGAAGTCTTTCTTGAGAGACTTGAAGATCGTTTCGGTAATCCCCAACTTTCTTTTGACAAAGCGGAACAGAAAAAAAACTGGGAGAAAATTGTCAATACATGCGAAGAGGGCTCAGTCATTACTGGCCGAGTGAGATCAAAAGTAAAAGGAGGTTTGGTAGTAAACATAGGCGTTGATGCCTTTTTGCCTTCTTCTCAGGTGGATATTCAAGCCCCTAAAAATTTGGACCAGTTTGTAGGTCAAACTTTTGATTTCAAAGTCGTCAAAATTAATCGCGAACGCAAAAATATTGTTGTTTCTCGTCGTGAATTGATTGAAGAGCGAAGACAGGATAAAAAGCGCGAAATCCTATCTAAAATTATTCCTGGTGAAACCCGCCGTGGTATGGTAAAAAATATCACCGATTATGGTGCATTCATCGATTTGGATGGACTGGACGGCCTCTTACACATAACTGACATGAGTTGGGGGAGAGTCTCACATCCCAGTGAAATGGTTAAAACAGGGGAGGAAATTACCGTTTGCATAATTGATATCGATGAAAAGCGCGAGCGAGTGTCTTTGGGCCTCAAGCAACTTTCTAGCAATCCATGGGATGAGATTGAAAGCAAGTTTCCAATTAATGCAAAAGTTCGTGGTAAAGTGGTTAATCTTGTTCCATACGGAGCTTTTGTAGAACTGGAAGAAGGCGTTGAAGGTCTTGTTCATGTGACAGAAATGTCTTGGACAAAAAGAATAACCAAACCGGGTGAAGTTCTCAATGTTGGAGACGAAGTCGATGCTGTGGTTCTCGGGATCCAAAAGGATGACCAGAAAATTTCATTGGGTCTTCGCCAGCTTGAAGTCAACCCATGGGATATGGCTACTCACAACTACCCACCGGGTGCTCGCGTACGGGGTAAAATCAGAAACTTAACCTCATACGGGGCCTTCGTCGAACTTGAAGAGGGAATTGATGGTATGGTTCATGTTTCTGACATGAGTTGGACTCGTAAAATCAACCATCCCAGCGAAATGGTGAAGAAAGGCGATGAAGTCGACGCCATTGTTGTAGAAGTTGATGTGGATAATCAAAGAATTTCTCTCGGTATGAAACATCTCACCCAAGATCCATGGGAAGATATTGATCGTCTTTACAAACTTGGTGACATAATCAAAGGTAGAGTTGCGAGGGTCGCAGGCTATGGTGCCTTTATTGAACTAGAACATGACATTGATGGTCTCGTTCATATAAGTCAAATCAAAGAAGAGCGTATAGAGAAAGTTAAAGACCATCTCAAAGAAGGTGAGGAAGTTTCTGCCCGAGTCATCAAAATTGACAAGGATGAGCGAAGGATTGGTCTTAGTATCAAAGCTGCAGATTATGATGAAGATGCATTGGCAAAGGAAGTAGCGGCCTATGATGAGGTTGGAGAAGATTTAACTACCTCACTTGGTGATATTTTTGACGAAGCTACTGCACAAGAAGAATGATAAAAAGATACTTTTTCGACTCTACTTTCAAGTAGGGCGGGTTCAAAAATAAACTTGGGAAAATGTTTAGGTGGACTTGTGAAGAAGGTCCTGTAACATCTTGGTTCTTCGTTCTATTCTTTTCTGCTCCTGAATTTCTTCCCATGTTCTTTGTTTTTCGAACTTGGTCATACTTCTACGTAATTGACGAATAGCCTGCTCCTGAAGTTGCCTGACTCTTTCCCTGGTAATTCCAATTTGTTCACCCACTTCTTCAAGCGTTTTTGGATCCCTGCCTTCAAGTCCAAAACGAAGTCTGATAATATCAGCTTCCCTTGGTTCAAGCGAAGCAAGGACTTTTTCGACATCACCGACCAAGGATTTGGATTGCAGATTTTCAAGAGGTGAGGTTGTTTTGGTATCCGGCACTACATCCCTAAGACTGGAACCTTCTTCATCATTAATTGGCGAATCGAGTGAAGCCGGTTTTTTACTTACGGATTTTAGGTGTGTAATCCTTGCAACCGGGATTTTCATCTCCTCGGCTAATTCGTCATCTGTGGGCTCACGGCCAAGATTTTCGCTCAATAGTTGAGTAGTACGGCGAATTTGAGTGACTCGATCGACCATGTGGACAGGCAGACGGATCGTTTTGCTTTGGTTTGCCAAGGCTCTTTTGATGGATTGTTTGATCCACCAAGAGGCATAGGTACTGAGTTTTCCTCCCTTGGATGGATCAAACCTTTCAACCGCTTTCATCAAACCCATGTTCCCTTCGTTGATAAGATCGAGTAATGATAGCCCGATATTCGAGTAATCTTGGGCAATTTTAACAACCAGACGAAGATTGGCTGTAATCATTTTTTCACGAGCTTTTTCATCTCCCTTACTAATTTTCTTGGCAAGCTTGATCTCCTCCTCAACTGTAATCAAAGGGATGACTGAGATTTGCTTTAAATAAATATCTAAGGATGATTGTTCGCTATGATCCACGATCGTAAGTTTAGGTATTAGTTGGCATAAATTTAGCCAATTCAGCGGCACTCAATACGCCTTTTGCTTTATTGATCGTTTCAAGGAACTCCATTTCAGGCAGAGAGTCTGCAACAACTCCTGCACCGGCTTGTAGATATATGTAGCTGTCCTTGAGGATTGCCGTGCGAATTGCAATGCAAGAGTCGTGATTCCCCTCAAAACCAAAGTAACCAAGTGCACCAGCATATGCACTCCTGCAGGTGTTTTCTAATTCTGATATAATCTGCATTGCTCTTATCTTAGGTGCTCCGCTCACAGTGCCTGCGGGAAAGGTAGCTCTCATTAGATCAAAGGCATTTTTATCCTTAGATAATTTTCCAACCACTTGGGAGACAATATGCATGACATGTGAATACTTCTCTACACTCATGAAGTCAACTGCCTGTACGGAACCATATTGGCAAACTCGGCCGATATCGTTTCTAGCTAAATCCACCAGCATCAGGTGTTCTGCTTTTTCTTTTTCATCTTGGAGAAGGTCGTTCTCCAATTCTTTATCTTCCTCTTCGTTTCTACCCCGAGGGCGGGTGCCTGCGATAGGCCGAATTAGTACATTTTCATCACTCAAACGGACATGTACCTCAGGAGAGGCACCTACCATTGAATATTTAGTAGTCTCGAGAATGAACATATAAGGCGATGGATTGATAGCCCGAATAGCCCTGTAGAGGTTTACGGGAGATCCGCTGTAGGGAATTGAAAACCTTTGGGACAAAACTGCTTGGATGATATCTCCCTGCCTGATATAGGCTTTGGTTTGATTTACAAGAGTTTCGAATTCATTTTGAGAGAAATTCCCTTTAGGATGTTTTATAGCAGATAAGTCCAAGTTCCCCAATGGTGCAGGAGACAGCGTAAGAGGTTCTGATAAAAGTTCTATGGTTTCTTTAATCTTTTTAACTGCTTGCTTATAAGTTTTGTCTGGATTAGCCAATGTCTTCGCGTTAGCACATACCTGTAGTGTTTGCCTAGCATGATCAAAAACAAGCACAATTTCCGTCATCATGAAAAAAAGCATTGGCATTTCTAATTCATCATCTTCCGGCAGAGGTATCGAAGGTTCTATACGGTTTGCATATTCGTAACCCACGAATCCAACGGCACCCCCTGAAAATCGGTAGCCATCAATACCGACATAGCGTATTCCGTCGATTTCATTCTCAATGAGGCAAAGCGGATCTACCGGAGTTACTATTTTTTGAGTGTGTTCTTCTGTCGTGATTTCCGTGGTCTTACTGAAACATGAAATTTCTTTGCTGGCAGAGAATCCGAGGAAGGAAAATCTGCTTACCTGCTCACCCCCAACTACGGATTCAAAAAGAAAAGCAGGTTTAAATTTTGATAGCTTGGCGTATGCAGAGAGAGGGGTTTCCGTATCCGCGGTTAATTCTGTGCTAACTGCGATTAAATCGTGGTCTTTACACAAGTTCCTGAAATGATTGAGCTTGGGTGAAATATTCATGGATTACACAGTAAAGCGTCGGTTTTTGTACCGGTGAATACCATAATGAGCAAAATTTTATTGGACTTATGTTTTTGGGGTTGCGTGTGGGTGAAATCAATATGCAGATAAAAGAAGTCTTAATCTTATCTAAGCTTAAATCTGAAGCGAGGAGTAAATTATGAAGAGAAAAATTCATTGTGTCATCATGGGAGGAGGAAGGGGGACACGGTTGTATCCTTTAACAAAACTTCGTTGTAAACCTGCGGTACCGCTTGCGGGTAAATACCGTCTAGTTGATATTCCAATAAGCAACTGTATAAATTCAGGTTACAATCGAATATACTTACTTAGCCAGTTTAACACCGCCTCTCTGCATCGACATGTCCAGGATGCCTACAGGTTTGACCGTTTTGGACAGGGATTTGTTGATATTTTGTCCGCAGAGCAAACTGAGTTTGGGGATGATTGGTACCAGGGCACTGCCGACGCGGTAAGAAGAAACCTGATCCATTTCGGTGCTGATGATCAAGATATTTTTGTAATTCTTTCGGGGGATCAGCTCTACCGAATGGATTTTTCAATGATGGTGGCTGAGCATATTGAAAGAAATGCGGAAATAACGGTTGCAGCAAAACCAGTTGCCACTGATGAAGCTTCCGGTCTGGGTCTTTTGCGGGTTGGTGACGAAGCAAGCATCATAGATTTTGTAGAGAAGCCTACGGACCCAGATGTAATCAATCGGTTGGTACCACCAAAGCTAAAAGGAGATAATCAAACTCCTGACAGGTGCTTGGCTTCGATGGGAATATATGTTTTCAACGCTTCCGCCATGTTCGAGGCACTTAAAGGAGAAGCAAAAGATTTTGGCAAAGAGATTATTCCTTCTCTTGTGGGTAAGAGAAACTTGAAGTGTCATATTTATGATGATTATTGGGAAGATATTGGTACGGTAAGATCTTTTTTTGAGGCGAATTTACAGCTCTGCTCAGAGCGTCCACAATTTAATTTCTACGAACAAAATCATCCTATCTATAATTATCCGGACATTCTTCCTATGTCTAAATTCAAAGAATCAAAACTCATTGAGACTAATTTTGCAAGTGGTTGTATGATAGGTGATTCTGATTTTAGGAGATGCGTTCTTGGCGTTCGTTCAATTATCGCAGACGGATGTAGATTTGAAAATGTTGTGATGATGGGGGCTGATAATTATGAAGTTACAGATTCTACGAAAATACCTGTCGGGGTTGGTGCGAATACGAAGATCGAAAATGCGATTATTGATAAAAATGCCCGAATCGGAAAAAATGTTCAGTTATCTCCAAATGGGGTTAAGGATGGTTGGTCGGATCACGGTGAAAATATTTATGTTCGCGACGGCATTATCATAGTTGTTAAAAATGCGATTGTACCGGACGGAATAAGCATCGGTCATTTATAAATGTCTATTGCAAAAAAGTGATTTTTTTGAAAAGATTCCATTATGAGCGAAGTACCTGAAAATTTAAAGTTTACCAAAGATCATGAATGGCTTGTCTCTGAAAGTACTGATTCGTATGTAATTGGAATTACTGATCATGCTCAGGACAGTTTAGGTGATGTAACATTTGTCGAATTGCCGGATGTCGGAACCTGCTTTTCGCGAGGCGATGTCTTTGGCGTTGTCGAGTCAGTCAAAGCCGCTTCTGATTTATACATGCCTGTTGGTGGTCAAATTTCAGAAGTCAACGAAAAATTAGAAGATTCTCCTGAAAAATTAAACGAAAGTCCTTATGATGATGGCTGGATTATAAAGATAAAACCCAACTTGGACGATGAGTTGTCAACCTTACTTACATCTGAAGAATATAAGAATGAAATAGGTGTTGAGTAAACAATGAATATCTCTTGCTTTAAGTGGATTTTTAAATCATATTTTTACCATGTTTTCCCACGGTGCAGAGATTAGACTTCATTTCAATGCACTCTTGGGAAATTTTTTCATTTTATTCACCCTAATCTTGATTTGCTCCCCTTTTGCTTTTGGGGTTATTTCTAAAGTAAAGCCGACCACACTGGTTGTTTCGTTGGAGGGAGAGGCAACGATTTACAACATCAAAGATGACTTTGAGGTCACCTTAACCGCCAATTCGGTAGGTAAAAAAATTGATTCTAAGTCGATTATAAAAACTGGTAAAGACGGAACGCTCGGACTCCTTTTTTCCAACGGCACACTTATTACGATCAAACCAGGTAGCAGGTTTTTTATCCGCGATTATTCCCAGAAAATCGTTTCGGCGGAAAATTTGCCTGACCCTTCAAAACTCGAGGAAGAACCCAGCCAGTCGAAACTTTTGGCACATCTTGATTTTGGTGAACTGATCGTAAAAGTGCCCAAACTCAAAAAAGGCTCCACCATGAATTTGACCAGCCCTCTTGGAACGGCTGGCATTCGGGGAACCATGTTTCAAATGATGGCCGTTCGCAATGAAATTACTGGTGATATTATGGGGGGGGTTAATCTCATATCGGGCGATATTCAATTTACTGACACAAATGGTTTGGAGACAGGTCTTTTCTCGGGACAATCCATTCAATTAGCTACTTCAAGATTGGGCGAAACCAGGGCTTCAGAAACAGGCGGTTTAGTTAATCTTAATAAGAAGTTTGGTGATTCTCTTACTCAAGATGTGGTGCCTCAACCGATTGACATGCTCTTCACCATAATTGAGGGTGAGACTGGGGACTCTCTGGAAGACGCATCGCAAGCAAACCAAGCAGACAATTTTTCTCAATCACAGACAAGCAGTTGGGATGATGTGATTGATTTGGCTTCAGAAATATTTTTTGAGATCGAACAATCAGAAAATAATTCTGAAATTTTTTCTTTCTCCAGTCTCAGTTTGGCAGAAGGTACGGAAGTCCCGAACGAAATTGTTGGAGCAGTTCCTATGTCGTCTGCCGTGGTTAGCGTGACTGGATCAAGTGCTAGTGACTTTTTCCAAGGATTACCTCCCGAGATAAATTTAAAAGGAGATCAGGTATATGAGGTAGAGATGCTTGACCGCCCGTTCAGTGAGATTGACCCGTGGGTCAATGCTACTAATTTCTTGGAGCAGGATATAGCAGAAAAAGCTGTTCTTTTAAACCCGCCTGATATGCGTTTCCCAGGAACTTACCAACTAAACTACACCGTAGAAGATATCCGAGGATTTGTATCAACGGTTTCGAGGACGGTTAATGTGGTCATTACACCTCCTAAAATCACACTTTTCGGTGGGCGACAAGGCGTTTACAGGGAAAATAATGAGATTATAATTCCTTATCTTGTTCAAAGAAGAATTCCAAATTATCCAATTGCGGATGATGGTCCTTTTCAACTATTGGCAAATAATGATCCAGTTTATCCCGGTTATGACGCGAGGGATTTTGCGGATGCGGATTTACGAGTTTATGTGGAAGTTTTAAATGAAGAGTCGGTGGATTTCACACAACTTGGCCAAGTTACTGAATTATCACTTTCCGTCACCGATTTACCAACTCGGAAGATTAGAACTCCTGAGGGTGAAATCGTTTCAACTTCTGTTAAGCCGAAAATTAAAATTGTTGATAATCTTCCGCCGATTCTCTCTCATGACACAGGCACTGAAACCGATCCGATGAGGGTGGAAGGAGTTTTGGGAACTTTTTATGTGGATCCTGGTATAAGCATCCTCGATAATTATTACACCCAACAAGAAATAGAAAATTCCCTCGGTCTTCAACCTGGTGCCGCGGACAGTGCCTTTGGTTTTGTAAATATGGAAGTAGCAGGTGTTTATCGTCTGGATTATCAGGGCATAATAGACCCATCTGGGAATGAAGCGGAAATTCTCTCCAGATGGGTGGAAGTTTTTGATGTGACTCCCCCTGAAATGACTTTGTATGGAGCGGACCCATATTATGTGGATGTTAATTCAACAAATGTCTTCAATGATCCGGGTGCATTTGCCATCGATAATTTGGATCGATTTATTGATTGGGAAGGAGGAAATGGGCGAATCAAACTTAGTATCGAAAAACTTCTTGATGATGACATCACATATCAGAGTGTTAATACCACTATTCCTGAGATTATGTCGGAAGCTAAAAAGCAGATAAGTCTTCATGCTACCTTTCGTTTGACTTATTCAGTGCAGGATGTGGTTGGAAACAAATCATCTATTCAACGTATACTTGTTTTAATCAATTCGCCTTTCCCGGAACCCCGCATGATTATGCATGGGGATAGCGTTATGTATCACGAGGTCAAGACTGAGTTTGTTGATCCGGGCGTTACCGCTTACAAGGAGTTAGGGTCAGGACTTAAGCCCATTGGTCTTAATGAATACATGACCATCAATGCATATTTGGTTAATGATCAAGGTATAAAAGAGCCCACTGTAGTTGATACTACACTGGTAAATTACTATGGCCCCCCTCACCACTTACCAGAAAAAGGTGAGTTCTATGTTGACTCAGAAGGAAAAAGGATAGCTAAGGGTGAGTCAGGTTGGAGAAGATTAATAATTGAATACTTTGTGGTTGATCAGTTTGGAAATACAAATCGAATGGAAAGGGAAGTACGCATTCAAGATAGTTTGAAGCCCGTTATTACCCTCAACGAAGGCCCACAAGGTGTAAATTTTCCTAATTTGCAAGGAGGACGACCTTTTGTTGAACCAGGTGCTACAATTATCGATAATTATGATGCGATGGTAAGTATGAATTCTACTTTGCTCAGAAAAACTGAAGATGAACAGTATGAAGAAATAGATATACCTGACCTAGCAACTGACGGATTTTACCTGCTTGGAGATTATATAATGCGATATCAGGCAGTTGATTCAAATGACAATGAAGTGATTATTGAACGTCAAATAAATGTCATTGACACCATTGCTCCACAAGTTGCTCTCGTCACTCACGATTATTTTTCAAATTCACCATTAACTACAGTCAATAAAGATGATTTTAATGACAAACCTATAGTCGATTCAAAGTATCCAATACCAGATTCCGTAGTTTCATTTCTACAGCCCATTGCATCCCAATTTGCAAACGAGAAATTCGATGAATCTATATTTGCACTGACGCTTGGTGATAATGAAAATTTTTATATCTCTTTGGAGTCCGATCCAACCGGGATCGAAGCATTTCTCGGACAACCCACAACCACATATTACAAAGATCCTCTTACGCAAAGAAGTCGTGCACATTATTCTGCTTTCTCGATAGCAGATGGTAACCGATTACTTAATGACCCTGGCGTTTATGCAAGAAATGATACGGAACTTGATATAGAATTCTCTCATACATTCGACATCGAATACATTGATGAATTACTTCCTACGGGTTCCACCGAGCCAAAAGTGGGTAGAGTCATTATCAACTACACAATCAAACAGAAAAGTGGAGAGGTAGTCTATATACAAAAAGCAAGAAGTATTTATTTCTTGGATATAAAAGCTCCGAATTTTGTCTTCGAACCTGTAACTCCAGAAAATTCAAACCAATTTATTTCTATTGAAGCAGGAATACCATTTTACGATGATGATTCTCAGGATGTAAAACTATATGATTTTTCATCTAAAGCTTTTGGTTCGAGCCAGAAAAATGTCATTAGGGTTATTGACGCCAGAGATTATGTGGTCACTGAAAATATCTCTCGCAAAATTTTCGAAGGAAAACTCGAATCAGAGATGGCAGGCAGCACGGCAACCAATTATAATTTCGTCACCCTCATTGAAGGACACCCGCCTGATAATATATATATGGCAAGTGCTATCGACACTAGCAGACAAGATAATCTTAACCGTACATTTTTAATTGAGTATACGGCAGAAGATAAAAGAGACGAAAAGTATCCCAAGCTAGAGCCAAATAAAGCCACTTTGAAACGCCGTTTTATCATGAAGGACACGACAAAACCAAAACTTGTTGTCATGAATAATATTTTTACAGGTAAAAGCTACAGGATTGCTAATAAAACGGTTGAATTGGACTATTTACTAGATTCGCCTTTTAATAAAAACAAACTTCTTGCCGATGGTAAAACAATGAATGTGACAGTTGACAGCGAGGAATCTGTAAAAGAATACCTAGCAAAAATTTTTACAATTGATGATTTTGATCAAAACTTTGACTACGCTGAGACAAAGAATTCTAAATGGTCAATCGATATTTCCCCTTCTTACCTTGGAAATGTTAAATACCCGTCTAGCTTAGATACATATAAAGCAAAACCAGATTCTGGTTACACAGTCAAAATTTCTGTTACGGATGAATCTGGCAATACATCGGATGAAGTAGAATTTAAACTCGCCGTGATTGACGCAACTCCTCCGCAGGTTTATCTTTTAGGAGATAGTGAAGTTCATGATTTTTATAGATTTGGTCCCAATACAAATCTTAGTAATAACGAACTTCCTTACTTAGATCGATCAGCCAACGATCCAAGTAATCAGAAATACGACGCACAAGGTAACCTGTTAACACCATATGCTTCTAGCGGTTTTTCTGGCGGTGAGCATCGAATGCTTGTAGCCAATTATAACTTTATTGATCCTGGTGCATATGCCGAAGATTTCAATGGTGATTTTGATATTCGGGATGGTAGATATCCTGATCTTGATGGCGATGGTGTCGGAGAGACTCATGGTTATGAAATATTGCCGGTAGATAATTATGATATAATAGCTTATGATAAAACTTTTTTTGCAAACAGCGTAACATTCAAGAATGGCATAATATATGTTCATAGGTCATTGGAATCTGTTGAAAATGAGCAGTTGGAACTATCTTCTGGGAATACTAAGAGCGAAGAGTATGAATTAACTGTTGCTGAGGGAGATTCAAAAGCTGCAATACCTGTGGGAGGAATACAAATTGATGTCAAAAAAACAACTTTTACATTTTCTTACCTTATCAAGGATTCATGGGATAATGTTCCACAAGTTACTACGATCAGAAAAGTGCATATATATGAAAGTCAGCAGCTTCCTAATTTTGCGTTCTATGCTACTCCAATTGTGAATGGGGTAGAGTTGGCATCCTACTATGATACCAACGGAACAAGTGATAATTTTCTTTCATCGATTCGTAAAGACTACGATGGTGATGGTGTGAGTGATTTTTGGGAGGTAGTTTTAAATGAACAAAACCAAAATGCACATTTGGACCCAAGTACTGTTGACTCTACTTGGCACGATCCTAACAAGCTTAACGCAGCTCTTACTTCATTGACTCGTAAACAAGTAACAGTGGGCGGAGAACAGGTATGGATAAATTCTTTTTCTAAACTTCGCGATAGAGTAAAAGTTTTACTAGATGGAACTAGCAATGCTGATATTGGAAAGAATGGATTGTTTACCGCCGGCCAGGGTTTAAACCGGATTTCCGATCCTAATCCAGACTTCCCTTCCAACAATTTATTGAAATTGGATTTTAACAAGCCCATCCCATAAGCAGAAAAACCCACAACTTATTCTAAGCTTCTAAATGGATAAATGATGATTCTATAAAGGGATTAAATTTTTAGTAAATAAAGATTTAAGACTATTTCTTTCAGCGAAATCCATTTTTTCAAATCCTGCCTTTTTCTTAAGTAAAATCGCTTTTTCACTTGCATGATTTTGAGCGTAAACTTGAGAACAAATGAAGGCCCATGCAGGTCTCTCGCTACCCCATTTTCTCCAATTTTCCGCTCGTCCTAAAGCGACTAGTGCAAGGTCTGGAGACCCATTCCTGAGGTGAGCCAATGCAAGAGTGATTTGGCTTTGCTTCGTTTGCCAATTACTGTTTTGAGAAATTGCCTGGGACACTAAATCTGTCATTTGCTTGGAGGGACTGGGCAGCTTTGTATCGAGAAGTTTAAAGTATAAAAATGCATTTTTTAAACTTGGGTCCTGTTTTCGGAATTCTTTTAATTTGGATATCCAATTTAATAGATTTTCAAGCGAAGCAGAAGAATAGCGATATTGTATAAGTTTATCCAATGCAAATTTCTGGTGCACAGGCCGTTCAATTAATTTCTCAAGTACATGAACAAGACTGGTTAAATCCTTTGTCTCTTCGAGATAGAAACACACTGACCTTACTTTTCTTGGGTCTTCAACGATTTCAGGAATCAAGCGATCAAATGTTTTTTTCGCTTCGTTGGCCTTACCCTCCAGAGAATAGGCACGTGCTTGTACGACTAATTTCCAGACTGAAGGAATAATCGGGGCATTTTTCACTTCTGCATAAATATTTTCGCTGTCACCAATTTGGGCAAGTGCATTCATTCGAACCTTGAAAAGTTTTTCGTCAGTTCTGGCTAATTTAGCAGGCAAATAATGAATCAAATATTCGAAAGCACCAATTTTGGCTAGCCAACTTGAAAAAACTAAAAGTTCTTCTACCGACCCCTTTTGAAAAAAAGAATAGCAATGAGCAATAATATCCTTCTTGGTGGCTGAACTTTCACTGGTAGAAAACATAAGAGCGTAAACACGCAAAAAATCTATCGGTTTCTTGTAAGGATTAGATTTTAATATATCGATGCAAGATTCTAAAGCTTTCCTTGACAATGGAATCAATGAATGAACCAGTGTTAAATGACGAATCGCTTCAACTCCAGTCTCGTTTTTTTGTGAGGATAAAGAAACAAGTTTTGAGCTTATTTCAAATAGCTTATCGGTTTTTTTTAAGAGAACTGTTAGTTTTGCCTGTAAAAAAACTGCTTGTGGTAGATTAGGATCTATCTGCAATATTTTATCAAGTCTTTGATAAGCGATTTCATTATAGCCACATTCGGTAAGCAATTCGATTATAAGAAGTGCATTTTCTGGATTTATTTTCGATTGCATTTTTTGTTCCAAGCTTTCAGTAAGGCCAAACGCATTAGAAGCAATGATTGATCTTTTTTCAGGACTGAGATTTTCTTTCTTAAGAACATGTAGGCAAAGTTTAAGGAGCTTATTTTTTCCACTTTCACTGTTCATTAGCAATGGAGAATTTGCCCATTTTTGAAGAGCTTTGGTTGGACTGATCCTTAGAAGTAGAAGAAGATAATTTTCTTCTGCTTCTTGATTTTTTGGGTCCAATAAATGGGCGACTCGTGCTTTTCTTATTGCGTCTTTTAGAGGAGTCCCTGCGGTATCTATTGAAGAGTCAGAATAAACTTTAGTCAGAAATAACAACCTTTGTGACTTCCACTTTTTAATATGGGGAAGATAAAAGTCTGAAGTGAAAAATAAAGCTCCAAAAAAAACTAGAAAAAGAGATGAAAGGTAAAATTTTATTTTCACTTTCAGGAAGTTTTCGGAGGCATATGAAAAAGATAGGGAGAAAATTTAGACCCTTGTACAAGCAGGCGATTAAGTTCGAAGATTGTAAGCAAACAGGTTGCTCCGGGAGTTTTTCAAATAGGAAAGGCTCTTCGAAAATATGGGTATGGTCCAAAGATTTTTGCCAATGGTCTGTTCCCAGATGAATTTGTTTAATTTGTTTGGGTTGACCCGTGCAAATACGAGTTTCAGCTGGCAAAACTCAATCATCAGGTATCTAGCAGTTAATACAGACTTATTTTGTATTCCTCCGTTAGTTAGCCGTATCACGACTTTTTCGGTGAAAAATTCAGGCTGACAAAATTTAAAATAGGCAATATTCTGCCGGCTGAGAAAATTTTTTCTTTTGTAAGCTTGCTCCGCTCTTTCCGATTCGACAAAAAGCCAGATTTTTCCAAACCATGCGACCAACGAGATTAATAAAACAGGGAGAAAAAAGGAGAATAACTGCCAACTATTTTTTCCCACATCAAGTTCTTGAAACAACCAGTCTGGAAGTTTAAATTTTAAAACATCAAGATAGCTCGCTAAGTGATAAAAGGTCATGACATCGTTATTTTTTTAATTCAATGACTAGAATCCAATATCCTTTAAATTTTACGCCTTTTTAAAGATTCTTGAAGCTTACTGGCAAGTCTTGCGTTCCGACATCTCCCTGATTCTAAAAGCATATTCCCCATTTTGTCCCTTATTTAAATCACCAACCGTATCGGATGATTCAAAGTCGATTTCGGAATAATCTTTCATACTTTCATTATTTTCAGAAATCCAAATCTTGTTGTTGATTGTGCCTAGTAGTTCCAAATAAGTTACTTCGCTAATTGAGCCGGATTTTCGTGCCCGCTCTAACCATTTTTTCCTAATTACAATCAAAAATTTGTCCTTACCGACTGCATCAAAGGCGAGATTATGCAAGTTATGCAATATACAAACTAGTATTATTAGAGTGATAAACACGATAAAATAGATTCCATATTTAATCAGAGAGATAGATGATGAATTTTCCAATGCAGCTTGGTCATCGAAAGCTGCTTTTACTGGTAACAACCTTTTTTTTTCGCCTATAACCGGTTTGTTTTCCAGAGATTTAAGATCTTCGGGAATAGATATGTCCTTTCGTAGGGAATCGTTTTCGGAATCTGATGATAAGATATTAAAATTATAGTTGGTGTAATTATTATTAAATAAGCCTTCTTCAATTTCGGTTAGTTCATCCGGTTGTGCAAGAGCAGTGCAGGGAAGTGTCGCAAGGTAAAAGGTAGCAGTATTCGGGCTCTTATCTGATTCAAAGATGTCGCCCGTATCAACCACATTGCTTAGAGAATAATTCCAAAATGATTCGGTGGGATCTTGAAAAAATTCCTTTTTTAAGCAGACATAAAATAAATCGTGGCCATTGCCAAGATCGATGAATTTGTGAGAGATAATTTCCTTACTTTTCAAAGCCAGGGAAAAACACATAAAAAACAAGATCAAAGTCTGCATATGTCCCGTTATCGGAAAGGTAAGCACATTGGATTTGTATTTTTTGAAGAATCACCAAAACTTAAAATTTTTTTAGTTTTCCGTATGATTCCTTTCCTTGCAGTTTGGTTTAAAAGTAGGAATCCAACCAATCCCAAAACGATAGCATAAGAAGCTGGCTCGGGTACTGCAGTATAAGTAAGGTAAAAATTACCGCTACCGTCATGATGTACTCCCCAGTCTCCGTACCAATTATTAACTTGGTACGAGAAATCATCAGAGCGTATGTCGAAAGAGCTACTGACATCCCCCGTTCCTGGTGAGTTTGTAACCGAAGTAGCATCAAGGAATAAGAAACCATTAGTGGTGGTGTATTCATTGCCAATGTTGGCGTGATTGGACATTGCACCTGCACCTCCACTACTGTTGACCGCCAAAATATTGATATCGTAATTGTTGCTACCGTCAAAAGTGATATTGTTGATGTTGAGCACATCGAATCCACTGTTGTTGCTAGGGTCGAAATCACTAATCTCCCAATCAAAAACACCACCACTTTTCCAGTTCAAGGTGTTGGTGGTCAATGATCCAATTGCTTGTGCGGAGGTACTGCGTCCGGATGGTGCCTGAAGTTGGGAAGTTGCCGATGATATACTTGTGGCGTATCCAAGTCCGGGGGAGATCACGTCGACCTCGCCCGTACCACTCCCAATTGTGGTGGTTCCGGAAATTGTCCCGTCTCCCCCGAGGATCGACTTGTCGCTCCCCGCCCCAGTCACTCCACCATTAAGAGTCTTGGAACTGGCGACTTGCAGCAATCCTTTGGAAATGGTGGTTGTACCGGCAGTGTAATTGTTGCTTTCCCCAATGGTAAGAATTCCATCACCGGTTTTATTCAGCGTATCCCCGGACCCAAAGACAAGGGCTTCATTCACCGTCAAGGTCGAGCCCGAACCAACATTGAAGGCGGCGGTTCCGTCCAACGAGAGATCCCCCGCACCCGCATTGATGGATATGTCTCCCTCCTCCACGGTGATCCCACTAAGAAAAACGCTTGCCAAATCGGCAACGATGGCTGAAGAACCAGTGGCATCAGTACCCGCCGAGAAAGTGGCAATGTTTGCCTGTGAATTGTCCCAACTGCCATTGGTGCCGGAACCGTCGGAATTGAAGTTCCAATTCGACCCCGACCAGTTTCCACTTGCAGTGGTTCCAGTGGAAGCACCAGCATTGCCGCTGTCCATGTCCCAATAAGTTCCCTTGGGCGTAATCGTAAATGATTCGAGGCTGTAATTCTCGCCGCTGTCAGCGGAGGAGTGCATGCCAAGGGTAATGACCTCGTTGGCGGAAAAGGAGTAGGGGGAACTGAAATCGAAATTATCATTTGATTCGATATCCGAGTTACTGGTATTAAGTTGTATCGTGTTCCCACTTCCGGCAAAATGCAGGATCGCTTCGTTGGAGCTCTCTTCAATGTATCTCAAGTCAATCTCGTCAAAGGTACCTGCCAGATTAAAGGAAAACTGCATCGACTCATTACCCAAATCATTATCAATCCTTTGAGTCTCATCACCACTTCCAGTTGCATTAATTCCAAAGGAAGTGCTAGCACCATTTATTTTAGTCCCAGAGCTTGTACTGTTAAGAAATGCTTCCGCAGTCAATGTTATTCCATTTTGTGTATAAGTTGCCGAACCTGCTTGACCATCAAGGGCCGTTCCTGCAGTCCCTAAAGAACTTCCCGTATGAAATTCAAAAACATACTGTCCATGTAGGTCAACCGGTGAGATTAAAAAAAACATCCACACAAAGGTTAAGTTCAACAGCGCACATTGTTTTAACAATTTTCCGGTATTTATCAATATAATCATTGTCCACATACAAGTTTTTTTAGTGAAGGGAGAATTGGCTTTCGTTGTGGATCGAAGGATAGAACGAGAAAATAACCAAATCTTGCCTACATTTGTAATTTGGTCGGTCGACCATCTTAGAAAGTCTGTTCAAAATTTTGTCACAAGTTACAATCAAAACAATGTTAATTAATATGAGTAAAAAATTTTTCCGATTTACATCTCATGTAAGTAAAATTTTTCCGATTTATGTGTCATGTATGAAAGTAAATAATCAAGAAAGATAGAAAGATTTTTAAAATTCATGAATTGACGGAATGATTGTTAGAATGTGAAGTTCAGAAGTTTCAATGGATATAATTAATGCTTAGAACATGCCAAATATTTAGAACTTTCAACATAGGCAAAATTTTGCATCGGATTGATGATTTTACTTAAGAGTAACCATCAAATGCAGTTTTTTATTTTATGTTTTGGAGGGTTTTAAAGATGTCTGGTATCCATGGATCCGTTTGAAAATTTTTCAACTTATCTTGTTTCGACCCAAATGAAATCAACATCATCCTAATCAATGAGAATTGAGGAGTATGGACCTCGACAACCACCCGCATTACAGGCTCAGAAACACAAACTAAGATACCCCCTGGATCCAATTGATTTCTTGAAAAAATAAGATTGCTTTGATTCCCGTAAAAAGTTTCGTCCGATTTGTTCTTTTATGATTAGTTGAAATAAGATAAGTTTCACATACAAAGCCTATTTGATCTTTCGTTGACCATCTATGTTCTCATTAGTTATTTTATTAGATAGTCGACATTCTTTCCATCCCTCGTGGACTCTAATTTACTTAGTTTCGAAGTATTGATCATTAGCCTTCACTAATTCAGAGTTAATCATGCCTTTTGGCATCAGTGACTCAGCAATTTGGGCTTTGTGTTGCTCAGTCGTCAGTAAAGTTATGGTTTCAAGCCATTCAATATCATTGAATTGATGAGGGTTTTCATGTCTCCATTTATAAGTTTATGAGTGGTATTTTTCTTCATTAGGGCAATCTTGGTTGATTCTCTTGCCTTTACCTTTGGTAGTTGCTTGGACTTGGAATTTTAGATAACTATAACAAGGTAAATATTTTGACTTTAAAAAATTCAACCACATCCATCTTTTCAATCGTGAATTCTCATGATTTAGTGTTTTGCCCATTCAACCATGCCTCAAGCTGACAAAACTTATGTAATTTCGATATTTAAAAAGGGTAAATTGACTATAGGTTTTATCTTATTTGGTTTTGATTGTCAGGTTTTATAAATTTTAAGCCCCCATAGTTTAAGGGATAAAACAGTGGTTTCCTAAACCGTAGATCGAGGTTCGATTCCTCGTGGGGGCGCCATTTAAAAAAACACATTTTATCAATACCGAAAGTCCATTTTAGTTAGCTTTGAAAACCTTTATTTACCACTAAACTCAGGGCGAGAAAGTTTGTTAACCTATTAAAACTTTGTGCCAACTGAAAGTTTGAAGGTCTAATTCCCAAACGAGAATTAATTACAAGGATTCTAATTTTGAAGGTTTATTGCCTTATATTATTGATTTAAAGTAAAGGTTGGTGGATGGAAAATTTAATTGGTATTTTTATTGCGGTAACACCTCCTTTCTTGCTCCTAGGGGTTGGTTTCATTGCCAGGACAGTCGGTTGGTTGCGGGCGGAGGCGGATGCCTCTCTAAGCATGGTCACGATTCGAATTCTTTATCCATGCTTTATTATATTTCATATTTTAGAGGAGGGACATACGAAAGTAAACGAAGCAACCATTCTTATGATTTTCAGTGGTTTTCTTTCCATATTAGTTGGTTTTGTCCTCGCTTGGGTTGTGTCTAAGATTATGAAAATTGAGGAGGAGTCAGTTAGAACTTTTCGTTTTTGTGCTGGAATTTTTAATTATGGATTTATTGCGATTCCAGTAGCACTTGCCTTTTTTGATGGCGAGATTGTTGTTCACATCATTCTTTTCAATTTGGGCGTAGAGGTCGCGATATGGACGATCGGAATTTTAATTCTTACTGCTGATAAATTAAGCCTTAAAGGTCTCCTCAATCCCCCGGTTATCGCAGTTTTCTTTGCCTTGATAATCCAAGCTACTGGAGGAAAATTATTGATTCCATCTTTTTTTTGGCAGGTAGTAGCAGTTCTTGGCCAGTGTTCTATTCCTATTGGATTACTTCTTATTGGCGGAAATTTTTACCAGTTGATGAACAATTTTCGCTTTTCCAATAAATTGAAGACTGAGATTAGTGCTTTGATGGTTAGAAATCTTTTATTTCCTGCCTTGGTGGTATGTTTTATCTCATCTAATTTTTGTCCCTCAAATATTCCTTATCTTCGAGAAGTTTTAGTTGTGCAAGCAGCGATGCCAGCTGGGATTTTCGCTGTAATAGTTGTCGGTAATTATTCATCAAACCGGTCAACGGCAATGAGAGTAATTAGTGTAACTATGCTTGCCAGCGTACTTACCTTGCCTGTTTGGCTTTCAATTGGTTTGTCGGTCTTAGTCGCAAACTAGAAATATTAATTTAACTGCTTTATTCAGAGCTGTCTTCGTACCTCGATTTGGCATCGAGGGTTTCGTATATGTTAGTCACGGAATGTCTAAGTTTATTGTATTCTTCTGCGTAAATTAAGGAGATGAGGTATTGTTTGAACTCTTTCCTGTCACGAATGATTTTAAGATCTAGTTCTTCCATTTCCTGTGCAAATTTGATGTGCATTTTGTCGATTTCAGAATCAAACTTTTTGTGTTCTTTTTCAAGATGCTGCTTCACCCTAGCTATAGCTCCGACAAGTTGTTTGCAATTTCTACAATCTTTGGAAGTAAAATCATGGAAGGAAATGATCCCAGAAGCTAAGGCCGCACCAAATGCAGTCATTTCAAGCTCATTTTTTTGACTTTCTTTGGTAGCCCAAGTTTCTATAGCTTTAAGTAACCTAGTAACTGAAGCTTTTGCTTCTTCTGAATCTGATATGTCTACTGTATCGTCGTCCATGGGCGTTAAAAGGGGTTGAGGTTGAGCTTTATGTTAACTTTTTTTGAAATTTAAAATTAAAGTCAACAGCAAACAACCTAAACTTCGCACTAATTTAATATCAATCGCTTTTCCGCTGAGTCTTAAGACGAATGAGAAACTTTCAAAGACGATTCATAATTTTTCAGATTTTCACTTACACTACCACTCAATATTAGTAGACCAAGAATATTCGGAAACGCCATCCCTAAAATCATTAAGTCAGAAAAATCCATGATATTGGTAGCTGTTATAATAGATCCAAGAAATGTAAAAATAAGAAAAATTACTTTATAAATGAGAGATGAGTGATCCCCAAACAAATATGCCCAGCATCTTTCACCATAATATGACCAAGAAATCATGGTGGAAAAAGCGAAAAGGAAGACAGCGATGGAAAGAATGTAAGGGAACCACGGGATTACACTGCCCATGGCCGAGGAGGTTAGGGCCCCGCCTTGGTTGTTAGCAATGAAATGTGCGTTTGCGGGGTCCATATATGCTCCTGTAATTATAATCACTAACGCTGTCATCGTGCATACCAAAATTGTATCGATAAACGGTTCAAGCAAGGCAACAACTCCTTCCTCAACTGGATCTGAAGTTTTCGCCGCAGAGTGAGCAATGGCGGCCGAACCGATACCCGCTTCGTTTGAAAAGACTGCACGTTTAATGCCAATAATCAAGACTCCAAGAAAACCACCATATGCAGCATCAGGAGAGAATGCTTGTTCAAAAATCAGGCTCAATGCACTCGGTATAGCAGGCAAATGTGTCAACAGAATAAAGGCACAGGCTAAGAGATAGATCCCACACATAAAAGGAACAACAAAGGAAGCGACTCGGGAAATACTTTTAATTCCTCCAACTATCACCAGACCAACAAGTAAGCTCATTAAGATTCCATAAATCCACGAATAATCTGCCAAACCTGGAATTACGGTTTTGATCAGGTCCAGTGATTGTACTACCTGGAAAGCATTTCCTCCTCCAAAAGATCCACCGATACATAAGAGACAGAATAATCCTGCAAGAAATCCTCCCAGTCCGGCCAAATTTTTTTCTTTCAGACCTTCGGATAAATAATGCATGGCTCCGCCCATAATTCTACCATCATTTCTTACTTTTCTATATTTTTGGCCCAAGGTACATTCTGTGAATTTAGATGACATGCCCAAAAATCCAACAAGGATCATCCAAAAAGTTGCACCTGGTCCTCCCATACCAATGGCAATGGCAACACCTGCTATATTTCCCAAACCTACTGTGGCTGACAAGGCCGTGGTGAGGGCTTGAAAATGAGAAACTTCACCTACCTGTTCGCCCGTATCATACTTCCCTCTAATAAGATCTATCGCATGTTTAAAAAATCTTATATTTACAAACCTAAGTTTAAAGGTAAAGAAGATGGCTCCTCCAAGTAACCACGCTACCACCAGTGGCATATTTAGACCCGGAATAGGCCAAAATAAAACTGCCGCGAGTGGGGCAACAATGTAATCACCAAAAAAATTATCGAGATGATCCTGAAAACCTAGATCTGTTCCGGAATCTGAACCTTTTAGCATCTCCAAGGGTAAAAATGGCAGGAGGCCAAGACAGCACAAATTACTTAATTTGAGAGGTGAAATTTTCGAAACCAGCATTGTTAAAGATTGAAAGTATGACTAATCTGGGGCAAGCATTAACCTCTATCCACCTTACAAATAGTTGTGTTTCCATTTCCTCGTATTCTTCTAAAGCACTGGTCGCAAACTTGGTTGTTTTCATTTCTCCTCTCTTTTTTCTTCATCTCTTCAATCCTGTTCCTTTTTACCATTTCAGAAGATATTCAAAAATACATAGACCTTTGTTTTTCAGCCCCTTTTGCCTTTTTGGACGAAACTATTTTTGCTTACTTAACTTGGACCACGCCGATTTGTTGCTTTACGGGAACAATCTTAACCTTCTTTACTTTTGAAAAGAACCTTGAATGGTCGTCACTGAAAGCCTGCTCCATCTCCCCTCACTGGGTTACTGGAACGATTCTTTTATTGAGTGCTTTGATCTCTGTTATTGCGGTTTCCTATACGATCTTCAAAAGTGATGCATCTGCTCTAACTTTCCGTGCTGACAAGGTCGGTTTTACGATGAAGGTAGGGGAGAGAAGTAGTTGGTTTTTTCAGTCATTTAACCGCATCTTGAAAGAAGGAAAAAATCTTCAGGTTTATTTTTATGACGATAAAGGAAATGATGCCCTAAGAATAAGATGTGAAGAAGCCTCATGGCACAGAGGGGGTCGCTGGATATTTCGGAATGGGGTGTATCTTTCTTTTCAGACCGAAAAAGGTCTTCCCATACCTCACCCTAAGGAAAATAAAATTCAATGGAAAGAAGTGGAGCAAGAACCCTTTTATAAAAAAGTGAGTACGGGAAACACACCTCTTCGCAAAGTTATGTTTTCAGAGCTAAGTATTTGCGAGCTAAATGAGAATCCTGAATTTCACATTCTTTTGAGTGAAAATCCGGAGAATTTATCCTTTCAAAAACTTCAGGAAATAATGCAAAGCACTTCAGACGGGAATCCAAGAGAAATAGCACCCTTTCGATACCAATATGCCAAAATTTGGGTTAGCTTCTTCTCCTGCCTTTTTGCCACGCTTGTTGCCCTTGGTCTGGTAGCTCGCCTGGAAAGAAAATCGCTTCCTAAAATCTTCTCAATTATTTTATGCGGGATGGTAATCTTTTATGTTATAACAAGAATTTCGAAACCATTGGGAGAAGCTGGCATTATGAATGGATGGATTTCTGCGGTTTTTCCTTACTTTTCGATACTTGTCTTTATGCTCATCACCCAAACCCAGTTGCCTTCTAGAAAATCTCTCAGAGTTCAACAACCCTGAGTTGAATACTTTCAACCACTTTATCGTGGGCGAAGGCATTGGTTACGATAACCAGCTGATCTCCACTATCTATCCATGGGCCTTTGGATAAACGACTTATGGCGTTTTGGATTGTAACTTCAGGATCTTTGGAAAAATCCATTAGGAAGGGCTCAATACCCCAAATAAGCCTGAGTCTCCGATGAAGCCCATTGACATCAGTAAAAGCAAACAAAGGTGCTCCATTGGGTCGCAGAGCCCCTAATTTAGCTGCCAAGTCCCCGCTTCGCGTAAATACGAGAACAGCCGAATTTTCCAAACGCATGGCAAGCATTGCTGCCGATCTAAGCATTTTGGCCTTGGGTCGAAAGAGTTTTAAATTTTCGGTCAATCCAGGCTGAATCTCGTCTTCCATTCTTGAAGCAATTTTGGTGAGAAGTTGAATGCATTCGTGGGGGTACTTTCCGGTAGTCGTTTCGCCACTTAGCATGATGCAGTCTGCCCCTTCATTCACTGCGTTAGCCACATCGCTGATTTCAGCTCTTGTGGGAACAGGTGAGTCAATCATTGATTCCAACATATGCGTGGCCACAATCACGGGTTTTCCCGCAGACAAACTAGAGCCAACCGCCTTTCTTTGGATAATGGGCAGTTCTTCAAAGGGACACTCAATTCCTAAGTCTCCCCTGGCAACCATTAACGCGTCGGCTGATTGAATAATTTCATCGATGTTTGCCACTCCCTTTTGATCCTCCAACTTGGCTATGATTTGTGCATCTGAGCCGTTATCTCTGAGGAAACTTCTGAATAAATCGACTGCGTCGGCATCTCTCGTGAAAGATAAGGCGAAGAAATCATGATTACATTCAATTCCCACCAGCGAATCTCTACGGTCTTTTTCGGTAAGAGAGGGCAACCCCGTTTCAATTCCTGGTAAGTTAACATGTCTTCTACTCTTGAGGATGGCATCACCTTGGACTTCACACCGAATCTTTTCCTTTGATGAATTTATGACTTTTAGCTGAATTAATCCGTTGTCTAATAAAACGGTATCACCAGCATTTATATGGTCGGGTAATTTGTCGTAGTTTACCTCAATTTGCCATATACCATCGGTTGAAGGTGGGTTGGGTTGTGCAACAAAGACAAGATCTAGCAGGTCTTTCTCTTTGATTTCAAGTTCTCGGTGCAGATAGCCGGTACGGATTTCGGGACCTTTGACGTCCATCATGATTGCAGGTTCCCTATTCAACTGCTTTCCGATTTTACGACTTCGTTCAGTAATCATTCGAATCCAGTCATGATCCGCGTGTGCCATATTCAACCGTAGCACATCCACTCCTCCTTTAATCAATTGAATAAGCTCTTTTTCGCTCTCGGTGGATGGACCGATGGTAGCGATGATTTTAGTTTGTCGGGTAAATTTTCTCATATTTGGTGAGGTTTAGCACTGTTAGGGTCGATGACATAGGTTTTAAAACGGTTTCCCAAACCGTTCAGCTTTCTAAATTGATTTTTGACCAAACCAACATCATTACAGTCCTTGCTCAAATGCATAATAAAAATTTCCCGCCAGTAGGGACTACGGTATGAATTCAAAAGCTCAAAAGTAGACTGGTTTGATAAATGGCCATGCCTGCTACGTATTCTCTGTTTAAGACTCCAAGGTCTTTTATGATCAGCTTCCAATAATTTTGGGCAATAGTTTGCTTCAACTACCAGAATTTTTGCCTGCCGAATCCGTTCACGGACAAGAGTCGGGACAAATCCGAGGTCGGTCACCCAAGCCAAACTTCCCACCGGGTCAAACAGCTCTCCACTTCCCCATTGGAAGTAAAACCCTACTGGATCGTAAGCGTCATGGGGAATGCTGAATGGATGGATATTAAATGATTTAAATTCGAAAGATTTACCCGTTTCAAAGACTTTCCAGTTGGGACGCCTCGGAAGTTTGGATTGGACGGCTTGTATGGTATCCCGATTTGCGAAGACTGGCAGTTGTTGAAATCGTGACAGTCCCCTGATTCCAGCACTATGATCATTGTGTTCATGAGTGAGGAAAACGGCATCAAGTTCTTCGATTGCAATCCTTTGCTCAGACAGAAGAACTTGTATTTTTTTTGCGGAAAGCCCAGCATCGATCAGAATTTTTGTACCACCCACCTGGAGAAGACCAGAATTGCCTGAACTACTCGAGCCTAATATCTTAAAGTTTACATCCACAAGAATAGTGACCTAAGATAGTCTGAAACAAAATGCCAACACGAAATATTTATTTGTCAAATTCGAAGGACTGATAGTGAACGAGTACTTTGATAAGGTGGATCAAAACGATCGGGTTTTGGGAAAAATATCTCGCTACAAGGCACATCAGTTGAATGTCAGACACAGAGCAGTTCATATATTTGTTCAACATACAAGTGGTCTATGGTTATTGCAGAGAAGGTCTTGCCGCAAGGACTCTGATCCATTAAAATGGACTACCAGTTGTTCGGGACATGTTGATGCTGGAGAGTCATATATTGAAGCCGCAGAGAGAGAGTGCAGGGAGGAACTCGGAATAAAAATTTCCCAAAATGATTTGAAAGAAATTTTTAGGTGCAGTCCATGCCCCGAAACAGGCACAGAGTTCGTCTGTGCCTATGTTGCCAAAAAACAATTTTCAAATTTCACCCCAGACAAATCCGAAATTGAAGAAATTGATTTTTATTCTCTTTCAGAACTGATGGAAAAATGCAAAAAAGAGGAACAAATTTTCTCGGGATCATTTTTGCACCTCTTCCGATATGTAGCACCGAGATTGGTCCGTTACAGTAAAGAAAGCTGAGAAGTATCTTTTCCAGTTGCTTCATCGATTCCTGTAATTTCCCAACCCGTCGAGGTGAGGACCCGGCCTTGTGCGGTTCTTTGGATGTATCCCTCCTGAATTAAAAACGGCTCATGCACCTCCTCCAAAGTGTGTTCTTCTTCTCCAACGCCAACGGCAATGGTGCCCAATCCAACAGGTCCTCCCTTGAAGTTTTGTGCTATTAAAAAAAGGATTCTCTTATCCATTTCATCCAATCCACGATGATCGATTTCTAGAAGTTCTAAGGCCGACGCCGCAATCTTTCGATCTATTTTTCCATCCGCTTTTTGTTGGGCAAAATCACGGGCAAAATGAATGAGATTATTGGCAATTCTTGGAGTGCCTCGTGCCCTTGAAGCTATTTCTTCGGCTCCTTCATGATTGATCGGGCAATCGATCAATTCACAACTTCGTTTAACTATTTTAGTAAGGTCATCTCGGTCATAATAATCAAGTCTGGTTTGCAAAGTGAAACGACTCCTCATAGGTGAAGTCAACAATCCCACCCGAGTCGTTGCTCCAATAAGGGTAAAATGGGGAATATCTAGCCGGACACTGCGTGCATTTGGCCCCTGGTCAATCATAATATCAATCCTGTAATCTTCCATGGCCGAATATAAATATTCCTCAACGGTTTTTGGGATCCGATGAATTTCATCGATGAAGAGGATATCTCCTTCCTGAAGATTAGTGAGTAATCCAGCTAAATCCCCCGGTTTGTCGATGACTGGACCTGATGTTATTCTTACTACTTTGTTTAACTCGTTTCCGACAATGTGGGCCAGAGATGTTTTTCCTAGTCCCGGTGGACCGCACAATAAAATATGTTTTAAAGGCTCCTGTCGACCTACCGCAGCCCCAACCATTATTCGTAAACGGTCTAAAGTTTTGCTTTGACCGGTGAAATCGTCAAAGAAAGGCGGACGAAGAGCAGCATCAATGGCTCCTTGGCTTTCCAATCCTTTTTCAAGGAACTCTGAACCTTTTGCTTTATCTTCATTCATTACAGAAATCAATTATGTGCGGATGAAATGGACTTGGGCAATTCAGATTTCGGAAGTCTTACCACTTTTGCACCAAGTTTCTGAAGTTTTTTCTCAAATGTTTCATATCCTCTGTCCAAGTGATAAATTCTTTGTACCCAAGTTTCTCCTTCCGCCGCAAGCCCTGCTAATATTAGGGCAGCACTTGCTCTTAAATCAGATGCCATGACCGGTGCTCCCGTTAATCTTTTGGTCCCCCGAATAATCGCACTGGATCCTTCAATGGATATATGTGCCCCCATCCTCAATAATTCGGGCACATGCATAAAACGACTCGGGTAAACCCTTTCAGTGATCACACTCAGTCCATTTGTGATGCACGCTAACGCACAGATTTGAGCCTGAAGATCGGTCGGGAAGCCAGGAAAGGGGAGGGTCACCACCTCAACGGGGCTTAAGTTTAAATTTTCGGATGTTTTGATTGACCTTTTTTTGTAATTCAAAGGTAATCCAGCAGTTTTTAATAAATCTAAGAATGATCCCATATGTGCTGCATTTATACCTTCTATCGTAAGCTCTCCACCAGTTATGGCACCTGCTAAGATGTAAGTGCCAGCTTCGATGCGGTCTGGGATGACCGTGTGTTGGCAACCCTTTAATTTCTCAACCCCTTCAACTTTCAAAAGATGAGAACCTACACCCTCTATATTGGCACCCATTGCCTTAAGCATATGGCAGAGGTCAGTAATTTCAGGTTCACATGCAGATCCTTCGAGAATGGTACAACCTGGTGTAAGCACCGCAAGCATGAGGGCATTGGCAGTACCTGTTACCGTACTGCCATGTCTGCCTCCGATAAAAACTGAATTTCCGGATAGGTTTGATCCATTCACCTGTACAATCCCGCCCGATAACCGGACCTCAGCCCCTAATCCTTCTAATGCACGCACATGAAGATCAATGGGACGATTACCGATTACACACCCACCCGGCATCGGAATTTCTGCCCTTTTCAGTCGAGCTACCAGAGGACCGAGAAGGCAGATGGATGCACGCATCTTCCTGACCAGTTCATAAGGAGCATAGTGAACAATTGAAGCAGGTTTAATGCTCCATGAATTAGTGTCTAATTGTGAGACATCGGCTCCCAGTTCGGAAAGAATTTCGGCCATGAAATTGACATCACTCAGATTAGGAACGTTTTGAAGGATGGTTTCTTCTTCAGTTAGCAAAGATGCGGCAAAAAGAGGAAGTGCAGAATTTTTGGAACCACTTATTTTAACCTTGCCACGTAGTGGAATTCCACCATCTATGCGAAATATATCCATATAAGAAGTTCAAGCCTTCACGAGTCTAATTGCCAAAAATTTTTGCTATGAAAGAACTCAGTTTTGACGAATTAACCATGTGAGATTCCCTCTTATCCGGTTCATTTTTATCCCTGTTTTTTGAATTTGTTTTCTTATTATTTTTTACCTTGCTTTTAGGCTCATCACTTTCTCGACTCTGACCATTTCTTTTGTGTTTGTATTTCGTTCTGGCTCCTTTTTTTTTATTTTTATCTCCGTTTTCAGACTCATTTTCTTTTGGTCGAGATTTTACTTTTTTATTATATTCACCTTTATTTTTTCTACTGGAAGTTTTGCCCGAACTCCGGTTTTTCCTCCCAACTTTGGTTTCAACCGAATACGGTTTAATAGCACTTAGATCATCTACAAGTTTACTATTTCCGTCAGTTGAGATTTCTCCCAAGGGTTGAATATTTTCAACTTGTTTGCTGCTTTCCAGGGGCTTCTCGTTTGGGCGATACCATCGAGAGCGGATGTTTGATTTTTTTGTAATCGGCATGGTCTTTAGTTTGTGATCACGGGCATAATATTTGGGTAAATAAACTATTCGAACAATTTATGATTTCGAAAAGGTGAATTATATGTAAGGAGGAAACCTCATACATTTATTTATTTCGAAACCTCTTGCAACGATGGAAACAATCTTAGATATCGAAATGATGGATAAAATGGATGAAATTTTTAATCTTCAAGAACAATTGAACACCAGAATTGGAGTTACTATGAAAGACATGAGCGATGAAGATCGTACAAAGTGGATTCTGAATTATATTAGAGCTATGCAACAAGAACTCGCTGAACTTACGGATTCAGTGCCATGGAAATGGTGGGCTAAGTACCAGAAATTTGACAAGCAAAACGCAAAAGTTGAGGTCGTTGATCTTTTTCATTTCCTGATTTCTTTGGCACAGGTTATGGGAATGAGTGCCAACGATGTGTACGAAGCGTATTTAAAGAAAAACAAAGTCAATCATGACCGTCAGGACAGCGGTTACAGCAAAAAGGACAAAAATGACTCCCGACACATATAGCGGAAGTATTATGTAAGGAAATTAAACTGTGCTCAGAAGAACAGCACACCTGGATTTCTTACGAGAAATTTTGTTTTTGTGAACAATGTTAGTTTTATTAGCCTTTTCCAAGGCAGAGATGAACAATGAGCCAGCTTTTGCCGCATCATTCTTGTCCTTTCTTTCAATAGCGGAAAGGAAGTGCTTTTCCAAAGTTTTCAACCGGCTTGTAACTGCACGGTTACGAAGGTATCGGGCTTTGTTTTTACGGATGTTTTTAAGGGCAGAATTAGAATTGGCCATACTCGCAAAATATGTGAGTGTTATTTTGAGTCAATGGTTATTTAGGTAAAATTCCGAGAAGATGTAAGCCAGATTCTGTACTTCGAGCGTGTCGAAGCGTCATTCATTTATCTATTCCAATTGTAGGAATTCTCCAAATTAAGAAGATGCGGCGTACCCGAAACCATTAGGCGGACAACCCGGTTCCCTATTTCGCCTTGCATCGGATTGGGTTTACAATGCCCACTTGGTTGCCCATGTGGCGGTGGGCTCTTACCCCACCATTTCACCCTTACTCGCCTAAGCGAGCGGTTTATTTTCTGTTGCACTAGCCGTGAACTTGTTTTGACACAAGCCCCCCTTGCTTTCGCAAGGAATCCTGTCCTGTGATGTCCGGACTTTCCTCTGTTTAGCGTAACCACCAAACAGCGAATGACCACTTCTCGGAAATTTCGTGAATTTTTACTCATTTATCTTTCGATGTAAACAATTCTTCCACATTGATCGCATTGTGTAAGTTTTTGCTCAACTAAAGCCGTTGAAATGACATCATTGGATACTCGAAGATTGCACCCTGAGCATTTCTGATCTTTCAAAGGGGCTAAAAAGGGGGCCCTTGCAACCACTTTTTTTACCCGGTCGTAGGTTTTGAGCATCTCATTTTCCACCTGCGTGCGCGAAGATTCAATCTCGTTGTTTAATTCTACAAGCTCTTGGTTGACATGGGATATTCTATTTTCTAAATTTCGTTTTTGTTGTCCAAGGTCATTTACTCTCTGGACAATTTTATCTTGGGCGACTTCCGCGGTGGCTTTTGCATCATCTATTTTGATTAAAATTTCGATCTGTTTATCTTCCTTTTCTGCTTGAAGAACAACCATGTTCGAGATTTCATTCTCTAAAGCCTGATATTCTTCGTTTTTCTTCACTTTGAGTTGTCGAACTTTGCTTTTCGTAATTTTTTCACTGATTTCGAGAATCTCTTTTTCAAGGGAATTATTTTTACTCTCTAATTCTTTCCACTCAGAAACAGCTAATTCTATGGTTTTATTTTCAGTTAAAATTTTCTTTTCAATTCGAATTATATCATCAGGCAAAAGCTTTAATTCTTCCTCAAGCTTTCCGAATCTTCGATCTCTTCCGTGAAGCAGCAGGAGATTTTGAAATTCAGGATTGTTTGATAGCATTATTTAAATAGTTTGATTAGTTAATGTAGGAATCCACAAATCTTCACAAGAACATAGAGATATTTTCTTTCTGTTGTGCTTTAGTCAAAAATCAGCAAATGTCGGAAAGAGTGTATAATTCCAATGACAAACTTGATGATGCAATCCTAGCCTTCACCCTTGGAGAGACTCAGGAGGCTTTGAATATTTTAAATAAGTTATCTGTGGAAAATGCTGCTTCCATAGATGTATGGAGAGCATTGGCCGAAGTATGTCTTTCCTGCGAAGATTTCGATGCAGCGGAAAAAGCTTGTAATAAGGCTCTTAGGCTCAACCCCGATGACCTTACATCTAATGTAAGTCTTGCCAGAATTCTCGTCAAAAAAGGTGACAAAGAAGGTGCTGAAATAGCCTCTGCCAAGGCAAGAGTCTTGGGTTGGAAGGAAGAACTTGCAGAAGAAAACGAGTAAGGATAAGTTTTAAAGTCCTTATTATGTCCAATAAAAAACATAACTTAGACTTTGAAAAGCCATTGCTTGATCTTGAGAAGCAACTTGAAGAACTTCTTCAATCTTCTCAAAACTCTGACTTGGATTTCTCAGAGGAAATAAAAGCTATCGAAAAAAAAATAGATGTTACTAAAAGGGAGGTGTATTCTGATCTCTCACCCTGGCAGAAAGTCCAGTTATCTAGGCATCCTAATCGTCCACTCTCTTTGGACTATATTGAAAGAATTTTTGCGGACTTTCAACCGTTGCATGGAGACCGCCTGTATAAGGAGGATGCTGCTATTGTGGGAGGGCCTGCGAATTTTAAGGGGCAACGCGTGATGGTTCTAGGACAACAAAAGGGGAGAAATACTGAAGAAAATTTGAAGAGAAATTTTGGTTGTCCAAATCCGGAGGGCTATCGAAAAGCCCTTCGTCTCATGAGAATGGCCAATCGTTTTAAAATGCCGATCATTTCTTTTGTGGATACTCCTGGAGCTTTTCCAGGAATCGAGGCTGAGGAAAGGCATGTTGCCGAAGCGATCGCGGTTAATTTAAGGGAAATGGCAACATTTAATATCCCAATTATAGTCATAATTATAGGAGAGGGTGGATCAGGGGGAGCACTTGGCGTTGCAGTCGCAGACCACGTAATAATTTTGGAAAATGCGTATTACTCAGTAATTTCGCCTGAGGGATGTGCTGCCATCCTATGGAAAGACCGGACATTTGCCTCGCAGGCTGCTGACGCTTTAAAAATTGAAGGCAAACAACTACTTAATCTCGGTGTAGTTGATCAAATTTTAGAGGAACCAATTGGAGGAGCTCACCGCGATTGGGAAACTACTTCAAACACAATCAGCAAATCATTGGAAAACACACTTTCTATTCTGAGCAAAACCAATGACCTTATTTTCAAAAGATATGACAAATTTAGAATTATGGGGGAGTTTTTAACGACATAAAACGCTCAATTAAAAACTTATGTTGTCGCTACTATTGTCAATAACCCCTATGATATCGTTGCGAATACGATTGTTCAATAGCTGTGCTGCTTCAATCTGACGTTGCAACTGATTGTTGGTTTGGTTGAGGCTGGAAATTTGACGACTAAAATCAAATTCTCTTTGTTGAATTGTTCTCATTTCATTTTTGAGCCGTTGATTTTCACTTTCTGCGTTTTGAAGCTGTCCTTGTAAGACTTGCTCGCGGGAAGCAAGCTCAACCAGCCTAGTTTGCATGTTTTCAGATTCCCTAACTAATACTTCGTATTCTTGAGTCCCTTTTTGTTCAAGCAACAAGAGATCATTTTCAAATTTTCGATTTCTATTTTCCAGTGCCTCCAAGTTTTCATTTAGGACTCTCTCGCTTGCGACAGATTGATTGAGCTGGATTTCCAGCTTTCTTGATTTATCCCTGTAAAAGTCAGATTCTTCACGAAGCGAGCTTGCCTCTGCTAAAAGTTTTTGATTTTCAGAATCAATTTCTCTTACCTTCAAAATCATTCCTTGCTCGTTGGTTCCCATATTTTGCAATTCAAGTCTCATTAAATCAATTCCGTCCTGTAAAGAGTTATTTTCAGTTTCAAACGAATTGGATTTAGCTAGAAGCATTTCATTTGCATCCCTTAAACCTAAAAGTTGTTCGGTAATTCTTGATTCTTCAATGCCCAATGAAGTAAGTTCAGATCGAAGTGCTGAGAGTTCACCTTTGAGTGCTGATTCAGCAGACTTTAAGTTTTGATTTTCCGCATTGACTCGGGATAACTCGGATTTAAGACTTTCCTCCGAAAGATTTTGCGATTCAAGTTGTTCTTCTTTTCTCGCGACCATAAACTTTAGTTCGTTGTTTAAATCCCTGAGACTTTGGACTTCAGCGGAAATGCTGTCATTCTCAATTTCGGTTTCCCTCATCCGATTTACTGCATTTTGTTTCTCTGTGCTCAGTAGATTGATCCGGTCGTTGAGTAAATTTTCCTGACCAGAAAGTCGGGCAACTTCAGCTCTAGTATTTGTTAGGTCTGCCCGAAGGCTATTTGCGTCGAGTGATATTGAGGAGAGTTCATTGTCCTTTCCTTTAAGGATCGCTTCCAAATCCGAAATTTTTTCCTGAGCCGTGGCCCTGTCGACATTCGCGTTGGCGAGCTTTTGATTTGTGTCACTTAGTTCATCTTCTAAACGTTCCTTATCAATCAATAGTTTCCGGTTCTCCGCTTCAAGTGTTTTGTTATCCACTAACAAACTGTCGGCTCTTCTCTGAATGGTACTTTTCCCCAATTCAAGGTTTCTGATTTTTGAGTAATTATTTTTATCGTCGCTTTCGCGGGACTTTTTTTCATTCAATAATCTTCTGTTGTCTACACTTAATTCTTTGTTCTGTTGAACCAATGCCTGTTCGTCTGCTTTCATCTCCTGAAGCTGTCTGCGTAACCTGGCATTTGTATCATCAAGATATTTATTACTGCTGCTTGAACGCATCTGATCTTGCTGAAGCTTGGTAAGTTGATTTTCTAAGACAGTTGCCCTAGCAATGGCTTCGTTAAGTTCTTCTTGGGCTTGCGAATCTGCGATGACTTCTGACTTGGGTAGTTGTGCTTGAGTCTCCAGCAGATTCCTAGTTTTTTCAATCAATGCATTATGTTTCGCTACCAATTGGTTATATTGATCTACAAGATACTCTGGATCTCTTAGCTGTGCATCGGTCTGGGCGATGACTGGCTGAAAAAAAATTAAAGATGAGAAGATTGCTGGTAGTGTTTTAATCATTGTGATTCATTTTTCATTCTTACTGCTTTTAAACAAGAAGAAATTTTAAGTTATAATTATGATTTAAGTATTTTCAGCACACGCTCTCCTCATTCTGTCGTTAATTGCCAATGCGAGATCATCGTTCAAGTCATTCAAGCATAGATGCAACTGATTGAATTTTGCTTTGTCGGCATCATGAAGTTTTCCAAACAATGATTTGGCAATTATCTTGAGATCTCCTTCTTTCGATAAAGCAGTTGCCATACATGGCAAATTATGGAGTCTTTCCATTTCTTGAAGTGAATTAAATATAATTAGATCGTTGGAGGTAAAACCTTTATACTCCATACATGCTTGAACTGATTTGTGCAGAATGGCGTGCGTCCTTGGTGCGTAGTGAACTTTTGACATACCAGGAGAATGTGGGAGTTTTGAATTCAAGTTGTTTGAATCTATCAAAGTTGACACTGGCAGATCTAAACATGTTTCTATTTCGGCCGAAGTGATGTGGCCAAGTCTTAAAATGGAAGGCTGTTTTGAAGTTAGGTTTAAAATCGTGGACTCGATTCCTAACTCTGTTGGCCCATCATCAAGGATTGGTGGACATGAATGACCAAACATTTCCGAGACTTGGTGGGGAGATGTGGGGCTCGTTCGGTTTGAAGGATTAGCACTCGGTGCGGCAAGTGGGAATTCTAAACAAGCTAGCATGTCCTGAAAAACTTTATTATCAGGGGATCGGATTCCAACTGTCGAAAGTCCAGCGGTGGTAATATCAGGGACGATATCTCTTTTAGTTAATAGGAGGGTAAGTGGTCCTGGCCAGAATTGAGCTGCTAGTTTTTTTGCTTTCTCATCAAAAAAAGCATACTTCGAAGTTTGCTCAATGGTTGAGACATGTAAAATAACTGGATTTGTTGCGGGTCTGCCCTTAAGGTCGAAAATTTTTTTTACGGCATTGGGATTTAATCCGTTAGCAGCGAGACCGTACACCGTCTCCGTAGGAAGAATGGCTAAATTACCGTAGAGTAGTTGCTTTTTGCAGTGTGCAAAGGAAGAAAACAACTTAAAATGCTAGTGAAGAAGTTGCAGGTGTCTTGCCTTCTTGATTAATTTGGAGACCTTGCGTTGTTGCATGGGAGTAAGCCCCGTGTATTGTCTAGGCAAAATTTTGCCTGTGTCTGTGGTGTATTTGGAAAGTGCTTGTTTGTCGAAAACATCATAATTTTCGGGATTTTTACTCTGGGAAGGACTAGATTCTGTAAATGACATGGCTATAAAATTGACACTCAGAAGACATTTTGCAACAGCATTCTACCAATTATCTTCCAAATATATAATTGAGTAATCTATTGACGAAACTACAGATTATAGATTTATAAAAGGTATGAAAGTTGTTTCTTCGATTAAAACACTTAAGGATCGTCACCCTGATTGTAAGGTCGTCCGCAGGCGAGGGCGTCTATATGTAATAAATAAAACCAACCCACGCTTTAAAGCAAGGCAAGGATAATTTTTTGTGAAAAAGAAGATACACCCCATTCTCAATCCTGTTTGTTTTGTTGATGTATCCACGGGTAAAAAATTTATTTCTATGTCCACAGCGTCTTCCAAAAAATCGGAGAACATCGACGGACTTGACCATCATTTGCTAGTCAGAGATGTAACGATGGACTCTCATCCTGCTTACACCGGAGAAAAACGATTTGTTGATACTGCCGGTCGTGTTGAGAAATTCCAAAGTAAGTTTTCAAGAAAGCGGTAATTTTCATTTTACCTTTTTGCATTTCTAGCTGCTAAACAGAAGTGCACTTATCTAGTTCTGTAAACCGCTCCATTACAGTTGTTTTACTTTTTTATTTCTCAACATTACTTTCACAGGAAGATGTTAGTTTTATTAAGGCTGGATCCTTTCAAATAGGCTCAGAAAATGGTCAAGAAGATGAGTCTCCAATGCATGTAGAATGGATTTCAGGTTTTTATATCGATCGTTTTGAAGTTTCAATCCGTGAATGGAATCGCGTCTCATCCTTCGGAGAGGATATCGGATATGTTTTCAGTGAAGAACAGAAATTTCCCAAGAGAGGTCCAAGTTGGTACAATTTCGTAAATCAATTGGATTTTCCAATGAATATGATATCGTGGTATGATGCCATTAAGTGGTGCAATGCAAGATCTGAATTTATGGGAAGACTTCCTCTTTATTATGACCCGATTACAAACAACATAATTAGAGGCCAGCAACTTAATTCCTCCAGTCTGATAGATGTCCATTGGAATCGAAGTGGTTACAGGTTGCCGACCGAAGCAGAATGGGAAAAAGCTGCACGGGGAGTTTCAGCTGGATACAAATTTCCATGGGGCAACTCAGTCGATGGAAGCATGGCAAATTACAAGCTTTCTGGAGATCCATTTGATAATGGAGCGTCGCCTAGGGGATATTTTAATGGTCATCAGCAAATTGAAAACGGGGAATTTAGTTTCGGAGGAGAAAGTCGCGTGCCTCCTGACCGCAAAAATTTTTATGGCCTCTATGATATTGTTGGTAATCTGAGCGAGTGGTGCTGGAATTGGTATGATCAAAATTGGTACAGGAATTCCAAAAATACGGGCCGGGATGACCGGGGTCCCGAATTAGAAGATCTTTCATCTATCAAACCTGCCCGCGTTCATCGGGGAGGGAGTTTTTCTACTGAAAATTCCAACAAATTGGGTGAGCCGCTACGAATTGCATTCAGACATGTAGCTTACCCAGACGAATACTCTACTGACAGAGGTATCCGGTGCGTTAGAGGGGATTCTCACGATCCTCTTTGGGCAGATGCTGAAATGACAAACTATGGTCAATGGTTTTATTTATCTTGGTTGGGTTACTTTTTCCATAGTGAAAAAAACTGGACATTTCTACCCCGTAAAGGGTGGATTTATCCTTCAGGTTACGGATCCTACGATAACTGGCTTTATTTTCACGGCTTTAACTTATGGTTATGGACAAGCAAATTTGTGTATCCGTGGCATTATGACTCCAAGAGAAAAACTTGGTTGAAGTTCAAATTGGATGCTCCTAAGGGTCCTCGATTTGTTTCTTTTGATCTAAAAATAGAGTTGCTAATTGAGCAATATTGAGATCAGGAATTTCCTGTTTTTTTAAAAAATATTTCGAAAAA
>CACMBV010000003.1:102500-140435 GCA_902612125.1 uncultured Verrucomicrobiota bacterium
ATTCTTCGGTACCTTCGCAGGAGTACGAGATGAGTTTCGCGTTAGAAATTTTAAGTGCAAACGGACAAGCTTCCTCTTTCACGACACCATCTTTTGTTGTAGAGGAAAGTGCCGATATCAACAGTCTTACAAATTTTAGCTTCTAGTTTTGTGCGTGTACCCGCAGCAATTTGTTTCGGGGTTTGTTTACTCGGCTTATTAATTAATAAAATAGGCTTTACTCAAGAAGGCTCCCTTACATTAGAATACAGGGTCAAAGCAATTTTCTCGGAAAAGTCCAAATCGGTTGTCAGGGTCAAAGCAACACGAGTTGCCAAGGCAGGTGAAAAAACTCGTAGATTTCTTAAGATCGGAAGTGGTTTTTTTATCAGTAAAGAGGGTCATGTTCTGACTACTGGTTTGCTACCGAACGCCGACAGAGTATGGATTGAATATAATAAATCTTATCTTCTTGCAGAGGAGATTGGACATGATCCAATGTGTAATTTGTCTCTTCTAAAGTTACTGGAACCTCCATTAAATCTAAGTTATGTGCGAGTAAATGAATTGTCTGAAAAAATTAGTGTGGGCTCGTTTCTCTTGGGCATAACCTTTGCCCTTGAGTTTGAAGTTGGCCCAACACTTGGTCTTATGCAAAGCTATGAATATTCATTCGGTAAGAGACTTTTTCCCACGAGAATGATTCGATCTAGTTTAGCCCTTGGTCCCGGGGAAGTGGGTGCTCCAGTTTTTGACCTAAATGGAAGATTTGTTGGTATAACTCATGCAGGTCTCCCAGATTTACAATCTTCCTTCTTACTTCCAGCCAAAGCGTGCAAAAGAATTCGCGATGATTTATTGCTATCTGGGCAAGTTGAATTTGGTTGGTTTGGAATTACTACTACACGAAAACTTAATCAATCCAACAATTCTTTTGATATAGTTATTAGTGGATTTATTGATGATTCACCAGCAAGGGAATCAAATCTTGAGGTTGGTGATGTTCTTCTAGAGGTCGGAGGATTTCCGATTGAGACACAAGGGGATTTAGCAAACGCTAGTTTCTTTTCTGTCCCTGAAACTATATTGGAATTCAAAGTCAAAAGAGATGTAAAGGAAATAATAATACCATTGAAGGTTGCTATTCGCTCCAAAAGTCAGAAATTAAGTAGGGTGTCTGCCAGCTCTGCACTTACTTTAACCGAGACAAATTCGAGTTCAGTTGCAGACCTGAATACCACAAATCCGGATATTCCAGTCAATTTTTAAGATCCCATAAAAGCGATGAATGATTGTGATATAAAATGGAGAAAGCTGGATTATATGCAATCAGCCGTAAATACTTCAGAGTTTCGAGGTGAAACTCTCTTGCATGTAGAGTCATCTGCACTAAAAGATTTAGCCAAGGAAGCTTTCCACGACATTTCTCACTTCCTACGTTCAGGTCACCTACTGCAACTTCAATCTATTCTAAGAGACACGGATGCTTCATCCAATGACCGATTCGTTGCACTTGACTTACTGAGAAATTCCCAGATTGCAGCTGAGGGAATACTCCCAATGTGTCAAGACACTGGTACTGCTATTGTTCTTGGAAAGAAGGGAAGGTTAGTATGGACGGATGGGGGTGATGAGCATGCACTTTCCAAAGGTATTGCCAGCACCTATGCTTCAGACAATTTACGATTCTCTCAACTCGCTCCCCTGAGTATGTTTGATGAAAAAAACACTAAGTCTAATTTGCCTGCCCAGATTGATCTGATGCATACGGACGGAGATGAATATAATTTTCTTTTTATGGCTAAGGGAGGCGGCTCCGCGAACAAAACATTTTTGCATCAAGGAACGCCTTCTTTACTCAAAGAAGACCTTCTTCTTGAATATCTTGACGAGAGGATTGCTGCTCTTGGAACAGCAGCTTGCCCACCCTATCATTTGGCAATTGTCATTGGGGGTACTTCAGCTGAAACCAACCTAAAAACGGTCAAGCTAGCTTCTGCTCGTTACTTGGACAACTTACCAATCAAGGGGGATGGTAGGGGGGGGGGCAATCAGGTGTCCCGTAATTGAAGCAAAAATTTTGAAGATGACGCAGGATCGGGGTATTGGTGCCCAATTTGGAGGGAAATATTTTTGTTTGGATGTACGGGTCATTCGGCTTCCTAGGCACGGGGCCAGTTTGCCAATTGGTATAGGAGTAAGTTGCTCAGCTGATAGGCAAGCATTGGGCAAAATTACCAAAGAAGGTGTCTTCCTCGAACAACTAGAAACCAACCCGTCCAGATTTCTTCCCAAGATTGAAGAAAATGAAACAGAGCATGTGGTTGAAATTGACCTTAATCAGGGAATGAAAGGTGTGCTTGCTGAGCTTACAAAGTATCCTGTTAAAACAAGATTATCTCTGAATGGTCCATTGATTGTTGCGCGTGATCTGGCACATTCGCGGTTGCGCGAAAGATTAGATTCCGGAAAGGGTTTACCAGATTATTTTAAGGAATTTCCTATTTATTATGCCGGTCCAGCTAAGACTCCAGAGGGCTATGCCTCCGGTTCATTTGGCCCCACCACCGCAGGTAGAATGGATGCTTTTGTAAACAAATTTCAAGAGGCAGGGGGATCAATGGTTATGCTGGCCAAAGGTAATCGTTCCAATATGGTGGTGCAAGCTTGTCAGAAGCATGGAGGTTTCTATCTAGGTAGTATTGGAGGATCTGCGGCCCGGCTAGCTCAAAAATGCATAAAAAAAGTTGAAACTGTCGAATACGAAGATCTCGGTATGGAAGCCATTCGAAAAATTGAAGTCAAAGACTTTCCTGCTTTCATTATTACTGATGATAAGGGTAATGATTTTTTCTTGGGTAATGGATAAAATACAGTTGGACCCCGGATAGCTTTAATTTGCTAGTTTCTTGTCACTTTTTTTAGTTTTCGAAATAATTTACCATTATAAAGGTAAGAGATTTGATCTATTATGAGTCGACATTTTGCTCTTGGGATACATGTATTCCAATCCTGTAATTTGTATATCGAAACAACTAAAAAGGAGCCGAAATTTTTTGAATAGGCAAAGCACTTTATCTTTACGGAATTTGCAGAAGAAAATTTTTAGGTTTATTCAACAGCAATTCTCTAAAACTTAATCATTTGCGCTAAAATAATCTAGTGCACTTAAATATCCCCAATATCCCAAACCTGCAATAACACCTTTTGCAACTCCGGAAATTAAGGATTTGTGCCTGAAATCTTCTCTGGCATAAATGTTTGACAAATGAACTTCAACAGTGTCGAGACCTGAGGCAACCACCGCATCCCTCAATGCTACGCTTGTATGGGTAAATCCTCCAGGGTTGAGAATTAATCCTTTAAATCCGCAATCTGCCCATTTGTGGATCTTGTCAATCATCGAACCTTCATGATTCGATTGGTAAGTATCCATTTCTAGGTCCATCGAATTTGCTTTGGCCACAACCAATTCTTCGATTTGAGCAAGAGTCGTTGAACCGTAGATTTCAGGTTCTCTTTTGCCTAAACGATCAAGATTGGGACCGTTTAATAATCCTATTTTGAGCATATATTTTAAATAAATATTAAACCTTTAGAAATCGCAATTACTGATTTACAAAGGGCATTGCGTGTCTATGAATTCAAAAGGTATACAGAAGTTTTCAGCAACTTCTTGTCCCAGTGCTTTAACTCCAAAAGTTTCAGTCGCATAATGGCCACAAGTGTAGACATTTATTTTCATTTCTTGAGCTAAGTTGAAATGGCTTTGCTTGAGTTCACCGGTGATAAATGTATCAGCTTCATGATTTCGAAGCTGATCAAAGGCACTTTGTCCAGAGCCAGAAAGAATGGCCACTTTGGCTGGTCGAGAAGGTCCGAATTCCATGCTTGTGATCCCCCAACTGAATAAATGATCAAGAGATGCTCTAAGATCTTTTCTGGAATTTGCGTAACTTGTAATCAGTCCGATGTCGGTTCCCTCATAAGCTAAGAATGTGCTGATGGGGGACAATTCAAGTTTTGAAGCAATGATTGCATTGTTTCCGATTTCTGGATGACAATCAAGTGGCAGATGCGAAGAGTAAATCGCAAGATTATGGTCCAGACAGAGTTTGATTTTTTCATAATTTGTTTGAGTTAACGGGGCAGGGGGCGCCCAATAAAGCCCATGGTGAACAATAAGAAAATCAATCCCCTTTTTGGAGGCTATCCTGAACGGAACTAAGCCAGCATCAACTGCGGCTCCCACTTTTTTGACTTCCCCATCATTTTCCACTTGTAATCCATTTAATGAACCTGGGAAATCTTTGATTTTGTAACTAAATACACGACCATTACAGTAATCTACTAGTTTGGAAAGTGATGCCATAATTTCTTTTTTTTCAGAAAAGCCTCGATGAGGCAATGTGTGAGATAAACAAAGTTTAAAAGTCTTTTATATTGCTTTCCTTGCAAAATTGACAATAATATTCAGCTTCCTAGCAGGGTGGAGCAGTCTGGTAGCTCGTCAGGCTCATAACCTGAAGGTCGCAGGTTCAAATCCTGCCCCTGCTCCCAAATTTAAATCAAACCCTACCTAAAAGAAAATTATTTCTCCCCGTTTGTTCGACGTGGGCTTTAAAAATAAATATGAACATTACAGTGAAAGATCTTTTGGACGCTGGTGTCCATTTTGGGCACCAACTCCGCAGATGGAATCCCAAATCCAAACCTTATGTCTTCGATAATCGTCACGGCATATCTATTATCGATCTAGAGAAGACATATGATCTTCTCGAAAATGCCTCCAAGGCGATTGAAGAGATTATTTCAAAAGGAAAACAAATTCTTCTGGTCGGAACCAAAAGACAAGCGGAGGAACCTCTACGTGAATTAGCCTCTGCGACAAACATGCCTTTTTGCGTCAACCGCTGGATGGGAGGTACTTTAACTAATTTTGAAACAGTCTCCACTAGCCTTGCCAAATATAAAAGCTTCCTTCGAATGGAAGAGGATGGAAGTCTTGATAAAATGCATGGTAAGGAAGTCGCTGCGATCAAGAGGCAAATGTCAAGGATGCAAAGAAATTTTGAGGGCTTGCTAAATCTTCAAGGTATTCCAGGTGCTCTTTTTGTAATCGACTCGCACAACGAGGCCATAGCGGTTGCTGAGGCAAACAGGCTGAGAATTCCTGTTATTGCACTGGTGGATAGTAATTCAGACCCAAGTGTGCTGTCCCACCCAATTCCAGGCAATGATGATTCAGCCAAATCGATTCGCATAATTGTTGATGTGATTCTTGACGCAATTCAAAATGGTGCTTCCAAAAGGGTTGAAGCACCTACTAAGAGGAAAGATATTACGCCAATAACTCAGGAACCAGATTTTGTTGACCAGGAGGATGAACCCGAAGTCACTTTACCCGAAGGTTATGACGAAAATGATTTCGATGATCGAAGGGACGAAGATAAAGATTCTAGCGAACCAGAGGGAAATAAGGTTGAGACTATTCAAGATTCCTCTTCCGCGGAAAATAATCCTCCTAAGAATGAAGAGCCCGCATCTGAGTTAGATCAGAATTAATTTATTCAGACCAAATACGAAAATGTCAGATATAACAAAAGAAGCTGTAATGGACTTGCGCGAGAAAACCGGAGCCGGTCTTATAGATTGTAAGCGTGCCTTAGTAGAGAGTAATGGAGATTTGGAAGAAGCGATTTCAATTCTTCGTAAGAAGGGAATAGCGTCCGCTGCCAAAAAAGCAGGTCGTGAGGCTGGCGAAGGCATTATTTCAAATGCAGTGAGAAGTGATCGAAAAAAAGGAATTCTGGTAGAAGTGAATTGTGAAACAGATTTTGTTGCTAAAAATAAAGATTTCATAGATTTCTCTAAAGAAATTGCTGAAAGTTTGCTTGTCAATGCAGATGCCGATCTCGAAAATAAGAGAACGGAACAGATTGGCAAAATTGGCGAGAATATCAAAATTTCAAGATCTGAATCCATCGTAATTGATTCTAATGGTATCGTGGAGTGTTATGTCCACACCGGTGCTAAAGTTGCGGTTATGATTTCAATTTTGTCCGGTGATCAACAGGAATTAAGTTCAAATGCAACTGTAGCACTGCTTGCGAAAGACCTTTGCATGCACATCGCCGCAGCATCTCCGGCTTGTGTTTGCAGAGAAGATATTGCAGAAGATCTTGTTTCTAAAGAGAAAGACATCGCAATGGCTCAAGCAGAGGGCAAACCACAACAAGCCATAGAAAAAATTGTGGCAGGAAAACTTGAGAAATTCTTTGCAGCTTCATGTTTACTGGAGCAGCCTTTTGTCAAAGATCCAAATTCTACAGTGAAAGAACTCCTTGCAAAAACTTCGACTGAAATTGGTTCCAACTTATCGGTTGATCGTTTTCTGCGGTTCCAAGTCGGAGAAAATAACTAGTTATCAAGAGTTCGCGACCCAAGTGGTCGCAGATGCGGCAATGTATAGCAGAAGAAGCATCATACCATGCTTTTTGGTGAGTTTTCTCCCAAGCATCCAAATGACCAATATTAAAGTGAAAAGAATCATCAATAGGTGATCAATCCAAGGATGAGAAGTTTCACAAAAGATTGGTCCGAGTATACCCGCAACACCCCCAACCAAACCAATATTAAATAGATTGGACCCAATGATATTACCCAAAAGCATGTGGGTTTCATTTTTTTTCAACAAGGCAATGGACGCGGCCAGTTCGGGTAAGCTCGTGCCTATGGCAATCAGTGTAAAACCAATTAGTTCATTCGGAATCCCTGCCAGTTCAGCGAGATTTTTTGAACCATAAACAAGAGATTCTGAACCAAGCCATAACAATATACCTCCTAGAAAAATAAACAAAATAACCACAAGAATCGACTTATTTTCATTTTCCAATTTGTCTTGTACTTGGGATGTGTTTTTTCTATTTCTCATCGATACCAAACAAAGACTTCCTAGGTATCCGAAAATAAAAATGATCAAAATAATTCCTGCCTGAAAACCAAGTGCAGAAGTATGACTAAAGATTATGGAGGAACTAAATCCAAGTGTTGCAAGGGTTAGGAGCACTAACTGAATTGATTTGACCGCGCGGTGAGTATTCACTGGTTTGAAAAGTAAGGATATTCCTAAAATTAAGCCTATATTGGCAATATTTGAACCTATAATATTGCCTAAAACTAAACCACCTGCTCCGGAATTGATTGCCGAGATCGAAGTGAAAAGTTCAGGTGATGAAGTGGCAACGGAAACAATGGTGAGCCCAACTATGACTGGAGGAACTCCAAGTTTTCCTGCTAAAGTCGAGCAATTGTCAGAAAGAAAATCTCCTCCTTTTACTAACAAAAATAGTCCAAAAATACTCGAGCCAACTAGTAGAGCGAAAAACCCGAGAAATGAAATTTCCCTTAAGATTAGGCCCCAAATGTTAAATAGTTCGTACACCAATAGTGTGAAGTTTGCTATTATTGCCCCATATCAATTGCAAGGACAATCGAAAGTCAGGAATCCATCCTTGACTTAGACTCTTATTCCAACATCTTGCTTTCCTTCATATACATTTAGTAGCCGTTTTTCATGAACCAAGCTAAGAAGCTTAAAGATACTTTAAATTTGCCGCAAACAGAGTTTCCCATGCGAGCAAATGCTGTGGAGAATGAACCACAGAGACTGAAGCATTGGGAAGATGCTCATTTATACAAGAAAATGCTTGAACAAAATACAGGAGCACCGTCTTTCGTCTTGCATGATGGTCCTCCGTTCACAAATGGGGATGTGCACGTTGGCACCGCCTTAAATAAAATTCTCAAAGATACAATTATCCGTTTTAAAAATGCTCAGGGGTATCATACCCCATACATTCCAGGGTGGGATTGCCATGGACTGCCCATTGAATTTAAAGTTACCAAAAAGCTAAGAGATGAAAAAAAAGGGTATGATCTTGTAAGTCTTCGAAAGTCATGTGCTGAATTTTCAAAAAACTTTATCGAAACCCAGCGTTCACAATTTAAGCGCTTAGGTGTCTTAGCTGATTGGGAGAAGGAATATTGTACAATGAGCCCAGTATATGAAGGTGAAATCCTAAGGACATTTGCGGATTTTGTCGAAAAGGGACTTATCTATAGAAGTAAAAAACCTATTTACTGGTCGATCCCGTGTTCGACGGCGTTAGCCGAGGCAGAAATTGAATACAAAGATCATGAGAGCCCTTCTATTTTTGTGCCTTTCCGAATGACGGATCAACAGAATACTTTCATCGTTATTTGGACAACCACGCCATGGACATTACCGGCGAACTTAGCGGTGGCAATTCATCCAAATGAGAAATATGCCAAAATTAGGGTTGCAGATGCCTTTTATTGGGTTGGAGAACCTCTAGTGAGTAAGTTAGCCAAGGTTTGTAAATTTGAACAATTTGAAATCGTATCGATATGCAATGGCCGAGATCTTGCTGGTCAAAATTGTAATCATCCCTTCATTGAACGTTCCAGTCCAATATTAGAGGCTGAGTATGTTACGATGGATTCCGGTACCGGGTGTGTCCATATCGCTCCCGGTCATGGATTGGATGATTACCAAACTGGAATTGAACACGGCCTAGATATTTATTGCCCGTTGGATGATAATGGTTGCTATGTTAAGGATGAAGAAATACCTGAAGAACTAGCCGGCATTTCGGTCTTGGAAAAATCTAATGGAAACCTCGCAAATAAAAAGGTTTTAGAAATTCTGAGGAGGAAAAACCATCTGCTTGCACAGGAAAAACATCACCACCAGTATCCACATTGTTGGAGAAGTAAAACTCCAGTGGTTTTTCGAGCGATGGACCAGTGGTTTGTTTCTTTGGATAAAGATGACCTACGAAAAAACTGCATAGATAAACTGCAGGACATCAGTTTTACCCCAGATTGGGGGGCAAATAGAATTAAAGGTTTCTTAGAATCCAGACCTGACTGGTGTATTTCAAGGCAACGGTCTTGGGGAGTCCCGATTCCAGTCTTTTTCGACGAGGACGGAAACCCCTTGCTGGATGCTAAACTTATTCGTTTTTTGGCCTCGAAAGTTGAGAAGCACGGTTCTGGTTTATGGTTTTCTTCGGATGAAAAATCCTTACTTGAGGGATATGAGTTGAATAATTTCTGGAAAAATAAGAATTTAACCATGGGAACGGACACTTTGGATGTATGGATAGATTCCGGGTGCAGTCACCGTTCGGTTCTTCGTGTGGAAAATATTCTTGATTGGCCAGCAGACTTATATCTAGAGGGGAGTGATCAGCACAGGGGATGGTTTCAAAGCTCACTTTGGACAAGCATGGTATCCTATGGTTCTGCACCATATAAACATATTTTAACGCATGGATTTGTTGTCGATGGAGATGGAAGAAAGATTTCGAAAAGTGACGGGAAGCCCCAAACCGCTGACTCCTATGTTACCAAATACGGAGCGGATGTACTAAGACTATGGGCGTGCTCTGAGGATTTTAGAAGAGATATTCCGCTTTCGGACGAAATTCTAGATCAAGTTGTTCGCTCGTATCGCACTTTGCGAAATACAATTCGATTTCAACTTGGAAATTTAGCTGATTTCGACGAGCCGGATCATTGTTTGCCATTGGATGAATTAGATATGATTGACAAATGGGCCTTAGCCCAGACCGCCGAACTAGTGGTGGAATTAACCAATGCGATGGATTCTTATGAACTGCATCGGGCAGTTCAATTGATAAACCGGTTTTGCTCAGGAGTATTATCTTCCACTTACCACGATATAATTAAAGACAGGCTTTACACGCTACATCGAGAAGATTCCAAAAGGAGGTCAACTCAAACTGCCATTTTAAGGATCTTTGAAACTTTTGTCTCCCTTATTGGTCCAATTGTTCCATTTACCGCTGACGAGGCTTGGTCTTATCATAAAACTAATCAAAAACTAAGTGATGTCTTTCTTGTCCTCCAAAAATGGCCAGAATCCATTCACTCATGGAAGGAAGGTTTAGATGTGGAAGATGCTCAAAAATTATTGAATCTCAAAGAGTCCAAGATTAATGAAGTTTTGGAATCTTTACGTTCTTCGAAAGTAATAGGGCAATCATTGGAGGCTGAATTAGTTATAGTTTGTTCCAAAGAAGACCCTTTGTTTGAAACTTTGAAAAGACGCAAAGATGATCTTGCTGAATTATTCATCGTTTCTTCAGTTATTTTGAATTTAGACGAAGGAGTTTCCGAATTGTCAATTTTTGCTCATCATGCCCCAGGTGTTCGTTGTCCAAGGAGTTGGAGATGGGTTTCTGAGCTCGTAGAAGTTGAAAATTGGGGTCCGGTTTCCCCAAGATGTGCCAATGTGCTAAGACAAATTGATCATTAACTTTAAAATAATCATGACAAAAAAAAGAAACACCGCTCCCAAAAACCAATCAAAATCAAAAGATTCGGCCGAGAAAAAAGTAAAGCCACCTGCTGTTCGAAAGAAAAAAACCGAAACAGCCAGTAAAACTTCAGCCAGTAGCCGGTCACCTAAAGCTACAGTCACCAATAAAATGTCCAAGTCAAAAGTTCAAAAAGAAGTAGAGGTAGACAGCAAGGTGAGGGAAATTATTTCCAAGAGTGCACAAAAAATCAGTGGAGATGATAAGGAAAAAACTGAGAGTAAAGCTTTCACTTTAGATGATGTTCGCAATATCCTTTCTTCGAAAAACAAAGATTCCAAGAAAGAATCCAATAAAATAAAAAAGTCAGAAAAAGTTAAGAAACTTACGCGCAAGAGCTCCTCTTCTAAGGTAAAGAAATTGGCAACCGCATCTATTGATGACATTCTTGGATTTGGAAGTGGCGTTTCTGCTACGCCTGTTAAACCTATGCGTAATCCAAATAAAGTGCCCAAAGAGTGGCAGGCTTACTACGATGATCTGATGGGATTACGGGCAGCACTTAAAGGGGCCCTTGGCGAGAGATCGAGTGAGACGATTGGAGCATCCGCCAGAGAGTCTTCCGGGGAATTATCGATTAATTCAAGCGATGCTGGAACTGAGACTTTTGACCGAGATGTTGCCCTCTCCATGGTTGCCAACGAGCAGGAAGCCCTGAACGAAATTGAAGATGCAATTGACCGGATCTTTGACGGATCCTTTGGCATCTGCCAGGAGACCAATAAGCCAATCAAAAAAAATCGTTTAAAGGCCGTTCCGTTCACTCGTTTTTCAGTGGAAGGCCAGGATCTCTTTGAACAAAGAAAAATTAAGGAGGGTGGTAGCAGTGTGGGGACTTTTGCCACCATAGCAGACTCAACTTTGGGAGTTGATGATTAATCTCTTATTTTGCTAACATGTAATGATAAGATATAAAAAGTTTTGGCTTGTTTGGAGCTTGATTTACTTTTTGGATTTTCTGTCGAAATCATGGGTGGTTGAAAATGCCCAAAAATTAAGATATGACCCAATTGTCTTCATAGATGGCATATCAGGAAGGGAAGCTTTTTTTGAAATTACATATGTCACGAACCCAGGGGCAGCATGGAGCATGCTGTCAGATTATCCCGAATTTCTGACTGCTTTGGCAGTTTTCGCTCTTCTTGCGATTTTTATTTTCAGGAAACAGTTAGAATTAAGCGAAATACCTCAACAGCTAATTTTCGGATCGATTTCTGGTGGAATTGCTGGCAACCTAACGGATCGTATTTTTAGGGAACCCGCCGCCGTGGTTGACTTTATTGACCTTTACTTCCCTGTTTTTTCTTATGATTATCCAGTTTTCAATGTTGCGGATTCAGGAATTTTCTTGGGAGCTGTTTCCTACTTTATTTGGTCTGTTTTTGAAGCTAGGAAGGAAAAGTTAAATAAAGAGCTTGAACCTTCTCCTTGAAGGGGAAGTTCACCGCTTAATTCTGCTTATTCGACATTTAATGCCTGTTCTCTAAGCTTTTCCATCTCCGTGCGGGCATCTAATGCAAATTGTATGCAATCAATACCGGTGCATTTCGAACATATCGTATTAAGCTCTCTACCAATCTCCTGTAAAATAAACTCAATTTTTCTACCTACGCTTTCAGCTTGATCAAATGTGGTATGCAGCTGTGTGATGTGACTATTTAGACGGGTAATCTCCTCAGAAATATCGGATTTTTCAGCCAAAATTACAATTTCTTTCAACACTCTTTGGTCATCCAAATCAATTTGCAGACCCGCATGACGCAGTCTTTGGTATAATTTTTCTTTACATTCCTGAACCATGTGAAGGCTTGCGGATTCGATTTTTCTCACTAATTTAGCGATCGTAGTGACCCTCGTGCTCATATCCTTTTTGAGAAATGCACCTTCATCATTCTTCATTTCTAGCAGTTTTTCCAAAGCTTCGGAAAGAAGATGATTTAGAGTTTTATACACTTCAGTAATTGAAACCACTTCAGTGTCTTTGGAGCTTCGAAGTTTAAGGAGTTCCAAAAGTATTTCCCCATTAATCTCGGTAGAGCTTCCATATCCTTGAAGTAAGCTGGTAAGGTCAGCAAAATCAGAATCAAGCTGGTCTTTATCGAAAAGAGAAGATTTTTCTACTTTCTGACATTCGAATGACGCTGAAATTCTTATTCTTCCTCGGTGAATTTTAGATTTAACTATTCGGGAAGCATCGATTTCAAAAGCTTGCCACTCTTTCGGGCCGGACATGAGGATTTCCAGATTTCTCTTATTAACCGAAGCAAGCTCTATGCTTACTGTAGCGTTTTGGAATGGCCTTTGGGCTCGACCAAATCCAGTCATGCTTCTCATGCGAAAGTCATTTTTGGTAATCCCTCAACTCCCATGATTCTGGCGGCTTCCATGGCATCCTTATCACCCCGACCGCTTAAATTAACGCAAATGGTATGAGTGGGTGAAAGTTCCTTGGCCCTCTGCAAGGCATAGGCGAGACCATGAGAAGTCTCCAATGCTGGTAAAATTCCTTCTTCACAAGAAAGAGTTTTAAAAGCGTCCATCGCATCGTTATCACTTGCATGAGCAAAATCAATCCTTCCGAGATCTCTGTAATAAGCATGTTCGGGACCAATCGCTGCGTAATCCAAACCAGCTGAAACCGAATGTGTTTGGTTAATTTGTCCATCCCGGTTTTGTAAAATCCATGTTTTGCACCCTTGGAGAATTCCAAGCTTACCTCCCTCAAACCTAGCCGCGTGTTCTCCTTCGGACAGGGATTTTCCCCCAGCCTCAACTCCAATTAATTTTACTCCACTGTCGTCTAAGAATTCGTGAAAAAAACCAATTGCATTACTTCCACCTCCTACACAAGCAATCATTTCGTCAGGAAGTTTACCGGTCTTTTCCAAAAATTGCTTCTTGGTTTCCTGTCCGATTACTTTGTGAAAGTCACGAACCATGCTAGGGTATGGATGCGAACCCAATGCTGAGCCCAAAATATAATGGGTGTTGCGAACATTGGTAACCCAATCTCTCATCGCTTCATTGATGGCTTCCTTAAGTGTTTTGCTCCCTGCTTCAACACCTTGTACTTCGGCACCGCTTAATCTCATCTTAAATACATTGAGCGCCTGTCTTCGCATATCTTCAGCACCCATGTAGATCTTGCACTTAAACCCAAAACGAGCACAAACTGAAGCTGTTGCAATTCCATGTTGGCCTGCACCCGTTTCTGCAATAATTCTCGCTTTACCCATTCTTTTGGCAAGGAGGGCTTGACCGAGTGCATTATTAATTTTGTGTGCTCCGGTATGCAACAGGTCTTCCCTCTTAAGGTAAATTCTGGCCCCTCCAATTTTTTTAGTTAATCTTTCAGCGAAATACAGTTCAGTTGGTCTGCCTGCAAATTCTCTCAGCATATCATGGAGTTCACTCTTAAAGGAAGGGTCGAGATTGGCTTCCTTGTATGCCTCTTCAAGCTCTTTAAGCGGATAATATAAAGTCTCAGGGACAAATGATCCGCCGTAAGGGCCAAACCTACCATGTTGATCTGGCAGAGAATCTTTTTCGGTCAAAGTTTTAAAAGGAACAGCAGTCGAAGAAATCATAAATTTAATTTATCAAAAGTTGTGCTTGCGACAACTAAAGAAAATAGGGGAGTATGATCCTTCTTTAAAAATGTCTAAAGATTTACCTATCATAATCGTACCAGCAAGGCTTGCATCCCTTCGATTTCCAAGAAAATTACTGCAAGAAGTTAAGGGTACACCACTCCTCATTCATACAGCAAACAGACTTATTCAAGTGGCACCAGAATTTGAAATTGTCTTTGCCGTAGACGGTAAAGAATTAGCATCCGTTTTGTCAGAAAATGGGTTTGAATTTATTATTACTGATCCCGAACTCCCATCGGGTACGGATCGTGTTTTTGCAGCCAATCAAAAGATTCAGCGATCAAAAGTTATCAATGTTCAGGCTGACGAACCTTTTGTAGAACGCGACCATATAATGTCCCTCGTAGAAGCGATCAACAGACCTGGTGCGTCCATGGCAACGCTAGCAGTTCCATTCGATACCCAGGAAAATTTCTACGACCGGAATCAAGTTAAAGTGGTTCTCGATCGATCTGGATTTGCGTTATATTTTTCTCGCTCGCCTATCCCCCAATTTCGTGAGGATTCTTCATTTCAGGGATTTTTGGATGCGGGTTACCTACCACTCAAACATCTTGGGCTCTATGGGTATACCAAAGACTTTTTAGTTAAATTTTCCCGAACACCCCTTGGAAAGTTAGAAAATATTGAGAAATTAGAGCAACTACGAGCCTTGGAGATGGGTGAAAAAATAGCAGTGTCTGTTGTGGAATCAGGAACCATAGGCATCGATGTACCAGAGGACTTAGAAAAACTGGATATCTAGTTTTCTGCTCATAAGCGAATGATAAGCAGGCACATTATTATAGAATTATTAAAAGCAACTTTCATAAGTGTTTCTGCTATAACGCTTCTATTACTCTATGGAAATCTTTCGAGATATAAAGAGGTTTTAATCAAGGCAATTGAACAGAACTATTCTGAATTTTTGAAACTTTGTGCTCTGCTTGTCCCTTATGCCTTCTCCATGGCAATTCCCTTTGGTTTCACGGTTGCCTTGGCCTTAGTTGTAGGAAACTGGGCCTCCAACCGTGAGATCACAGCTTTAAGTTCACTGGGCATAGCACCAAAATCACTCTTCTGGCCCGTTTGTCTCTTCTCTGTATTACTTTCATCCCTCACCATATTTTCCACTCTTCAATGGGGACCAGATAATCGGGATAAATTTGATAAATTGAGGGAGAAAATAATTTGGGACAATTTATCTTTTTTATTGGTCGAAGATGGAGAAATATCCCTCAACATTGATTCAAGTAAAGAATCAAAAACAAGCCAAAGCTTTGCGGCTTTGAGCGGTGGGGAGGATAGGATGTTGATTTCAAAAATTACCTTATCAGTCAAGGAATTTACAGATGAAACATGGAAGAATGTCAGAATCGCTCTTTTTGATGAAAAGAACCGTATCCAAATGGTTTTGAATTCAGGTAAAACCATGGTAACTAAATCACTGGAGAAAGGATTTTTAATTCTCGATTTATATGATGTGGATTTGGAACCTGTAGATCACGGAAGTAATTTTTTTAAAGGTGGTTCCGATCTTTTTTTAAATATAGCCCATTGGAGGGAACCACTTATACTAGAAATCGGAGATGGGGAAAAGAAAGGCTTGAATAGAATGTCTTTTACTGAACTTTTTCAAGTGGCTAGGAAATCAGAAGATGAGTTTGAAAAAGGCAAAGCCATATCAATTCTTCATAAAAACGCAGCCCTTGGTTTTTCACCATTCTTTGTTTGTTTGCTACTGCTTCCAATAACTTCGAAATCTGGCCGCAGAGAAGCAATATATAATTTGTTTATTGGTATTTTAATTTGCGTTTCATTTTACATGATAGGCACGATCGGATCCAATATTTTTGAAAAATATTCATGGAACTACATTGCATGGTGGCTACCTAATATAATTTTTTTGATTTCTTCTCTTTTTTTAATATCTTAAGTGCATCCTTAAGCACTTAATAGTTAATGCATTATGATACATATTTAAATCTGTTGTTGATTACCTTTATTAAATGCAAAATTTTTCTTTGAAAAAATCCTGTTTTGTCATGTAATATTTTAATACAGATTGTTAAAACCCTTTTGCCCAAACAATACAGCCAAAATGAAAATCATAAATTTTAAATACTTATTGCAGGTAATAACCCTATTTAATTTTTTGTTTTGGATTTCTTTTAGTGCCAAGGGATTAGTAGGTACCAGCAGTTTTGAAGTTGAAGGAGGTAACAGTACAAATCCTTTTTACTACATAGCAAGTGTGCCAATTTCAGAGGATACTGTATACGCCGGTGCTGTTTCCAGCACTGATGATGCGAATGCCTACATCCTATTTGATTCAGAAACCAATGCCTCCGGTACCACAAGCTATCCATTTACAGGTGATAATGTTTTTGTTCCTGGCGTCCAAATTCCTGAAATGTACGCATGGAAAAACTCAAGTGGAGAGGTGGATTCTAACATCACCGCAACTTACAACACCGCAACTTTTAATTCCAACAAGCCAAAGTTTACTGCTGGTAACCCTCCAGAGGTTATACTCTATGACGCAGACTGCAATGAATCTTCCGTCGCTGTTGCAGGTATTAACTCATCCGGGCAACTTTACGACTTGAACGTTACTTCACCAGGTGCCGGGTACGAAGCTAATCCCAAGGTAAAAGTGGTAGCTGGGCCTCATTTTGTGAAAATTAACGACAGTAATAACCCTTATAACGGTCGAGTTTTCCTTATTAAAGACAATAACAAAACCCGTTTGAATCTTGATCTCTCACGACTTGGAACCGGAGAGTCCACAAATGTGTCAACTTATTTTCCAGATGGAACGCAAATTGAGATAATCCCAGCTGCTTCACTTGGAAGCCTCTTTGGGACACAACTTACGGAGCTTCCATCCAACTGGTCCTCAGGCATCCCTTCAGCAGCTGACTGGATTTATATCTGGGATGTAATCTATGGTGGTTATCAACCTTATTTCTTTCTTGGAACTTCTCACGAAAGTTACAATTATGGACAAGGCTGGTATTCTAGAGACAGTACATCTGCGGGCATTGTAAATCATACTGTTGTATATCCCGATGAGGCATTCATAATAGCGAAAAGGACTGCCGGTAATGTAACTTTCGAGTTTGAAGGTCAAGTAGAAACAACTGACAAAAAACTGTTATTGCCTGAAAGTGGAAACCAAATTCTTGCTAAAAATCCATATGGCACTGATTTAATGATTTCAGAACTTATTCCCTCCACTGCTATAACTACCCATGATGGCAATGCTTCCCTGTTTCGTGCAATGGAAACATCTACTGATGAAGGAGATATCGTCACTTTACTAAATGGTAATGTTTGGGCACAATTTTACTACGATGAGAGTCATGGTAATACAGCAATAACTAAAGCACATGTTCTTGGTACCAGAAGACCTTTGGATGCATCTGATAATAATCTATCCGGCACTTTCACTATGGATGGAAACGATCTTCTTATTGATGACGATAATGCGAATACAGTCTCAAATATCGTTAGCTCAGATGCAACGGGTCAGACTGATCAAAATGATACCAGCTACAGCAAAATTTACCTTAATGACGCGACACGGAGCACAATCAAGGGATTCACGATAACTTTGGATGGTCTACAGGGATACCTTCTTGCCGAAGATGGACTTAATGAATTAAATGCCTCAACAGAAACTCAAGTTACTAGTGTTGCCAGCTTCTCCGATCTTGCAAGTTCTGGCACTCGCGGGTCTATCGTCGATTCTAAGTTAAATGGATCTTATTTAATCATCCATAGTGGTAGTGATGGTGGTGGAACCTTTGTAGTTATTAACAAGCAAAGGGACATTAATTTCAAAAGTAATGAAGGCACCCCGATTTGGCGAATTGGTGAGAAAGGCAGCGGTTATTCTACGGATTCGGTATTTTATTGTATTGGTGGGAATAATGGTACCACTGATTCAAATGCCACTGGAACCATCAATACCGCTGGTGTAGTAACTGTTTCTTCAGGTGGTGCAGGTTATCAATACTACTCTCCGCAGGCTATCGTTTCGGGAGGTGGATGGAGAAAGCTGAATGCATCAGGTAGCAAAGACAATTATATTATAGATGCTTCCACAGGTTTGATTTTACAAAGAAACTCTCTTTCGGGAGCAAAGTCGTATATTGAAAGTCTCAATCCTTTTGATTAAATATTTATGCATTTCATCCCTCCCCATGAACAATTTTTGATTCATACCGGGTTACCTTTTAAGGTAATATTTAAGGGTCACATTTGGTTTTAAAAAAGAATCAACTTGGGAGTCTACTAAATAAATCTTGGAAACTTCTACAGCATAAAGGACCACTTTAAGCAGGTTTGCACCTTTATTTTCGGGTAATTCTAAACAAAGAAAGATTATTTAAATTCAGACCTATTGATTGCCCATAATTGAAAGTAAAGGAATTTTAATGGTATACTTTTATTAAATTAAAGAAAACTCAGGTATCGATGGTACTTTCATAAACTTAAGATAACAAATCAAATTCATTGCAATGTCTATGTGAGTTCTAAGGATGGGGTTCTTTTTTAAGTCTTCTCCAACGATTATCCTTAAATTTAAACAGGAGAATTTCCGATGGCTTGCTTGTTTCTAATGAAAGATAAACCCAAGTATTCGAGGAACTTTCAAAGAGATAAGGAAAAGAGTCAGCTTCCAACCAATACCATCCTTCGAGGTTGTTAATCCATACCCAGTAAGATTGGTTTGAATTTTCAAATGCAAAAATCCAGCCCAGGTCTAGATGATATGCCCAGGGTGATCTGAGTTCATTCCAATAGGTTCCGAGCCAATTATTGGAATACCATGAGTTTGCTACGAAGATAGAGTTTATAAATAATGGCTTATCTTTAAAATATGCTGTTGCAGACCCATGACCATCTACTAGAAACTTGGTTTTAGCTGCTTTGACATCCGCAACTGCTGTACCTTGCCAGTGGGAAAATTCGTATCCATAATTCGCAATTGCCTCGATATCGATCCAACCTGGTCCAAAAAGTCCTGACCCTTTGACTGAACCGTGATCTGCATTGGCTGAAAAGATTTCCACGACATGAAGTCCAGGAGGAGAAGTGGTTGGCTCACCTTCAAATAAGAGATCGGGTTCGAAAATTGCCTTTACATGGAGATTTTGATTCAAGTTCAAAGAAGTTTGGGGGGAGTTTAGATCAAGTATTTGTGAACCTTCCCACCTAACAAACTTAAATCCATTGTTTGCTTTTGCATGAAGAGGATGTTTCGGATTGTAGGAGAATTTCCCGCCTCCCAAGACCCATCCGCTACGATCTGGGGATATGCTTGTTTCAACCGTCAACTCGCTGAGAGGGAAATATACAGCAGTAAAAATGGTCTCAGATTTTACGGCATGAGAAACTTTAATCTCTTTGGAATTGTCAATGGCAAATCCATTGGCGTACCAATTAAGGAACTGATAATTTGCTCCTTGCAGAGCAGTCAAGTTAATCTGCTCTCCGTGTTGAACTAGCCGATTGTGCAGAGATGATTTCCCGTAACCTTCCCACAAAATCTCAGCTATATCACTTGGTTGAACCATAACATAAACCTCGTAGGATTTCTTCTGGAAGATGGCCTTGAGTAAGAAATCTGAAGGTGCTTTGTAACTGATTTCCTCATTAGTGGAAAGAGTCTGCTTTAGTCCATTCTCCCACCTGACGAAATAATAACCATCTTTTGGGTAAGCTTTGAAAGTTGGAGTATGATCATTGAGAAAAGAAGTTCCACCAAGGATAGACCCACCTATGCTTTCCTTGTCCAAAGTTTTGCCCAGATGATCAAGAGTTTCAACCACATGAGTAACATTAATCTGCTTTTGCTTACTGCTGGCAGCCTCAAAAATAGCAGCAACCAGAAGATCGCTCTCCAAGTTTACATGAGTTGATGAGGAAAGAGGGTCAGCAATCGATTCACCTTCCCAATGGGAGAATATATAACCAGGCATTGGTTTGGCTAGAATTGGTACAAGTCCTTTTGTGAAATAATTTTTGGATGAAGGATTCGTTAATCCATGACTAGGATTAGAAGGACTTACATTTAAAGAGAACAACTCGCTAGTTTTATTATTATCACCTTCGCTAGCATTCGTTTTTGAAAAAACAGCGGTGATGGTAGTATCTTCTTCGAAAGTTATCGTAGTTATTTCATCACTAGGAGTTTGTATTCCTGTACCTTCCCAACCCTTGAATTCATAGCCATTTTTGGCAGATGCAAAAATGTAATGTGTGCCCGTGTTACTTCGTTGCCCAGTCCCAATGACTTTGCCTGCATTGGCAGGACTGACATTAACAGTCAAAAATGGAAGCGGGGCGGCTAAAAATTTTGCCGAAATACTTATATCATTACGGATTGTAAAAAGGACATTTTTTTCATTGGCATCAACTTCATCAGTGGGATTGAAAAACCATTTTTCGAAACGATTGTGATTTAAGGGATTGGCCGCAATTTTGACTTCGTATCCAAAGGGTAAACGAGTATTAATTTGTTCTAGAGAAACATGTTTGTTCCATTCCAGAGTACCAAAATATTTGGGTTGGACATCGACTTGTAGTTTGTAAGATTTCTCCCGAAAAATGGCTGTGATTGTTGTATCTTTACTTAGTGTCAAGTTGGTGCTTGGAGTAGAGGCAATAGTGTTATTTTTTTCATCAAACCACCCTATGAAGTCAAAACCCTCTTGCGGTGAAGCTGTAAAAGTAGCTAATTGGTTTTTTTGAGTTAAGCTTGGACCTTTTGCCTCACCTCCCACCAATTTGTTACTAATTTCCCCAAGATAATTTTGTGAGCTAGTTTTAATGTCAATGATAACCGGTTGTGTGGCTATATTGGCCACAATGCTCTGAGGTCCTTTCATTACAAATTGGATAGATTTATTTATGGAGGTAAGGTCACCAGTCCAATCCAAGAAACTAAATCCACTTTTGGGAACAACATTTACGGTAACGGTTTCCCCGTAGGCGAAATTGAGTTTGTTAGAAGTAGTGGTAAAAGTCGCAGAGTTAGCCGGCAAAGAAGAAATGGATAAAGGATATAATATTGGAGTGAAAATGGCTTTAATGTCGGTAGATTCAAGAACAGTCAGTTTGGAATCAGAAGATGTTCTATTTTCAACTAGGTCACTTCCTTCCCAACGAACAAATTTGTAGTGTTCGTTTGGCGTTGCTTTTAGATATACAATGTCCTGATAATTAAAACGCGAAGAGACTGCATCAACACTGCCTCCAAGTGTGGCATTCACTTTAACATCGTACTCCTCTTCAACAAAAAGAGCTGAAATTTCAAGGTCTAGAAGAGAAGTCGGTGAAATGGACGCTTCCTTTGGAAATGAAATAATATCTCTTTCGTCCAAGGTTATAATCTTAAACTTTCCTCCGGTCACTTGGTCACTTGAAGTTGTATAGTATAGGTAATCCGGAGCATTTTCAGGAACTTTGAATATCAAAGTACCATTTGAAACTCTCGAATTTTGAATACCCGGTAAATACTCATGGTCAAAGGAAGTGCTGACAGGTGAGTCACTTGAGATGAAGAATTTGTAATCACCATTCAGATCAATTTTAAAATTATATGTGTGACCTCTAGCCAGGGAGATTTCAGGAGTTTCCAGATTATCCATCAGCAAAACTTTTGTCTCGCTTCTTGCAGAGGAGATTCCTGTGCTAACATTGAATGAATGGGTTCTGGAAATGCTCCAGCCTGAGAATTTATAGTGCTGCTTCGCTTCTGCCCTTATGTTGAAAGTTTCTCCATGAGAATATCTCGCCTTGAATTCTGAAATTGAGCCCTTTGTCGAATCATAAAATACATTGAACTTATGAGTGAGTGGTTTGAAGTGTGCAACTAGTGAAGAATTGGCGTAAGGGCTTGCGGTAATGCGATGTGATTTCCAATGGGGGGATATGTCTACATTTCCACTCTCGCTCCAGCCTAAAAAAGAGAAACCTGACTGATTTGTGACCGTGATGTTTCGATCGATCGTATCTTTGTTAACATTCCAAATTCTTAACCCAGGATCATCGTAAATAATACCTCCTTCCTTGGGACTACTTGAAATCGAAAAATCCACTTCTTCCGGTGGGATAGCATAAAAATCTGCCTTTAATTCTACATCGCTTACAGATGAAAGAACAAGGGGATTATCGGTGCTTGATTGAGTTTGACCATTTTTATCAGACCATGACCATTTTAAAAGTCCATATCCTCTCGGAGCAGCACCAGATGGAGAATCGCCCATGGCTTCGAGGGTGAAGGTTTCGTTTGGCTTGTATTCTCCCACCCCGACTACTCTTCCATTTCCATTGATAGTTGCAGTAACCTTGATTGGAATTACTTCGAAAACAGGTTCAATTGTGATAGGGGAATTAGGTATCGTAACGGTAGTTTCTGGATTTAATGGAGATTTGACAAAATCAATATCGCCGATCCACCGAAGAAACTTGTAACCTTTTTTGGGGGTAGCAGAGATTTCCACTGCCGAATTGTAGTTATAAGTCCCTTCACCATTTGTTTCGCCATTTGGACTCTGATTAATGGAGAGCTGAAAACTTTTTTTAATGAATTCAGCAGTTAAATTTAAACCATTACTTATGGTTATCGATTGAATCGGATTAGTGGGAGACGCAGTATCAATTCCAAACCATCGAGAAAACTCCCAACCAGTGTCAGAAACCGCGGAAAGCATTAATTCTTTACCTGATTCAATACGGTAAGAAAGGCTGTTCTGTCCATTTACTTTTCCTCCTGAAGAAGTTTCAATGTTTATATCAAATTCTGGCCTCTTAAATACAGCCTGAAAATTTAATAGTGGGGGAGCCCCAGCTAGATTAACGAATACATTTGGTGAAGTTGTTGACGAGAGTAAAGGCAGGATTGTTTTATTTCCATCCCAATGTGAAAACTCCCAACCACTAGTGGCTGTAGCCGTTAAGGAAGGGGTGTCTGTGACTGAGAATTGACCACTGCCTGTGGCACTTCCTCCTGTACCACTTGTCAAGGAAATTGAATAACTTACAGGGATAAAATGTGCCTTTAGGCTGATGTCACTGGTGACTGAAATTTGGTTTGAAGATTGATTTTTACTTAGAAGTAATGAATCGGTTGATTCTTTATTTCCATTCCATGAGACAAATTTATAACCGACGATGGGAACTGCTTGTATTGCAAAAATACCAAAGTGCATCCATGGACCATTCGGAGCGTCAAAAATGATGTTACCTCCAGTTCCTGAGGAAATTTGGACATTATGTAGTTTTCTTTCAAATTGAGCTTTTATGAAAGAATTTCCGCTTGCTCGATTCATTATTGCTGTGGTTGATGCAGCGTAGGGGTTCTCCAGCAAGCCACTAGGATCTTGCCATTTTGAAAATTTGTATCCCTCTGCAGGAGTTGCGTTAACAGCTAATGTTTGAGTTGCTCCGAAACCACCAGTGCTTGGGCTTACCCTTAGCCCTCCATCGCCCATCAAGACTTCAAGATTGAATTTAATTTCTTCAAAGTTAGCAAAGAGTAAAGCATTGTCTGACAAAGTAACTCGTGTCCTTGCGGTGAGGTTAGAATCAAGCATGAAAACCGCTCCGTTTGTGCTTGACCAATGTGAGAATCGAAATCCAGAAATCGGTTCCGCTACAATGTCGTAAATATTTCCATTTCGATAGGGGGGTACCTGGATAATGCTTGTCGTGCCATGTGACTTGATCAAGGGAGAAACTGAGAAGGTATGCTGCTTAGGAAGAAAAACCGCTTGGATGGTCTGATCTCCGGTAATCTTAATCGAAGTAGAAGTTGTATTGGCATCTATACCATCTCCCAACCAATGTGAAAATTCATAACCAATGGAAGGGGTGGCAGTTATACTTGCATTTTCACCGTATGCATATTGATTAGCTCCGGCAACTTGGCCTGCACCCACAGTAGTAATTTGAAGTTGATATTTTTTGGGTTGGAATATCGCCGTTATATTCCTATCTTCAGTCATAAATACTATGGTTGATGGAAAGAGTGGATCGCGGATCCCTGTTCCGTTCCATCCGATAAACTCCATATGTGCATCAGGAGTGGCATGCAATTCGACTGACGAACCTACAGGGTAGCTAGCATTAACATCACGAACGGTCCCTCCTGTTGTATGATTTAAAACCAAGGAATGTAGCTTGGGTATATACTCCACTGGCTGAGTCGTCTTGAAAGAATTATTTGGATATTGAAGAGTATTACCATATTTCCAAACCGAGTTTGCGGAAGGGATACCAGAGGAGACTTTAAGGTACAAGTTTTCTGGTATTCCACCTGAAAATCTAGGCCAAAGCCAATCTATGCCTGTGACAGCGTTATACTTAGTATCTTTTGAAATCGTGTTACTGTCGTGAAATCGAATACACAATGGTTTGCCAACAGGCGGAGCTCCATTGGTGATAACATGGGGTGATGATAGTTCAAAAAAAGCGGGTTCATATGGGAAAATTTGAACCTTGTCGCTGTTGAAAGTAAAAACGGTTGTAAATGAAAACATTCCATTTCCAAACCCATATCCAGAACTGGAGTCACCAATACGGGTGCCCTTGGTGAGGGGAATCCAGTCACCTTTGAAATGGTTGACGATGGAATTGCTATCAGACATGCTATAATATCCTAAGGTAACAAGGTATCCATCACCGTTAATAGAATTGCCTGCACTCAGAGGTTGATTTTGGGAATCTCGTAAAAGATCTGCATGACCTTCACTTGTTTGACTGGTACAGTGTATGACAATCTGTGCTTGCCTAGCTCCGAACGAAAAGGAGAAGGCCAATGATAAAAATAGACTTAAAAAGGCTATCCTCATTTGACACTGACCACGGTCATATGGCAAGAAATTTAGACAGTAATCAATGGGTGCCGAAAAAATATTTGGCTTTGTAAAAAAAGGGGTCTTTGGAAACTTTGGGCTAATAGCCTAATATAGCCAACCTAGCTAGGCTTTAGCAAGAAATATCGGTTTGTGTTTTAAGGCTTTAGAAAGCTCGGCACGAGACATAATTTCAGCAGTATGTAGCTTTGAATTTGACAATATTTTTGATTAATACGAAATTATTACATGCCCGCCCTTAAAATAGTACTTTTTGTCATTTCGATTAGTTCTTTTTCTTTTGCATTAGATACTACGATTAAATGGGGTACACATAAGGGTCCAAATACTGTTCATTACGATTTTACCGGACTTCCAAGTTGGAATGCAAACCCTACTACGGTTCAACTTTTAAGAGATTTTGGTGGCACCGCATTATTGAATACAACGGGGGGTCCATCAACTAGTTCTTCATGGAGTAAAGGTGATTTGATCGAGTTAGGTTTTTTTGCAAGTTCACTTGGCTCAGATAGTGCAATTGGCGGATCTGGGGGTAATGCTGATACTCCAGCAACCTCGCTTTTTCAAGGCACATGGGTCCCACTGACCTCGCAGACTTATATCGGGCAGGATTGGGGAACGAGTAGTGGTCCTCCGGATCAAGTCATTGATGCTGGAGATTTTATGTTTTTATCAAAATACAATAACGACTCAGGCTGGAAAAATTTTGCCGTTCATAATAATTCTGGCAATTCTGAAGCTGATTACAGAATCACGAATGATCAACCTAGTAATTTAACAGACGAATTAGGCATCCTTACCAATAGCACTCCTTTAGGTTTCAGATTTTATGACTTAGATACAACGGGAGGCGGGGGAGCATCAAAAGATTCAGACGGAACCACTAGGTATAATACAATTATGAATACAAACTGGGTTTGGCCCGGATCTGGTGGCAGTCTTGACATGTTCCTTCATGATTCCACGAATGAAGACAACTTGGATTCCAATCTGGTGTTTGAATTTGATAACACTACCTACGGAAGTTCTGGCACTTACACGGCAAAAGTGGCCGGAACTAATGTTAGTTCTCATGGATCAGCGAGTGCGTTGCATAGCGATGACTTCAAAACTTCTATAGCCTATTGGGATGGGTCGACAGGTTTAAGTATTGCAAGTAGTAATCAAGACATAATACTGAGTGGTGTTTCTGGGAGTGGTAATATAAGTGGAGGAAGTGATAACATGCTTACCTTGAATACTAATGGCGTTGGAACAACCTCTAATGCCTACACTTTAACGGGAAGCATACAAGATACTGGAGCAACAGGCGGATTAAAATTACTTAAAGTCGGTACTGGAGAAAAAATTCTTACCGGTGCTGTGAGTATGGTCAGTGATACGGACAGTCATGTTACTATTGGAGAGGGAAAATTAACCTTAAAGTCTAGCTCCAATAATCAGCAATTTGAATATTTCACCGGTTCGGGAACCTTAAAACTTGATAATACTTCAAATGCTTCTCAAACAATTGTCATTGGTCTGGCCAATACGAGCTCGAAACAAACATTTGCCGGAAATTTAGAGCTGGATGGCTCCAATACATCCAATACTTTGGATGTAGGCGGTGGAGAGTTGGCAGGTTTTGATAAACATCAGGAATTTTCTGGCGTTGTAAGTGGTGCAGAAAACCTAATTAAAACAGGAAGTGGAAAATTAACTCTATCCGGAAACAATACTTTATCGGGAGGAATAAAAATTGCCGACGGAGGGGGGACGAAAGACGGTGGAATTTTGGTTGCCGGTCATAATAACGGTCTCGGATCTGGGACCACGATTATCGAGCATGGAAAATTGGCAATCGGAGCAGGGACAACCGTAACGACTACCATCCAAGGACAAGGAACAAATGATAATACAAATATGAAAAGTGTTATCGGAGGTGGAGTTGGAAATTCTGCCGGTGTGATTGATAATGGAAGTGGAACGCAGATTAATATCGGTTCTGGAAACGGCCAAATCGATGTATTGAGCCCGGGTATTGCTCATGCATCTTCCATGAGTAATGGTACTTCTGATTTCCAAGCGGTCGCAGGCAATCACAACGCCTCGGGTAATGATGATCTAACTTTAAGTATTGGTACTGTTCAAATAGATAAAATTGGTCTGAAAAATGGCGGAGTTTTCGATTGGGAAATTACGGATTTTGCAGGAAATAATTCCGACGGTTCTGATTGGGATGTATTGAAATTTGATGACCTTGATTTCAGTGAATCAGACACTTTCGATTTGAATATTTACAGTCTTGCCTCGAATGGAAGTGCAGGGGGAGTGTCTGTTGATGGCTCAAACCATTTATATAGTTCAAAGGCAGGAACTTCAGGGTTTAAGTTTATGGAATGGACTACTTCAGGTTCAGGTTGGAATAATGCTCCAGGATCAGCCCGAGTGGTAAACGGTTTTAATATCAACAGCGATAATTGGGCAGTAGCGAATAATTTTTATTACGGAGACTGGAGCGTTTGGTACGAAAGCGGCAATTTCTACCTTCAATATTCTGCTGTTCCTGAGCCATCCACTTATTTTATGGTTACAGGCTTATTGATGCTCCCGGGGTATAATTTTTTCCGCAGATTCAGGAAGAAGAAATCAATGGTTAAAGAAGGTAGCACAGATATTGCATAAAATTATAAGTCTTCCAATTTAATCAGATCTTCTAAGTCCTTAAAATGTTTAAGAAGTCGGATGGGTCTTTCCAGGTCGCCCACTATTTCCACAAAGGTCTCTTTTTTTTCTTTTTGATATTCCCTTACCCTCTCTTCAATGGTTCCCTTGGCAATTAAACGGTATATGAAGATAGGCTTAGTTCGTCCAATCCGGTGGGCACGGTCTATGGCTTGCTCTTCAACAGCTGGGTTCCACCAGGGATCCATTAAAAAAACATAATCAGCGGAAGTAAGAGTCACGCCTAGTCCCGCAGCTTTAAGGGAGGCAAGCATAACCGTTGAATCATTCGATTCCTGAAAAGTTTTGACGGGTTGAAACCGGTCACGGGTGTTCCCGGTTAATTTCACAATTTTTAGGTTCGGAATTTTTGTCCGTAGGCTTTTTTCAAGGATTGAAAGATAGGAAGTAAATTGACTGAAGATGATGACTTTAGACCCATTATGAGTTAAATCATTAAGCTTTTGCATTAAAATGGCTTCCTTGGCTCCCATTTCCAAAATTTCTTTAGGCTTCGGAAGAAGGCGAAGATCGCAGCAACTTTGTCTTAATCTTGTGAGTAAAGAAAAAACATGAGTGGGTGAGTGCTTAACCGCTTCTTGCAAGCTCTTACCATTATGCAGAATTCCTTGCTCAACCAGTAATTTATAGACTTTTTTTTGCTCCTGATTCAAAAGACAAGGAACTTCAGCTTCAATTTTTGGGGGCAATTCTTTGGCTACATCCTTTTTTAATCGGCGAACAACAAAAGGAGCGATTTGCAGCTTAATCATTGCATGTGCCTTCTTGGAATCTATTAGTAGCTCTTTCTCTATTTCCCTTCTACCTCCCAACAGTCCAGGCATCAGAAAACGAAAAATGGTCCAAATATCCATTGCTGAGTTTTCCAGAGGAGTTCCTGATAAAGCCAGACGGCTCCTCGCATCTAAAGCCAGGCATGCTTGGGTAACTTTAGCCTGTGGGTTTTTGATCATTTGCGCCTCGTCCAAGATCGTGCATCTGAATTGATTACTCTCCAATAAAGACCTGTGGCGTCGTATTTGGGTGTAACTTGCAATCCATAAGCACTCTTGATCCCGTTTTGTGAAATCATTTCCCTGCCTGAGGATTTCCACTTTGATTTGAGGGAAATGCTTGGCCACTTCTTGTACCCAAACTGGTACCACCGATGCAGGGCAAACAACCAAGTCTGGCAAGTCGATCTTGGGAGACATAGCAATTAGGGCAAGAGCCTGGATCGTTTTCCCTAGACCCATTTCATCCGCAAGGAGACCATGGCATCCAAGTTGATGAAGCCATAGCAATTTGCTTACGCCATCTTTTTGATAATCCCTAAGAAAATTTATTTGTTTATTAGACATGTGAGATTTAATTGCTCGAATCTCCGATTGCCATTTTTCCAGCTTGCCATCGGCCTTTGTTCTAAGGTGTTTTCTGGCAAAGAGAGAGAATAACATGTAACGAGGCCAAGCTGTTTCCGAATTTTTTCCCCTCTGTTGTTTCCACCATTCATAGTCCTCTATTTGTTCCTTTTTAAGCCGAACCAAACCTTGGCTTTGTAGAAAAATTGTTCCAGTTCCAATTCTACTTATTTTTGGTACGAATTGTGTGCTCAAACTATTTTTTCCTAGCCGGAACTGATCGCGAAGAAGCATTTTTTGAGATCCCTTACTCTTGGCCTTTAATTCCCAATCAACTTCACAGCATCCTTTTTTAATAAGGGCAGCCTCTCCCATGTATTTTATCTCAAAGGAATTTTCCCATTGTTGCAGCCTGTCGGAAGCAAATTTGCCCACTTTCTCCCAGTCAGAAAGCCAAAAGATACCGCTTTCTTTATCATATAAAAAACCATCTTCTATTGACTCTCGGGTAAATTGAATCAAGGAGGAACCGTCCAAATGGTCTTTTATTTCTGATTTTGTAAAGCCAAAGGCTTGAATCTTTTCTTTTTGTGTTTTCCAAAAGGGAGTAGCCAAGAGTCCTCTCTTTACGGAAACAGCAAGTTCGATGAGCAATTTGGGTTGTTTATCCTTTATTCCCAATTCAGCGTCCCCTGGATTGGCTTTTTCTTTCTTCTGTAGAACCGTATTTTGAGATTCAACTGCCGTTTCGGAAAAGTTTTCAATCATTGGGTCTTCTTCGTGAATTTCAGTGATCAATTCTTCTAATTCATATAGACCTGCAACCGCCATGGCCCGTCCCATACTTTCATCTTCCAATGAGGTCCTGAAGTCCAACTTTTTGCCTTTCCATTCCATAACAGAGAAAGATTCCTCTCTTTTTATCTTACGGATAAGAATGATTTGTTCAGGACTGATATCAAGGCCACTAATTACTCCCTGACGATAAAACTTTCTCCCTTCCGTAAGAATCTTTTCCGTAAATTGCTTTTCCCAGTCGATGTCGGATAGTCTTGTAAACCAAGATTCCACCGACTCCTGTGTAAAAATTCTCGAAGGACCGTTGGAGATCATGCTTTGAAACCGGTGTACATTACTACCTAGGCTAACCTTCTTGAAATTATTCCTGCAAGTGTAATCGAAAAATAATGGAAATAGTTTTCTAAAATTCTTTATGACTTGGGAAAGATCCAGCCGTACAGCTGAATGTATTTTTGGGCAGCCAGTTCCCAGGAGCAGGAAATTTGCATAGTCCTGCTTTGCATGGCGGCATAAAATTTCTTATCTTGCCAGTCCTTACAAGCTTGCTTAATCGCTGAAATGAGCAGAAGCCCATCTGCTTGATCGAAAAGGTATCCGGTGTGTTTTTTCGATCGATCAGTTCTTGGTCTTATGGTGTCGGTAAGTCCACCCGTTTTCGTAGCAATTGGGACCGATCCGTATCTCATAGCATATTGTTGGGCCAATCCACAGGGCTCAAAACGACTGGGCATAAGAAAAAAGTCAGAACTAGCAAAAATTCTACGGGCTAAAGCGTCGTCAAAACCGATTCTCACTCCGACATTTCGAGGGAATGCCTTTGCGAGCTCCAAATAGCCCTTTTCCTGATCGTCGGCTCCGCTTCCCAAAATTACAAAAGTAGCATTTGCCTCTTTCAGAATTTTAGGCAAGGCGAGGAGAAGAACATCCAATCCCTTCTGGTGGTGTAACCTAGACACAACGCCAAAGAGTGGTGCATTGGAAAAAGGAAGGTCAAATTCCTTGACAAGAGATTGCTTGCATTTTTTTTTCCCCTGGCTCGGTGCAGAGAGCTCGATGGGGTGGGGAATCGAAGTATCCGTGGTCGGGTTCCAGGCATCCGCGTCAATACCATTGAGAATGCCGACCAAATCAGCTCCACGGAACCGGAGACATTCCTCAAGTTTGTGGCCGTGCTCTACCGTACGGATCTCTTTAGCATAAGTTGGGCTGACGGTCGAAATCTTATCAGCGTGTTGAATGCCACCTTTCAGGAGATTTAAATTTCCGTGGTGTTCAAATCCGTCCATGGACCAATATGTATGGGGCAGACCGGATGCTAGAAAATCTTTGTGAGTAAAAATCCCTTGATGCTCTAGGTTATGGATTGTTAATAATGATCCCTGTGCTTTGAGTTTGGTTACCTCCCCCTGTTTTGCATTGAGATAGGCACAAGTAGGTGCTGCCATCCAGTCGTGGGCATGAAAAATGTCTGGTATCCACTCTGCCACTTTTTCCAATTCGATGGCGGCTTGTGAGAGTACAAATGCACGTAGGCTATTGTCCGAATAATTTCCATTCTCATCCGCGTAAATCCCTTCTCGATCAAAAAAATGGTCGTTGACCAGAAAATACACCGGAACGGGGAACTTATGATCTTCCAAAACACCAATTTTGGAGCACTTGAGTTTAGACTCTTTACGAAAAGCAATCTCACTTTCTAGAATCCGAACAGGCAAATCTTTACAGCATCGGTGAAGTGGACAGAGAACTCTCACATCGACCCCCGCTTTTTTCAAAGCTAAAGGAAGACTACCCACGACCTCACCAAGACCTCCAGTTCTCGCGAATGGGCTGATTTCGGGACTTACAAAAAGTACTTTCATGAAAACAAAGTGATCCCCGTTGATGTCATAATGTCAGGAATTAGCAATCAATTTGCATCCCTCATTCATGCCTTGCATCGGATTTAAACTTTAAATATTTTAAAATATTTTATGAAAACATCTATGTTTCAATTCCCGCTAAAGGATTGCTCTCACCTTTAATCATAAAATAACATATTTACTTAAATCCTATCCCCGGATGACCTGAGATGAGCGAGCAAACGCTGAAATTTGAATCTGAGAGGCATTTTCATCAGCTGTATGGCGAAAATCCTGATAACCTTAAGGAAATTGAAAAGATTCTTGGATTGTGCGTTGTAGCTCGTGGAGACCTGCTCAAGATGGAGGGAGATGAGAAGGCATTGCAGAGGTGTGAAGAGTTATTTGGACTTCTGGAATTGGGTCGTGAACAGGGTATGGTAACCAGGAAATCTGATTTCTTGCGTTTCTTGAAAAAGGTTTCCATGGGTAGGGGACAGGAACTCAGGGATTTGCTTAAAGATCCCTTGGTTCTTAAAATTCGTAAGAAATCAGTGGTCCCGCGAAACTTGGGGCAACGCCGTTTTTTAGAATTAATTTTAAAAAATGATTTAGTCTTTGGCATTGGCCCAGCCGGGACCGGGAAAACTTTTTTGGCTATGATCGCGGCTCTGCACTCCCTTCTTGCCGGGAAAATCCAAAGAATTGTACTTGCCCGCCCAGCGGTGGAAGCCGGAGAGGCTCTTGGTTTTTTACCCGGCGATTTGGAAGAGAAGTTGCTTCCTTATCTCCGTCCCTTGTACGATGCGATGGATGAGGTTTTGGGTCCGGTAGAAGCAAGGAAATTGGTAGAGACGGGAGTCGTAGAAATTGCCCCGCTTGCCTACATGCGTGGACGAACTCTCGGGAAATGCTTTGCTTTGCTTGACGAGGCCCAGAACACCACCCGCTCCCAAATGATGATGTTTCTTACGAGACTTGGCGAAGGCAGTAAAATGGTCGTAACCGGGGATCTTACTCAAATCGATCTTCCCCCGAGAGAGGAATCCGGTTTGATCGAGGCACGTCGACTATTACGGAAAGTCCCTGGATTATATTTTCACGAGTTTGACCATGATGATGTGGTTAGACATTCACTCGTTAGCGCCATAATCTCAGCCTACCAACCTCCCACCAAAAATTCCTGAACCTTCAACAAATCAATGGCCAAAGAGGAAAGCAGATCCAACCGTCGAAAATCCAACCGTGAACGAGCAAAACGGAGAAAAGAACTGGCACGGGAAGAGAGGCTGGATGAACAAATCACAGGCAAGGAGACATTTGCCGTCAAATGGGGTAAGCAGGTTTTTTTAACTGGCCTTTTTGCTACCGCCCTCATTTTCATTTGTTTTGTTGGTCAGGATCCCCCCAGCTTACGGACTCTGGGAGAAGTGGCTCCTGAAAATGTCTATGCGGATCGTGATTTTAAATACCTGAGTGAAGTACTTCGGCTTGAGGCTGAGGACTGGATTCGTAGTAGCACTCCGAGAGAATTTGCCCAGAACTTTAGCGGGGAGGAGACCTTCGCCAAGGCACTGATCCGACTTCGGGAAGGACTGCTAACCGTTGAGAGCTTGCCGGAAGATGCTCAGGAGCAAGCGCATGTAAGCCTCATGAACGAATTAAAGGCAAATTTTAATCTTCAAATTGACAAAGAAGAACTTCAGTGGCTTAGAAAGTGGAGAAGTTTTCCACTCGGGGAGGATCTTTTTTCGACCATTAGCCAAAAACTTCGGCTTCTCCACCTCAGGGGCGTTGTCAAATACCCGTCAACCGATCAGAAATTTATATCGGAGAGCAATGCAAGCCGAGAAATCGAAGCTGCCATGCTCCAACTGAGCAAGGATCTCGTGGTCCTTTCAGGCCTGGAAGATGGGCTTCGCTTCTCCGTTAATCCGGAAGAAATTCGAACAGATTATCCGGCCCTGGCCCGTAACCTTAATGAGATTAAACAATCGCTCGAAGATGGTGGACCTTCTCCCGAAGGGGGTCTTCTTTTGGAGGATTTAATCGAAAGTGCGGATGAAAACGCTTCCTACGAAGCCCAAAAATTCAGGAATGATCTTGCCTCGGCTTTCGCAGCCTTTGCGAGAAAAGGGCTACATTTAAGATCGATTGACCGGGAAGCAACCACGGCATCTCAGGAACGAGCAATTGCCCGGATGGAACCTCCCATTGTTTCAGTCGAGGAGGGGGATATCATTCTGAAGATGGGATCCAAAGTAAACGCCTTGGATCTTGAGAAATACACCAAGTTTCTAAACCTGACCGTGAAGGAAAGAAATCTTCTACCAAAGCGTGTCTTTATCACGATTGGCACCTTTCTTTTTTCAGTTATTTACATCACCTTAATCATGCCAAGATTTTGGATGGATCCCTCCCGCTCAGGGATCGTTTCCGTTGCTATTCTGGCAAATCTTGGACTGTCCCGATTTATTTTGGAGTTGGGAGGGACCGATCTTTTTGGAGAAAATGCCCTTCTGGTGGGTTTGTTACCGAATCTAATGCCCGTTGCCTTCGCCTCGATGATTGTGATGACGACGGTTGGTCCCCGTATGGCAACCCTGACGGCCCTGCTGACCAGTGTTTTTCACGCCGCTATGCAGAATGCAGGCATAGATGCCTTTGCAACCGGATTTAGCTCTGCTTTAGTGGGAGCCTTTTTCTGTCGCGAGGTCCGTCTCCGGGGAACTGCCCTCAAAGCGGGTGCCCTGGCTGGTTTGACTGCGGCAGTCATGTCGGTCGGCCTAGGAATAGCATCGGGTAGTGGTGCACTTGCTTCGATTAATCATGCCGGGGTTTCTTTGCTTATAGGTGTTTTTACCGGAGCACTCGTTCTTGGTGCGATGCCCCTGATGGAGAATGTTTTCAAAGTCGCTACAGATGCCACCCTTTTCGAACTCACTGACTTCAATCATCCCTTGTTGCGAAAAATGCAGGTGGAAGCACCGGGTTCCTATCATCACAGTTTGATGGTTGCGAATCTTTCGGAAAATGCCGCACTGGCCGTGGGGGCAAATCCTATCCTCTGTCGGGCGTCTTCCCTTTTTCATGACATCGGAAAGATGTCCCAGCCCCATTATTTTACCGAGAATCAGGGAGACTTTGACAACCCGCATGAGCAGAAAAACCCCTCCATGAGTGCCCTGATTATTAAGAGTCATGTAAAGGAAGGGATAGACATGGCCCGCGATCACAGACTTCCCAAAATTTTACGGGATGTGATTCGTCAGCATCATGGAACTACCCTGGTAAAATACTTTTATCATCAGGCTCAGGAGAAAATGAAACAGGATACGCTTGGCTTAGGGGACACGGAGGGTACGAAACCGGATGAATCCACCTACCGCTATGATGGCCCAAAGCCCAGGTTTAAGGAGAGTGCAATTATTTTCTTTGCAGACTCAGTGGAAGCGGCTGCCCGCAGTCTCCCCAAAGTCACACAGCATAGCATCGAGGAATTGCTGGAGAATATTTTTAATGATCGGCTGGAAGACGGTCAACTAGACGAGTGTCCTCTTACTCTGGAAGAAGTTTCCAAAATTAAGCGAAGCTTTGTCAAAACTACCCTCAATATGTTGCACTCCCGGATCGAATATCCCTCCGATGAGAAAAACAACGGCAGGCGAAAGGAGACCCATACTCCCTTTCATGAATCCTAAAGCTGATTCCAGACTGACCGAGGTTTCTCTTGTTGTTTCCAACCTGCATCCCGGGCTATCCTTTTCCGAGTCAAAAGTGGAAACTTTTTTTCACTCTCTTTTTCCCCTTTATCCAAAGGGACCAAGAGGTGAACTTTCCCTAGTTTTCATGGAACGAGCCGAACATAACCAACTGCATGGCGAATTTCTGAAGGATTTTCGCCCCACTGATGTGATTACTTTTCCTTCAGACCCGAACGAAAATATCGCCGGTGAGATTTGCATCTCCGTGGATCAGGCCTGGGAGGAGTCAATATCCCGAAAAATCCCTTTTGTTGAAGAGTTGAGCCTCTATCTGATACACGGATGGCTTCATCTGGTCGGATTTGATGATATTGAAAAAGTGGAACGTATACAGATGAGATTTGAAGAAGAGCGAAGTCTTAGGCATATCGAGAAACAGGGTGCCTGGCCGGATTTTGTTCTCGCCCCCGCTGATTCGTAGGGCTAACTCCAATACAATGTCAGTTAAAACCAATAAGGGGACTTCTTTTACGAAACGTTTTCGAAACGCCTTTCTCACTGGTCTCCTTATTTTCCTGCCCCTTGGAACCACTATCTTCGTCCTCGATTTCCTTCTTGATATGTTTAAGGAGCCGGCCACCCGCCTTGCTAAGCAACTGGGTTTGGAGTATGAACAATTCTTTTTCGGGCTTGAGACTTTGCTTGCGGTGGTTGGTTTACTTAGTGGAATTCTTGCCCTGACCGTCCTTGGTTTCCTTTCCAATTATGTTCTGGGTAAATTCTTTATTTCCTCCACAGAAAAAATTCTGGATAAGGTGCCTTTCCTGAGCACGGTCTATCGATCGGTCAAACAGATAGTGGAAACTTTTGGTCAGGATAACCGGGCGGTTTTCCGGGAGGTTGTCCTGGTGGAATATCCTCGAAAGGATTGCTGGGTTCTTGGATTTGTGACTGCGACTGGAACCAAAGACACGGAATCTGTTATTAAGCGTAGGATCACCAATGTTTTTGTTCCCACTACCCCCAATCCCACCAGTGGTTTCCTGCTATTAGTGCCCAAGGAAGACATCATTCCTTTGGATATGTCTGTGGGAGATGGAATGAAGATGCTTATTTCCGGGGGAGCGGTTACCCCACCACCAAGTAAGAAGCGAAGTAGGGGGGGGGCGTAAAAGCAGACGCAACCGTTCAGCCAAAGCTACCCCGGAAAGAGATACTTCCAGTGCATCCAAACCCGTCGATTCCAGGGCCAAGCCCAACGAACGAAAGGCACCCAGAAGCCGTCCCCGCAAGCCAAACACTGAGGAATCCTGATCCATGTCTGACCCCGAGCTCGAAATTCGCGGGGTAGTCCTTCATCGGGAAGAAACGGGAGAAAATTTTCTCAGACTTACCCTCTTTGGTCCCCAGGGACTACGCCGTTGCCTCCAGCGCAAAGTCAGGAAACTCACCGCCATTTTACCCCCTGATCTTTTTGATGAAACCGAAATTGCCTTGCAAAAAAAAAATTCGCAGGGTCTTCCTTTTGCCCGGGAACATCTGGTGCTGAGAAAAAGAATGCTGCTTGCTCTGGACCGAACCCGATTCGATGCCGCAGGTTTTTTGGCCCGCTTTTACATCGAAAACGGGGAGCATCTGCTGGACGCTCATGAATTTTACCGTATCCTTCAAAACGCCCTTTCATCCCTTGAAGATCACGGCCATCCACCTACGGTATTATTGAAGACTCTTTTTCTTTTTGCCCGGGAGGAGGGACTTCCGGTCAAAGAGTCGTGGTTTTCGGGGTTGAGTGCAGAATTTGCGGGAGTTGCCCTGTCCATTCTCCGTCTTCCGGTCAAGGAATCAAGCAATCTCAATGATCAGGCACCCGTACTGCTCGATTCTCTTTCGCATTGGTTACGTTCCGAAACGGAGCTCAGGTGCTAGTTTCCCCTTTTTTTCTCGACGAATCAAAGAAACGGAATCAAAACTTTAGTGAATGAACTTTTGAAAATGGGAATTTTTAAAAAAGATTGGCAAATCAAAACATCAGGCAAAGGAACTTATGAAATAACTTCCGCCGTTTCCAATGCATTGCAAATTTGCGGCTTCTCCAATGGAATGGTCAGTGTTTTTGTTCAGCATACCAGTTGCAGCTTGGTTCTTATGGAAAATGCGGACCCCAACGCCCGCTCCGACCTGGAGGGTTTCATGGAGGATCTTGTGCCCGAGGATAATCCTAACTTCATTCATACCTATGAAGGTCCCGATGACATGCCCTCTCATATCAAGATGGCACTCACACGAAGCAGTGAGAACATTCCGTTCAGTCAGGGTCATCTACAACTGGGCACTTGGCAGGGTATTTTTTTGTGGGAGCACCGGGTGGCTCCTCATACCCGTAAACTTATTTTTACCTTCCTTGGCGAATGAAACATGTAATTTCCACAATTTCTCTTCTCTTTTTTCTCTTCTTTATCTCTCCTGGCTGCATGCAAACCGGGGATGTAATCGAAGAAAAAAACCATCCGGCCTTCGAACGGGGGAAGTCTCTTCTCAAGGTTGGGAAAAATCAGGAGGCACTGGATGAATTCCTTGCCGTCACCCGCCGACTGACTG
>CACMBV010000004.1 GCA_902612125.1 uncultured Verrucomicrobiota bacterium
TTAATATATATGTTTTTCCAATTTCTATTATAAGTATATGCTTTCTTATATACTATTCAGTATTCCCAATACTTCAGTGTATACCTAAATTTGATCTTAAAAAACCTTATCGTCTTATTAGCTACAATTGGTTGATTATATTATTTATTTTCTTAGTATTAAATAAGTATATTACATTCTTAAATTCTGAACCAACCTACCTCACAAACCTAACTCATCTCTTAAAACTTTGGCCTATATATTTTTGCATGAAACCTCTAGGTGGTGTGATTGAACACATGCAATCTTTTGGTGTTATTATTTTCTTAGTCTTGATATATTGGAAAAAAATTGTCTATTACTCTTTCAATCAATATGGAGTTGGTGGATTATTGCTTCTTGTCCTTTTTCCATTATTTCTTATCAAGCCAGAAGCAAGGCATACACTACCCTTTCTTCCTTTTATATCCATTATTTTAATAGTTTCTATACCCTCTAAATATTTTACTAATTACCATCTATATATACTTTTTATCCTCAATTTCTTATTATCTAAATTCTATTACCCTTTACATTTTGCAGATTTTTCAGATTCTAACTATCAATCTTTCCCTGCACAACATTACCTTATGTTTTATGGGTTTTCAGTTAATTTATATCTTTATCTTTTATTCCTTACACTAAATATTTTTCTCTTTTTTGTAATTTATAAGTTATTTTCACCTAATTATACAAAATCTAATTTGTGACAACGAATAACTCATTATGATCTCCATAATTGCACCTGTATTTAATGAAAAAAATAATTTATCTGAACTTGTTAGTCGCATCGATAATACTCTATCTGACTTAGATTACGAATATGAATTAATTCTTGTCAATGATGGAAGCACTGATGGTTCTGCTGAATTAATCAATAAACTTTCAAATAAAAACTCTTGGATTAAGAGTATTCATTTACTTAGAAATTACGGCCAAACCACTGCATTAAGTGCTGGAATAGACCATTCTAAATATGAAATTATTGTTCCAATTGATGCTGACTTACAGAACGACCCTTATGATATTCCTCGATTAGTCAGTAAATTAAATGAGGGTTATGATATCGTTTCTGGATGGCGAAAAGATAGGAAAGATTCATTTTTCAATAGAAAATTTCTAAGCATATTAGCCAATTATTTAATTAGTAAGATATGGAGTATCAAATTACATGACAATGGTTGCTCATTAAAAGCATATCGCAAACATGTGCTTGATGATATCAATCTGTACGGAGAAATGCATCGTCTATTACCGATTTACGCAAGTTTAAACGGTACTCTTAAGATTTGTGAGTTACCTGTTAAACACCATAAACGAAATCATGGATCCTCTAACTATGGGATGAATAGAATATTTAAAGTGATATTAGACTTAATTGTAGCTACTTTTTTACATAGATATTCCCAAAAGCCAATTTATGTTTTTGGAACTTTTGGAATATTTAATTTAGTTGCCAGTTTTCTTTGTGGATGTGGAGCTGTATTCTACAAGTATTTCTCAGCGAGTTATAAGTCATTTATACAAACTCCACTACCATTAATGTCATCAATGTTTTTTTCTGTGGGTATACTTTGTATTTTGATGGGATTACTCGCTGAATTGAGTATTCGCACATATTACGAATCTCAAAATAAGAAAACCTATAAACTCAAATCTGATTAAAATCGTTTAAATGTGCGGTATTTGTGGAATTGTTGGTTCAGGAAACCACGACGATTTACTCAAAATGATGAAACCTTTAACCCATAGAGGCCCTGATGCCCAAGGGGTGTGGAGCAATTCCAAGGATATTTATTTTGGACACAAAAGGTTGTCTATCATTGATTTGGAGGGTGGGAAACAACCAATGAGCAGTTTGTGTGGTAAAGTTGTGATAACTTACAACGGCGAAATTTATAATTCCAATAAGTTAAGGAATGAACTTAAAACAAAGGGTTATGCATTCAAAACTACGAATTCTGATACCGAGGTAATTATTAACGGATATTTAGCTTGGGGCGAACAAGTTGTAAAAAAATTAAACGGGATGTGGGCATTTGCGATTTTTGATTCAAAAAATCAAAAAGTCTTTCTTAGCAGGGATCGTTTTGGGGAAAAACCTCTTTTCTACTACCATAGTAACAACCAATTATTATTTGCTTCCGAACTTTCTTCTTTTGAAAGCCTATCTTCTTTTGACAGAGAAATATCGAAAATAGCACTAGCCAAATATATGGCACATGGTTATGTGCCTGCTCCTCATTCAATTTTAAATGGCGTTTATAAATTACCTGCAGGATCAAATCTAAGTTTCAATATTTCAAAAAATCAAATTCTTTTAGAAAAGTATTGGGAGTTTATCATTGAACCGCATGCTCCTGGATTAAAAAGTGAGGCTGAGTATGCAGAAGAATTACTTCATCTACTTTTCGAGTCTGTTAATAAAAGACTAATGTCAGATGTTCCACTCGGAACTTTTTTAAGCGGGGGTATTGACTCTACAACAATTACAAAATTAGCAAGAAACTCTCTATCAGATCTTAAGACTTTTAATATTGGTTTCGAAGACACCAGTTTTGATGAAAGTGTTTTCGCAAGAGAATCTTCTGATTTTATAGGAACTGAGCATTACTCCCAAAAATGCACCGATAACAATATGCTAGAAGCATGTAAAATCCTAACCGCGCACCTTGATGAACCAATTTCTGATAGCTCAATAATTGGCACTTATCAATTGTGCAAATTCGCTAGCAAAACCGTTAAGGTTGCTCTCGGTGGAGATGGTGCTGATGAACTTTTCGCGGGATACGATCCTTTTAAAGCACTAAAAACTGCATTCTTTTTTGAAAAACTTGGCGGAAAAAAGATATCTCCTTTCTTACTTAAATTTGCTAATTCTTTCATACCAGTAACTCACAAGAATATTAGCCTAGATTTTAGAATTAAACGCTTTTTAAAAGGTATGACAAAACCATGGCCATATCGAAACCCATCATGGTTATCGCCTTTTACAGTAACACAAATAAATGAAGCCTTAGGAACAAATTTCTCAAATGAAGAAATTTATTCTGAGTCAATTCAGCTTTGGAATAATTGTCCGCAGGATAACATTTTCGATAAAACCTTGAACTTTTACACTAACATATATCTGAAAAACGGAATACTTACAAAAATAGATCGTTCCAGCATGCTTAACTCATTAGAAGTTAGATCCCCTTTTCTTGATATTAACTTTGTTAATTTTGTAAGAAAGATTCCTCATGAATTGAAATTTAAATCTGGAATCTCAAAATATATTTTAAAAAAATCTGTTTCTAAAATTTTACCGCCTAGTATATTTCTTAGAAAGAAAAAAGGATTTGGGTCGCCAATAGGAAATTGGATAAAAAACGATAAACTTAAAATTAAACCAAATTTCAGCATCAGCAACAAGTTGCTCTCAGAGCACAAATCAAACAAAGCAGATCATAGACTATCTATATTTGCCGACCATATGCTGTCTGGTAAAAGTTATAACATTACTTAATTTGAAGTTAAGCTAATGATTATTATTTTTGGATCCAACGCTCTGAACTAGCACTACAGAGATATGCCAATTTCAGATAATACTACTATCGGACATAAAGTGACAATACATCACAAGGAATTGGTCAACCTATATGGTTGCAAAATAGGTGATTATACCAAGATTGGTACCTTTGTAGAAATTCAGCAAAATGCTACGGTAGGCAAATACTGTAAAATTCAATCCCATTCATTTATTTGTGAAGGTGTAACTATCGAAGATGAGGTTTTTATTGGACATGGCGTGCTGTTTATTAATGATAAATTTCCTAAATCGACAACTAAAGATGGTATTTTAAAAACTAAAGAAGATTGGAATTTATCAACCAGTTTGATAAAGAAAGGAGCATCTATTGGAAGTGGAGCAACAATAATGTGCGGCGTTACTATTGGGGAAAATGCTATAATTGGTGCTGGATCTGTTGTAACAAGAAATATTCCACCAAAAGTAGTAGTCGCCGGGGTTCCGGCTGTAGTGATCAGAGACTTAGAGAAAGGTGAAGATTCTTAAAAGCTTATTATGAATGTTCCATTAATGGATATAAAATCGCAGAATGACTCTTTAAAGCATGAACTTAAGACTGCAATCAATCGAGTTTTAGAACATCAGGGCTATTGCTTGGGTCCCGAAACAGAGTCTTTTGAAAATAAATTTGCGAACTGGTTGGGAATAAAGTATGCCGTAGGCTGTAATAGTGGAACTTCAGCATTACATATTGCTGCGAAGCTTCTAAATCTTAGTCCTGGTGACGAGGTCATCACCACACCCCTGACTTTTGTATCTACAAGTTGGGCATTATCATATGTTGGTGCAAAACCTGTCTTTGCTGACACTGAAGAGAATTCTATGAATATTTGCCCAGAGAGTGTCAGGTCGAAAATATCCAAAAAAACAAAAGCGATTTTACCAGTACATTTGTATGGTCAAATGTGTAATATTGATGCACTTCAAAAAATTTCCTTAGACTATAACTTGTATTTAGTTGAAGATGCAGCACAAGCTCATGGAGCAACTCGTAACGGTAAAAAAGCTGGAACGGTGGGAGATATATCAACATTTAGTTTTTACCCTGGAAAGAATCTAGGCGCACTAGGAGAAGGGGGCGCTCTACTCACGAATTCATTTGATTATTATTCTCGAGCACAATCACTACGTAATCACGGATCTAGTCAAAAATATTATCATGATGAAATCGGTTTTAATTACAGGATGGAAGGTATTCAAGCTGCGGCTTTATCAGTTAAACTTCGTAAAATTGATCAATGGATTCAAAAGAGACGAGAAATAGCAAATATATATTTATCAGAGTTATCAGATTTACCCCTACATTTGCCAAAACCTGAATTAAACTCCCAACCAGTTTATCATTTATTTGTCATAAGACATACCGAAAGAGATAAGATTGCAGCTCATCTTGCAGAAAAAAATATCCAAACATCTCTACATTACCCAATTCCGCTTCACCTGCAGAAATGCTTTTCAGAACTTAATTACAACAAAGGTGCGTTTCCCAATGCTGAAAAAGCTGCAGCAGAATGCTTAAGTATACCACTATTCCCGGAAATGTCTGAGAATCAACAACGATATGTCTGTGAAAGTATCCGTGGATATTTTAATTAGTCAGCTTGGTATTATTTATTATCCAAGATCAATTTTTTAGAAGATTTTATAATTAAAATTTCATGATTAGAATTGGACTTGTTGGACATGGATATTGGGGTCCTAATTTATTAAGGAACTTCTATGAATGCACTAAAACAGAAGTCAAGATGGTATGTGATTTGAGTCCAAATAATTTAAACAAAGTATTATTAAAATATCCTAAAATTCATATTACAGTTGATTATAGCGAGCTTCTGAAAAGTAAAGAAATCGATGTTATCGTTATAGCAACCCCAGTAGGAACACATTACGAGTTAGCTTTAAATGCTTTAAAATCTGGCAAACATGTCTTTGTGGAAAAACCGTTAACTAATTCTTCGGATCAGGCCACAAGTCTTATAAATGAAGCCGAAAATCGTAATTTGATTTTGCATGTAGATCATACATTTATATACACAACTGCTGTTCGTAAAATCTACGAATTAGTCACAAATGGTACTATAGGAGAATTGTTTTATTACGACTCAGTAAGGGTCAATCTCGGACTATTCCAGCACGATGTAAATGTTATATGGGACTTAGCTGTCCATGATCTATCAATTATGAACTATTTAATTCAGGAGAAACCAATTGCGGTCTCAGCCACCGGCATGAGCCATTTATCTGGGAATCCTGAAAATACCGCATACTTGACATTGCACTTTAATAGCTCCACGATTGCACACATTCATGTTAATTGGCTATCTCCTGTAAAAATTAGGCAAACATTACTTAGCGGAAGCAAGAAGATGCTAGTTTACAATGATTTAGAACCCATTGAAAAAATCAAAGTTTATGATTCTGGCGTCAATACTGAAACCAACCCTAATCATCGGTATGAAATGCTTGTAGGTTACAGAACTGGTGATGTTTGGTCACCCAATATTCGAGGTACAGAAGCACTTCATGACGAAATTGAGCATTTTGTTGCATGTGTGGAAGAGGAGAAATCTACGCTTACTGATGGACTTGCTGGACTTGCAGTCGTCAAGACATCGGAAGCAGCTATTAAATCAATTTCATTGAGAGGCAGACCTGTAGATATAGAAACCCTCGAAGTCATTTAATATTCAAAATAATTCTTTAAATCATCAAATCTAAATTATTCAACTCTTCGATTCTCGTAACAGGTGGAGCAGGTCTAATTGGTTCGCATACAATCGATCAGCTATTAGTTCATTCTCCAAATCGAATTGTAGTAATTGACAATTTCAGTAGAGGAAAAATTAAAAATCTTGAAAGAGCTTTTAAGAGCAAGAAGTTAGAAATTATTGATGGAGACATAACAAATAAAGAATTAATCTTTAATGTAACAAAAAATATAGATTTCTTATTTCACTTTGCGGCAATTAGAATTACTCAATGTGCTGAGGAACCTCGGCTTGCTCACGATGTTTTAGCAACTGGGACGCTTAATCTTCTCGAAGCAGCGGTAAAGAATAAAATCAAAAAAATTATATGTGCTTCATCAGCTTCCATTTACGGACTTGCAGATAATTTTCCCACAAAGGAACACCAACACCCATACAATAATCGCACACTCTATGGTGCAATTAAATGTTATAATGAGGGATTACTACGTTCTTACTGCGACATGTACGATCTTAAATATGTAGTTCTTAGGTATTTTAATGTCTACGGTCCCCGTATGGACATGCACGGAGCATATACAGAAGTGATGATAAGGTGGATGGAAAAACTTTACCAAAATGAAGTGCCAATCATTTTTGGGGATGGTACTGACACAATGGATTTTGTTCATGTTGAGGACATTGCAAAAGCAAACATATTAGCTCTACTTTCAAATATTTCAGATATAGCTATCAATATTGGTACAGGTGTTGAAACAAGTTTAAACGAACTTGCCAGTTTTTTAATTGATGCATTCGGTCAAAATGCAAATCCTAAATATGCTTCCGCTCGTAAAGTTAATCCAGTATCAAAAAGAATAGCAGATACAAGTATGGCAAAAAAATATCTAGGATTTAGTGCTGAATTTGACATAAAAGAAGGGTTAAAATCACTTGTTGATTGGTGGATTAATGCGAGGGAGCAGATGGATGCACACAAAACTGATTAATAAAAGGTTACTTATTACTGGTGCGGGTGGATTTATTGGTAAAAACTTACTAGAATCCTTAGAAAATAAAGTTGAATCAATAATAGCTACATACAAAAAAGGGCCCATACCCCAAAATTTAAAAAGTAGAATTCGATGGGTTAAAAATCCTTCTGCTGAAATGATGTATGATCTAGTGCAAGAAATTAAGATAAATGTTATATTGCATCTAGCATCTCCTAGGGCAAACAGCGGAGAAAAAGATGAATTTTACATGACGAACTGCACAATGACAGAGAATTTGCTAAAAATATCGCAGTCAGCGAAAGTTGATCATTTCATATTTTGTTCCACTGGATCAGTGTGTAATGAATCTTGCATGGAGTTGCCAGATGGTTTTTGTCCAGACCTCTCATCTAAATCTGATTACACAAACTCGAAAGCAATTGGAGAAATGTATACTCGTAGGTATGGAGCAACCCTTAATACACTTATATTTCGTATTTTTCATCCGTATGGTAAGCATGAAGACTATTTTTTGGTAAACAAACTAGTCAAACTAATCAGAAATGAAGAATTAATAACTATACACGGAAAATATGGACCTTTATTAAATCCGGTTAGTGTTAAAGATGTTTGCAAAGCATTTGAGCTTTCAATGATTCAAAGAAAAACCGGTGTGATCAATGTTGGCGGACCATCATACTTAACTCTGTATGAACTTGTTAAAAAAATTGCACATTGTTTAGATGTAAAATTAGAGATAGAGCACTTAAAAGAAAAGCCAGATAAAAATCATGCTTGTTCTATAAAATACTTGGCAAAATATTTAAATTGGTCACCACAGATAACGATAGATCAAGGTCTCTTTGATATCTACAAAAATAAATAAATAAAACGATATAATATGATATCAATAGTTATTCCGGCATTTAATGAAGAAAAGAATCTTCAAATTCTATACAAAAGTATCAAAAAAGAAATGCGGAGAATAAATGAAGATTACGAAATTTTATTTATTGATGATAACTCTAAAGATAGGACTTTAGAAATCATATCGACCATAGCCAAAAGAGACAGAAGAGTCAAAGCAATAAAATTCTCTAGAAATTTTGGATCACATAATGCCATTTACTGTGGATTAATGCATGCCAAAGGTGAGGGAGTTGTAACTATTGCAGCCGATATGCAAGATCCACCCGAAATGATTCACAAACTTTGGGGAAAATGGCAAAAGGGGTTTGATGTTGTATGGGCAACTCGAGATAAAAGACTTGGTGAAAGTATTTTAACACTGTTTTTTGCAAAAGTATTCTACATTGTAATGCGAAAAATTATAGGTATCAATGAAATACCTGAGAATGGTGCAGACTTTTTTTTAATAGACCGTAAGGTTATAGATGCATTAAAGAATTATAATGAAAGAAATCTACATCTAATGAATTTAATTTGTTGGATTGGATTTAAACAAACTGCAATACCCTACACAAAACAACCCAGAATACATGGAGTTTCAGGTTGGAGTTTTGCAAAAAAAATAAATTTTTTCTTGGATTCAATAATAAGTTTTTCACACTTGCCTCTTCGTATCATGTCTCTTTTGGGCGTATTATTAGGTACCTTAGGATTTATTTATTTAGCTGTTGTTTTTTATGCAAAATTAACAGGGAATGTAGTATCAGGCTGGTCATCTTTGATGGCAGTAATTTTACTTATTTCTGGTTTTCAATTTTTTTTAACAGGAATGATGGGCGAATATTTGTGGAGAACCTTGGAACAATCGAGATCTAGACCAAAATACATCATTGAAAAGAAAATTGGAGTAGAAATTGATTTTAAAAAATAGCATTCGAACAAAAGCTTTCATTTACAGTTAGACATCATCTTATTATAAATCAGTTTAATGCTATCAGTTTCTGCATATATACCATGCTTTAATAATGAAGAAACAATACAGCAAACTATCAAAAGTGTACAGTTACAGAATTTTGTCCCGAGGGAAATATTTGTAATTGATGATGGTTCAGAGGATGACTCTATTAATCTAGCAAAGAAAGCAGGTGTTAGAGTTGTTGAAAATAAAGAAAATAAAGGTAGAGGTTGGATTAGAAATCAAGCTATGATTATTTCTAGGTATGAATATGTGTTATGCGTAGATGCAGGTAAAAAGATAGAATCTGATTTTTTAGAAAAAGGGTTAAAATGGTTTAAAAATAATAATGTAGCTGCGGTCTTTGGTAGTTTAAATCAAAAAAAACCACGGACTGCAGCAGAAAGATGGAGAGGTATTTATCTTTACAACGAAAGAATCCAAATTCCAATAATCCAAGAGGACCCACCTTTCATAACTTTCGCCGCTATAGTCAGAAAATCTAAAATTATGAAAACCGGAAATTATAATATTCAATACACTCATACGGAAGATCTCGAACTAGGTAATAGATTAAAAAAAGCAGGTTTTAAAATCATTTCCGATGGAAGACTAAGATGTTTAACAATAAAGTCGTGTACGACCAAGGAGATTTTAAACAGATATTGGCGATGGAATCTTGGAGAAAAAGAAGATTTATCTTTATCAGGATACATTAAGAAAATTAACTACTCGTTTAAAGAAATGGTATATTATGATATAAAAGATAGAGACTGGAAAAGAGCATTAATAAGTCTATTATCTCCTCATTATGAATTTTGGAAAACTGTTATAAAAAAAATAAAGATTGAAAATAGATAAAATAATTACAATGGCAAATAAATCGGTTGAAATAAGATTTAATGCCATGGTAAGATCATTAAGAGCAGTCGGTTGTTCATTGCCAGTAAAAGTAATTCCTTTTAATGATAAGCTTTTCAATTTACCAGACGGTTGTAAATGGTGGAAAGACGAAAAACTATTTAAGTGGATAAAAAATAATCGTAGTCCTAACTTTCATAAAAAATATTTAATACTTACAGAATCTAACTACCAGTTTGTCGATCCAGATATTATTTTTTTAAAAAATCCTCAGGTAGTTCTTAGTAAATACCACGGATTTATAACAAGTTGTGGCCATTGGAATAATCCAGAAAATACTGTAACGGTGCATTCAGAAAGAATTTTTAAAAATTATAGCACTACATGGCCATCATTATGTTTTAATGGAGGACAATTTGCATGTGATCAAAAATTATATGAGATAGATTCAATCATTAAAATATCAGAAAATAATGATTACAGAGAAACACTAATTCATTGTGAAACAGACCAGCCTCCACTTAATTTACTTGTCTTGTTATCTGGAGTAAAAATCAAAAACCTAACACTACCACCTTATTCCATGGCATCAACTTGGTCTGGAGACTATGATAATGATTATAGGAGGTATTGGACAACTGAAAATAAAACACCATACATAATTCATTGGGCAGGTGACAAAAACAAACTTAATAAGCCAATAGACAAGTTGTTTTTAAACTATCTCTCTACCGATGAAATTAATTTAATTAAAAACAATCAAGTTAATCAAAATTTATTAATGAAAATAAAAACGGTAGTTAAAGATTTTATCCGGTAAATGCATAGTGATATCCAGTTATCGATAGTAATACCTACCTATCAAAGAATTAATGATCTCATAGTATGTGTAGAAAAAATTACCGAGTCATGTAAATATGTAAAAAACATATGCTATGAAATTGTAATAAGTGATGATGAATACTCGAAAACTACACAAAGCATTGCTAGTATATTCCCAAATGTGAAAATCATTCGAGGGCCAAATAAAGGCCCTGCTGCTAATCGTAACAATGGTGTAAAACATGCAAAAGGTGAATGGATCATATTTACAGATGATGATTGTGTTCCAGATAAAAACTGGATTAGCGAAATCACACGAACCATAAAGAACAAACGTAAAATAGTTGGTATAGAAGGTGCGATTCATCCTCTTTACCATACAAAATGTAACCTAGATGAATGTCCCGTTAACCTTAGTGGAGGTAATTTTTGGTCAGCAAATATAGCAATCAATAAGAAAGTTTTTGATGAAATAGGCGGGTTCGATGAAAACTACAAGTTTGCAGCATACGAAGACATGGACATTTATTACCGCTTAAGGGAAAAAGGCGAAGTACCATTTATCAAAAAAATAATCGTGTACCATCCTCCCCGGATTGCTACGATCTATGGTTCCATCAAAAAAATGACTAGAATATGTGAATCGTTTGCTTATCACCTGAATAAAAATGGCGATTATCTAAATTTAGAAAATAATACTGATAAAATTAAGTACTATATAAATCTAAATTTACATTTTCTTCTGCACTATCTTAAAGTTCTCAATTTAAAACAGAGTTTTCTTAAATTTATGTATATAATTATTGGAACGCATATCTTCCTTTTTTTTTTAAATAAAAAGATAAATATTTGAAATTTATTTTAATAAACTTCCTTTCAAAATATCCATGGTTATACAAGACTATCCTAGAGATATGTAATTCAGATAATTACGAAAAAATCTTATATCTCAACCAAGTCAAGAAAGGTCAAACCGTATTCGACATAGGTGCTAATGTTGGTAATTTCACAATATTATTCAGTAATATCGTAGGAAAACAAGGTAAAGTATTTTCCTTTGAAGCAGTACCTAAGACTTTCGAATATCTTTCGAGAAATGTTGAATCATTAAAAATTCATAATGTCATTTTAGAAAACTTAGCAATTGGGGATAAACAGGGGAATTTCAATATATATACCCCTGGGAACGATTCAGGACAATCATCACTAATGATACACAATAAAGGATCATGGAAAAATAGCGATATTCAAAAAGTCACATGTAGCATGGTCACATTGGATAAGTATATTAAAAAAAATAATATTGAACGACTAGACTTCATAAAATGTGACATCGAAGGTGCAGAACTCCTTGCACTTAAGGGAATGACCCAAATTCTAAACAGACACAGACCCAAATTGTTATTAGAAGTGAACGACAAATGGACTAAATCTTTTGGCTATACTTCACATGATTTGATAGTTTTTTTAAAAGAAGTTGGTTACAAGACTTTTTTTAAAGTAGATAAAAGACCAATCATCCTTTCCGATAATGACCTGAAGAATCTTCACCAATGCAATGATTGGGCAAATATATTTTGTATCTAATTATTTCCTTAAATAACATTCCTTCGTTTCTCAAAAGACATTCATTTATTAAAATGATGTTAAAAGCAGGGTTTCTGTATCCTGTACAAGAAATCTCATTTAATGGAAATAGCAAAATCTATATTGATTTAAATGATCCGGAACCAAGAAATGTTTATTTGAAAGGAGAGTTTGATCCTTTTTTTTTTAATGTTGCATCTACTTTCCTAAAATCAGGCAGTCATTTTTTTGATATTGGAAGTAATGTAGGTTTCTGTTCTTTCGGTTTAACATTCCAAGTTTCAACTTCTGTTAATTTTCATTTATTTGAAGCGAATAAAAATCTCTTTTCTCTACTTCTTAAATCAAGAAATCTCTATCCTAATTGGAATTTTTCAATTAATAATGTCTGTGTTTCAGATAAGTTTGGAGACTCATCATTTTCAGTGGTAGAGGAACAAACTGGACAATCCTATGTATCTGAAAATTCAAGTACGAATTTTAAAATCAACAATCTTTTAATTGATGAGTATTGTATTAAAAGAAATATTAAAACAATAGATTTCATGAAATTAGACATAGAAGGATACGAACTCAATGCTTTGAAAGGTGCATCTACCTTGCTTAAAAATAAACAAATTAAATCGATATACATAGAAATTATACCAGAAAATCTTAATCGCTATAAACTTACTCATATTGATATACTAAACTACTTAGAAAAATTTGATTACAATTTCTACTTTTGTAAGAGTGAGGATAAGTATTTATTAAAAAAAGATGTAATAAAGTTTCGAAACTTAGAACTTCTTCCATTCAACCCAATTGAATATCCTGTGAATTACAGTACAGATATTTTGTCACTCCCAAAGAATAAAGAAGTGAGTTATGGTAACTAAAACCAAACTGTTCAATATATTAAATAATTCAAAACTTGCAGTATTAACATTGTTCGCTTTACCGATTCTATCTTGTGTTTTAGCGATTGGAATCATTCCTATGGTAGTCGATTCAGATAATGGATTGATGATGAGTGCATTAGAGCAATATCACTCAAAGCAAGTATCTCAAATTCACACGTTTACAGGTGTCTCTCCATACGATTTATCTAAAAATGTAAATGTATGGATAAGTTGGTATACTCCAGGAGTTAGTCTATTATTTTACCCCGCTAAATACTTACCTTTTTCATTAGGTGATTCAATCCGACTTTTAGGGTTGTTTTATTACCTGTTAGGTCTTTGGGGCTGGTTCAGCACTTGGAAGTACCTTAAAGGGCATGTTTTTAGTCTATGGATGATGGTGTTTACGGGCTTTGTTTATTATCAACGTATTGGTGGATTACTTTATCTACACGCAGATGTTTTACCATTTTGTATATTTCCATGGCTTTTATTATGGGGATTAAATCTTATAAATTACTGTCATAAATGTACCGGGATTTCTTTCATGGATTCATTACGATTACATACAAGATCCATCACTTTCGGTTTAAGTTGCGGATTAGTCTATTGGTTAAAATACTCGGGTTTTATATCGATTGCTGCACTGTTAACAGGCGTATGCTTGTGGATACTTATAAAGTGTAAGAATTTCCCCCTTCTGAAAAGAATATTTGTCTGCTCATCAATTTCTACTGCTTTATTACCTGTGATTCTATTGAATCTCATAAACTTACATTTTTCAGGAGTTTACAGTCTAGCCGACGAAGCTAATACAGCTGGATTCAATCAAAATACAGTTGGTTTTATTGATCTCTTTTTTTCAATCATTGTTGGCCCAGGATTAAGTCTTTTCAATTTCCACAGCATTGCACAACATTTCTTTTGTTTCATGGATCCCACCTTTCCTTTTTTAAAAATATTTGGTGATTTTTCGGATCGAATCGTATGGATGCCATTATTAGCAATTCCTCTAATTTCTTTTTTTTATTATTTATTTTGGAAGTCTAAACGCCATTTTTCCACTGAAACTTACTGGTTAGCCACGAACATTTGGATTATCACCTTTTCATTGATGGGTTTTATGAGTTGGTACATTGGTTGCCATTACATAAATATGGGGGTACGCTACACATCTGTTTTCATTTTCTTGTTTCATTTAATAATTACGGAAACACTCATAAATGAATTTCATCACTACAAAAAATACACAAAAGTATTTGTTTTCTTTTGCGTTTTTATATTTGTTATCACACCTGGAATTTTTGAATCATTCAGATCATTTCGAGGAATGTTCTTTGATTCAAAATTAGTTACATACAAATCATCAGAAAAGAATTTATACTTTCATTATCTTGCTAAAGATGACTTAAAAGAAGTAATTGAAGAAGTTGATAGTCTTACTTTAAGACCTAACGATATTGTTGCTGTAGCTCATAATTTGGAGACTACAAATTTCGGAGCCTGGATTGAATTTTCAAATAAAAGAATTCTTCCGCTTTGTTCAGTTGATGATGCACTCAAGCATGTTTACCATGGCAAAGCCAATTGCTTTAGCAAAAGTCCTTTTAATTCTTCTGAAAATTTACGGGTAATATTAGTCCTCTCTCAAGAATTTCTGAATGTAGAGGATGATATGCTACAGATAATCAAAACTCGATTTCCTCAAGCAACTGAATGGCATACCACGCAAAAGAGTTTGAAAAAAAACCGTGCACAAATTTGGTATACAGATCTAAAGGTTTAGATTTCACAATATAAAATACTTCGACTCAAATTTAATAGCTAGGAATAGACCGCTACCTCGGTTTAGGATTTATACAAATTTTAGAACCTACCTAATTGGGCTCAAAGGATTATTTAAAATAAAACACTTTAACAGCGACAGAGTAGGAATTCTTGAAAAAGAAATCAGCCATTATGTTGGTGCAAAGTATTGTATTGCAATGCCTCAAGCAAGGGTCGGTATATACTTTGCAATTAAAAATATTGTTGGTAAAAAAAGAAAAATTCTTCTTTCCCCTTACACAATACACGATGTTGTTAACATGGTTTTATGTGCAGGTGGAATACCTGAGTTCATAGAACTTGAAAGCACAACATGTAATTTAGATCCAAATAAAGCAATTGAACAAATTGATGAAGAAACTGCAGCCGTAATGGTTACTCATCTTCACGGATTTGGAGTAGATTTAAATAAATTGAAGACAATATGTTGTTCCAAGGGAATTCCTCTAATCGAAGACGCAGCACAAGCATTTGGAACCATAGTAAATGGTTCACATGTAGGAACTATTGGAGATATAGGAATATACAGTTTTGGTATGTATAAAAACCTAAACTCTTTTCAGGGAGGAATGTTGGTCACTAAACATAAAGAAATTTATGAAAAGATTAAGAACGATATTTGCGATCTTGCTGTTTTGGATAACTTCTCATACTTGAAAAAAGTTCTGAACGCATTTGTTACTGACTTAGTAACATTTCCACTATTCTTCAAGCACTTCACCTATAAAATCTTTCGCTTTGGACACTTGAAACGTGTAGAATTTTTAAATAAGCGTGTAAGAGTTGAAGATAACCCTCGTAAAAAAGAGAATATACCAAACTCGTACCTGAAAGGTATGAATAACATTCAAGCAGAGATTATTCTGAATAATTTAAAGTATGTAAAAAATAATAACAAAAAAAGGATTGATTTTGCAAAGCTGTATTTCAACAAACTAAAGAAAATACAACACATTCAAATTGCACCTTTTCATCGAGACTTTAAACACACATACTCTTACTACACCATACAGTATGACAAGAGAGATGATTTAGTTGATTATTTAATGTTGAATGGTTGTGACCTAGCTATTCAACATATCAAAAACTGTGCAGACTTAGAATGCTTCAAGGACTACAGGAAAAGACTACCAATTGCTAGATCAGTGGCAAGAAAGACTATTCTATTACCATGTTACTCTCGTTATAGCGAAACTGATATAAAAAGGAATGTATTTTACATAGAAAAATACTTTAAGGAACATAAAAAAAAGATTAGCAGTTATAGGTAGTGGTCCATCTGGAGTAGCAACAGCATCAGCACTCCTGAAGGACGGCAACGAGGTGGTTATGTTCGACTTCGGTAACGAAAAAAACGAGGAAGCTGAAAAATTAAAACAAAAGCTCAAGGCAAATAATTGTGATAATAGCGACTTAGAATCACTAAAACCAAAAATCAGTAGTGATAGTCCATTTAAAATTTCCCTTAATTTTATTAAAGCACTATTAGGAAAATCGGGCGTTTTAAATTTAACAGACAAGCCAAGTTTTGGATCAAATTATGTATATAAAGATATAGAATGGGGAATACCATTAAAATGTAATGAGAATATAGCACGTTCTCTAGCAAAATCGGGACTTAGTAATGTATGGGGAGCGACATGTTATCCACTTACTAAAGATGATTACCATAAATGGCCAATATCAATGAAAGATATGGACACTCACTACAGATCAGTTAGTAAACTTTTGTCAATAACAGAAGCAAATGATTGTCTAAATACTTTTTATCCGAAGTACAGAGATGAGAACAGACTCGTTACATTAAATAAGAATAGCGAAATAATATATAAAAAATGGGTTAAGAACAAAGATCTTCTAGTAAAAGAATTTATTTGGGGTGGTAGATCTAGATTAGCAGTAAAAACAAAGGAAGAACAAGGTTCAAATAAATGCGTTTATTGCGGACATTGCCTTAGTGGTTGCCCGCATGACGCCATATACAAATCAGAATATACAGTAAGTGTTTTAAACAAAAGTGAAAGATTCACATACAAAAGACCATTCTTACTGAATAAATTTTTCGAAAAAAATGATAAAGTAAAGTTGAGCCTTCTAAATATTGACGAAAATAAAGAATCTAATGAAACTTATGATTCAATATTTCTTTCGACTGGAGTTTTATCAACATTGAGAATAATTGATGAATCAATTGATACAGAAAGTAACAATTTTAAGTTATTAGATAATGATTTATACCTTATACCATGTATGAATTTTGAAGGAAGTAAAGAGAGATTAAGTGTAGATTTCACATTAAATCAATTAAGTATGAGATTAATCACCGAAGGAACAGCATGTCATATACAGTTATACAATATGAGTAATACAATTATTGACCGTTTTCGTCCACTCCTAAATATAATCCCAAATTATTTTCAAGAAACTGCACAAAACTATCTACAGAATATATTTATACTTTTTGTTTATTTTCCAAGCGATTACTCAGCAAATATAAATGCACAAGTATTAAAAGATAAGAATATAAATAAAATTCATTTAACATTTGAAAGAAATAAAAGGAGTAATACTCTAATTAAGCGAGTGTATAAAAAGTTACTTAATAACCGTAAACAACTTGGAATTACTCCAATTGGGCCGTACTTTCCAGCAAGTCGAAGTGCAGCGAGCCTTAGTCACTTAAGTGGAGGAATACCAATGAAAAAGAATCCCAAAAAGTTTGAAACTTCTCTTAATGGCCTTCTACATGGTACTAATAATGTCTACATAACAGATGGTACTTCTATGCCATTCTTACCTTCTCAAAATTCTACAATGACAATTATGGCAAATGCACATCGGGTAGCAACAATTTACAACAAACAATTATTATAACAATTTAGATAATTACTAATTCTGCTCAAAAATAATGAGCTTATTATGTTAATTTATTAAAAGTTTTTAAAAGTAGAAAATTAGAAAGAAATTACTGCATTAACTATTAATTTTTAAGATATGAGCTCTACAAAAATAATAAAAAAAGAAAAACCTGAGGTAATTTTATTAACGAATTATGATTCTATAAAAGGTAGAAAAATGCTCGAATCTTTTCAAGAAAGAAATATAAAAATAGAAAAGATTATAGCAATTAAAACAGGTATAAACTACAACATAAAACTATTTGGATTTGTGAGTAAAAGAATAGGTTTTATTGAAGCAACGATATTTTCTTTTTATAAAATAGCATGTGATTATATTCATGAAATTTTTCTTTGTGATTTGGAGAGTTTGAATAATCTAGCATCGAAAAATAAAATACCATTAGTGATAATTAAAGATGATGGAAATTGGCAGAAGATAGCAAGTGAAACTATAGATGATAGCAATGCGAAAATAATAGTTATGGGTCAACTGGGAATTCTAGGAAAAGACTTTGATCTTAAAAGAAACGATAGATTATTTCTAAATTGCCACCCTGGAAAACTTCCTGAATATAGAGGTCTTGATAGTTTTAAATGGGCAATACTTAATAAAGATTGGGAAAATTTTTCTTGCACAATACATATTGCAAGACAAAAGATTGATGCTGGAGAAATATTAGAAATTAATAATTATAATTGGAGAAAATTAAACTGGTTATTTCTAGACAGGCAATTATTAGTAATAAGTGGAATTGATCTTGTTAACTTCATAAATAAATTATCACCCAATGATACATTAAACGAAATTCATAAGATTAAAAATATAGAAGGAAATAATTTTGATTTATATAATAAGATAAATATATACAACGAAATGAAATGTCTTATAATTTATTTAATCCGTAAATATTATTGACCTCTTAAAATTATTATGAATCAAATTTCATCTACTTTTAAGAGTTACTTTCTTAGATAAAATGTGACATGGATGTTCAATAATTTTAAAAAATAAAAAACTGATAAATATACAAACAACTGTAGCGACTATAGCTGATATGAAAAGACAAATGTCAGACACACCGAATATTCTAGTTGTTGCGTTTATAATTTTTTGTCCGAGTGGTACATGTATTAAGTACAAAGAGTATGAAATATTCCCCATAAATGAAAGTATCTTAATTTTGTATTTCAAATGGTAACATAATATTAGTTGTGATGTTACAACTGAAGTAATAATGCATGGTAAATAATCATAATGGTTTATTATTATTATTAATAAACATACTGAAAGGTATGTGTAATAACTCGTTACACTTGATTTCGTTATCCTGTACATATAGGTCTCTCCTCCAATAATGAACAAAGGTAACCACGCTGAAATTAAAATTTGCTTATATTGAAAAGGCGTAATTAAACTCGTTATAATTAATATAATATAAATAATCATCTTTGACATTTTTTTATTCATTAATGGCACCGCTAATCCCATTAGAATATAATATTGGAATTCGATACTTAGTGTCCAATATGCAGGATTTATCCAATTCTCACCATAAAATCGTGTCAAGAAAACAAAATGAAGTAAAATGTCTTTTATTTCGTACACAGATAAGTTACCACGATATGAAGGTAACATTTGTGCAATCATCGTGATTAAGATTATGAATATAATTGATGCATAATATGGGTAGTTTACACGTATGAACCTTCGTTTTAGGAATGTAATAATATGAGAAATCCTATAATTATTTTTATCCAAAAAATAAGTAATCACATAACCTGATATAACAAAGAATGCATGTACACCATATTGTCCGTAATATCCCAATGATTGTATTATCTTGCTTTCACTCGCTCCAGGGTAACATGTAGTTAAATGGTACCAACATACCGATAGCGAAGCTAATCCTCTTATATAATTTACAACATCTAGTTTCTCTTCATTCACAATTTATTTTTGTACTATTCATTTTACATCTTCTAAAGATCAATCATAACTATTTTATCTTGAATGCTTAACTTTCAGATTTTCATATACATATATCTCATCCTGTCATAACTATGGAACTATCAATTGTCATTCCATGTCTTAATGAAGAAGAAACTTTAGCTACGTGCATAAAAAAATGTCTTAGCATCATAAAAGACCAAAATCTGTCTGCCGAGGTTATTATTGCTGATAATGGAAGTACCGATAACTCACTTTCTATTGCATACAGTCTTGGTGTTGAAATAGTAAAAGTCACTGACAAAGGATACGGTTTTGCTCTTATGGGGGGAATAGATGCAGCACAGGGAAAATACATCCTTATGGGAGATGCTGATGATAGTTATAATTTTCTCGAAATTCCAAAATTTTTAAATGAAATTAGAAAGGGTTATGATCTTGTACAGGGTTGTAGGTTACCAACAGGAGGCGGTAAGATAGAAAAGGGTGCGATGCCTTTTTCGCATAAGTATATTGGAAACCCTGCCCTCACAAATCTTGCGAAATTTTTTTTTAATGTTCCAATTAATGATATTTATTGCGGAATGAGATGCTTTAAAAAAGAAATGTATTTAGATATTCAGCAAAAATGTGGTGGTATGGAATTTGCAACTGAAAATATTATAAAAAGTTCTCTTCTTGGGTACAAAATTTCGGAGGTTCCTATAACTCTACACAAAGATGGCAGAATAAATAATGTACCACACTTAAGGACTTTTAAGGATGGATGGAGGACTCTTCGTTTTTTTCTCTTATATTGCCCAAAATATCTCTACATGTATCCTGGTTTCTGTTTATTGCTTATGGGTTTTATCGGTTTTTTATGCGGGTTGTTAAACTTAAACTTTCTAGGAGTAACTCTGGACGCACATACATTAGTTTTTTCTTCACTTTCAGTGATTATTGGCTTTCAATCTTTGTTGTTCGGTCTACTGACATACCAGTTTTCTTCGAACGAGGGTCTCTATTTTATAAATGATGTTTTTAAAAAACTTAATAAATTTTTTACATTGGAAAAATCTATTTTTATTGCAATTATAGTCATTGCTTTAGGTATATTTTCTCTTGGTTATAGTATTAATAAATGGAGACTATTAAGTTTTGGTGAGTTTTCGTATTCTGAAAACATGAAGATAATAGTTCCAGGAGTGACTGTTACAGCAATTGGCTTTCAACTAATCATGTACTCATTTTACACTAATATTTTAAATATACCTAGAAAAGCAGTTTCAAAACGGTATTGAAGAATCAGTCTAAGATATTTATTTTAAGAAATAATGACTTAGGGGATGTTCTCACTTCAACTCCTCTTTTGTTCAGTATAAAATCTAACAGACCTGATCTTAAAATTTCAATTGGAGTAGGATCATGGGCAACACTACTTTTGCAAAATAATCCTGATATAGATGAAGTCATTCACTGCAATGCTCCTTGGCATAATAAACAAAACTGTTTTTATCCTGCAAATTCTCCTAAAACATTCTTAACGGGATTAACTTATGTACTCTTCTCTAATGAGTCCAATATAATTACCAAAAATAGATTTACGCATGGAATAGATATTCTCGGAAGCAGGCAAGGATCATGGCTTTTGCGAAGGGCCAAAATTCGAAACCGATATGGAGTGAAAGGATATGCAGGAGGTTATAAATGGTGCCAAAAATTCATCACTTATAGAAATGATAGGCATGTTATAACCTCCAGCCTTAAGTTCACGGAATTTTTGGGAATAAATGACTCAACCGAGCCACGCCCGAGAATCTATTTAACCAAAAAAGAAATAATTGAAGGGCAAAGTTTTTGGTCTAATACAGAGAGTAAAAAACAAAGGTTAGTCATTGCACCAGGAGGAGGTTTCGAGGAAAAATGTTGGGGGAACATCAATTACTCAAAATTAGTAACCAAACTATCGCAAGATAACACAAATGAAATTGTAATAGTCGGAGCGAGAGAAGATTCATCTAGAATTACTGTAACAGATTCAACAAAGATTAAAAATTTGTGCGGGAAGACTAGTTTACGTATGACAGCATCAATAATAAAAAACGCAGATTTAATTATTAACAACTCATCCGTTGCCATGCATTTTGCAGGTGCCTTCAGGATACCTTCAATTACTCTGTTAGGGAATCATTATGAAAGTGCATCACTTCATCGTAAACAATGGGGATATCCTGAATCTGTGGTTTTAGGAAAAGAGACCAGTATTGGCATAGGTCAAATTGCGAAAGTAGATGAAGTCCTGACTAAAGTAAAAGTAATGATGAAATTTTAACTAACGCAATTGAAGATTTGTATTTTATCCGGTCCTTACAATCCTGAAAAATGTGGAATTTCGGATTATATTGAGCTCCTTATCTCTGAGTTTACTAGAAGCGGTATTAAATGTATTCATATAACTATTGACGAAAAAAATTTATTTACTCACATAGCAAAAAATCTTCCCAACGCGGATATTTACAGTTTTCAATTCGCACCATATTTTTTTTCGCCTATTGGCTTAACAGGCAAGTCACTTCAAAAATTAGCGAAATCTCTTAGTAATCGTGAACTTCACATCAATTTCCATGAAATTTGGGTTGGTGCATACCCAAAAGCGAAATGGAAAGAAAAAATTTGGGGATGCTTACAGAAAAGAGAAATTAAATCCTTAGTAGAAACAAGTAAGCCAAAAACTATTACCTGCTCAAACTCTGCCGCCTTGGATCGTTTACAAAAAGAAAATCTAAAAGCTAAGTATCTTTATCTTTGCGGTACTGTCCCCTTTTCTCCCTCTAGGGAGACTGATACTTCCGACCATATAAGAGTTGCTTTTTTCGGAACCCTTTACGAAAAGTTTAATTACGGACATACAGCAGCTCTGTTAAAAAAAATTTCAATCTCTCTCAAAAAAGACATTTTGATAGTGGTAATTGGAAGGCGAAGAGAACATGAAGGATTTAAAAAAATGCAAGCTGCTTTTAAACCCTTTGGTTTTGTGACTACCGTAACTGGAGAATTGAATAGAACTCAAATTTCGCAAAAAATTCAAAATTGTGAAATTGGAGTATCAACCACACCTTTCGATATAATCGGAAAAAGCAGTGCTACCGCAACTCTTTTTGAGCATAGAATGCCAGTTATTGCATTTGACGATGGAGATACGCCAAAAGAAAAATTGTTTGTAATCAAAGAATTTGAAGAACAATTATTTTTACTAAACGACGATTCGGTGAGTGACCGCTTAATTAAATCAATCCGAAAACCTAAGAAACAACATTTTGATGGTGTTGCTTACACCGCAAAAGAGATGATAGGATTATTCAGTTGAAACCAAAAACACAGAAAAAAAAATTTCAAAGTCCATGGCCGTGGTGGACTCAAGTAATTTTGATATTTTGGCGATTCATTTGGTTTTTCACTTGTTCATGGAATCCTAAGTTTATGAATCCGTGGAGGTTATTTATTCTTAAAATATTTGGAGCTAATATTTCGGGAATCCCTTTTGTACATAGCACTGCAAAAATTGAAATTCCATGGCATTTAATTATGATGCATCGAGCATGCCTTGGTGATAGGGCAAATGCCTACTCACTTGCCAAAATAGAGGTACATGAGGGTGCTACAGTAGCTCAAGAAGCATATCTATGTACCGGAACTCATGATTTCAAATCTCCTACCCTTCAACTAGTAACTGAAGAGATCATTGTTGAAAAAAATGCTTTTATAGGTGCAAGAGCCGTTATTTTACCAGGAGTCAAAATTAGTGAAAATTCTGTCGTAGGAGCAATGTCTGTGGTCACTAAAGATGTGGGTAACCAACAAATTGTTGCAGGAAATCCGGCTCGTAAAATTGGGTTGAGAACAGATTGTTAAAGATGGATATTTTTAACAAAAAAATATTAATTACAGGGGGATTAGGTTTTATTGGATCTAACCTTGCCCGTCGTCTTGTCGAATTGCAAAATGAAGTAACTATAATTGATAGTTTGATTCCGGAATATGGAGGGAACCTTAGAAATCTTCATGACATTCAAGGTCAAGTGGATATTAACATTTCAGATGTACGGGATCCGCATGCAATCCATCAATTGATTCAAGGTAAAGATTATCTTTTTAACTTGGCAGGTCAGACTAGCCACATGGACTCAATGAATGATCCAATCACTGACTTAGATATTAATGCCAAGGCCCAATTATCAATCTTGGAAGCTTGCCGTAAATACAATCCTGATGTTCGAATTGTATTTGCCAGTACTAGACAAATCTATGGGAAGCCAAGTTATTTGCCGGTTGATGAGAAACATCCCCTCCACCCTGTAGATGTAAATGGAATAAACAAAATTGCCGGAGAGCAATATCATATTTTATATCAAGAAGTATACGGAATTGCAACATCTGTGCTTCGCCTCACCAATACATATGGACCAAGAATGCGAATCAAGGATGCCAGGCAAACCTTTCTTGGTATTTGGATAAGAAATCTCCATGAAGGAAAACCAATACAAGTTTTTGGAGACGGAACTCAACGCAGGGACTACAATTTTGTGGATGACGTTGTGGGTGCACTTCTCATAGCAGCAACATCGAAAGAAGCTGTAGGCAAAGCTTTTAACCTTGGTTCACCCGACCCGCTAACCCTCGAACAGACCGCCACGATTCTTTGTGATCAAAATCCGAGCTCTGTTTACAATTTAGTACCCTTTCCAAAAGACAGAAAGGCAATCGATGTGGGCGATTTCATCTGCGATTACTCTGCGTTTCGTGATCAATTTGACTGGGAACCAAAAGTGAATTTTGAAGAGGGCATACAGCGATCCCTTGAGTATTTCAAAGATGAAATTGAACATTACATTTAGCAATTCCTGATGATTCCGTTTAGCGATCCATCTGCTTCCTACCATGCCCATAAGTCTGAAATGGATCAGGCGATCAAGCGGGTACTCGATTCAGGGTGGTATGTATTAAGTTCTGAAGTCGATGCGTTTGAAAAGGAATTCGCATCGTTTCATGGCAAAGATTTGCATGCTCTGGGAGTGGGAAATGGAACCGATGCGATTGCACTGTGCCTCCGAGGTCTTGATCTAGGAATCGGAGACGAGGTTATCACCACGTCCCACACAGCTGTAGCCACGGTTGCTGGAATTGAACAGGCAGGCTGCACTCCGGTTTTTGCAGATATCGATCCTCATACAAGATGCATTGCACCCGAGTCAATTGATGAGAGAGTGACTACCAAGACCCGTGCGATCATGCCGGTTCATATTTATGGGCAACCAGCTGAAATGCACAGGATCTTGGATATTGCCAATGTCCATAACCTAGCTGTGATTGAGGATTGTTCGCAGGCACATGGAGCGGAGATCAATGGACAAAAAGTAGGCACATTTGCAGATATTTCAGCTTACAGCTGTTATCCGACTAAAAACCTAGGAGGTACGGGAGATGGCGGTGTGATTCTTTGTCGATCTGAAGAGTTTGCCGAAAAGATTAAATCTCTCCGGCAGTACGGATGGAACGAAGCAAGGGAAAGTGTCAGCCCGGGTTTTAATTCGAGACTTGATGAATTACAGGCAGCCATCTTACGGGTCAAGCTACAACACCTCGCGGATGACAATGCTAAACGCAGAGCAATCGCACTAAGGTACAATGAAGCTTTTAAAGATTTACCCATTACCTTACCCACCTTATGTGAAACTGAACTTCATGCGATGCATCTTTATGTGATTGAATGTGATCAAAGAAATGAATTGATGGAATACCTACGATCCGATCAAATCGGAGCCAGTTTACACTACCCCAAGGCGGTTCATCAACACTCTGCCTATAAAAATCGAATCCGCGGATGGGATAACCTGCCAGTTACCGATCAGTTCTATCAAAGAAACCTTACTCTGCCAATGTACCCGGAGTTATCGAATGATTCGGTCGAAAATATTATTTCAACGGTCCAAAACTGGTTCCAAGAAGAAAACTAGATGGAGGTACAAGAGGATGGAAAAATTATTATACAATCACTCATTGGTGGCACCCAATTACCCTTTTATCTTTGCTGCTTAAAATCACTGTTTACATTTTGCCAAGACCGAATTGTTCTGCAACTTCACACCGACTGCTCCCTCTCTCAAGAAGACAAAGATTTCATCCATTCCGAGCTGGATGGAACGATGGTTACCATCACCGACTCCTCTGAAAACAAGAACCGAGTGTTGGATTGCCTGCAAGGCAGAGCAAACTGCCAGAAGGTTAGAAAGGATTCTATTTGGGGAATTGAGTTCTTTGACCCCATTTTCGCATTCCCCGAAGATCCGATCAGTTTTTATCTCGATGCCGACATTCTCTTTCTTCGTCCCTTCTCCGGATTATTTGACCGAAAGGAGGTAAAAAATGGTGCTATTTTCCTCAAGGACACTCAGTGGGATGCGTATTGTTTTCGCCCTTGGCAAATGCTTACAGGTAAAAAAAAACCTCAAGTAGTCGAGGGTATCACCACAGGACTGGTGTTTTGGGACAAAACAGCAATCGACTGGGATTACCTGGAGTGGTTTCTCGGAGAAAATCGGCTCCACCAAATTCCTGAATGGATTATGCCCACCGCCCAAGCTGGACTGGCCAATCGATGTAAGGCAAAAACGATTTGTCCTAAACAAATACCCAACCTCTATCCCAACACCCAAATTCATGAAGATACCTTGGGGGTGCACCTGCTAGGTTCATACCGAAAAGAATGGATGGAAAAGCTTAAGGCGAGCGAAAACAATCAAACAAAAAGTCCACCAACTATCGTCTCATCCTTTGAAAAATGTGTAAGTCAAAACATTTTTGGGTATTCGCTCAGACAAATGAGAAGGTGGAAGAATACGAGGCTAAATCTTTGGTAGATGGCTAATCTTACCAACCTCAAAATCCTGATGCTTGCTCCCTGTTTGGGCAAATTCGGGGGAATTGAAACTTTTTGCCTGACCTTGATTGAAGATCTGATCCATAGGGGCGCATCCGTTCGCTTACTTAGAAAAAAAGTAGCTGGTTTTCAGGACAATGGATCGATCCAAAAAAACGAAGGCGAAATTCGTTCATCTTGGACAGAAGAAGAAAGCAAACGATTTTCCAGCCAATTTGTTTCCCCAAGAGATGCAGTAATCAAAAGTGCCGTGCGAGAATCCGACTTAGTCCACCTCCACAACCCCATAGTGGAAGGCGAATGGCATGCCAAAAAATTTAATAAACCCTGTGTGATGACTATTTATAACTGGCGAAGAAAGGGAATTCACCCGAGACTTTTGGCTTGGCGGTGGGCAGTGAGTCAAGCCGACAGAAGGTGGTATATATCCGAGTTTGTCTGGGATAGTTGGGAAAAGAAAAGGAAGTATGCAAGTGCTCGCCTACCAGTTGTATCGCGGATGCCCCAAGGGGAAACACCCCCCGACAAAAGAAAAGGATTTTTATTTATCGGCAGGTGGGTACCGAACAAAGGAATTCGTATTTTGCTGGAAGCATACGCCCGACTAGAGGCGGATCCCCAAGAATGGCCCCTTACCATCCTTGGGGATGGGCCCTTACGGGAAGAAGTTTTGCATAAGATTCAAGAGAAAAGAATACAAGGGGTGCAATTGTGTGGGTTTGTCAGTGAATCTGAAAGGCACCGCTACACCCGGGAAGCCAAATGGATGGTCACCCCACCTCATACAAAGGAAGACCTAGGCTTGACACCACTGGAAGCACGCTCGGTTGGAGTGCCATGTATTGCCTCCACTGATGGTGGAGTAAGAGAAACGGCCGGGAAGCATGCTTTATTTTGCGAGCCTGGTAATGTCAAATCCCTCCTTAGGTGCCTAAGGATTGCTGTAAAAATGAATGAGACGAAATATGCTGAGATGGTAAATCTAGCGAAAATAGGACTTAAAGACTATGTAAGACCTCTTGATGAATATTCAGAAAATTATCTTCAACTTATCAATCAAAACTGCAGTAATTGAAAGCAAATTTTTTAGTATCACACCCAACTGGAAATAACTTTGTGCGGGCATTAATAGAGGAGCTCTTTAAAGCAGAAAAATTAGAAAATTTCTTCACCACCATTGGTTTTGGGTATGATGCCATCACAAGAAAGTGTGTAAAAAACAGAAGAGGCTACAACATTCCGGATAACTTAATAAAAAAACAAGTGCTAAGGGAAATCATCAGACTTTCCAGCTTTACTTGTGGAAGTTATTCAAAAAAGAAAATAGCTGTCGATAAAGCCTATCGTTCTTTGGATGAAAGAGTGGCCAAAAACTTAAGAAAACTAAATGTAAAAGTCCTCCATACTTATGAAGATTGTGCCAATTTAAGTTTTAGGGAAGCAAAACAACTTGGCATCCATTGTTCATATGAATTACCGATTGCACATTGGACTACTGCACGCAGACTCCTGGCAGAAGAAGCTGAAAGATACCCTGACTGGGAAATCACTTTAGAGAACAATGAAGAACCGGAAGGAAAATTAATCCAAAAAAATGAAGAATTAGAACTAGCAGATTCAATTAACTGTCCTAGCCGCTTTGTTCTCGAATCACTTCCAAATCAAATAAGGCAAAATAAATCCTGCCAAGTCTCACCTTTTGGCAGTCCATTCATCTCATTCAAAGATAATCGAAATAATACTCGATCAAAAGAAGAAAAATTAAAGATTCTATTCGTCGGATCTATGACGCAAAGAAAAGGGCTTGCAGATGTTTTTGAGGCTTTAAAGTTACTAAAAGATGAACCGGTATCATTATCGATTCTTGGGCAGCCTTCCATGCCTCTTGAATTTTATCGTAAGAAATTCTCAAACTTTACTTATTTCTCTCCCCGATCAAATTTAGAAGTGCAAAAAGTTATGCAAAGTCATGACATTCTGGTTTTACCTTCAATCATAGAGGGTCGAGCACTTGTTCAACAAGAGGCACTTGCATGTGGGCTCCCAATTATTGTTACTCGCAATGCAGGTGCAGAAGACTTAATCGAAGAAGGAATTACAGGTTTTCTAGTACCAATTCGGAACCCCCATAAGATTGCACAGAAAATTTATTACTTTATCGAGAATTTCATAACACAAGAAATCCGTAATTATTGCCAAAAAAAATCTGCTAGTTATAAGTGGGAGACTTACGCCAAAAAAATTATTGATTTTCCTTTTTCAAATAAAGCGTGAAAACAAATCAGTCGAAAACTAATAAAATCGCAGAAAGGGAAGATGATTTTGGCTTTATTCGAATACTAATTTGGGTCTATTTTTTCTTACTACTTTTTGAGGGTTCACTTAGAAAATGGTTCCTACCGAGTCTATCTACTGGACTTCTCATTGTAAGAGATCCCATCGTAATATGGATCTATTTCTTATGTTACCAAAAAAATATTTTACCGCTCGACAACATTTACATTAAGAGGCTGTTACAATGGGTTATTGTAGCTTCTTTTATTTCGCTAATATTAGGCACAAATCTTTACACGATTGCCTACGGTGCCAGAACAAACCTCCTTCATTTCCCATTAATTTTTATCCTATGGCGAATATTATCTAAAGATGATGTGATAAACTTTGCTAAAGCTTTTTTATTACTGTCTGCACCGATGACTATGCTAGTAAGCGAACAATTTCAGGCAGATCGTGAAGATATTTTAAATGTAGCGGCAGGCGGAACTGGTTACCAATTAGAAACTTCTGGGGGGAAGGTAAGGGCATCTGGCACATTTTCCTTTGTTAGTGGTATAGTATATTTCTATTGCTTTACAGTCGCTTTCATTATCTGGGGTTTTTTAAATCGAGGCAGAATTCCTCTATGGATGCTTTATTTGGGAATAAGCTCCAGCCTTTTAGCGATGGTTACCGCAGGTAGCAGAACAGTTATTGCAGAGTCTCTACAAGTAATCGCATGTTTTGCATTCCTTGCTTACATAAAACCAGAGGCTTTTGGTAAAATAACATTTACCATTTTTGGATTCAGTTTAGTCGGAGGATTCCTTTATTTACAAGCTGATGTTTTCAAAGAAGGAATTGAATTCTTAAGTCTGAGATTCGAAGAGGCAGCCAATGTGGAAGGTAATCCAATCGAAGCCTATTTCTTAAGATATTGGACTATAATTGGTGCTCCTTTCAACTACCCAATATCAGATGTGACAGGTTATGGGCTTGGCTCTGCAACTCGTGCAGGTGCATCTTTTGGAGGTTATTTTTGGACAGAAAACCCATGGGACCGCCATCTCCTTGAAAATGGAATCATAATTGGTTCAATATTCATTGTCTGGCGCATTTGGATAACAAAAGACATTTTTAAAACTAGTATTAATGAAATCAAAAGAGGAAATTATTTACCGATTTTTTTATTTGGTGCTTGCGGTCCAGTTTTACTCACAGGACTATATGGTCAACCCACAACTTTAGGATTTGCAGCATTTGGTACTGGATTATGCTTAGCTTCAACAAAGGACCAATTATTTGAAAAGCAAAAAAAAGATACTTCTATTATCAAATTATAGATTAGATAATCAGTTTAGCATGCTCAAGTTTTCTGAAATGTTACACTCAAAATTTCATCAAAAATTTGAATTAGAAGAAATTTATCCAAAAGCATTTTTTTCGATCTTCTTAAATAAGGGTAGATTAAGTAAGTGGTCATCATACATTGATAAATATTTAGTATTTAAAAACCAATTAAATAATCGATTAAAGGAGATGATCGATATCATTCACATAACTGATCAGTCAAATACAATCTATACATCTGAAATAAAAAAGATATTAAATGCACCGATCCTAGTCACTTGTCATGATCTTATCGCAATCCGTCAGGCAAAAAACGAATTTAAGGAAGCTCCGAAAACAACCCAAACTGGCAAGTTACTACAATCGTGGATTCTAAAATCTCTGAAAGGTGCTGATTATTTTGCGTGTGATTCAAATCAAACTTTAAAAGACTTAAATCGACTAATTCCAAACTCTAGTAAGCGATCAGAAATAATCCATTTAGGAACTGATTTAAGAGAACATAATCATCCTATAAGAGAAGTTACTGCACTCCCAAATTTTGATCCTCGAAAAGAAAATTTTATCATGCATGTTGGAAGTTCAGCATGGTACAAAAATCGAAAAGCTGTTTTTCGTTCTTTTAAAAAAGCTCGAACAATTTTACCTAAGAAAAACCTAAAGCTTGTGCTGGTCGGACCCGGAGCACAAAAAGAGGAATTGGATGATCAAATATCGAATTGGATAAAAGCTAACCCGAATGCCATCTTCTCTTTCAAAAACCTTCCGGAAAACACTTTGGGAGAGCTCTACAATTATGCCAAAGCCCTAGTTTTTCCATCCTACATTGAAGGTTTTGGCTGGCCCCCCATGGAAGCGGCGGTTCGGGGATGCCAAATAATCACAACACGCACGGGGGCAATTCCAGATTTACTGGGAAACTTCGCAAAATATGTTGAGGTAAAAAATCAATCATCGATCGATCAATCCGTTCAAGAATTATTACGGTCTCCCAAATCAAAGAGAAATGCCATGAGTTTACCTACCCATGAAGATTGCAGGAAGCAGTATTTCGATCTGTACGAACAGATGATGGCAAACTGAACTGGTTTTATTTTTTTGTTAGTGCTTCTTTTTAAAGCCCCATTACATGTCCTACGAAAAACCAAAGCGTTTCAATCTCTGCTCAAAAGTCGATTAAATCTTCCCAAGCTTTATGATCTCGGATACAGACACAAAGTTGCCTTAAGACCCTTCACCCACGCGTCCATTCGATGGAAAAAACAACAATTGGAACCGGGTATTATCAAACTGGTCAAAAATATCGCAAAAGAGTTGGATCTTCAAAATGATCGAGGGTGTTTTTTTGATGTCGGTGCAAATGTCGGACTGTATACATGGGAAGTTAGCAAAATCTGTCCGCACCGAAAGGCTTTGGCCTTCGAACCAGACCCCGAAAACATAAAGCTACTCCAAAAAACCCTCAGTGCAGCAAATTTACAAAATTTAGAAATTTGCAAGTGTGCCCTTAGCAATAGGGTAAGTGAGGTTTTGTTTTTGCAGGACAGCTTAACATCTGCTACTGGATGTGTCGCAGGAATAGATAAGCCTTGGATCGAACAATATCTAAACAGTTCCGCAAATGAAATTAGAGTGAAAACTAAGACCCTGGATTCAGTGGTCTCAGACGACAATAATCCAAGTTTGATAAAAATTGATGTGGAAGGGCATGAAGTTGAGGTTTTGGAAGGAGGCAGAAATACCTTAACCAAAATAAAACCGCTGCTCATCGTTGAATCTTTTCCGCCAAAGCAACACAACGTTCTTTCTATCTTGCAAGAACTTGGCTATAAATTAATCGATGCCGATCTTCATGCTTCGATAAACCCAAATACCACCAATCTGTTTGCCTGGCATCCACGAGGCCCCCTACAAGAAGCCTCCATTCATAAATTAATTAATTCATGACCCCAGGCACCAAAGTTCCAATCAGTTTATTCGTTCCCTGCAAAAACGAGGAAGCCAATCTAGAAAGATGCTTACGGTCGGTATCGTGGGTAGATGAGATATTTGTGGTTGATTCGCAAAGTAACGACCACACGACAAAAATCGCAAAAGAGCTTGGAGCAACTGTCGTGCAATTCGAGTACAAAGGAAGATGGCCTAAGAAAAAGAATTGGGCATTGGAAAATCTTCCATTTTCGTATGAGTGGGTCTTAATTCTGGATGCGGATGAATGTCTACCTCCCGAAGCGGAAGAAGAAATCAGGAACATTGTTTCTAACCCGATTGAAAAACATTCTGGGTATTGGATAAATCGTAGGTATTTCTTTTTGGAGAAACCTCTCAAGCACGCTTATTTCCCAAATTGGAATCTGCGTCTATTCAAACATAAGTTCGGACGATATGAAAAAGTAACCGAGCTAAACACGAATAGTGGCGACAACGAGATTCACGAGCATGTGGTGGTCAAAGGTACTACCGGAAAACTCAATTCAATCATGGATCATTATGCATTTCCCACTATAGATAGCTTTATTGAAAAGCATAACCGATACTCCAACTGGGAAGCCGTGGTTGAAAGTTCTGCTGAAGACGATGAAACGGCTCTTCAGCACGATGGAGTCAAAGGAAAGCGTAGATTAAGAAAGATTTTTCGAAAATTGCCTTTTCGTCCAACCCTTCGTTTTCTTTATGTGTATTTTTGGCAAAAAGGAATCTTGGACGGATGGCGGGGCTATATTTTTGCGAGACTACACGCACAGTACGAATTCTTATCACAGGCCAAAGCCAAGGCAATCTTAGCAGGAAGGGAAGAGACTAGGGATTAATCTCGATGACTTCGATAACTTTGTCCCATCTTTGCCAAGAGATAACGAACAATGAAAAAATTTCGGTCTCGTGTACTTAAGAACATCAAAAAGTAAACATTGCCTGGCACTTGAAACAAGCAAGTCTTCTCCTCTTACAATTTCAGTTATTCCCATCAAGTGATCATCCACCACAGTGGCAAATTCGTAAGCTGGTATTCCATCTTTTCGCCAAACTAAAAAATCTGAAAAATCTTTTCCTATTTCAAAATTAAGTTCTCCGAGCTTTCCATCTCTGAATGTGATTCGGTCGCCCCAGTTCGTACCAATCCTCCAATTTTGATGAATTGGATTGTGATCGTCAGTTTGGTTATCATAACGACCTCTCCACTTTTCGGGAAATAAATACTCCTCCCCGGAATTGCTTTTTATTCCAGTCTTCCGAATTTCACTTCGAGTTCGATTACACGGGTAAATTAATCCGGTTTTAATTAACTGTTGAAGTGCCACATCATAAAATTGCCTGCGGTAGCTTTGCCTATAAATCCCTTCTAATTCCTGCATATCGGGTAATTTATCCCAGCTTAATCCGGCACTCCTTAAATCTTCTACACAGGCATCAAAATACTCCTGTTTGCATCTGGCAGAGTCCAAATCATCCATGCGTAAAAAAAGTTTCCCTTGTGCATTTCCGGCTCGTTGCATCGCAACCTGAAAAGTCTTGATATTACCTTCGTGTAAGTAACCAGATGGGGTCGGTGCCAACCTTCCACGATATTGTTTTTGTGCTTTGTCCTCGCCCATTTTGTAAAAGTAAGATTTAGATTACCTTTGCGATTACGAGAAGAAAATCTTCTCACGAAAAAGTTATATAATGAATTTTAAAGAACTGGGTTTATGCCCTCCCCTGCTTAAAGCGATCGAAGAAATGGGTTATGAAGACCCAACCCCGATCCAAAAAATGTCAATCCCCCCAATTCTAGAGGGTCGTGACTTGGTCGGATCCGCTCAGACGGGAACCGGAAAAACGGCCGCTTTTGCCCTACCAAGCCTACATCGACTCGAAAAGCATGGGGGTTGCCGACTCTTAGCCTTGGCTCCAACCCGCGAACTAGCCATTCAAATAGAAGAGAACTTCAAAAAATATGGAAAATTTCTCGCTCTACGAATGGCCCTGCTTTATGGGGGAGTAAAATATGGCAAGCAATTGGAACAACTGGGAAACGAACCTGATATCATTGTCGCTACGCCAGGTAGACTGCTTGATCATTTAAGCCAAGGAAACCTCAATCTCAGAAAAATCGAAATTCTGATTCTAGATGAAGTTGATCGGATGCTGGACATGGGCTTTGTCGAAGATGTAACCAAGATCATTCAGAAAACCCCAAAATCTAGACAAACGCTCTTCTTCTCCGCCACCATTCCCGATTCAGTCAGGAGGCTATCAAAATGGGCACTAGACAACCCCGCCGAAGCCAAAATAGATATCAAAATTTCGGCTGCCGATACTGTCAGCCATGCCCTATATCCGGTTCCTGCGATCCAAAAGTTCGACCTATTGATCGCCTTATTAAAGAAAATTAATTTCGAGAACCTGATCATTTTTTTCCAAACGCGACGGGGCACCGATAAGATCAGCAGATGGCTTACTGAACATGGACAAACTGTCCGTGTGCTTCATTCCGATTTAAAACAACGAGACCGTACCAAAGCACTCGAGGAATTCAAAGGTGGAGAAGTGAAAATCCTTTGTGCTACCGATGTCGCCTCGCGGGGATTGGATATTTCTAATGTTACCCATGTGATCAATTATGATGTACCTCAGCATTCTGAAGACTATGTCCATCGTATTGGCCGGACAGGAAGAGCAAGATCCGAGGGAGAAGCTTTTACCTTGTGCAAACCTGAGGAATTATCAATGGTTGACTCAATTGAAAAACTATTGGGTAACTCACTCCCCAGAAAATTTGTCCATGAATTCAACTACCGAGATGAACTCTCAAGCCTTGCACCAACAAGTCCTGAGGTTTCCAAAAAAAGAAATCGAGGGTTTGGTAAGCAAGTTTCTTTTGGTGGCAGAAGAAGAAGGTAATCCTTAGGGGAAAAGATTTCCCATTAAACTTGGATTAGTCCAGGTTAGAGGTTTTCACGGAATCTTGAGTAAGATCGTGAGTGGATGTGGTTCTCACTCGCTCTACCTTAGAAGGCATGTCAAATAAGGTGCGAACAGGAATAGTGACCACTTGAGTGCATGAGGTAAAAGCTAGGAGTAAAGTTACCATAAGAATCTTGCACATATCTTACTTAGAAACTAAATCGAATGACTTAGCAACACACTTCTTTATGTGATCAGTTATTCTAACCAATTGCCCTCTTTTTTAGAAAACATCGACGATGCAAACAGCTAACGAAATCCACTGGCTTCTCTTTTTGCTTCCATTGATTGCAGCTCTAATTGGCTGGATGACAAATTACATCGCAGTCAAAATGCTTTTTCATCCCAAAGAGCCAAAAAAAATTGTCGGAATTACTTTTCACGGAGTTTTCCCAAAGCGACAAAACATCCTTGCAGAAAAACTCGGTCAATTGGTCGCAGATGAACTTTTTTCTGTTTCAGATGTTTCAGCAAAAATAAAAGAATTTGCCACCAGTGATGAGGCCATGAACGAAGTGGGAAAGAGGATTGAGATGACGATTAGGAATAAATTGGTACAGGCATTTCCGATGCTCGCGATGTTTCTAACCGATGAGATGGTGGAAAAGGTAACCGGACTTTTTAAGAATGAACTCAAAGATTTTTTGTCAGCCACCTCCCAGGGCATGGGAGAAAAACTTGAAGAAAATCTAAATGTTGAGGCAATGGTGAAAGAGAGGGTTAACGCTTTTTCATCGGAAAAATTAGAAAAACTGCTCAATCAATTGATGAAGAAAGAATTTAAGTTCATTGAATTAGTTGGAGCAATTTTGGGATTTCTGATCGGATGTCTCCAATTAGTTATTTCGTTGTTCGCTTAGAAACAGTATTACTCAATGCGAATTTAAATTGCCTTCCCCCCTATCAAAAATAAGTAATGATCTCCAATAGTTCTGATTCCTTAGCAAACAGTACATTTGCCCATAATCAATATGGATTTGAGATTACGATTGCTTTATTGGCAATCATTTCTCTACAATATTATTGATAGCAGTATTCACTTCTACTTTTGAAACCTCGTTTTCTGGTAGTACAGGAGAAAAAAGAATCAAAAAACTCCCACATATTCAATCTTCGCTACAGACATTATTGGTAAATAATTTCCTAACGATTTTGTTGTTTATGAGCTTTGCCATCGCTCTTTCGACCATCAGTTTGAATTTGTTGCAATTCTTGTCACTGCAATAGGAGAAGGTATGGGATTTTTCTAAAGAGTCCTTTCTAATCTGGTAAACTCACTGATTCTTCTGATCGACCATTTGATTAAGACCAAGAGATGTGATCGAAATCGATGGGACATACGGGTGGATTAATTTATTTCGAGCAGGTTATGCTAGGATGATTAAAAGGGATGGGACAGAGCATCTTATTACAAATTAAGATTTAATTAAATTGTACCTTCAGAGCTTGATTCTCAGATACTGGTTTTCACGAAAACGCCCCTCGATCTCAGATTGCGTTTCTGGATCAATCGTCCTTCCAACGGAGTTGATAATCTCCGAAGTGAAGTGCTTTGGGAATTTGGAATTATTTTTAAAGATCATGGTATAAGCATTCCCTTTCCTCAACGAGTCATTGGTATAATAAAGGCCGAATTATCCTGAATCTAACCTATGGGCTAGGAGAAATTCGCCCATAACCCAACCTATCGATGCTTGCCAAGACTAAAGAATAAGGTTTTATTTGTTTGCTTTAATATGGATCAGACTGACCTCACTTCACTTATACACACTATTGCAATGGCCCCGCCACCCGGTGAATCGGGCGGAGGGGGTCTCATGGGATTCTTGCCCATGATTCTTATTTTTGTTGCTTTCTACTTTCTGTTAATTGCTCCGCAAAGGAAAAAACAAAAACAGCACCAAAAAATGATTAACGCTCTAGAAAAAGGGGATAATGTCAAAACGATCGGTGGAGTATTTGGAAAGATTACCGGAGTTAAAGAAGATCGGGTTGTCGTACAGATTGCAGAAAATGTGAAAGTGGAAGTGGCCAAAGACGCCGTCTCTGCAAAAGTCGAGTAAAAGATCTTTAACTTTTTTCCCGATTACGGGAACCTAATTGCTAGCACCATGAATAAGAATCAAGTTTGGAAACTTCTTTTTATAGTAATACTGTTTTTCATCAGTATTGGGTTCATATCCCCCTTCGAAGATCGAGAACTTGGAGAATACGCCCGAAGCCAAGTTACAACTGATGCAAATTCATCCAACCATATCGGCTATGAATCTTTCGACGAAGTGATCGAGACCCTCCGCAGGCAGTTACCCATTGAACAACCAATCGATTTCCGCGCTCTTCGTGATTTTGGTACCACTAACCAATTAGACTACTCCGCGTATTTTAAAGCACCCGAAGGAGTCTTGGGTACGGTTGCATCCCGTATTCTTCCGGTTTTAGTAAAACCAGGCATTCGTGTAGGTCATGTCAAAGATCGTGAAAAAAGAAATGAGTTGGTTCTTCGTTCGCTTCTCCGAGGTTCTCAGGCAGCGATAAAGAAAGGATTAGACCTCCGGGGGGGAATTGCCTTTACCATGGAAGTCACAGACCTGAACGAAAGTGATAATTCTCCAACTGGAGGGGTATCGCCTATGGACAAGGTTGTCGAGATTATGAGCGACCGTCTGAATGCATTTGGAGTGGCCGAGACTCTAGTCCGCAAGAAAGGCGATAACGCTATCGAGATTCAAATACCTGACCTGACTACCAAACAAGACCCCGGTATGGTTGAAGACCTCCAAAAACCGGCTAAGTTGGAGTTCCGTATTGTCAATGTCGATTCCAATGCACCACCCCCACAAGCCGGGGAAACATGGACCGATGATGAAGGTATCCCCTATGTTGCGATGCTGCGCGGTGATGCCGAACCAAACGAAAGGCCCATTTGGGTAAGGCGTTTGTGGTCAGCAGACGGTGAGATCATTGATAAAGCTTATCCGCGTCAGGATCAAATGGGAGGCTGGGAAGTCGGGCTTGATTTTACTTCCGAGGGAGCCCAAATTTTTGCTAGTCTTACCGGAGAGGTTGCTCAAATGTCAGATCCTGTCACAGGTCAACCCGGCAGAATGGCCATTGTTTTGGATGGACAGTTGGAAAGTGCTCCGTCGGTGAGACAAAAAATTGATGGGGGGAGTGCGGTTATTGAAGGAAACTTTAATCAGCGGGAAGCCAAAATGCTCTCCGATATTCTTAATAATCCTCTCAAAGTCTCCCTTGAGATAGGAGAGAAATACGAGGTTTCCCCGACCCTTGCATCGGGTGCACTGAGTAGTAGCTTACAGGCTTGCGTATTGGGTGCCGTACTCGTGATTGCTTTCATGGTGGTTTACTATAAGGCAGGTGGGCTGGTGGCCGTTTTCTCCGTTGGTACCAATGTCCTGCTGGTAATTGCCTGTCTGGCTGGAATTTTCCAAGCCACTTTTACACTACCCGGCATGGCTGCTCTGGTACTAACCATTGGTATGGCAGTAGATGCTAATATTCTTATTTTTGAAAGAATTCGAGAAGAATTAAAAGCAGGCAAAAGCTCCGAGAATGCATTACTTGGAGGCTATGAAAAAGCTTTCTCTACCATCATTGACGCTAATTTCACCACTTTGATTACTGCAAGTATTTTGATATGGCTAGGAACTGGCCCAGTTAAAGGGTTCGGGATAACTCTGGCCATTGGTATTGTAACATCCGTTTTCTGTGCCCTCTTTATAAGTCGACTGTTGCTTACCATACTCATCTCGTCTGGGGTCAAAAATTTGATCAGCCTCAGTACCATTGCCAAAAGCAACCCGCGGAAAGAAATTGATTTTCATAAATATCGTAAGGTTGCTTTCTTTTTTTCCTGGGTTGTGGTTGCCGTGGGCATCATTTCAATTTATTTAAATAAGGATCGAATTTTGGGAATTGATTTTCGTGGCGGCGAAGAAAGTATCGTTTCTTTTTCTCAAAAGATAGACGCGGGAGACTTGGAGACTACTTTCGCCAGTGCCCCCGAAGTCGGAGAAGTTCAGCATGTATATCGTTCCGAAGTTGGTTCCGGGAATGAAGCTTCCCGTCTGGTTTTGCAAAGCGAAGTGGGTAAAAGTCGTGAAGCCCTTTCACTCTTACAATCTCAATTCCCCGCAGCTGAATTGGTGGAGGAAGGTCTAAGCAATATCGGAGCTTCGGTGAGCGATCAAATTACAAGTGATGCAATCTCCTCTGTTCTAGTCGCCCTCCTTGGTATCCTACTTTATGTGGCAATCCGTTTTGAAATGGGATATGCAATTGGTGCGGTTGTTGCTACGGTACACGATGTGCTGATGACCATCGGGCTCTTTGTTTTACTTGGAACTATTTCAGGAGGGACGCTTTGTTCAGGGCAGTTTACTGCACCCATGATTGCATCCATTTTGATGATCGTTGGCTACTCAATCAATGACACTATTGTGGTTTTTGACCGCATAAGGGAGGAACTTGAACTGAACCCCGTGACCAATCTCAAGAAAATCATTTTAATTGCGATCAATCGTGTTCTTTCACGATCAATCATTACCAGTTTTACCACTCTTTTGGCTGCCATATCACTATGGATTTTCGGAGCAGGAATCATCAACGATTTTGCATTTGTTTTTGTCATCGGAATCGTGACTGGAACTTTCTCCTCCATCTTTATTGCCAGTCCGATTTTCTACTTTTGGCATAAAGGCGACCGAAAACATGTCGAAGAAGGCGAGATCTTGCCTAAATATGATTGGCAGACTTCCACTTCCAAATAAGGATTTACTAATTTCGCAGAGATGAAAAGCCCTGCTGTGATATGGCAGGAAAAATCTTTTGACCAGGAATCCGCAAGATTATTCGAAAGAGCCTTAAACTTATCCCCTCTGTTATCTAAACTTCTCGCGGGAAGAAAAATTAAATCGGTCCCTGAGGCGAAAAATTTCATCGGTCCCAAACTGGCACATTTACAAGATCCGTTTGATATAACCAACATGGAACAGGCTGTCGAACGGATCAAAGACGCAATCAAAAGAAAAGAAAAAATACTTTTGGTTGGAGATTATGATGTGGATGGAATCTCGTCTGTAAGTATTCTACAGAAAATCCTCACAGATTTGGGAGGCCAATCGAGCCTGATCATCCCCAGAAGAAAAGACGAAGGGTACGGGTTGACCATTGCTGTGCTCAAAAGAGGTCTGAAGAAAAAAGGTTTTTCCCTGGTGATTGCACTAGATTGTGGAACCAATTCTGTGGAGGAAGCGGTTTTCCTCCATAAATCAGGGATTGACCTAATTGTGGTTGATCATCATCAGGCTAAGGAAGAGGTGTCAAACATTCCAATTATTTTAAATCCTCACTTACTTGATGACCCCGAAGCCACTTGGTTTAATCTTTGCACTGCTGGTCTGGCCTTCAAGTTGGCCCATGGGATCATCAAAAGCTTGAAGAGGGAAGGCTTCAATATCCCAGAAAAAATTGACCTCAAAGAATATCTGCCTCTTTCAGCTTTAGGTACCATTGCAGATTTAGTCCCCCTGCAAAAAGAAAATAGAATTATATCTAAATTCGGGCTCAAACATTTGGGCTTCAACCCATCAACAGGTCTCAACGCCCTTATTCAAGAGAGCAAAATAGACCGGAATTCATACCCCAAGAGCGAAGACATTACCTTTAAATTGGCTCCCATGATCAATGCCTGCGGCAGAATGGATGACCCCACAATCGCAACTTCCCTTTTTTTGGAAAACGATGCTGTACGCTGTAAAAAGCTAGCCGGTAAGATGAATGAATACAACGAGAAAAGAAAATTCATTGAATCGCAACTCACCGAAGAGACTCAAGCACAAGCAGAAAATTTGTTTGCAGACAAGGTAGCCTTGGTCGCTCACGGAGATGGAGAGTATTGGAACCCAGGGGTTGTGGGAATAGTAGCTGGAAAATTGGCAAATTTTTTACGAAAACCCTGCCTGATTCTGGCTAAATCAGAAAATGGAGAATACCGCGGTTCCGGTAGAGGGGTGAAAGGATTGGATTTGGTACAAGCACTGAGCCAGTGCAAGAACTTTCTGCTTCATTGGGGGGGGCATCCGATTGCTGTTGGCTTAAGCATTTCAGAAGAAAACCTAGAAGAATTCACCAAGAACTTTTTAATTGCTGTTGAAAAACAGATTGGAACAAATGCTCCCGATCAGCACTTTGTAATTGATACCTATATTCAACAAAATCAATTGCGTGAGGGTCTTTTAGTAGAGATTGAAAAGCTGGCTCCTTTTGGCCAGGGGAATCCCGAACCTGTTCTTGCTATTGAGAAAGTAAGATTAAATGGAAAGCCAAAAGTAGTTGGTTCAGGAGAACATTTTCAATTCTCTGTTCACAATGGTCGTGAAGCAGTCACGGGGATCGCATGGAGGATGGCCGAAAATATTCCTCCTTGTGATCAAGAAATTGATATTGCCTTCCGATTGCAGTGGAATCATTGGAATCAAAGGAAAAGATTACAAATGGTAATGGATTCCTGGAAGATCCATGAGACCTTAATTGAAAAATAATTTTAAAACGAAATATTTGAACACTCTCTACAAGCTTATGGGTTTATTTCCCTTTCAATCATATGAATCGCTTCCTCTACATTAAACCTTGCTTGCTCCGTGGTGTCACGATTACGAACGGTAACCGATCCATCTCCTTCGATTGTATCAAAATCTACAGTTACACCAAAAGGGACTCCGGCTTCATCAATTCTTCTGTATCTTCTACCAATGGCACCTGATTGATCGTAAATAACATTCCACCGCTTTTGCATTTTTTTATAAATTTCCATAGCCCTATCAACCAAAGCAGGTTTGTTTTTGACGAGAGGAAAGATCCCTACTTTAATCGGAGCAACTCGGGGGTGAAAGCGAAGAACGGTCCTTTTCTCGCCTTCTATTTCATCGACCGAGTACGCGGAGCATAGTACCGCAAGAAAAGTACGGTCTACACCCAAACTCGGCTCGATCACATGAGGAAGATATTTCTCTCTCCTTTCCTCGTCAAAGTACTCAAGATTTTTTCCGGAATGCTTCTGATGCTGAGAAAGGTCGAAATTCCCTCTCGCGGCAATACCTTCCAGTTCATGTTCGCCGAAAGGAAACTTGAAAGTAATGTCTGTGCAGGCTTTGGCGTAGTGAGCGAGTTTGTGCCCGGGATGAATCTCTTCCCCCAAGTATTCAGGTGTCAATCCGATCGATGAAAACCAGTGCTTCCGTGTTTGGATCCACTCGGCATGGTATTTTGGCCAGTGTTCTTCACCCGGTGGAATGAAATATTCGATTTCCATTTGTTCAAATTCCCGTGAGCGGAAAATAAAGTTACGGGGGGTTATTTCATTACGAAAAGCTTTTCCTATCTGAGCTATTCCAAAGGGAATTTTTACCCGGCCCGTATCCACCACATTTTTGAAATTTGCGAAAATCCCCTGAGCCGTCTCTGGTCGTAGATAACATAAGGATGATCCATCTCTAAGGGCACCCACATGGGTTTCAAACATCATGTTGAAATCTCTGGGAGGGGTAAGTGATCCAGGTTTTCCGGTGGCAGGAGAAGGAACAAGCCTCTGTTCCTCAAGGGAAAGCTCATCGTAAGCTCTTAAATTAACCGGCTCAAGCGATCCCTGCTTAGATGCCTTTCTTTTCATCGATTCAGCCATTGATTCAGCTTCCTCTCGCATATTTTCTGACTCAATTAAAGAAATCCAACCAAGACTTTCCTTACTTACCTTAACTTCTGAGGCAAAAAGTTGATCTGCCCGGTATCTCATTTTAGATTCCTTACAATCAACCATCGGGTCGGTAAAACCATCTACATGGCCTGAAGCCTGCCAAACCTTTGGATTCATAATGATCCCGGAATCCAAACCAACCATATCATCCCGTCTTCGCACCATATCTTCCCACCAGGCATCTTTGATATTTTTACGGAGTTCAACCCCGAGAGGTCCGTAGTCAAAAAAACCATTCTGACCACCATAGATTTCCGAGGATTGAAATACAAAACCCCTGCGTTTCGCAAGTGCCACTATTTCTTCGATTAGGGAAACACCTTTTGCCATAGTGCAATCTCTTTTACTTGATCGAATCAACAGTCTCAATCAATAAACATAGTTTGAAATAAATTGACTATCCCATTTACGCCGATTGAATTATAGTTATGTCATGGAATAAATTTGTAAACCTGAGACTGAAGTGTTTTTTGCTAACCCTGTTTTGCATTTCCATGTCATCTGGTTGCAAGTTTTTGCCGAATCCTAAAAAGTATTTTTCAAAAGATTTCAACGCAGCGGGGGCACTTTCCCATTCAAGAAGCTCTTTTGAACCGGTTGAAACTGGAACGATTCATCTACGGTCCAATGAAATTTGGAACAGGAGAGATTTTTCCGGGGACAAAACATCTGCACTTTGGGGATTGATAACTTACACTGATTACTAAACGGAACCCATGTTTAATTAGAATTATTCTAATTAAACTTGCGATTGGATCAGAGGTGCCTAATAAGATATGTATGAATTCATCTAGGAATCACTTATCAACTAACGATCTTTCGCTCTCCCTTAAGGAACATGGCCTTCGTTCCACCAAGCAAAGATTGTGTGTATATGATATAATCCTGGAAAAAAGAGATCATCCGACGGCAGATGACATTTTCATACGGGTACGTAAAAAACTTCCGAAAATTTCCTTTGCGACTGTCTATAATTGCCTTGAAACATTCGTGAAATACGGCCTGGTCAAGAAAATAAATCTCGATCGATCTTCCTCACGCTACTGCCCGAACCTATCTCCACACGCACACTTTAAATGCTCAGACACAGGGCAAATCATCGATCTTCCCATCACAGGTGACACCTTAATTTCTTTGGAATCAATCCTGCCCAAGGGATTTTCTCATAACGGATTTGATTTGTCATTTCACGGCACCACTCCATCCAACAACTAATACAATCTTAATGTGAGTACGCTTAAAGTACAGAATCTATCAGTCTACATCGAAGATAAACCTATTCTTAATGATTTCTCATTGGAAATTCCTTACGGAGAAGTTCATGCCATCATGGGTCCCAATGGTAGTGGAAAAAGTACCCTCTCCAAGGCATTGGCTGCTCACCCTAATTACGATATTCGTAACGGCACGGCAGAATTAGACGGTCATAATCTGATTGACATGGAACCTGACGAAATATCCAGAGCAGGCCTCTTCCTCGCATTTCAATACCCGATTGAAGTTCCCGGCGTAACTATTGCCAATTTTATAAGAGCGGCCATCCAAGCAAGGATGGAAGAAAGTAAACTGTTCAAGGCCGTTGATTACTACAAGAAACTTTATCAGAAAATGGACGACCTGGGAATTGACCGCAAGTTCACCGCACGCTCTCTGAACGATGGATTTTCCGGTGGGGAGAAAAAAAGATGTGAAATTCTACAAATGGCGATGCTCGATCCGAAATTTTGTATCCTAGATGAAACCGATAGTGGTCTGGATATCGACGCATTACGGGTTGTCTCTGCTGGAGTTAATTCAATGCGTAGTTCAAACCGAGGATTCCTTGTTATCACTCACTATCAACGACTTTTAGACTATATCGTACCCGACAAAGTACATGTAATGTGGGAAGGTAAAATTGTCCGCTCAGGAGATAAAGATTTGGCTTCTGAGCTAGAAAGTAAAGGCTACGATTGGATCAAAGAAGAATTGGCTGCCTAACGAAAAGGAAAATTTCAATCATGATAAAAACTAACCCAATCGAAGTTGACCGCGAAAAAGGTAATTTTCACTACAATACTGATTACGAATTTGATGCAGGAATCGGGCTCTCCGAAGATGTCGTTCGATACATATCTGGTGTAAAAAAAGAAGATTCCTGGCTTCAAGACTTTCGTCTTAAAGCCTTGCAAACATTTGAAAAGAAAAGACTCCCCACTCACTGGGCCACAAACGATCTCGAGAATATTGATTTCGATGTTATCCGCTATTACCTATCAAAAGGGCAAATGCCCAGCCGTACATGGGAAGAAGTTCCAGACGATGTTAAGAGCACTTTTGAAAGACTAGGGATTCCTGAGCAGGAAAGAAAATTTTTGGCCGGGGTTGAAGCTCAATTTGATAGCGAAGCGGCTTACTCTAGAATGAAGGATGATCTTACAGAGAAAGGGGTAATATTCGTGGGCTCTACCGAGGGTCTTAAAGATCATCCTGAAATCTTTAAAAAATGGTTTGGCAAAGTTATTCCCACATCAGATAACAAATTCTCTGCACTCAATAGTGCTGTTTTCAGCGGTGGAAGTTTTATTTATGTTCCTCCAGGGGTAAAACTTGAACAACCCCTTCAAGCTTACTTCCGCATCAACGCCGAAAATTTTGGCCAATTTGAAAGAACCCTAATCATCGCAGATGAAGGTGCTGAAATTACTTACATGGAAGGCTGCACCGCACCTAAGTTTGAAACGTCCACTCTTCACAGTGCGGTGGTTGAATTAGTTGCATTAAGAGGTGCTAAGATTCAATATGTGACCGTACAGAACTGGTCAAACAATGTATTCAATCTTGTGACCAAAAGAGCAATGGCGCACGAAGAGTCAGAAGTCAGGTGGATTGATTGTAATATCGGCTCACGACTCACCATGAAATATCCTGGAGTCATCCTTCGAGGTAGGAAAGCCCGCGGGGAAGTTCTTTCCATTGCTCTAGCTAATGATGGTCAGCACCAGGATACAGGTGCAAAGATGGTTCATGCCGCCGATGAAACGACAAGTAATGTCATAGCTAAATCAGTGTCCATTGGCGAAGGCAGGTCGACTTATCGGGGACTAGTGCAAATGCCTGGCCATTTAAAGCACTGCAAAAACAACACCGAATGTGATGCCTTGTTGATTAATTCCGATAGTCAAACTGACACTTATCCCGCCATCACTGTACAGGGTGAAGACCACAGCGTGCAACATGAGGCAAGTGTATCAAAGGTAAGTGCGGAACAAATTTTCTACATGCAACAAAGAGGCCTTTCTGAAAGCGACGCCATGAGTATGTGCGTAAATGGATTTGTAAATGATTTAATCCGAGAATTCCCCATGGAGTACAGTGTGGAACTCAAAAGACTCATCGATTTAGAAATGGAAGGTTCTGTAGGTTAATGATAATCGATAAAAAAAATCCTGCTACTACTCCCGCTTTTTTTTCGGAAGATTATTTCGAAAGTTTTGCTTCCAACCACTCATGGGAACCCGGATGGTTGGTGGACCTTCGTAAAGAATCTTGGGCGACTCTACAGGAAGATGAACTCGTCAGTCTAAAGGATGAACGCTGGCGTTTCTCTCCCAAAAGCAGGCTAAGTTATTCTCATTTTAAAAGTATTTCGGAATCTTCTAATTCTATAAATTTTGACCATGCATCTGGTTCCCCGCAAAATATTTTGAACACCATTGACAACATTCTGTTGGATAACTCCGATTTAATTGCAGACTTTGCGGAAATCCAAGGACCAAATCTTGGTGCAACCCAGTCCTATCATCTCACAAACACCTATTTTACGAATGGTTTTTTTCTGAAAGTCTCCGGAAATCAAAATCAGAAACTACATCTTTTGGTCAATCATACCTGCCCAGAGGAAAGATTCGTCACCTTTCATAAGAATTATGTGATATTGGATGATTTTACAGAAGTAACTCTCGTGGAGAATTTCATTTCAGAGGATGATTTTTCTCGAGGTGGTTTGTCTAATTTGACCCATTTTAAAATCGGTAAAGGGGCGAAATTAAATCGAATCCTCATTCAAAACATGGCCGAAGGAACAAGTTTTCATAACCTAGAAAATTTTGATCTTCACGCCGATTCATTGGTAGTCAATGTTCAGTGTCATTTGGGTGCTAATCAAAGCCGTATTGAAACTAAAGGCAATCTACGGGAACCTGGTGCTAATTTTGAAAACTTCTCATTTGTTTCTGGACGCGGTGAGCAGCTTTTTGATCAGCGGACCGAACAATACCACTTTGCCCCGCACTGCTCTAGCAACTTGCTAGCAAAAAATGTACTGCAAGATGAAGCGAAATCAATATTTGCCGGGCTGATAAAAGTAGATCCTAAGGCTCAGCAAACTAATGCCCTTCAAACAAATCGAAATCTCCTGCTCTCGAGGGATGCTGAAGCCGATTCCCTGCCGGGACTGGAAATTTTAGCTAATGATGTAAGATGCACCCATGGAGCCACTACCAGCCGACTGAATCAAGAAGAATTATTTTACCTCCTTAGTCGGGGTATTGAAAAAAAGTCTGCCGAATCCCTGATCTCACTGGGGTTTTTAGAAGAAATTATTGGAAAAATACAGGACGATGAATTGACCAAGAGGATTCGGGAAATGGTCTTTACTCATTTCAAATAAATTACTGGAAAATGTCGAATCCACAGGAAGAAGTCACCTTGACCCGCGATGTTATTGCCACACTTATTCCTCATGGTGAGGAATTCACCCTTGGAAGCGGGGAAAAAGTAACAATTACCCACAAACTTGGTGGTAATTTCACCGTAATGACCCTGCAAGGAATGTATAGAATTGCTGCACGGGATGCTGACGCACTCGGAGAAATAAGCATTGAGGCCACCAAGCCCAACAAGGAATGTGGAGGACAACCCGCAAATGAAGATGAAATTCGGGAAAACCTCAAAAGTGTCTTTGATCCCGAGATTCCAGTCAATGTCGTGGATCTGGGCCTAATCTACAAAGTCGAAATCGAAGATACGGAAGATCGCGGCCGCGTTGCATTTGTTGATCTCACCCTTACCGCACCCGGTTGTGGCATGGGCCCGGTCATTGCGGAAGATGTAAAAGGGAAGGTCATAGAACTACATGGCATTGACAACGCAGAGGTTGAAATTGTTTGGGATCCTCCATGGACTCAGGATATGATTTCTGAAGAAGGCAAAATGGAATTGGGTTTAATCTGAGTTCCTTACTTCTTTCCTTTTTTACACCATGTCAGAAACCAATAATAAAGTACTCTCCTTTGCATTTGGTTCAGATCATGCAGGCTTCCTTTACAAGGGAGCAATCAAAGAACATTTGCACAATCTTGGTCACCAAACCAAAGATTTCGGTACATTTAGCGAAGAGCCCGTTGATTATCCCGAATTTATCGTACCCGCGGCAGAAGCGGTTGCCAATTCATTAGTCGATTATGGAATTGTGCTCGGCGGTAGCGGAAATGGCGAAGCGATGGCCGCCAATAAAGTAAAAGGGGTACGCTGTGCATTGTGCTGGTCATTGGAAACTGCTAAGCTTGCAAAACAACATAACAATGCTAATGTACTCGCCATCGGTGAGCGACAAATCTCCAAGGATTTGGCAATCGGAATCATTGACACCTGGCTCTCTACCGAGTTTGAGGGAGGCAGACACGAGCGAAGAATTCAGATGCTCGACTCTTAATCAAAATTTGATAGACAGTATTTAATGAACGAAGAAAAAGATAAAAAGCCCAGTTCAGTCACCGAACAAATTCAAAACAAGTTTCTTGAACAACGAAAGATTTTCCTCTGGGGGGAAGTCAGCGACCGTTCAGCAAGAGATTTAACCGAGAAACTTCTCTTCCTGGAATCCGAGGATCCAGGAAAAGAGATTACTTTTTACATTAACTCACCCGGAGGATCCATTACTGCAGGGATGGCTATCTTTGACACCATGCAACTTATTACCTCTCCGATTGCAGTTGTAGTGACTGGAATGGCGGCAAGTATGGGTTCCATCTTACTTTGTGGAGCCACCAAGGGTAGGCGATTGCTTTACCCCCATTCCAGGGTATTGATTCACCAACCCCTAATCACAGGAAGAATGGTCGCAGCCGCTGTTGATATAAATATCCAGGCACAGGAAATGGAAAAACTTCGGGAGGAATTAAATGGCATCCTTGCCAAGACTTCTGGTCAGCCACTCGAAAAAATTCAACAGGATACGGACCGTGATTTTTATCTTAATGCTGAAGAGGCTATTGAGTATGGACTGGCGGATGAAATAGTGACGAAGGACTGAATTCAAGTCAATGCTTCCAGTTTTTGCCCTTGGCGGCTTGAAGCGTATCAATTGTATAAAAATCCTTGGGCACTTCATGTTTTTTCAACCGAGCTTCAAGAAAAAGCCTTAATCCTTTACTGCAGATGGACTTGGGAGTTACATAAGCAACAACTTTTTCAACCCATTTTTCATCTTTTTCCGAAGATACGAGACAAGATTTGACCGATGGGAATTCTAAAATGTTTTTTTCGACTAGGTCCGGATTCACTTTTTCTCCTCCCGTGTTAATAAGACGATCCACTCGGTGCAGAACCTCCCAGTAACCGTTTTTTTCTTTACCAAGATCAGATGTCACGAACCATTTCTGGTCAAAAGATGCAGATTCCTCTTCAGCGAACCCTATACTTGGACACTTGATGCAGATTCGACCTTCGGAATCTAGTCTCATCGATACACCTTGCATCGGCTGTCCCACCCCCGAAATACCATTGGCAAAATCATCCTTATCAAGAACAGCCACCATTCCGGCCGTTTCGGTCATCCCATAGCAAAGGTAAATGGGTAATTCTGCTTCCCTCGCTTTTTTTGCAATTTCACTGCTGCAATGGGCCCCTCCGACAAAAATACCACGGCATCTCCGCAGGTGGGCAATTGCATTTTCAGATTTTAATAATTCATACAATTGCGAGGGAACAAGGGATATGAATCGGTTATCATAAAGGTTTAGTTTTTCAGATTTCGTCAAATCTTTGTAGTCAACAAAAAGCACGCTCCCGCTTGAAAACCAGGCTCTCACAACCTGCATCCACCCACCCACATGATGTATCGGAAGGGAACTGATTGTGTTAATGGGTTCATCCAAATTAAAATATGACTCCAGTCTTTGTGACGCCTTATTTAAAGCTTCCCATGAAAGTATTATTTCTTTTGATTTACCACCTGTGCCGCTCGTCTTGAACTGTAAGGAAGGTATGTCCTTCAACGAAGAAACAGGCAAAGGGAATTTCGGGTCCATCATAACTGAATCACCCTCATTCAATATCCTGAACACGGCTTGGGCATAATTGAGTGAAATGAGATCAGATGAATTGATTGACTTTTTCCAAAACCGATGATCAGACAGCTTCATTTTAAAATTTTGTCCACAAGACATCAAGTTCACTTATGGTAACCGATGGGGGACGGATAATTTCTGCATGGTGTGCGGGTAATTCAGTTGGTATATGTCCGAATGGAGTCCGACCTATCCCAGGTTTCAATTCTGAAAAAATACAAGCTCTAACTAGGGCTTCATAGCCGAAAGGAGACTCGTAAACAGTGGAAAAAACACTTTTTTCCGGGTTTTCGCGGGCAAAATTTAAAGTTAAGTTCCAATCATGTAAAAGAGTGGGTTTGATAACATAATAACCATTCCAGTCCTTTTCTTTTGCAGCTTGTGGGCTTCCCAACGCCACTATGGTTTCGTCGATAGCCAATGGGAATTTTGTTTGTCTGGCAAAATCAAACAAATCTTCACGAAGGTCATCACTCACGGGTTGCTCAAGATACTCTATACGCTTTTCAGTCAAAAATTCATCCTTCCAGTGTTGAAGTTCATCCATGGTTAAGCAACCGTTTGCATCCAGTCGGACTTTGCAAGATTGATTAAGGGTTTGAAACCATTCTTTGGTTTTTTTTATTTCTTCCAAGATCGGTAATAAGCCAATCTTTTTCTTGATGGAAAACTTTCGACTTTCCGATTCATGAGATGAAAGAAGATCCGATCTCTCAATTTTTTTTCCAAATCCTTTGCCTTTCATTTTCCAGATCTCAGATTTCATGCAGCTTAGGGCAGGCTCTAATGTGCTAGATTCAGGCCAATTTTGGCCTAAAGACCAATTTTTTGCTTCATCCAAAATGTCCGAAATTTTAGGCTGCTCCGGGAAACCGGGTACTGGAGCAATTTCTCCATAGACGAAATCCCCATTCTGATTTAGTTCTCTTAGCACAATTGACTCCCTAACCTCCCATTTTCTTTTGGAGGTGACATGGGGTCTGTCAAATTTTTGAGAAATTAACTTAAATTCCCGCACAACATTCATCAATTATCCTTGAGGGCAAAGGTGAATTCAGACATACACTAACTATGTCCATTAATGACGAATTACCCAAGCATGGATAAAGAAATTTTTCTTCCCGCTGAACAGTTTTTTGAGCAGACTAAACCTACTGGTCTAACTTTTGACGACATATCCTTGGCAACCAGGTACTCCGAAGTGCTTCCAAGTGAAGCACATCTTGAAACCAAGCTCACCGAGCAAGTGACCCTCAACCTCCCCATTCTATCTTCAGATATGGATACGGTCACAGAATCAGAAATGGCTATTGCCATGGCACTTTGTGGAGGAATGGGGTTGATTCATTATAATATGAGTCACCGTCAGCAACTTAAGGAGGTTGCAAGGGTGAAATATCATGTGCACGGACTTATTCAGGATCCAATCACGATTACAGCAGATAAACTAGTTGGAGATGTCCTTGACCTTATTGACAGCAAGAACTTTCAGTTTAGAACTTTCCCCATTCTAGAAGAAAAAGGAAAACTACTCGGTTTACTGCCTGGACGAGTCGTTAAGCATCGCTATCGGAATCGTAAAGTCACCGAAGGCATGCTGGCCCGAGACGAAGTTTATACGGTTAGACAGTCAGAAATTGGAGAAGATCCTATTGAAACGGCGGATCGTTTCTTCAGCGATCATATGGGGATTCATAAACTGTTGGTCGTTGATGATGATGATAAACTGTGTGGACTTTACACACTTAGCGATATTGAGCGAATAATGGGAGAAGCAGGGAACCATCTAAAGCCTGCAAGAGATGATAACTTCAGACTGTTATGCGGAGCTGCCATATCGATTACACGACTGGAAAATGGTGAAATCGACAAAAATGGTCTTCTTAGTCATGTCGGAGAGTTGGTTGATAAAGGGTTAAACTTGGTTGCAGTATCCACAGCTCATGGCCACACCGCAAGCGTGGGTCAGGCAACCAAAATTTTGCGGCAGGAATTCTGCGATCTCTCCGTTATGGCTGGCAATGTCACATCTGGAGAAGGGGTTCAGTTTCTTGCGGACGCAGGAGCAGATATAGTTAAAGTAGGACAAGGTCCGGGTTCCATTTGTACAACCCGAATTGTGGCAGGCGTTGGAATTCCTCAAATGAGTGCACTCTATGCTGCTTCCCTACAAGCAAAAGCACAGGGGGTTTCCATACTTGCCGATGGAGGGCTTTCCAAGTCAGGTGACATTGTCAAAGCGCTCACACAAGCAGACGGTGTTATCTGCGGCAGCCTATTAGCCGGGTGCAGGGAAGCACCTGGCCGCATTATTGAAATTGAGGGAAAATACTATAAGCAATATCGGGGAATGGGGAGTCTTGAAGCAATGAGGGATGGATCTGCCGCCCGCTACGGACATTCCCCAATAGATGTTGGTTCCAAAAGCACTGCAGAGGGAATAGAAGCCCTTAAAGAAGTAGCGGGTGCCGTGACTGAAACTATTAATATTCTCGCTGGTGGAATCCGATCGGGCATGGGTTATCTCGGAGCACGCAATCTTTCTGAACTTAAAGAAAATGCCAGATTTGTTCGGGTAACCCCAGCAGGACAACGAGAATCCTCCACACATGATGTCATAGAAATTAAAAATAGTGAATTTTCACGCTCCTGAGCCGGAAATTTCAATGGAGTATTCCAGCAAATCAAAATTTCACTCTCTCGTGTCCGTCCTTGGAATCAGCATGGGAGATGAGGGGAAAGGCAGGGTCGTTCATGAAATTCTGAATGATATTGAAAAAACGACCGGTGAACCTGTAAGTGGAGTTATGAAAGTGAATGGGGGAGCCAATGCCGGTCACACGGCGGCCGGTCTCAAACTCAACCTCCTTCCGTCCGGTGTGGGTAATCCACGGGTTAAAGACTTAATCGTCGGAGCCGGAGTGGTCGCGGATCCAAGAAAGTTTTTGTGGGAGGCCCTGCCTTTGGAGCAAAGGAATTTATCGGTTTTATCTAGGCTACGAATTGACGAAAAATGCCAAGTAAGTGATCTTTCCCATAGGCTTCTAGATTTGGCGTGGGAGAATTATCGTGTGAGTCAGCTCAAAAAGCAAAGCAGGGGTTCAACCGGGCGAGGAATCAGTCCCGCATACTGTGATGAAACGGGACAGTGGCAGATTTTCTACCAAGCTTTTTGCGAAGATCGAAAACTATTTGAAACTGACCTGAAACACCGTGTTCAACGTGCCCTTGATACCATTCAACATGTTTGCAAGGTGAATGATGAGGATTGGTTTGGCTTTTTTGACACCCTTACAAGTGCCGAAAAGCACGCAAATCATGAATCTATAAACAATCAAATTTTCCCGAAAGAAGAATTTGATTTTAAATTCTTCTCAACGGAAAATCCTTTCGAACTTAATTTCGAGCTCCTCGAGAATACTTACTGGGAAGCGGGTCAACGTCTTACCGAATGTATTTTCGATATTCGACCTCAGATTCTCGAAAACCTAAATAATAACCGATCAATCGTAGTTGAATTTGGTCAGGCATATTGGCTGGATAAAAGGCACGGCTTTACTCCAAATGTTACCGCTTCCCACACTTTCTCAAGCGAGATTTTTCAATCTGTAGGTATCCCTATGGGCAAGCTCACCCAAGTTGGATGCTGTAAGGCTTATGACACAAAAGTGGGCACTCATCACTTCTTGACCCAAATAAATCCTGATAAAAATCAACTCGGAAAGAAATTATCCGAAATGGAATTTGGTACTTCCACCGGCAGGCAAAGAATGGTCGGTTGGTTCGACGCGGTTGAGAAAGGAAATGCGCTTCGTTACGGGGGATTTGACTGGTTGGTCATCAATAAGCTCGATGCACTAAGTGATCTCAAAGCGGAATTTGATGAGCTGAAAATCTGTGTTGCCTACGAAAATGAATCTGGGGATAAAATCACCAACATACCCCGTAGTGAAAAAATCAGAAAATCTTTTACCCCATGCTTTGAAATACTTCCCGTTTGGAAGGAGGATATTAGTGGGTGTAAAAGCTTTGAAGCATTACCCGTTCAGGCCAAGCATTATGTCAAAAGGATGCTCCACAGTATCTGCGAAGTAGCATATGGTGAAAATTGGACAAAAATGCAACTTCCTGAATTACTTTACATTGGAGTTGGACCAAATCCTGGGCAGGTTATTAACTGCCTACCAAAAACTTCTGAAATTCTTGGTCTTTCTTAAATAGCAGCAATTCAGTTTTGAAAGATAATCCTCCAGCCCTAGAAAAATTCAAACAAAGATTATCATGGCAAGATTTGGACAAAAACCTCATTGAAAAACATCTTGCGATCTGTGTAGAAGAGGATCTTGGTCTGTACTTAAGAGAAAGTTCAGCTTGTCAATTGGATGTCACCACCAAATACTGCGAAATTTCAAATCCTGGAACCGCTTATCTTACGGCTCGCGAATCGATGATTCTTTGTGGAATAAATTTGGTTCCTCATATTTTTAAAGTTTTCGAAACTAAAGGAATTAGCTTCCATTCTAATTACATTGATGGGGATACCTTAAGTGGAAATGACATCATAGGTGCCATGACCGGTCCACTGAATGAAATTCTGTTTGTTGAACGCGTTGTGCTGAATTTCTTACAAAGACTCTCCGGGATTGCCACTTCCACCTTGAAATTTAAAGCAACAATTAATGAATTTGGGGTGGGACTGCTGGATACGCGCAAAACGACGCCAGGTTTAAGGCTTCTCGAAAAGTATGCCTCTGCCTGCGGTGGAAGTTTCAATCACCGTATTGGCCTCTTCGACCGAATCTTAATCAAAGACAACCACCTTGCCGCGGTGCAGGCAACTCAAGGGAAGGAATTAACGAACTTTCTTCATTCAGTAGCAGTCAAGAGCCCCAATCATTTTTTGATCGAAGTTGAAATTGATGAAATAGAACAACTTGAACCCGCCATAGCTGCAGGAGTTGATGCGGTATTACTTGATAATTTTTCCCCTGATTCGATCAGCAAAGCAATACTGCAAAACGAAAACAGAGTGGTTATCGAAGCAAGCGGAGGAATCACCGAGACAACCATCTCGGATTACGCCAAAGCAAAACCACACTTTATTTCAACGGGTGCTCCGGTCCACTCTAGCAGATGGGTAGACATCGGCCTTGATTGGAACTGATTTAAAGATGTCCAAATACCCTTCAGGTAAAAGAAAAAAAATTGGGTCTGTCAAAATAGTTCCAAGATCAAAAGGCGAGAAAGATCCCAGCAGTTACTTATTACGGATGCTTATCAACGCGTCGCCCTATTATGTTTCTGGAAGTGTGCTTGCACAAAAGCTTAAGATGTCAAGGGTGGGAATTTGGTCAAGAATAGATAAACTTCGAAAAGCAGGACTCAGGATCGAGGCATCCCAAAACCTTGGCTATCGCTTAGCTGGTGAACCAAATCAACTAAACTTATCGTTGCTCAATGCTTGGATGAAAGAAAATAGAAAGATTTGTGATGTCTTTATCCATGATGAAGTGGATAGTACAAACAGTGAAGTTGAGCGCTTATTGGCAAGCGATGTCAAAACTCCTTTTGCTGTTTTATCAAACAGGCAGAAAAAAGGTCGAGGTCGACTAGGCCGTCACTGGCATAGTCCCAAGGGTGGCAACATTTACCTCTCGTTAGGTTTCAGACCGAATATCCAAGCAATACGCATAAGAAATTTTACCCTTTGGCTAGGTCTCAATATATGCAGGTTTCTTAGACATTTTATGAGTACTGATAAAATAAAGATCAAATGGCCCAATGATATTTATTTTGATGGAAGAAAACTTGCGGGAATGCTTACCGAAGCCTCGATTGACTGTGAAAGTATTAGGTCTCTTGTATTTGGAATCGGATTAAATGTGAACACTCAACCACAGCGTTATCCGAAGAATTTGGCCATGCACTCGGTTTCTTTGCAGAATATAAATGCTGAACAAATACGAATCCATGAATTAGCGGCCAAACTTATCAAAATTATTCTCAACTGCTACAAGAATTGCATTTCTCAAAACATACAAGACCAACTTCTGTGCGGATGGCCCGAAGTCGATGAACTCAGTGGGAAAAAAATTGAGGTGTACTGTGGCAAAGAAACTTTTCTTGGAAAGGGCTCTGGTATTGATACGGAAGGGAACCTTCTTTTAAAACTCAGAAATGGCAGAATTAAAAAAGTACATAGTGGAGAAATCGAAGTACTCGTTTAATCACACCCATAGATGAACAAAATTCAATGCTTAGATATTGGGAATTCAAGCACAAAGCTTGGGATCTTCAAGGGTGAGGAACTACTTAATTTTTTTCAGTTCAAAACCTGCGATTTACTGACAAATCCTGAGTTGTTAGTATCGGAAATCCAAAAAAATCAGATAAACTTAGTTTATTGTTCCGTGGTTCCAAAGGTAGAGGTTTCCGTGAAAAAAGCCCTTACATCTTATGATCAAGAAATTCTTGCGATTAGCTCGGATGTCTGTGCTGGTATTCCCTTATCTTACTCTAATAAAAGAGAGATTGGAGCGGATAGAATTGCCAATTCAATCGCAGCCTTTCATTCATTAGTGCTCCCTTGTGTTGTCATTGATGTGGGAACCGCCACCACCTTTGATATCATAAGTCAAAAGGGTGGTTACGAAGGAGGGGTCATTCTCCCTGGGCCTCAAGGTTTCTTGGATTTTCTTGAGTCAAACACGGCCTTGTTACCAAAAATTGAATTGCCGCACAAATATCATAGCAAACGCCCCTATGGGAAAAGCACTCTGGATGCCATGTTAATTGGTGTCTTTTCCGGGTATAAAAATATGATAGAAGGCGTCGTTCGCGACTTACGAGAGTACCTAGCCAAGAAGCACTCTAGTGAGGTAAAATTTGTGATTTGCGGAGGATCAAACTTGGAACTGGATAACGATGAAATTGAAATATCCGAAAACCTCACTCTGCACGGTCTTCGCATTGCATATGAATTTTATCATAAGTGAAAAACACAATGAGTGCTGAGACAAAACCACTCCCAATCATTGAGGTTTTAAACCTGAAAAAAAGATATGGCCTCATTCAAGCGCTCAAAGGGATAAGTTTCTCCGTAGGAAAAGGTGAAATTATTGGTTTTCTAGGTCCAAACGGGGCAGGCAAGAGCACAACCCTTAAAATCCTCTCCGGATTAATTCCCGCTGATTCTGGAGAAGCCAAAGTTTGTGGAGTGGATTTAGCTGAAGAAGGGGGAGAGGTCAGAAATCACATCGGTTTTTTACCTGAAAACAATCCTCTCCCAGAAGAATTACGCGTAATTGAATACTTGCATTTCAGAGCCATGCTTAAAGGACTTCGAGGAAGTAGAAAAAGAGATCGTATCCGCATTGCCCTTGATATTTGCGACTTAGAAAGAAAAGTCTCGGAACGAAAGATCGGTAATTTGTCAAAAGGTTACAGACAAAGGGTCGGAATCGCTGATGCCCTTTTGACTGAACCGCGTTTAGTGATTCTTGATGAACCAACCATTGGATTGGATCCCAGGCAGTCCGCGGTTACCCGAAAGATGATGGAAAGATTGCGAGGAGAGGTAACTTTTTTATTGTCCAGCCACATCTTATCTGAAGTAGAGGCTTGTTGTGACCGAATGATTATTCTCAGTCATGGCCAAATTGTTACTGAAGGTACTCTTAATGAACTTCAAGAAGAATTCATCAATCGGACCATTTTCGAAGTGATTGCCTTAACCGACAGAATGTCATTACAAAAAAGTGTGCGAGAAATTGATCAAACATGTGAATTACTTCAGGATGAACCGGTAGATGTCAGCGGGAAAAAAAGATTTATATTTTCAACCGAGAAAGGTGAAGTGGTGGCGGAAGCTATATTGAGGTATCTCGTGAAAATTCCCGACCTACGAGTTTTTGAATTTCAGATTGAAAGACCCGACTTGGAAACAATTTTTTTACGAGCAACGAAAAAAAACTGGGAAGAAAACGACCTGCTAGGAAAAAGGTCGCGTCGCTTTAAAATAGAATAACCGTTATATTTGAGCATGACACAGGGTTATTGGGTTATCTTAAGAACTGAAATCTTTAGTTTATTTATATCGCCAGCAACTTATGTTTCGACATTCTACTTTCTCGCTCTGTTAGGGGTGGGTTTTCGCTTTTTTATCGAAAGCTTTCCTGCTACAAATTGGATACTCCCACCCCTATCTTCCTTGGCTTTGGGATTACTTTTCGGTGCTCCTGCATTGATCCCTTTTCTAACAATGAGAACAATTGCAGAGGAAAGGAGACTCGGTACACTTGAAACCCTAATGACTGCTCCGGTCGATGCAGTTTCTATTATCGCGGGCAAATGGAGTGCCAGTTACTTTTTTTACTTGTTGATTTGTTGCGGAGCTTACTCCTATCCTCTGCTTGTTTGCATCATTTTCCCAAGTCAGGCTGAGAGTCTGGGTTTCCTTAAACCTGAGCATTGGATTGGGGGTTTCGTTTTCCTCATGTCCTTTGGGGCGAGTTTTTGTGCAATTGGTATTTTTTCAAGTTCCATAACCAGAAATCAGATGGTGGCGGGGATGCTAAGTTTTTCATTAATTACTCTATATTTAGCAATTATGGCCTTTTCTTACGGTGAGCCTACAAAAATAGATGAATTCCGTTCTTACGATGATTTATTCGCCATGGTCGGAGGCTCCCTACATAGGGGGTTAGACAAAATACAATTTTTTGCACTTGGGGTATTACATATTCCAACCATCTTACACCAATTAATTGTGGTTTTCTTCTTTTTAAGCCTTGCTAAATTACAAGTAGAAAAAATTCGGCACTAAACATGGACTTTCGAAATTCTAGCAGGAACAAAAGAATTGAACACTGGATCATTGTGATTTTGATAAGTTCTTTGTGCATGGGATTAAATTTCTTTGTTTCAAAGCTTACTTGGCAGATAGACTTATCCAAAGAAACAAAATATTCACTTTCACGAGAAAGTTTAGCCCTGCTCAATAAACTCGAAGAACCAGTTGAAATTATTGTCACGATTAAAGAAAAAAACAATTTGCCCAAAATAACCCATAAATTTCTGCAAGATCTCAAACTTTTGCTGGGAGCTCTGGAAAATGCACCCACATCAAAACAAATAAGAATCACCTATCTTGATGTAGATTCACCGAGGAATCTTCCTGATTATTTGAGTGCATTTCAATTAAACGAACCGAATTTGATTGTGGTCGCATCCCCAAAGGGAGGTCAAAAAACACTGTTTAGGTATAAAGTAGAATCAGCAAGCAATCCTTATGATAGTTCGACCCCTTTTCGATCAAATGATAACGCAGCAAGACAAGCTTTATGGGAATCAAACTTTTATGCAGATTGGAAAGAGAGTTACAATGGAGTTATGGAACCCACAAAGTTTAGAGGAGAAGAAAATTTAGTCAGGTCAATATTGGAAATTGCAGGTCAAAAAAATAAGCGAAATACCGCTTATTTCACCACAGGCCATGGCGAAAAAAGCCCCTTCGATCTCGATGAAGAAAATGGGCTTTCTGCCTTATCAGGAATCCTCCAAGACAGAAACATAAAAGTTTCCACCATTGACCTGAGCGTGAGTAAAAGTGTCCCGGAGGATGCAATCATGCTCGTGATTGGAGGCCCAAGAGGGACATTTCAGGATCAGGAGGTTGCGAGCATTCAATCATTTCTCAATAACAGGGGGGGTAAGCTTATTTTGTCAATTGACCCGGTTGAAGAACTATCTGTGCTTGATAGACCTGCGTTCGGTTTAAGATCCATTTTAAAAGAATGGGGCATTCGTTGTCACGACATGTTAATCTACGACTCAAGTCCAGAGAACTATGATTTTTTTACTGGATCTTACATTCTTCGGACTTTTCTGCAGAAAAATAATCACAAAATTGTTGAACAACATATCCGATTGGGCTTATCCATTCAAAGCGACCGATGCAGACCGGTTGAAACCCTTGAGACTAATGTAAATAATTCCACCATGTGTGAAATTCTCTTTTCCTCTCAGAATGCCTTGGGTCTTTCTGGATGGACCCAAAGAAAATCACCTCCCGAGAAAAATGAATTACTTGATTTAGAAGGCAATATTCCGATCATTTCTGTCTCAGAAAAAGGTTCTGGCAAAAACAATCAAACGAGCCAAGATACCAAAGTGATTGTGTTAGGAAGCTCATCGATTCTTTCTAATAAGTACTTAACCAAAAGTTCAGGAAACCAGTTACTTGCCAAAAACATCGTTTACTGGATCAACGAAATTCCAGAGATGTTAGATATACCTCCAAGGGAATTAAATACATTCTCTATTTCAATGCAGGAAGAGGAATTCCAAGCGCTTCTTTATTCAATTGCAATTATTCCAGGATTTATTGCATTAAGCGGAATTTTTGTTGGCTGGTTACGAAAAGAATTATGAAAAAAGGAAAATTTCTGCTGATCCTAGCTAATATAGTGGTTGGCATCGCGATTTACTTTTCCTTGCAAAAAGAAAACCAGAAAGAGATGTCTTTGGACGAAGTTTTGATTTCCACCCTATCGAATTTAAAAACTCTTGAAATTCATCCTGCTTCTTCGGGTAAAAAAATTAAGATTGAAAAAAAATCAAGTGATTGGATTGTGACTGAACCTTTTATCTGGGCATCGAATAAATTGGCACTGGCTAATTTTCAGACAAAATTTGCCCACCTATCTGCTACAAGACTTTATGAAATAAACGAGCTTCGAAAAAAAGGAGAAATTATTGAAGATTATGGGATCAGAGAAAACTCTCCAACAATCAAAATAGCAGGGATAAATAACCAATTTGAATTTAAGTTTGGTTCTTTTACCAGAAATGAAAATGATATTTACAGTTTGGTGCATCTTTCACACCTAAATAAAAAATATATCTTTAAATTAGACAGTGAAATATCAACATTTTACAACACAAAAGCTATAGATTGGACTGAAAATAGTTTTATTAAGACACCGTTGTACGCAATTGATCACCTTTCCATTACTTTCGAAAATCAAGAAGTAAAAAATACCACCAGCCTGACCAAACAGGAAGAAGAATGGTTTTTCACAGAACCATTTTCTGGAAAGGCAGATACTGAAAGGGTGCTCCTTCTTCTCAATAGCCTAGTATCTGCAAAAATAATCAATTATGACCTAAATCACGCTGACCAAAATAAGTCTTACAACAAATGGAAGGCCAAACTTGCAATTACTGGTTTCAATCAAACTGAAGTTTTTCACTTCCAAGAAACTGCTCAGGGAAAGGTGGTTGGTCATGCGGATGAAACCAAAACCAAATTTATTCTAGAGGAATCTTTCTTAACTCAACTTAATGATTGGAGCAGTAAACTTAGAAGCAGAATCCTCTTTGAATTCTCTATGGATGAAATCCAAGTATTCGAAATCCTTCAAGAAAATAAAAAAGTCCAGTTAACCAAAACCGTCGAATCTAAATGGGAAGTTGGAGAATCAAACGGTTCAGAGATGACCTATCAGGATGCTGATGAAGATGAAATTCTTAACTTTTTTAGGAAAATGAATTCCGCGACTGTGGATCAATTTCTTTCCATCAAAATGGTAGAAGATCCATCTAACAATGGACCGACATTCAGTCCTATTTTTACGGTTAATGCGATCTCAGAGGATTCGAGATTAAATTCATATCTTTTTTCGAGAACTACTGACGAAGATCAAGTTTGGACGGTCAGCGACAGAGACCGAGCATTGCTATGTCTGATTAATCAAGACTTTAACCGCTTGCTTAAAGTAAACTTACTTGACTTTAGAGCGAAGGAAGTACTTCCGCCCAAATTTAATTTTTCAGAGATTCAATTTCTCAATATTGAATCAAATGAAAGTAAAATAATAAATATGGATACTGCCCCGGAAACCTACGGTGTGTTTTCTGATTTTAATGCGGAAACATTCATAAGCGATCAATATTTAGATGATGGTGTCTGGATCTCCGGAGATTGGATTCCCTGGAAGTATAAATTATCTTTTGCGAATAACGAAAATAATACCACCAAAACATCTGACTTCAGGTTAAGCGAAAGAAAAGGTGCAACTACATGGTATGGGGGTAATCCAAAGAATAAACTAGTTTTCAATTTACCCATCAATCAAATTGATAACCTTGAACAACTTACAAAAGAAATAGAATAACTGTGTGAAATTTATTTCTAGATGGACTTGAAACACAAAAATACATACAAATCACACCGAACAAATAATTTCGGTACCAAATCTTTGTTTTTGCTCCTTCTTACACTAATCAGTGTTTTTTTTGCTAAAAATACTCTCATTAAAGTACCTCATTTTCTGTCCAACCATTTAACCAATTTTTTTTGGAAATCATCTGAATTAACTATTGGGTATCAGGATCTTCGTTTTGCGATTGATGGAACGATTCTTTTCTCAAAACTCAAGGTTTCCGACATAAACGGAACTCAATTAATTGTTAAGAAAGGTAGATTAAATTTAAATCCTTTCTCTTTTTTAAGTTCCAAAAAGTATCTGCTAGAATCGTTACAGTTTAATAACATTTCATTTTTTTCTAATTTCACTGAAACTCAATTAACGATCAGCAACCTAAAATCATCCATTGTGAAAAATAATCAATGGTACTACGAAATAGGAGCAGATTTCCTCAACCAATCCCTGAAAGCAAAGGGTATTTTGTCTCTCCCTTTAGCTGAAAAAGAACAAAAAAGGAAACCTCCATCACTTTCGCAAATACTGTCTAAAATTTCTCGGGAAACCCGGAAAGTATTTCATTATTTCCAGCAAGTTATGGTCAAGAATCTTTTCACAAAGGTGGAGATTGATAACCTTATGACTTTATTTGCCAGAATTGACACTAAGCCTAAATCAATCCAGGCAGCAAAATTAAACTTACTTTCCAGTTCATGTTTAGTAGAAATAAGCAATGATTTTAAAGATTCAATTGGCCGCATATCTCTCGGAGACGTATCCTGCAATCTCGATAATCAATTAATTAAAACTCCAAATCTTTTGGCGAAAATAAGGCTAAATGATTTTTCCTCATATTCCATTTTACTCAGTTTTAAAAAAATAGTGTGCAGCGGAAAAGTCGAAGGAATTCTTGAGCCTTTTGATTTAAAAATTCAAAAAAAGAATGGAAGATCTAATGTCATGCTTTTCTCCTCAACTAAAACTTTCAATTCTTCGCTCAACTACGAAAAGATCGCAGGAAAAGAATCTATTCGTGGATTCCTAAAATTAAAACCTAATGCCTTTCAATTAGCCTGCATTAAAAATGGAAAGAAATTAAAAATTTTTGGAGGCGATTCACTTTATGTAAACTTTAATGAAAATTATGCCCGTAGTGATGAGAGTTTTCTCACTTTATTTTCGGTCAATGCAGGCGACTTCTCTGTTCTAGAGTCACCAAAAGGGAATTACTTTTTAGAGGGCGAATTAAAAAATGACCTAGCGGTAGAGATAAGAAATGCTTACGGGATGATGGGAAGGAGTGTGGTAAGTGGTAGTTACACTCAGAAATGGGTCCCACATCGATATGAATTCAAGCTTAAAGGGCATTGCTATCCACCCGATTTACAAAACTGGCTCGGCTTATGGTGGACCAATTTATGTAAAAACTTTTCGTTCCCTAACGAGATTCCCTTTGGAGATTTCAGAATCTCAGGAACTTGGGGCGGGACTGTCGGAAATTCCCAAACTTTCGGCATCATCAATGCAAAGGAGCTGCTCTATCGAGATTTTTTTTCGAACCAATCAACAATTGTCGTTAATGTTGACCACAATGCGACTAGAATTGAGAGTAAAAACATATCTCATCCTCTTGGGAAAATAGAAAGTACTCTTATTTTTCCGCGTAAACATACTGGCTCTTTGACCTTTTTAAATTTTTCTTTCGACGGATCGTATCCTTTAAATGATGCCCGCTCAATTTTTGGAGAGGAATTTAGTAATGCGGTTAAAGATATAAACGCGAGTAGTATATTTTGCAGTGCTTTCGGACAAATCCCGAACCCTTCCTCCAAAAAAGCACCCGATATCAAGTTTGTAGCAAAACTTCAGTCCAGAGAGCCAGTCAAGGTCAAAGGTATCCGGGTGGACAACTTTACCGGTCAAATAACCATGGATACAGCCGTTATTGAAGGTGCTTTCCCGAAGCTTCAAATTGCGAAAGGTTTCGGGCGACTGAACTTTGAAATTAACTCTCGAGGCAGCGAGGAAAACTCAAAAATTAAATTTAAATTGGAGCAAGCAAGCAAGAATCTTCTTTTTCAAGAATTGATCCATGCCAGAGAACAGGGTCACTTTGACATAATGGGCGATCAAACCGAAGATTTCGTTTCAAATGAAAGAGACCCAAATGATGGTACTTTGAGCTTATCACTTCAAGCCGAAGGACCCCTTAGCAATCCCCTGCAGTTCGAAGGGAGTGGAATGTTTCACTTAAAAGAACCAAATATTGGTCAGATTAATTTATTTGGAAAGATTAGTGAAGGATTATCTAATTTAAAAATACCTCTACCTACTGGAGCCTTTTCATTTAATGAACTCATTATTCCATTTAATCTTAACAATGAAACGATGAGTTTTGATGAATTGAAACTTGGTGGTCCAATATCAAAAATTACCTCGCAGGGTAGTTTTAATTTATCGTCGGGCACCGTCGATCTCATCGCCAAACTCAGCATGGTTGGCAACATACCCTTGCCCTTAATCCAAAATCTTGTTCAGTTCGCAGACCCGATATCGAGAATGGCAGAAATCAAAGTCACCGGGAAAATCAAAAAACCAAAATGGGAGCTTTTACTCTCCGGCAATTAATCGAGTTCCTGATTCGAGGTTATCAGGCGATCCCCTGCGAGAAATCAAATATTGCATGATTTTAAAATTAAGTTTTGCTGTAGTTAAAAACCAAATAATACAGAGGAGGAAAACATTTTGGACTTAAGCGAATTAAAAGGCATCATCAATTTAATGCAGAAATCAGATCTCTCTGAACTTGAGATCGAATTACAGGATCTAAAACTTCGACTAGCAAGACCCAGTGCGGGACACCCCGTTCATGAACCATTGCTAAAAACCCCACCCTTACAGCCAGAACCAACCGTAAAAGAAAAATCCAAAGATGTAACTCCTTCTCAAGACGAGGGTACAGAAACTTTCAATTCGCCAATGGTAGGCACTTTTTATCGAAAACCATCCCCGGACGACCCGCCCTTTGTCGAGGTTGGAAAAAATATAAAAACAGGGGATATCTTATGTATTGTGGAGGCAATGAAAGTAATGAATGAAATTCAGTCAGAATTTGAGGGTGAAATCGTTGAAATTTTAGTCAAGGACGGAGAAAGCGTCGAATACTCCCAGCCTCTCTTTAAGATTCGCAGGGGATAATCGAATGATCCGAAAAATCCTCATTGCAAACCGCGGCGAGATTGCACTCCGAATCGTCAGAGCTTGCAGGGAACTTGGTATCCAGACTCTTGCGGTTTATTCGGAAGCAGATGAACAATCGCTACATGTACAACTTGCCGATGAAGCCATATGCATAGGTCCTCCTCCCAGTAGTGAAAGTTACCTTAGGGCTGACCGTATATTAAGTGCGGCAGAAATTGCTGATGTGGACGCCATCCATCCCGGTTACGGCTTTTTATCTGAAAATGCTGAATTTGCCGAGCAATGTGAATCTTGCAATATTACCTTTATCGGCCCGCGATCGGAAACCATTCGGAAAATGGGGGATAAAGCCAAAGCCCGGGAAACGATGGCCAAAGCCAAAGTTCCAATTATTCCCGGTAGTCAGGGTGCCATGCACGATGAAAAAGAGGCACTAAAAGTTGCACAGGAAATTAAGTTTCCGGTAATCATCAAAGCGGTTTCAGGCGGAGGAGGGAGAGGGATGCGTATAGCCCACAATGCAGTTTCTTTTACTCGTGAATTCCAATCAGCACGGCTGGAAGCACAAAAGGCCTTTGGGGATGATTCTCTGTATGTTGAGAAATACCTGAAAAATCCTAGACATATTGAATTTCAAATCATGGCCGACAAACACGGAAATGTTGTCCATCTTGGTGAGAGAGACTGCTCTGTGCAGAGAAGGCATCAAAAGATAATCGAAGAAGCTCCCTCCCCTTTCCTTGATAAAACCTTGCGAAACCGCATGGGAAAAGCATCAATTAAAGCGGCAGAGGCTTGCGATTATGTTAATGCAGGCACTATTGAATTTCTTGTCGATGCCAAGGGCTATTTTTATTTCATCGAAATGAATACCAGAATTCAAGTTGAGCATGGGGTTACTGAGGAAGCCACGGGTATCGACTTGATTAAGGAACAAATTCAAGTTGCATCTGGTAACCGCTTAAGCTTTTCACAAAAAGAGGTAATCCTGAGTAAGCACGCCCTCGAATGTCGAATTTGTGCTGAAAATCCAGCCAGAAACTTCATACCCTCTCCCGGAACCATAGATTTGTACTACGCACCAGGCGGACATGGCGTAAGAGTTGATTCACATGCTTACGGAGGTTACACTGTTTCTCCTCACTATGACAGCATGATCTGTAAATTAATTACTTATGGCCGAACTCGCAAAATCGCAATGGATCGGATGTATCGTGCTCTCAGTGAGTATCTGATAAGGGGGATCGATACCAACCTTGAATTTGTAAAAGCTGTAGTGCTTGATCCAGCATTCCGTCAAGGAGACGCAACCACATCTTATGTTGAGGAGTTTTTAGCTCGAGCCCCAAAAGATTTATTCGAAAACAAAAATAACGAGTGATTATTTATCTAAAATGACCAAAAAGAAACAAGAAACAGAGGAAGAAATTATACCCACTATTTCCGAAGAATCCAGTGAGCTCGGAACCATAAGAATCAACCACAGCGTCATTGCTGGGATTGTCAGGTTGGCCACCCAGTCAGTCCAAGGAGTCGTCAATGTAGGAGGTGGCGGAGTTGTTGAAGGCTTGACTGATTTCTTCTCCAAGAAAGAATCTGAGAGAGGGGTCAATGTAACCGAATCTTCCGAAGGTGGATACGAGATCGAAGTAAGGGTGGTCTTGGAATTCGGGGTGGATTTAGCAAAAATTGGAATGCAAATACAAGAAGCTGTAAGGGATCAAATTTTAGCCATGACTGGAAATCATGCTAAGAATATCGATGTAGTGATTGATGACATTAAAATGGATTCTGGTGACAAAGATGCAGATGATGATAATTGGTCATCCAATGCCGCAAACTAGATCTTGAATGCCACAAATCCTTGAAAACTTTTGGCTGTGGAAACTTGAAGATGCTATTCGCAATCCAGTCTGGTGGTATTCCTGGTTGCTCTTAACCCTGTTGATACTTTTGCTGTGGATCGTAAAACGAGTCAAAAAAGAATTAGTACCAATCTTATCTGATGAGGAAGGAAATGTAAGAATAACCCCACACGCACTGCAGGAGCTCGTCAGTAAATCCTGCACTGAGATGGAAGGCATTCATGCACCCTCCACGACTATAACATGTCGTAATGGAAATGTGAGGTTGCTGGTACGATTGCAAGTGAATACGGATTGCAATGTAAAACAGGCAAGAAAACAACTCAAAGAAAAGCTAGAGGACATTATGGTTGAAAATCTTTGTTTTACTAATTTCGGAGGAGTTGATTTAGTTATCAAAGGCTTTAAAGACTGAATTTTGATAATAGTAGTCAAGTTATCGTTTTAGGACAGGCTTGGAAAACTTTATGGGTAATCGCTTACCTCTAACCTCTGCACTCCATGCAGATGATTTTTTTTGTCCAATAAAATTTGGTTCAATGTAGGCAGTCCCGATTGGTGCCTTTATCAAAGGGGAAAACCCTCCGGACAAGACCCTACCTGCTCTTTTCTGATTATAAAATAAGGTGCTTCCCTCGCGAGGAATTCTTCTGTCCCCTACTTCATAGTGAAGAACCTGGCCGACAGATTCCATGTCCAGTTGTTTTTGCAATCCTTGCTTACCTACAAAATCTTCTTTTTCCATAGAAACAGCCCACATCAATCTAGCTTCGACAGGGGAAATTTCTTCTGAAATCTCATGGCCATGTAAACAAAAACCTGCCTCTAATCTCAGGGAATCACGAGCGGCCAGACCAATCCATGATGAGTGATCTCCTGAATTTGCAGAGGACGAAAGTATGCTGGTAAATTTCGATAAAATACTAACAGGCAGAAAAATCTCGAAGCCGTCTTCTCCTGTATATCCCGTTCTCGCAATATAAATCTCCTTACCCCAAATTTCCGTTTTGTCGAAATGCATCCGAGAAATATTCACAAATTGCTCAGGCATTACCTTCTCGAGAAAATTTTTCGCATTAGGTCCCTGGACGGCAATCAATCCAAAATCATTTGAAACATCGGAAAGGGAACAATCGAAGGTCGCATTCAGGGCCTGTAGATGCAAAAAATCAGTTTTAGCGTTAGATGCATTTACGCAGAGAAAAAATTCATTAGATGAAATTCGATAAACAATCAGATCATCGATCACTCCGCCGTTTTGATTGCACATTAGAGAATAAATCGCCTGTCCATCCCGAATTTTCTCCAGGTTATTTGTGAGAACATAATTTAAAAAATCAATTGCCTCAGGTCCTTTAATAAATAATTCGCCCATATGACTGACATCGAAAAAACCCAGATTTTCACGAACCCTCATATGCTCGGTTACGGAACTGCCATAAGACACTGGCATCTCCCAACCTGCAAATACAGTAAATTTGGCTGAATTACTCAGGTGAAAATCGTGGAGTGGTAATCGTTTTACATTGTTCATAGAGATCAAGGCTTGCCTTCATCTTTACCAAAGACTTTCCTGACAAGAAATGATAAAAGACTCCGTCCTAAAAATCATTCATTTTTAATAGATGACAATCGAACTTGTTTTAGCCATCAGTTTGACGATTGGAATCTCAGCACTTTGCTCCACTCTGGAGGCTATGATTCTTAGTATCACCGTAGCTGAAATTGAGTCACTCAAGGAGAAAAAGCCAAAAAAAGGGAAGCTGCTTGAAAAGTTTAAAATTGAATTGGAAGAAACCAGTTCAGCCATTTTAAGTTTGAACACCATTGCCAACACTCTTGGAGCCACTCTGGTTGGAGGATTGGCGGAAAAAACTTTTGGGAGTCAAGGGAACACCCTACTCGTTTTCGCCCTTGGCATGACCCTGGGTATTTTATTTTTCTCTGAAATTCTTCCCAAAAACTTAGCCGTTTCTTATCGCTACGAGATGGCACAGAAATTAATCATCCCTTTAGCCTTGGTAAGATGGTGCATGGCACCAATTTCAAAAATATGTAAAGTTACGGTTAGGGCCATTGTTCCCCCCAAGGATAAGCAAACGGAAAGCGACGAACAGGAAATTATACTGCTGGCTCAAAAAGGGGCAAAAGAAGGAACATTGACCAGCGAAGAGAGCGACTTGGTTACGAATTCGCTTCATCTAGACGACCTAAAGGTCGAAGAAATCATGACCCCACGAACAGTTATGTTTGCTTTGGACGAGAATTTATCGGTCGAAGAAGTGTTCAAAGAATATCCAAATATTCCCTTCGCAAGAATACCTATAACCCATGAGAGCATCGACCATATCTCCGGTTTGGTCAGGCGTCGTGACCTGCATAGTGCATTAGTTGATGGGAGAGACAAAATTTCGCTCAGGGAATTGGCAAGAGAAGTTATTTTTGTCCCTGAAAATGCAACCGCTGACAAAGCTCTTCGGTTATTGCTCAATGAGCACTGTCAGTTAAGCGTGGTGGTAGATGAGTACGGATCGGTTGCTGGGGTCCTGGCTATGGAAGACATTATTGAAAGTATAATTGGACAGGAAATATTTGAACATGATGATTTAGCAGTCGACATGAGAGAATTAGCGAAAAAACTTCATGAGTCAAAAAAAGTAAAAAAGGGTAAAATCGTCGATTAATGACTTTTTTTTTGGCAAATTCTAGTTATTGGATTCACGACCTGAGCCCATTTCTTTGGAAATTCCCCGGTGATTTGGCTAATTGGGGTCCAGGGGGGATCAGATGGTATGGGGTTTCCTATCTATTGGGATTTATTTCTGCCTATTTTCTTCTCCAATTATATTTCAAGCACAATCGTAGTCCTTACGACCGGGAACAAATTATGAACTTTATCACCTTCCAAATTTTGGGAGTATTGATCGGAGGCAGAATTGGATACCTCCTCCTGTACCAGGGAGAAAAATTCCTTACTGACCCTTTGTCAATTTTCAGAGTCTGGGAAGGCGGAATGGCGAGCCATGGTGGGTTTATTGGTGTTTTTTTAGCCACCCTTTGGTATGCCAAAAAATCTTCTCAAAGCGTCAAACCGATTGGTGATTTAATTGTTTCAGTCGTTCCACCCGGGTTATTTTTCGGTCGTATTGCAAATTTCATCAACGGGGAATTATGGGGAAGAACCACTCAGGTCGAATGGGCGGTTCTATTTCCCAAAGCACCTGATTTTGCACTGGGTGTCGCCAGGCACCCTTCTCAGATATATGCCGCAATTTCTGAAGGTTTGCTCCCTTTTATTTACATCCAATGGAGGTTTTGGAAAACCTCCATAATTCATAAACATCCGGGACATTTGGCTGGGGAATTTCTAATTTTCTATTCCATTGCCAGAATATTTAACGAGCTCTTCCGGGAACCGGACGCCCCTTTACTCATGGGAATCACTCGCGGTCAATTTTACTCAATTTTTCTAATGGTAGGTGGAATGATTATCATTTATTGGGCAAGAAAAGCTGGTGATCACATTAAATAACTGAAGTTCTTACTAAAGTTGTTCACTAAAAACCCTGATTATTTTCAATTTGTCAATTATTTGTCTTTGACACCGTGATTACTTCCGAAAGAGATAATATATATTTTATCTACCATGCTTGCCAACATATTTGGATTTCTATCAAACGATATCGGTATTGACCTTGGAACCGCCAACACCTTGGTTTTTGTGCGAGACCGGGGAATCGTACTTCGGGAGCCCAGCGTAGTCGCAAGATATAAGACGAGTAAAAAAGTCTGTGCCGTGGGTGCAGATGCCAAGCGAATGCTTGGCAGAACCCCTGGAACTATTGAAGCCCTTCGCCCGATGAAGGATGGAGTGATTGCAGATTTTGAGATTTCAGAAGCTATGCTCCGCTATTTCATTGAAAAAGTAGACAAAAGAAAATTGGTACCTCCACGCGTGGTTATAGCAGTCCCCTCCGGCATCACAGCCGTCGAAAAAAGGGCTGTTAAAGACTCCGCTATTCGGGCGGGAGCCAGAGAAGTCTTACTTCTTGGAGAGCCGATGGCTGCCTCTATTGGTGCTGGATTGCCCATCGATGAAGAATATGCGAACATGATTGTAGATATTGGAGGAGGCACAACGGAGGTTGCGATTATTTCAATCTCGGGAGTTTCTTACCAAAGAAGCATTCGGGTAGGAGGCGACGAGTTAGACGAGGCAATTATCGCCTACATGAAACGTGCCTACGGACTGCTAATCGGAGAAAGGACTTCGGAGGAAATTAAATTCAGTGTCGGCTCGGCAGCAGCCATTGACACGGGAGAACTTAGTATGGATGTCAGGGGAAGAGATGCAACGGCTGGATTACCAAAGACAATTCACATCACATCCCAAGAAATTCGTGAGGAAGCCCTTAAGGAAGTCGTATCTCAGATTGTTGATTTGGTAAAAAACGCCCTCGACCGATGTCAGCCGGAACACTCCGCTGATTTAATCGACAGGGGGATTGTTCTGGCCGGAGGCGGTGCGTTGATTCGCGGATTGGACCAAGTGATCAGTGATGCCACCGGTCTATCGGTTATTCAAGCTGAAGATCCTCTATGTTGTGTTGCCAATGGAACCGGAAAGTTTCTTAATTTACTTGGCACATTGAGTCGTGAGCAGGTTGACCGACTGGTGACTCAATAACCAGGCTCCGTTGGCCAAGAATAAACAACGGCCAAAGGCAAAACCCTTTTTTTTTCTGGGAGTCTGTATGGTTGCATGGTTGTTGATTCCTGCCGGATGGAAAATCGTATTCAAATCAGCCTTTGATGAATTTCATGCTCCCATCTGGGAGGCGAGCAGTCGGATTCGTGACTTATCTCATTATTGGGGGCATATTTCCGACTCCAAAAATACGCTTATTGAAAAAGGGCGAGATCATCAAAGGATTCTCTCTGACATTTATTTACAAGGAAACAGAAAAGAATACCTTCAAAGGGAAATTGAAGCACTTCGTAATCTAAAAATTGAAATTCGTGATTTGGAGAAATCACTTGATCTGCCACCTGCTTTCGAACTTTCTCCTGAATTAGCCCGCGTGACCCATCGAACTTTTTCAGGTTGGTCCCAAAATTTACAAATCAATAAAGGAGAAAACTTTAAAATCAAGCAAGGGGCAGGTGTCATTTCTGCAATTGGTTTAATAGGGAAAATAGAAAAAGTTAGCTCTCGCTCATCAACCGTTCAACTCTTAACCAATCAACAATTTCGGGTTGTTGCCCATATCAAGGGAGATGACCGACCAGTCACTTACCGGGGTGCCGGGATATCACACGGAAGGCTAAACTTTGGTTTCATCATGGATATTCCGCAGGATGTATTCGTGCCCAAGGACGGCTTTTTGGAAATTGTAAGTTCGTCTCTCGGAGGAACTTTCCCGCAAGGCTTGAAGATCGGAAAGGTTAATCTATTGGAACCGAGTGTGAACGGGTTGTTTCAAAGTGCACAAGTTATTCTAAGCACAAAGCTGAATACAATCCAAGAAGTAACTGTTCTAAGCAACTCCTATGAATAAGCTCACGAACTACATACTTTTTCTTGTCTCAGCCTTTTACTTTTTTCTTATTCATTTATTTATCAGCCAGCTTAATTCGAGTTTATCTCAAGTTGGGTTTTACTTTTTTATTCCCTCCCTTTTTCTTTTCACCCCACCCCTTTTAAATAAAGATTTTTCCTTGATGTTGATTATTTTAAATGGATTTCTCTTAGACTATCACTGTAATTTACCTTTTGCTTTGAATGTTTTTTTGCTTATCTGGGTTCACCTTGTCACCAAGAATGACTTAAAACTTAGAAACCTAAAAGATTCAAAGAATGCCAGAGCATTGCCCCTGCTAATCAATTTTTCTTTTTTCATATGCCTGTATCTTCTTAGTCATTTTCAAACTTCTTATCTGAATACATGGAATCTCGCTAAATTTTTCTCCGACCTTTTGACTTCTACGATCCTTTTGTTCTTTTGTTTAAGACCACATCTTATGATTCTCCAATTTTTGACAACCAACACTATTTTGCCACCGAGCGAAAAAACAATGGTAAAGGGTTAAGATGGCAGATTTTTATCCAGAAAGCCGTAGATTAGTAATTTTTAAAATTCTTTTTGGATTTTTATTTGTAACCCTGTGTATTTTTTTGGTCTACCGGCAGTTTTTTCAATACCACGAATTCAAGGAACAGGAAAGAAAACAGGGACAACGAAGAATCATCAGGCCCGGTCCGAGGGGAGATATTTTTGATCGAAACGGAAAACTCCTTATCGGCAACCAAGCACACTTTGCAGCAAAATTACACATAGGGTCTATCGATCAGGAAATTTGGGAAAAAAAGAAGAAACTTCGAAATACCTCTATCCGTCTTTTGGAGGAACTTAAGACAAAACCTTCCTTAGAAATAGAGCAACTTATTAGCTTTGGATTTCAACAGTCTGAAATTAAAGATCGATTTATTCGCTTTTCTGGAAAGGCAAAATTATCGAATTCTGAGTTTGAAAGGGTGAGCCTTTTTTTTCAGACCAATCGGATTGATGTGGTACAAGACAGCAGAGGTAACTGGCACTCCGAAATCAAAGGACTTAATCCAAACCGAAAAATAACTTTGCAAGTTAGAAACTCTCAAAATTCTGTAAATGTCAATCTTGCCAATTTATTCAAAGTTTCCTTTGAATTGAATTACGACGGAGATTTTAAGAAAATTCTACCAATCAAAGAGACCCCAATCTTGAGATTATTTTTTCCTGATGAACCGGCATGGGAAGGGGTCTTTTCCTCAAGTGGCTCTTCCTTAGGATGGGAAGCCAGGTTAGCAGTGGTTCAAAAGTATACCGATTCCGTGAATCGACTCACCGGTAGAAATAAAAAATTTACTTTAAGGGAAGTGATCAGGCATTGGAGAGAAAAACTGCTTTTACCCATAGAATTGGCAAGGGATCTTAAACCTTTTGAATATGCAAAGTTGGTTGAGGGAATAGGAGCACACTCCCCAATTGAGGTACAAGCAGAGGCGATAAGGCATTACCCTTACCGGGACTTGGCTTCCCATGTCTTGGGCTATGTAGGCAGCGGATATGAAGCAAACCCTCAAGGATTATCAGGGGAAGATTTAGCAACTTATGAAATAAAAGGTAGGAAGGGAAAAGCGGGTATAGAGAAAGTTTGGGATCATCACCTCCGAGGAATCGACGGGGGCGAGATTTGGCGGGTCAACCCAGACGGTACCAGATATGAGCAATTGGAGAGGAAAGTATCTCAAAAAGGAAAGGACCTAACCATCAGCATAGATGCAGATCTACAAAAAATTGCTGAAAAATCGATCGAGAAAATGGTAATATCAGTGGCCAAATCGAGAATCCTCCCTGACCTGGACTGGAGAAAGACGATTCTACGAAGAACCAACCAAGCTCTTCTCGGCTCGAATGAAAAAAAAGTCCCTGCCCAATTACTCCTCTCGGCCTTTGTGGATGCACCCTTTCCGTTAAGCGGAAAGCAAGCTTCAACAGTCGCCGGATTTCAAGGCACTCTTACTGATGCAGAAAGACTCCTTAAGATTCTTTACACCCGAGGTGTGCTGGCGAAACCAAACCTTAAAATAGATGAATTCGAATTAGCTCCTCCACCCTTGCCTCCAGGTGCCGCGGTATTGATTGATTTAAAAAATGGGGAAATCCTTGCCCTTGCCAGCAAGCCAAACTATGACTTATCAAAACTAACTCCCTTCATTCCACAATCTGTTTACGATCAGATTCAAAGACATGAGGCATGGTTACCGAGAGCATGGCATCCTGGTTATGCACCTGCATCCCCTTTTAAATTAATTTCTGCCATTGCCGGTTACAAGGCGGGTCACCTCGATGCAAATCAAACCAAATCTTGTGATGGAATTTATAAGGGAATGGAATGCCATGTTTTTCCTGGCATTCATGGTCAAGTGAATCTTGAAGATGCCATATCTCAAAGTTGTAATGTATACTTTTACAGGCTGGCCGAAAAGATAGGTTTTCAGAACTTAATTGAGACGGCAAGAGAGCTGGGTCTCGATCAGAGCCCCAAAATAGAGATTCCGTCCCTTCGGGATAAACCCATCGTTCCCGATCCAGAGTGGAAACGAAAAAAAATCGGGGTCCGCTGGACCCTGGAAGACACTTTTAACATTGCAATTGGACAGGGTGGTTTAAGACAGAGTCCACTTCAAATGGCTTGCATGGTTGCGTGTATTGCAACCAACAGAAAAGAATTCAAACCGACCTTGATTCATCAGGAAAATTCCTCAATCTCACCTGGCCCCGCACTTGGCATAGAGCCAAAATTTTTGAACGAAATCATTGCCGGCATGCGAAAGGCTACCGAGCAAGGAACTGCAAGAAGGTGTAAGATAAAAGGAATCTCTATAGCGGGAAAAACTGGCACTGGACAATGGAGAAATCACAACATGAATTTGAACCTTGCTTGGTTTGTAGGATTTGCACCAGTGGAAAATCCGGAAATTGCAGTAGCAACCCTTGTAGAAGGTGTAATCCCCCAAGATCATGTTCAAGGCGGGCTTACAGCAACACCTATCGCCAGAGATCTAATCCAAGCCTATTTTAAACAGAAAAATGCCGGGCTTGCCCACAGTAACAAATAAAGCTTCAACCACAAATTTAAATTATGGTCGCGACCCAATCATGCATGCTTCCCCTCGGAACTATAGCTCCTGCTTTTAAACTTCGAGATGTAATTTCAGGTGATTTCGTTTCCCTTCAAAAAAAAGAAAATGCCCAAGGATACTTAATCGCTTTCATCTGTAACCACTGTCCGTTTGTCATCCATCTGCTTGAGCACTTACCGACGCACTTTAATAAAATTCAAGAACAGGGGATCGACGTTTTTGTCATTTCATCCAACGATATTTTGAATTATCCGCAAGACTCACCGGAAAAAATGAAAGAATTGTCTAAATCTCACGGATTTACTTTCCCCTATTTATATGATGAGGAACAGGATGTGGCAATGGCATACACCGCTGCTTGTACTCCGGATTTTTTCTTATTTGATAGCAATTTAGAACTTTTCTACCGTGGTAGATATGATTCATCTAGGCCAGGCTCAGGCAATGAAGTAACGGGAGAAGACTTGCTTGACTCGGTAAATCACTTGATCGCAGGAGGCTCACCCCCTGTGCACCAACTCCCAAGTATTGGATGTAATATTAAGTGGAAAGCTGGCAGGGAACCCACTTATTTTCAGAAAAAGAATTAAAAGGGCTTACTTGGTGGTCATCACATAAACCCCATCCCAGTCATCACCCGGAGGATTTTCCTGCATCACTTTGCAGCGGTCAATCAGGATCATGGAGGGATTATCCTTCACGCCCGGAGTAACTCCTGGTTTGTTTGGTTCCAATTCCTTTGCCTTTTCAAAAAGAGAAAGAGCCCCAATCCAGTCTTGCTTTAAATATTTATCAATTCCCTGACCGAAGCAATCCAGACAATCCTGGGTTTCTTGAGTCAATTCATTCATGAAACCAGTGGGCTCATACATCGCCACTGGTTGAGATCTTCCTTTAACCACGATCTTATCCAAATACCGAAAGGCAATATCATCCTTAAGTTCTGCAGAGGCAATCTTGGTCTCCTCCGTGACCATAATGTAGGCACCATAGGCTTTGGCCCCACTTTCGCATCGAGCAGCTAAATTTACCATATCTCCCATCATCGTGTAATTGAACCGGTCTAATGCTCCCATGTTTCCCACCGTCGCTGTTCCCGTATTACAACCAATTCTGGTTTGCATTTGGGTCACAAGCCCATGACATTTCCCCCATTTTTTGGCTTCGGGTACCCACTTTTCTCGAAGTTCAATTTGCTTCTGCTGCATCAAAATTGCAGTTCTGACAGCCTGATACGCATGGTCATTCATGGGAATCGGAGCACCATACATCGCAACAATTGCATCACCGATATATTTATCGAGAGTTCCCCTTTCATCCTGGAGAATATTGGTCATTGCAGTCAAATACTCGTTCATTAGATCAACGAGACCTGTCGGCGTAAGCAGTTCAGAAAAGCTCGAAAAAGCCTGAACATCCGAAAAGAACGCTGTAATCGCAGTCTCTTCCCCCCCAAGTTTGGGTTCCTCCCCTGATTCCACCATCTGCTCAACTAGATCGGATGAAACATAACTACCAAACATCCCTTTAAGTTTGCCCTTGGCTTTCTGTTCTATGACTACCATGGCGGCCAAACCTAAAAAGGATGTGCTCAAACCTGCACATGCAGGGGTTGCAATAGGCCAAATCACATGCGTTTCTGCAAAGGTAAAGAACGCAAAACCCACATAACCAGCAAGCAGCAATATCCCCGCTGCTTGGACCAGACTCGCACGATTTCCTTGATAAACCGCAAGTCCTCCCATAATTATGCAGACGATAAAGGTGGCCAGGTAGTTCATTTTTTCAGGCATTCTTTTCAAATATTTCCCTGTAGTAAGGGTTTTTATGAGGTTTCCATGCACGCTCACCTTAGGGACTGAAGCCTTATCAAAAGGAGTCGGAGCAAGATCTTGGAAAGTTTTCTCTTCAGGTCCAATCATGACGATTGAATTATCAAATGAGGCAAAAAACTGATTGATTCTGTTAAGTTCTTCTTTTTGCGAAGCGAGATTTTTATGATTGATCGCAATTGCGTTCTCTACTTGTTTTTTCTTCTCAATAAGATCTTGGCTATCTTGATTTACTTCAAGAGCTGATAGAATTTTTCCCATAAATTCCGGTCCTTCTAGGCTCTTAATCTTATCCTCAAGTTGAGAAATTCTCTCCTTCACTTCGTCTTGGAATCTGGCATTTTCCAGAACATCCCTCATTCCACACATCGGATTGAAATCGGACTCTAAACGAGGGGATACAAAATAATAACTAATACTGGTAGCAACCAGGCTAAGTTCTTCAAATCCCGGAATTTGCTCATCGGAAGGCTTTGCCCTGAGTAGCTTTTCAGCCACTGCAACCACATTAGGCTCAACTCCCAATTCTTCGAGCGACTTGGCCAGGTTACTTAAATCTTTCTCAGGCATGTCCTGATAAGCTCTTGTAATCAGAGTGCTTAAGATGGGTCGCACAAGGTCTAAGTATTTTTGATATTCCCCATCTCCGTAGAGCTTTTTTGCTTTTCGTAAAAGCTCTTCTTCTTCCAGAAGATCAGTCCATTTTGAAAACCAATTAACTTCCACAAATTGACTCTCGGCCATGGTGCACGCTATCAACTCTTTTCCGCTGGAGTCCACGATTTGAAGATTTTGATTATCATTCGAAATCTTCACGGAATCCTGACCAAGTCCGTAATAGGCTAACAATGCCTCGAGACCTAAAGTGAAAAATTTCTTCTCGTAAGTAAGAGGCACTTGGTTGGGGAGACTATCCACAAGCTTGTAACCCACCTGGGCAGAATTTTGGGGGTAATTTTCTGCATAAACTAATAAAAGTGAATTATTACTTTCCACTAACTCTGTGGGAAAAACTCCGTTAAGCTGGTTAATCCTGAGTTCTTTTTCAGCTATTTTAGTACCTATGGTCTCAATTTGTCCTCTTTTTAGAGCCAAGTCTTTAGCCACGGACAAAACCTCAGGGCTTATTTTTTCGAGTTTTTCCGTTATCTCGTCAATTTGAGATTTGATCCTACTTATTGCCAGATTTCTTTTATCCTCACTTAAGGACTCCGGTTTTGAATCTTTCTGCTTAGCGAGAGATTCCTCAATTTCCTGGAGACGTTTTTCTTTAATTTCAATCTGCGGACTGATTACTTCAGCGAGAGCCGGGTTTGCCTTCATTGCTGTTTGTAGATTCTTGAGGGTGCCGTTCAATTCTTTGCGTTCAGCGATTATTTCTTCATTCGGAATTTCTCGGGATGAATTCGTTTCTCCTTTTTGCAAATAGAGCTTGAGAATATTATCGATCTCCAGTCTTTTTTTCTCAATTTGAGGGGAGATGACGGCCACTAAAGCAGGATTAGCTTTCAATGTATTTTCAAAGGTGATTACCACGGTCTGAGCTTCTTCGATCATCCTGTATTCTGAATCGACCTCCGAAAGTTTTTCTGTAAGTTTCGCTTTTTGACTCGTAAGGTTAGCGGTTTTGGCTGCTAAGCGCCCGAGTTCAGCCTGGAAATCATTTTTTTGATTGGTAAGATTAGATTTATCGGAGGTGCACTTTGCGATCAACTCTGCGTTTTCTTCCGGTAGTTCAAAAAGTAACTTACTTTGCTTTCCGCCCAATAAATTGTAGGCGTGTGATTTGCCACCTGATGGGAACCAGAGAGGTACCCAACGCGGAATCTCATCCACCGCTTGATAGGGTGGCACAGTAAAGGAGCCAAGCCTGCCAATGTGTTTTTCATTCTTGAAATTAATTAAGGGATAAGTCGGGGATTCAGGATAATTATACTTGCCGGAATTAATGGATGACTCCAAGGAATACCCGTCTTTAAATAAGGGGGGAAAGGCACTGGCACCGACCCCTTTAACAAATGGTGTGGGTACCCCGGAAAAAAGACATCCAAGAACTACCTTTTCAGGGTACATGGACACGAGTTCCCCCATCGCCATATCACTCCGAAATGAATTTTCCCGAGGAACCATTTTAGACATACTTTTGGGGGTAAAACCAAAGTCAAAAGCGAGCACTCTGGCATTGCCCCGTTCAATCAACGCCAGGGCCATATCCCGAAAAAAGGCACGATCCCAGGGTCTTTCTCCCACATCGTCCATCGCTAAAGTGGCTGCGTCAAAATTCACATAGGTAACTTTAGGGATTTTAGGAACTGTATGATTATCATCCACCACTATGGTTTCATTTTTATCGAATGATGATTGGGAAACCTCTCCACGATACAACATTCTCCAGTCAACAGATTTAGTCTTTAAATAGTCCAGAAAGCCTAAATAATTTAGACTTGACCAAATAATTGGTATGATGAGGAGGCAGCTGAAAGTGATTTGAGATTCTTTGCTAAACTTGATCATTGTACGCTCGGGATTATCATTTTCAGCATCTTCACTGACTTGATATCCGCAAGTAGAAAATCCCTAAGTTTATTTTATGAGTTTAATCTTGGACAAATCCACTGATTGCTTACGCTTCGATGTTTAAATGTCATGTCAGAATTAACCACTCAACCTCCCGCTCCTGAAGAGCAACAAAAAATAAAGAACGAAGCTTCATGGGTCGAACTCCTCAAAAGTGAAATTGGACAGGTCATTGTTGGACAAAAATACCTCGTCGATCGCTTAATTGTTGGTTTACTTGCTAACGGACATGTTCTTTTGGAAGGCGTACCGGGTTTAGCGAAAACGCTTGCCGTCAAAACTTTGTCCCAATGTCTGCGAGCTGACTTTAAACGCATTCAATTTACGCCGGATCTGCTTCCGGCAGATGTAATTGGAACCTTGATTTACAGTCCGAGCAAAGGGGAATTCACTAATAAAAAAGGACCTATCTTCACGAATTTACTCTTAGCTGATGAAATCAACCGGGCTCCGGCAAAAGTACAAAGTGCCCTATTGGAAGGCATGCAAGAAAGACAGGTGACCATTGGGGATGAAACCTATCCCCTGCCCCAACCTTTTTTGGTCCTTGCAACGGAAAACCCCATCGATCAGGAAGGAACCTACCCTCTCCCTGAGGCGCAAATGGACCGATTTATGCTTAAGCTGGTCGTTGATTACCCCGACAGGAATGACGAACTGCGTATTTTAAATGCCAATGCAAACGTTTCGGTCTCGCACAAGGTAAACCCCGTGGTGGATGCCGAAACAATCTTTCGGTCCAGAAAGTTAGTGGACGGAATATACCTCGATGAAAAATTGAAAGGATATTTAGTCGATGTGGTGTTGGCAACCCGGAACCCGGATTCCTATGGAGCTTCTGAACTCGGTGCTTTCATACGATTTGGGGCTTCTCCACGGGCAACGATCAGTTTGGCACTTGCTTCCAAAGCCGTCGCATTTATGAACGGAAGAAGCTTTGTCACCCCCCAGGATATTAAGGATGTAGGTCTGGATGTACTCCGACACCGGATAATTGTCACCTATGAAGCGGAAGCTGAAAATGTCACAAGTGACGACATCATCAAAAAGATTTTTGAAACCATCCCTGTTCCATAAGATTGAGAATAACTCCAGAGGTCAGCCATGAAAGAACCGGATCAGGAGTTTACCAGGGAAATTCTCCGAAAAGTCAGGCAGATTGAAATTAAGTCCAACCGCTTGGTCTCTGAGGTTTTGTCTGGTTCCTACCAAAGTGCATTCAAAGGGCAGGGAATGGATTTTGAAGAAGTTCGAGAGTATCAACCAGGCGATGAGGTAAGATCCATTGACTGGAATGTAACCGCTAAAATGGGACTTCCCTTCGTTAAACAATATCGAGAAGAAAGGGAGCTGACCATTTTATTAGCCGTGGATATAAGTGAGAGCACCATCTTTGGGTCTGAAAACCGCTCGAAAAGAGAGCGGATGGCTGAACTGAGTGCCCTCCTTGCTTTTTCGGCCGCCCGCAATGGTGACAAGGTGGGTTTACTCCTTTTCGCTGAAGAAGTAGAACAGTACCTCCCACCCGCTAAAGGTCAAAAACATGTTTTGCGAATCCTGCGTGAGATTTTATTTTTTGAAAACAAAACCAAAGGCACCAACCTGAATCAGGGACTTCGTTTTATTAATCAAGTTATGCGCCGACGGGCTGTCATATTCTTTTTATCTGATTTCACCATGCCACCAGCTCAAAAAGTGGAGGATGAAAACATGGAAGATCTTTTTTACAAGGAAATTTCATCCTCCAAAAGAAGACATGATTTAATTTGTGCCCAAATTCAGGATCCACATGAAATATCCCTGCCTGAAATTGGATTGACAACCATAGAGGATGCGGAATCCGGAGAAGTAATTACGGTGGATTTATCGGATAAAAATTTTCAAAAGGAATATGCTGCTGAAATCAACAGGCGACAAAGCGATTTCAATGGAAAGCTCAAAAGAAGGGGAATTGAAACTTTCAAATTTTCGACCACCGTCGAGTTCGATAAAGCCCTGAAGGAATTCTTTCATTTAAGGAAATCTCGCAGAAGATAATTCAAATGCATGTTTTCTTAGCCAGTGTAAATAAGCCCTATCTTTTAGACCCCGCGGTACATAGTGATGGTCCAGTAACTATTTATAAAGGTTTTTGGCAGATTCTTTTGGAAAACTATATATGGGTTTCAATCGGGGCCTTGCTGTTCTTTATCTGCCTGCTCGTTTGGTATCTTATTCGGAATCAAAAGAAAAGTAACCAAGACCAAACCATGGAAGAAACAATTGATCCGTTTGAAGAAGCCCTACAAGCCATTGAAGAACTGCAAAAGAAAAAATTAAAGATAGAACCCAAACCATTTGTTTTCAGGTTATCCGAAATTCTCAGAATTTATATCCAAAAAAGGTTTCAAATGCCTGCAATGGAACTGACCGGGGAAGAATTCATTGTCGAGATCGCATCCAACCCCTTCTTCAGCCGAAATTATGAAGATTTACTCAGAGATTTTGTGGGCCAGGGAGACCGGATTAAATATTCCAAAGAAACCATTGAATCGAACCAAATTAACCTGCTACTTGATTCAGCACTCTTCTTTGTCAAAGACACGAATAAACGGATAGAGGATCAGGAAAAAACAAAGCACGAGGCTACCAATACTGTTCCTGCTAAAATGTAATGGAAAACTTTGAATGGCAACGCATAAGCCTCGGAGAACCCTACTGGTTGTGCCTGCTTTTACTAATTCCCGGTCTCCTTTGGATGAGCCGTAAAATCAAGAAACCACAGGCACTCAAATTCTCCAGTATTTTGGAACTTCGAAACACGCCAATGTCCTGGAAGGCAAAGATCCTTTGGTTGCCCAAGTTTTTATTTTATTTTGGCCTTATTCTTACTATTTTTTCAATTGCCAGACCACGACTTGATCAAAGCACGCAAAGGATTATATCCAGCGGTGTAGACATTGTTCTGGGCATAGATTTATCTGCTTCTATGTTGGCCCTGGACATGAGCCCTTCTCCAAACAATCCCAATACACGACTTGATGTGGTGAAAGAAGTCATCAAAGAATTTATCAATAAGAGAAAATATGATCGTATTGGTCTGGTTGCATTTGCGGTGGACCCCTACCTTGTCAGTGCCCTGACACTCGATAAGGAATATTTACAGTCAAATCTCGCGAGACTCAAAGTTGGGCTTACGGAACAGACGGGTACCAATATTGGATCAGTCCTCGCTGAAGGGATTAACCGGCTTCGTCCACTTGAATCGAAAAGTAAAATTCTTATTCTTCTCACAGATGGAAAGGATGAACCCCCACCGAAACATAGCCCTCTCGTTTATGCTGAAGGAGCTCAAAAGGATAAAATTAAAATCTATACGATTGCAATCGGAGCCAGCACCCGGACTCGGACCTATTTATATGATCCTAATGCAAGGGACATTATGCGTTATGCCAATGGAACGCCCGTTGTGGAAGTTGCTGAATATCCTGTTGATAAAGAAATCCTTCAGGAAATTGCCCAAAGAACAGATGCTAATTTCTACGAGGCGGGCGACAAGTCAACCCTAAGCTCGATTTATGATGAAATCGATCAACTCGAAAAAACTGATATTGAATTGGAAGTAAATGCACTATACGAGGATCTTTATCAATGGCCATTGGCTTGCGGATTTATAATCCTTATTTTGGGATTTATCCTGGAACATTCAATTTTGCTCCGAATTCCATGAATATTTTCTCAGATCTAGTAATTCTCTACTTCTGTCTCTTGGCAATCTTTTGCCTTTGCATTCTTTTTTTCTGGAGCGAAAAAATAGCGAAAAGAAAAATCCTAAAGCTTACCTCCCCAAAGCTTCTACCTCGGCTCGCACCTTCTTATTCAACCAGAAGAAATCGTGTCAAATTCGGAGTTTTTGGGTTGGGTCTCATTCTGCTTGCTTTGTCTTTAGCACGCCCCCAATGGGGCGCTGAAAGGAGAACTGAACAACCAACTGGCATTGATTTGATGATTGCTCTGGATGTCTCCAAAAGCATGTGGGCCAGGGATGTTAAACCCAACCGTCTCGAGCGGGTTAAACTAAGCATTTCAAATTTAATTGGTAATGTAAGGGGGGATCGAGTCGGACTCATCGCATTTGCTGGGAATGCGTTTCTTCAGTGTCCGCTAACCTTGGATCATCAAGCTTTCATCAACACTTTGAACAACATCCAAGTTGGTACCATAAAAATGGGAGGAACCAATCTCGCCTCACCAATAGACGAAGCATCCCGCTCTTTTTCCAAGGATGACCGAGATAGATTTCTGGTTTTAATTTCAGACGGGGAAGACTTGGAGGGGGAAGGTTTGAAGAGAGCCAAGGAGGCCGCAAAGCAAGGAATTAAGATTTACACGATTGGTATTGGCTCCAAGGAAGGTGCGAGAATACCCAATGATCCGATCGATGTGCCTGCCAAAAATTTCCTTTTAAATCCAGAAGGCAAAACCGTAATTACACAACTTGACGAACGCTCCCTAAAAGCAATTTCTACGGAAACAGAAGGGAAATATTTTCCACTTGGATCAACTGGACAAGGATTGGTTACTGTTTTCAAAAATTTAAAATCAATCGGAGAGCAAAAAAAACGGGTGCAAATCTCATCTGAAATCCCCGTGGAAAGATTCCAGCCCTTTGTCTTACTAGGACTTCTTGCATTACTATTTTATCAGCTCACTCCTTCAGCGGTACAAAAAGTATCCAAAATGAGCTTGCTGATTCTAACCATCCCGCTGTTTTTTTTAGGCGGGTGCCTAAAACAAGATAATATTAGGAGGGCAGAAGAGGCCGCAAAAGATAATCGATGGATGGAGGCAGCCAAAAATTATGAAGTGGAGCTTAACGCTTCTGCTGAAATCTCTGCTTCCGCCAAGGCAAAAATATTACTCAATACAGGCTTGGCGTACTCCAAGGCAAATCGTTTTGACTTGGCAAAAGAAAGGCTAGAACAAGCAATTGATCAAAGCCTCGATGAGCCTAAACTCCAATCCCTGGCACTGAATGAACTGGGGAACCTTTTTTACTGGAGAACCAATCAGTGGCTGGACCAGCAAAATGTGATGGAGGCCAGAAAAAGCTGGGAAGAATCCATCAAATACTATGAGTCTGCTGTTGAACTGGACGGAAATCTCAACGCGACAATAAACTTAAAATCATTAAATCAGCAGATTGAAGAGAGGATTAATTCCATGGTATGTCTCATCAATGGACTCATTTGGCGAGATAGGAACGGGGATGGAGTTGCACAAGAAAACGAAGCCAGGCTTCAGGGAAAAGTTTTTTGGGACAAAAATAACGACGGCGAGCATAATTCTTCCCAAGAACCTTTTTTGCAGTCAAATCCTTCCGGTCAGTTTGCTTTTGAATGGATTTCCTCCGTTTATCCGGTTTCGCTATCTTTGGATTCAGAACTTGTTGGGAATGAAAACCAAAAGATCGAATTTCTTGTTCCCGTCTTCCCGGCACCTCCCCCTCCACTGAATGCAGACTCAGTCAAAAACCATTTAAAGACCATTCAAAAAGCTGGAACAAGTTTTGTATTCCTGCCCTACAGAGCTGCCCCGATGATTCGAGGAAAAGTTTGGATGGATAAGAATGGAGATGCCCAAAAAAATCTGGATGAAGGTCCTTTTTCACAGGCAAAAATCTTTTTGGACTTAAATGGTAATTTTAATTTGGATGACAATGAGACTTCGTTCTCTACTGACTCCAATGGTTCTTTTGCACACCCAACTCAACCTGGTCAGTATTCAGTCTGTATTTTACCGAACAATGCAGACGCCAACATAACATTTCCGATCGAAGAAAAAAAAGCCTATCTCACCTGGGTGGACTATGAATCTCCTTCCGAAAATCTTCTTTTTGGAGTACAAGATAAATCGCAGCAAGATTCTCAGCCATCCGAAAATAATCAGAATCAACAACCCCAGACAGGCAACCAGAGCGATGAGCAGCAAAATCAGGATTCACAATTGAACGAGGAAGCTCAGGCTGAAGAGGTTAATGCCCTGTACGAAAGATTATTGCAGGAAATGGAATCCCAAAGCAAAAACTTGAATGACGAAAAGCAAAGGGTACTCGGAATCGTACCAAATGGAAGAGACTATTAAAGAAAATGTAATATGATCAGTATCTATAACATTCTATCTGTTTCGCTAGTTGTTTCACTCTGCGCCTTAACGAATATCGTCAAGGCTCAAAATATTCGCGTAGAAGCAAACTTTTCACCGTCATCTATATCGAGGGCGAACCGAACTATATATAAAGTGGTAATTCATGGCACCCAGCAGAATCCACAGGGAAACCTTCCCCAAGTCCCAGGACTTAGAATTTCCAGCAATCCTCAATCGCTGCGCTCGGCTAATTTTATAAACGGCGTCTCGTCCGTACGAGTCGAATTAAATTTTCAGGTCCAGCCTGAAAGAAGCGGAACTTTTACCGTTCCAAGCTGGAAAGTTATCATTGATGGCCAGTCCTATCAGGTTCCCCCCGCAACCCTTCAGGTGCTCAATCCAACCCAACAGGAGAAACAGGCAGAACAAGATTTAAGACAAGCAGCATTATTGGAGTTATCCTTACCCCGTTCCTATTTTTTTGAGGGGGAAACAATTATGGCCTCACTCACCCTTTTCATTTGGGATCGCTTACCCGTAAACCGCATTGAAAATGCCCCTAAGAAAATTGGTGAATCCTTTTCAAGTAATAATCTCGGAAAGTGGAATGAAGAAAAAAGAAATGTTTCCAGAAGTGGCAAGATCTACTCCACCTATACTTGGCCCGTGGCCCTAACCGCGGCAATGGCTGGTATGCAGGAAATCAGTTTTTCCGTTAACCTGAGAGTACGGGTAAATTCAAGAAGAAATTCCCCTTTCTCAAGCCCATTTTTCAATGATCCTTTTTTTGGATTTGGACGAGAAGAGTCCTTGACTGTAGAACTGCCCGCTAAATTAATCGAAATTAAACCCCTACCGTCCAACAACAGACCAAGCGATTATTCCGGTGCGATCGGAAATTTTCGGGCCCATACTTCGGTAGATGCCGAGCAAATTGAAATGGGGGATCCCGTCCGTTTAAATTTTAGTATTGAAGGGAATGGAAATTTCGCTGCCATTCCTGCTCCTACTCTTGAATCAAACGAGGAATTTAAAATCGGTCCTCCAGCTTTCTCTTTTCTAGGAAACGAAGAGGTAAAATTTGAGGGCAGACAAAATTTTGAATTTATTCTTACCCCCCAAAAAGCAGGAAATTTGAAAGTCCCAACCATTAACTTTTCCTACTTTGATCCGGCTATGGAGAGTTATTTCACGATTGTCGGAAATGAGATCTCTCTTTTGGTGAAGCAAGGGGAAAAATGGATTGCGCCACCCGAGCAAACCTTGATGCAGGAAGCAATTCCTACCAAAGCGTCTTTGTCCAGTCGTGATTTATTTCAAACGGAGAGTGATCCAGGAACCTGGCATACGACTCTTAAATCTATTTCAATAGAAAAGACCCCTTGGTTTTGGCTCATTCAACTAGTCCCATTATCTGGAACACTAACCTTTGGTTTTCTAGGTTGGAAAAAACGAAATAAGTTCCACGAGGACTTTCGAATTAAAAAGGCAAACTTGAGCCGAAAACTGAATGAAAGTGCCGATCACAAGGACGCAACTGGCTTTTTCAGGGCATTTAAGGATCTTGTAAGAATGCAGATTAGCAAGAGGGATAAAACCCGAAACACTTTTGCATTCTCAAGCACTGAACTGATCTCTTTGATCAAAGAGCAAAAGCTGGAAAAAAATATAATTAGTAAAATTGAAGAAATGTTACAACTTGGCGACGGTTTGGAGTTTGCAGAAACGAGTTCCAAAGAATTGGACTTTAAAAAACTCCGGAATCAAGTTCCTGAAATTCTCAAAAAATTATCATGAAATACCTGCAATTTTTTCTAGTCAACCTATTGTGCCTACTTCCAATCTTTACAATTCTTGCGAATTCAAAAGAACAGTTATTTTATGACGCAGTGCGGCTGGAGGCCACCGGTAATATCGATCTGGCCATTGAAAATTATGAAAAGATCACCAATCAGGCGAGTTCTGCAAATCTGCATGGAAACCTGGCTAACTTATACTTCAAGAAAAGCGATTACAGCCGATCAATTCTGCACTATCGCAAAGCCCTACTCTTAGATGCGAATAATCGGGAATTTATATCCAATCTAGCTTATGTATGCAGTATAGCCAATGTACAAAGCACTGAACATGCAAGGCACCTGATGATTGGTGGCTTTTCCACTAATTTTTGGAAGGGGTTTTTGATACTTTTTATATGGTGTGGTCTTTTTCTGATAAGCTTTTTGTTTTTTCGACGAGTTGCCGGCAAATCGATCACATTTGTCTGCTTGGCTTGGCTCGGAGGAGTTCTTCCGCTTGCTTTGATTGTTTTTTATTCTTCGAAACAGGAAAATCTTGCTGAAAGACAGGTGATCGCATTGCTTCATAAAGGCAATGATGACACAAATGCATCCGCATCGGTTGCCCTCAGAAGGTTTGCGGCTTCTTCGAGCACGGCTAATGCATCCGTTCGTCCGGGAGAGTCTCTTTTTGTCAACGAATCCCAATTGGGTGGGTTTCAATCACACCAAGGGAAAAATGCTCAGAATTGGCTCCTGGTACGATCAGCGGACAGCCTGAAAAAAGGTTGGGTTCAACGGGATGAGGTCGGTTGGGTTGTGCAAAACTAGATTAATTGAGTGGGATCAATTTTCTCGATCGAAACAAAATTCACTTTAAAATCTTCGAGCAAAGATTTTCGCAATTCCTCGGGTAGCTGATTGACCTTTTTACTTATCTCAGCCTGATCTTGTATTTGCCTATTTTCTTGGGAATCCGGACCCCCCTTCCCCTTTGTTTTGTTTTGATTCACGACTGGTTCAACAAGTTCTTTTTCCTCTGGTTTTTCTGCGATTACCGGAACTGAAGAAGAGTTTTCGAACCCTACAATAGAGCCCGTTTCTGCGGGAGCAGGGTGTAAACCTTTCTCTAAGTCTGGGCTATGAATCAAAGCTTTTGACTGCGCTATTTTGGGGAATTCAGTTTTTTTTTTAAAATCTTCCGCAGGTAACACTTTGGATATTCTGCGAATTACCTGATCAATCGATCGGGACTTCCCGGACTCCACTGCTCGAAAAAGAGTAACTTCAAAATTCGTCTTTTCGGAGAGACCCAGCCTTACCAGTTCGTCTCCATCTCTCAATGCATCGAGTATTCGAACAATTTGCTCGGGGTAGCTATCGTTATCAGCTTCATTGAGTTCCGTAACCAGTTTTTGCCTAAAATGGTCGCTCAGGTCTTGGAGTGCCCGATAAAAATCCAGGCCTTCCATTGAAAATGCGTCCGTTTCTTTCAAAATTAATTCATAATCGGAGGCTAAGATAGCTCTCCCCAGGGATTCAATTCTTTCGGCAGCCACTAAGCCGTAGACTTCCAACACATTTTGTTGAGTGATCGAATTCCCACAGAACGAAATCATTTGATCGAGGATACTTTGTGCGTCTCGCATACCCCCCATAGCCATTCGGGCGATTGCCTCCAGTGCGGACGGATCCACTTCTATTTTTTCTTGAATGCAGATCTCTTTTAATTTTGTGGAAATAAGATCAATTGGAATTGAGCGAAATTCAAAACGCTGACATCTAGAAACAATCGTTGGCAAAACTTTATGCGATTCGGTCGTCGCAAAAACAAACTTAACATGGGGAGGTGGCTCCTCCAGGGTTTTAAGGAGGGCATTAAATGCGGCCTGACTGAGCATGTGCACCTCGTCTATCACATAAATCTTATACCTGCACTGCGCTGGGGCGTATTGGCATTCATCCCGCAAGTCCCTAACTTGATCTACTGAATTATTGGAAGCCCCGTCAATCTCGATCACATCCAGGCAACGACCTTCCATGATCGCGTTTCCAATTTCAGAGTCACTCGGTACCTCGAGTGATGGTCCGTCTTCCCAGTTAAGTGACTTCGCAAACAGCCTGGCAGAAGTTGTTTTTCCCGTTCCCCTGGGTCCAACAAAAAGATAAGCGTGGGCAATCCTTCCCCTTTCAATTGCATTTCCAAGAGTTTTCACCACATGTTCCTGTCCGACTAATTCGGAGAACTGTTGCGGTCGCCATCTGCGGGCAATGACCTGATATGAAGAATCTGCCATGTCCTCTATTTGTTCATTATTTGAAAAACAGGCAAGAGAAAGAAGCGGCTAAGAAATGACCGGGCACAAAAAAGGCCAGGCACCCCACAGCACACGCTTCTCCTAACTACCGCTGCTTCCTTCCGGACCTGACGGGGTTCGTTCGAGACGCGTCGCATGGGACCCGGCCTAAAAACTACTAAATTTAAATTTTGAGCAGCTGGCAAACTCTTTCAGCGACCTTTCCTTGGTCATCTTCCTCCGGTAAACTAATTTGGTTTTGCCATCTGGAGTAATTTTAAGAATAATTACCTCCATGGGAAATTCTTTCGGAACCTTGTTTCGCATCTCTTCTTGGGGGGAAAGCCACGGTGGTGGAATCGGAGTGGTCGTAGATGGTTGTCCACCCAGAATGGATCTATCTGAAGAGGATATCCAGCCTTGCTTAGACCGCCGAAGACCCGGGCAAAGCAAACTCACTACCCCCAGAGACGAAGCAGACCAAGTTGAGATTTTATCCGGTACTTTTGCAGGAAAGACGCTTGGAACGCCAATCGCACTGCTGGTGCGAAATAAAGACGCCCGCCCCCAGGCTTATGAAGAAATGAAGACCAAGTTTCGTCCATCCCACGCGGATTTCACCTACCAAAATAAATTTGGTATCCGTAACCATGAAGGCGGGGGACGATCATCCGCCAGGGAAACGATCGCCAGAGTTGCAGCCGGGGCCATTGCACAGAAGTTTTTATCAGTTGATCAGGTCAAGATCACGACTTATGTGGACCGCATTCATGATATCGAATGCCCCGAGTTGGAGGAAGTTCCAACGCTGGAAAGCATCGAAGCCTCCCCTACCCGTTGCCCACACCCAGAAACCGCAGCCAAAATCGAATCTCGAATACTCGAAGTCAAAAAGGCAGGAGATTCCGTGGGCGGAACCATTATTTGTCGGGTCAACGGTCTGCCCGTAGGTTGGGGAGCCCCCGTCTTTGACCGACTCGAAGCTGACTTGGCAAAAGCTATGATGTCACTCCCAGCGACCAAAGGATTCGAAATCGGTAGTGGGTTCAAAGGGACTTATCTCAAAGGCTCCGAACACAACGACTTATTCGAAGAAAGGGAAGGAAAAGTAAGGACTAAGTCAAATCGGTCGGGAGGTGTCCAGGGCGGGATCAGTAATGGGGAGGAACTATACTTTCGTATTGCTTTCAAACCCACGGCTACGGTCTTACAAGTGCAAAAAACCGTCAATGAAGAAGGAGAAAACACTGAACTTATGGGAAGGGGAAGACACGACCCGTGTGTTTTGCCAAGAGCAGTGCCGATTGTCGAAGCGATGACCGCATTGGTCTTAATCGATCATAAAATGAGGCACCATGCCCAATGCTTTTCTTTCATAGATGAAGGATAATGGAAATTACTCCGTATATGTGATCATTGAAACTCCCGATTCTGGGGGCTTTGAATTTTTATTGAATGGGTTGATTGATTCAAACGAAGAGAATTTTCATTTTTTACTTCCAGAGTCTGTTCGAAACAAAATAAATCCTGAATATAAAAAGCATTCTTCTTATTGGTCGGATAATAAAGAGTCCTCCAATTTGTCATTCAATCTAAATAAAAAAGAAGAAAATACTGATTTATTTCTATTCTTCTCCCCTTTCATAAACTTAAGTGATCAATTTGAATCCCTTCTCGATCAAATCGAAAATGTAAATGTGATTCAAATTGCGAGAGTTATTTCCTTTGTAAATGCCAATATTACATCCGATCTTTCACCGAATCTCCTGTTATGGTTGGATGGGGTGGCTCATTTTTCGGATGTATTATGTTTTTCCAATCGCACCAATGAGAATGGGAAAGCGGTAAAGAAGATCATAGACCGATATGAGAATTTGTGTTATCCAATGGAAACATATTTGATATCCCAAAATAAAAAGGGCAAAATTTTGAACATCCTCAACCCCACCGCACGCAGAATTAGTCATATATTCGATTCTCCTGATTTACTCGATACCGAGGAAACACCTCTCAATGATCCATATTTGAAAAAATTAGTTACCGGTAAAAGAGAAAAAGTAATTTCAATACCCTTTTCTCAATAATTTTACACTCGACAATTACTCTAAACACATTTTTTTGTGATAAATTATTGCCGGGGTGGCGGAATTGGTAGACGCGCTAGATTCAGGTTCTAGTGTCCGCAAGGATGTGCGAGTTCAAATCTCGCCCTCGGCACCAAATAAAATAAAGTGTAAATAAATTTAATAAAAAGCTTGTTAACGAACAAATTATTTCCTAATTAAAACTCTCTGCTAAAATTTTTACTCTATGAAATTAATTACTAAATTTATCATTGCAATTAACCTAACTCTTTTTGCATATCAATCCCACGGTGATGATGAAGCTGCCGCCGCTTCAGCTACAGGAAGTGTTACTGCTCCTGCCAAAGGCGCCCCTAAGTCTGCACAAGCCAATTCCCAACTACGCGTGCTTCACATTGCTATTCACAAACACGGATTCGATCCGGCTGATATTAAGAAACTGGGCCTAGCTGGAATGAAGGATTTATACACTAAGCACGGGGCAGGGAATTTCAGGGACCATGGGGATTTGCTTGTCAAGGGTCACTCACTTGAGGATGCCATTGCGTATGGTGAATTCCTTCGAGACGGAAAATCCCTCGATGAAGCCAAAGCAGCACACGCTGACAAGTATGCTGACCCTTCACTATTAATTAAAGAAGCCGAAATTCTTGCTCTTTCACGGTATGGATCGACCTACAGCAAGACTGCTCAGTTTACCTCAGCTTTAACCCTTGCAAAAAGCCTCCTTACGGACAAAGCAATCACTTCGTCTCTAGGATCACCTATTTCTGTTTCTTCATTAACTGGTGGATACAACCTTGCTTTCATTAGACTGCTCTCAGCTTATGGTGCACTAGGGTCGAATGGTGAAGCCTTAGCAACTTCTGTACTCGGCTCTGATTACAGCGGTTATTCGAATGAATCGGCTATTTCCTCGCTTCTCAAAAGTTCTTCCAGCGATTATCTTACATATTTGTCAACTTTAACGGGTGAGAGAACATTTAAGGATGAAGATATTAGTTCCAGCGTTTTAGGCATTCCTCTTTCTCAAGTAAATTTAGTTGCCGGCTCCACTATTACTCTCGGACAAACAGGAGGTACTCCTAGTGAAGTGGATGTAAGTTCACATTTATTAAAAGCGTCCTCTACCTCCGATAGAAAAGTTTTGGTGGTTGGTGCGGCCAAAGATCTTAAGGTTGCAGGAGATATAAGATTTAAAAATTCCAACATTGCTGAAGATCACGCACTAGTACTTGGTGCAGCTGACGATGTTTTCATAAACGGTACCACTCGTCAAGCCACGAAAGAGGATGTTGACGCAAAACTCGCTTCCGAGGTAGGTGAGTCAATCACGGAAGCTAGTAATATCGAATATACAGGTTCGAATTTAGGCATTGGTTCCGGTGACACTGGAAAAGATAGTATGTACCTAGTTAACACTAATATTCAAACAGGCGGAAATTTGGCAGTTGGCTCCCTAGGAACGATTAATATTACAAGTGCTAATTTCTCAGTTGGTATGGCGAATAGTTCGACTTCCGACCCAGATAATGTTTATATTTATGCGAATGAATTAATCGACATAGACACCTTAGCATTTTCAGGCAGGGTTGACGATATTTACATGGAATCCAAAACAATCCACTTGAAAAATACCATCTTCCCTGCAACTTCTGAAGTTATGCTCAGGAGTCAAGCTGGCTCTCTTCACATACAAAATTCAAGCACTGATATTAAGGTGGGTGGAGTTAATTTCTATCAGGTCACCCACCAAGGTATAAGTAGTTCATATCTCGCCGATAGTGATTTCCAAGGAGCAAATGGTCACATAAATTCAAATAGTGTTATGCCTAATGGCATACCTTACATCAGAGTTAGGGCTCAGTAATTTTTTCTCTCTCAACAATCTAGATCATGAATAAATATCTTCTTTCACCATTAGTGCTTGTTTCATTTGCTTCCGGTCAAGTAAACGAAAGAGTTGACTCTACTATAAGGGCATTACCTTCACCTACATTAGAAGCAGCAAGCGATACCACTTCCGCAGGTTCAACCGATGCAGTTGCATCTGACACTGGAGCCCAGCGACCGTTGAAACTTGACTCAGGCATTTCAGGTCAATTTGGATATGACAGTCGCTATTCATACAAAGAAAATCCCCTAGGTGCCCCTGGCGTCCTTGACCAACAATCTGATGGTGTTTGGGAAAACAGATTCCATGGAAGGGCAAAACTTGGCGTCTACGATATGGATTCATCGATTGTAACTCCTTTTTTGGGTGGTTCCTGGGCTATGACTGATTACACCTACAAAAATGCTGATGATTTAATTCCAGATTTAAGTGCCTTAAATCACAACACTACGACCGCTTATTTACTCTTTCTGCTCCAACACGAGAGTGGATGGGCATTCCGGGGAGGCGTTATGTATTCGAACGATCGAAGTACTGAAAATGACACGGAAGAATACATGGAGTTTTACCCAAGTATCGGAGCTACAAAAGCATATGCACTCTCAGAACAAGCTCTGGGAGTAATTGATGCTTCCATTGGGGTACATTTGGGAAACATTGAGGATGTTGATGGTCCATTATCCGACCACACGGATGATGAATTAGATCATGCTGATCTTACCGCTTCTTACTCAATTATTTATTCATTTGATAAATTTACCGTTCGACCAAGCTATTCCTTATCTTATCGAAAATATGAAAATGGATTCAATTCTGATCGTCGTGATCTCCTGCACCACTTGAGTGTTCACTTGGACTACCCGATTGCAGAATCTTTTGAGCTTTCTGTTTTTAGCGATTACTCCAAACGCAAATCAAGTGGAAGTGATTCTCAGGGTGATCCTTACAGTAGTATTTATGATTTCAAAAAATTCTCTGTTGGTGCAGGTCTCGGTCTAGTTGCCAGTTTTTAAATTGCGCCTTCGATTCCTTAACATATTTGCCGTTACTTTCGTAGCGGCTTTTTTTTTGTCGGCAGAACTTCCCAAAGCAAGTTATATACAAGGTCGTGTTGATGTTGTTGATCTGTCAAAAGATGGCTTCAAACCTAATACAATTGATATAAATCAAACTCTTTCTAAAGATTTATTGGTAGCTACAGGCGTAAAAGGCCGCTTAGAATCAGTATCTGACAGAAATTACTGGAGACTTGGAAGTGATACCATGGGAATCTGGTATTCAAATACAAGCTTTTGGCTACAGTCTGGTAGCATTCTTTTTTGCTCGCAGACTAAACAAGAAATTCAATTCTCCTCTCTAGAATGTAACGCAACATTCAAAGGTCGTGGAACCATTATAATTGAAGCAACAGGAAATGGAGGATTTAAATTTATTCCATTGGAAGGAAAGGGTATCCTAACCACGGCTAAAGGAGGAAGTAAAGAGATCCTCGGTGGAAGAATGCTTTTAGTCTTAGGTAAACCTACTTATTTTGGTGATGCTTATGATATAGATTTAATGCTGTTATTAAGATCTAGCAGATTAATAAATGCATTTCCCAGTACAATTCCGACTTTTAAAAAAATTGGTTTAGCAATATATGTTCAGGAAATAAACTTAAAAGGTAAGTACGATGCACTCATTGGAGATGCGACAACCAATGAAAATTTACAGATCTGGAAGTTTGGTAAAAATACTGGCGTAGAACCTCAAAACAACCACCGTTCAGAAAGTAAGAAGGGATTCTTTAAGGGTTTTTTTAGTAAGGATTGATTTTTAAGTGACCCTGCAATTGAAGTTTCTTTTTTCATTTCTTTTTTTAGTTTGTGGTAATTTACACAGTTCTTCCATCAGCTTGAAGCAAAAGGCGTTAAGAGGTGATGTCAGTGCTCAGATAAGATTGGCCTTTATTTATGTAAACCAAAAACCCGCAGAGTGGAACCTTGCGAACTATTGGTTCCAACAAGCCTCAGAAAGAGACCAAGCCGATGCCTGTTTTTGGCTCGGACAAATTTTTCAGCACGGGCTGGGGACTCCAGTTAATCTGTCGAAGTCGATTTATTTTCATGAAAGAGGAGCTTCCCTTGGCTCGACTGATTGTTCGAAAGCACTCGCTTTACTCTATCAAAAACAATTCAAAATGATTCAATCCCATGCGTGGAAAATCATTTATTTAGACGCATTGAACGACCATTTAGGCCAGTCTGCATTGGATATCATTCTTCCATTGAGTAGTTTTGAAATGGAGGAAGCCAAGCTGCTTGCCACTGAAATTAAGCGTTCTTGGTTAGTAAAAACGGAAAGTCCAATTCTTGATCCAAAAACAAAAGCACCCATATTTGGAGATTTTACGCTAAAAAACGGAACTGTATACAAGGGTTCCATTTTAAAGGGAAAACCACATGGATACGGAATGAAGAAATCCAGTGGTGGTGAATCCTACTTCGGGTACTTTAAGGATGGAAGGATGCATGGCTCAGGCACACTCTTTACCAGTGATGGTCAAATTATATTCAAAGGTGGGTGGTCGGATGGAGTTCCGTTACCCAAATAAAATTACTCGCCGAAAAGTCGTGGCCTTCATCATTTAGGAAATCGAAATAAAAAAGGCAGAGAGCTCTACTTTTACTGAGTCTCGCTTTTTTCGTTATGATGATCCACTACGGTCTTTACATAAATCTTCGTTGCGATAACCCCTAAAATAACCGAAAATATCATAATCAAGGGCACCAGCATTACGGGTAAGCGGTTCTTGGTGTGTCCAAACTTGGGATCGTCAATAAAGTCCATTTCCTATAACTAATTTCTAGCTGCGTGTAGGTCAAATATTTAGAATCTACCCTACCCTTCAACGATCCAGGAGTTATTTCCGGTGAGTAGTTCCTGCAGCGAACCCTCGCCACTTGCCTGAGCATATTTTATTTGTCCAATCACTGAATCTTCGTAAGTTTCCCTGCCCTCCAGCTGACGAAGCACCCCCAATGGTGTTGGAAAAGTTGGATAAGTCATCTGGGCAAGTAAAGTGGCGTAAGCTGGGTTGGGATCTCTGGGGTTATGTATGATTAAACCATCAGTCAAAGATCCTTCTGACAATTCAACCGTCTCCAAATTCAGCCCATTCAATTTGATTCCCTTTGAATTTCCTTCGCCATAAACAAGAGGTTTGCCTTCTTCCAGAAACATAACCTGATCATTGCGAACATCTCTTCCCGTAACGGAATCAAAGGTTTTATTGTTAAAGATCACACAATTTTGAAATACCTCAATAAATGAAGTACCTTTATGTGCCTGGGCCGCTTTGAAGGTTTCCACCATGTGCTTTTGATCGGTGTCAGTGGTCCGGGCAATGAATGTGGCTTCGCTACCTAGAGCGAACAGCAAAGGATTTATCGGATAATCTACGGAACCAGTAGGCGTACTTTTGGTCCGTTTACCAACTTCCGAAGTCGGGCTATATTGTCCCTTGGTCAATCCGTAAATTCGGTTGTTAAAAAGAAGAACATTGATATCCAAGTTCCTGCGTAGAAGGTGCAGAAGATGATTTGCCCCGATGGATAAACCGTCTCCATCACCCGTAATCATCCAGACGGACAGATCAGGATTAGCAACTTTTACACCGGTTGCAACTGTGGGTGCCCTCCCATGAATGGTATGAAATCCATATGTGTTCATGTAGTACGGGAAACGGCTTGAACAACCAATTCCGCTAACCACTACAAATTTTTCTTTGGGGACACCGAGATCCGGAAGAGTGCGTTGCACAGCATTGAGGATCGCATAGTCACCACACCCTGGACACCATCGGACATCATTGGGAGTGACAAAGTCTTTTTTGGTTAATGTACCTTCATCCGTTGTTGTACTCATATCAAGTAATTACTTGGAAGAAAGATGGGTTACAAATTCTTCGCGAAGTTCAGAAACTTTGAAAGGTTTACCCTGCAGCTTGTTAAATGAGATGATATTTTTTATGTATTTCGCCTTTAACATAGTGCTAAGTTGACCAAGGTTGAGCTCAGGAACTATGACTTTCTTGAAAGACGATAGCAATGCTTCCAGGTCATTAGGTAAAGGGTTTAAGTGCCTAAGGTGGATGCAACTTAAGGCAAAACCCTCGTCTTGTAAGGCTTTGGTTGCGGAAGAGATTGCTCCATAGGTTCCTCCCCACCCTACGACCAGTAAATCGCCTTCTTTTTCTCCCTGTATGGAGATAGGGTCATAACTCTCAGCAATTCCATTAATCTTGTCTGTGCGAAGGTGCGACATTTTTTCATGGTTTTCGGGATCGTAACTAACCCCGCCGTCTTCTGATTTCTCCAAGCCTCCAATTCGGTGCTCCAGACCTGCCTGTCCGGGTATTGCCTGAGTGCGTGCCAGGGTCTCAGGATCCCTCTTGTAAACGATAAATTCCTCATCAGGGTTTGCAAATTTAGTTTTAATGGATGGAAGTTCGGAAACATTTGGAATTTTCCATGGCTCTGCCCCGTTGGCCACATAGAGATCACTGAGCAGAATAACTGGGGTCATGTAAGTGAGAGCGATTCGACTCGCTTCGATGGCACAATCAAAACAATCGGAAGGAGAATGGGCAGCAAGCACAGGCAACGGACAGTCTCCATGCCTTGCATACAGGCTTTGCAACAAATCACTCTGTTCTGTCTTCGTTGGAAGACCCGTGCTTGGTCCTCCTCGTTGCACATCAACGATCACAACCGGTAATTCAGTGATTGAGGCCAAACCGATAAACTCACTTTTCAAACACATGCCCGGACCGCTTGTCGCAACGACGGACAAATCACCGGCAAAACTTGCCCCAATGGCCATGCCCATGGCTGCGATTTCATCTTCAGCCTGCAATGTCTTAACGCCAAATTTTTTTAGGGCAGAAAGTCCTTCCAAAATCGGAGAAGCAGGCGTGATGGGATACCCAGCGTATAAAAGCTCGCGACCAGACTGCTTCGCTCCAGCCACAAGCCCATAAACCAATGCCTCATTCCCGGAAATCTTGCGGTAGACCCCAGCCTGAACAGGTGCCTTGGATACCTGGTAGCGATTCCGGGCAGTTTCCATCGTATCTCCCAAGTTAAACCCAGCTTTGAGAGCAGTAGAATTGGCCTCCGCAAGATCAGGTAGCTTCTTTCCCCATTTATCCCTGAAAAATTTCAAAGTTGGCTCAAGCGGGCGTCCGTAGACATAATACATGAAGCCCAAGGCAAAGAAATTCTTACAACGTGATTTATCGGATGGTTTCAAAGGACTCTCCTTAAGAGCCACTTTGGTTAAGCTCGTAAGGTCCAACTCAACTAGATGGTATTTTTTACGAAAGTTTTCATCTTCAAGCGGACTATTCTCATAACCAGCCTTAGCGAGATTCATTTTTTTAAAGGAATCAACATTAACAACCAGCATTCCACCCTCGGGCAAATCATCAATGTTAGATTTAAGAGCGGCCGGATTCATTGCAATCAGGGCATCCGGTTCGTCGCCCGGAGTGAGGATTTCCCGGCTTCCAAACTGCAATTGGAAACCGGATACACCAGCTAAAGTACCGGCTGGAGCACGAATTTCAGCAGGGAAATCCGGAAGCGTAGCGATATCATTCCCGGCAAATGCACTGGAATCAGTGAAACGTTCGCCAACGGTTTGCATACCATCACCGGAATCACCGGCAAAACGCACGACCGCAGATTCTATTTCTTCGAAGGAATCGGTGGAGGGACTCATGTAATAGGCTTTTTTAGAACATATGTACCAATATGGTATCAATAAATTTGCTACTTTATCTTACGAATCACAATGATAATCGATCAAAAGGGAATGTAAAATTAATCTACCTGATAAAATACATTCCACTTTGTATCAAAATCCATCTATCTCTGACTGAACGAGAGGAAAAGGAAATAAGTTAAAGGCAAAGGAAATGCGCTCAGTCGAAGAATGATTTGCATGCACTCCGTGAAGTAATGAAGGAGGAAAGATGATTATTTTACCTACTTCTGGTTTGATGGTCAGATCCTCAAAACCTTCCTTTCTAAAATAAAGATGACCACAATTCTCTTCCGCCTGCAAGTAGGTAACCGCAGATAAAATTGACCCGTGGGCATGATCATGGAGTCCAGTTTTCTCGCCCTTACCGGCCACATTAAACCAAAAAGGGGGATGTGGATTCGGACTACCCGAAGGAGCCTCAAATAAAATCATCGATGAAATGTCTAGTCCATCTTTCCCCATATTTCTGGCAAACCTCATTGGTATGCGAGCACTCGGCGCATGGTCAATTGTAAGGTATTGGTTTTCCCATCGCCCAGCGATTTTGTGCGATTTCTCTAGACTTCCTTGATGCTTAAAAAATTCTTCCAGCAAATTTGTGACCCATCCCCGGGGCATTTCGACAAAACTTTCAAACAAACGGACACCCGCCCATTCAATAAATCTCATAAAAACAAAATCTTATTTTTATTAATTCGAGCATCATGTAAGAAGCGTAAAAAATGGTCGGGACGGTGAGATTCGAACTCACGGCCTCCTGCTCCCAAAGCAGGCGCGCTAACCAGACTACGCTACGTCCCGGAAAAATATTTTTAAGATAATTTAGAATATAAATCAAAGGAATTGCGTTTTTTATAAAAATTCATTTTGAAATTGCCCAAATTACGCATCATTATATCATGATAAATAGATGCGAAATGAATAAAGCACCAGTTACAAGACCAACCGAAAATGATCTAAGGAAAATCCTCAATGAAAGGATTCTCATCATGGATGGAGCAATGGGCACTATGATTCAACAGGAAAAATTGGCAGAATCAGATTTTCGAGGTGATTTATTCAAGAACCATACGAGTGAGCTGAAGGGAAATAACGACCTTCTCAGCATCACCCGCCCTGATATTATTAAGAAAATCCACCGGTCCTATTTCGATGCAGGAAGTGATTTAGTGGAAACAAACACTTTCAGTGCAACCAGCATTGCCATGGCCGACTACAACATGGAAGATGTTGTTCATGACCTTAATGTTGCCTCCGCAAAACTTGCCCGCGAGGCTGCTGATGAGGTCATGCTCTCGAACCCTTCCCGCCAATGCTTCGTAGCCGGTGCGATTGGCCCGACCAATAGAACTGCCTCCCTATCCCCTGATGTTAACGATCCTTCCCTTCGGAATGTGACTTTTGATGCCCTCGTTGAATCCTATTATCAACAGATTGTAGCATTAGTAGAAGGAGGCGTGGATATTCTCATGCCGGAGACTACTTTCGACACCCTCAACTTGAAGGCAGCCATTTTTGCGATTGAAAACTTTTTTGACCGCTCCGGGAAAAAGCTCCCAGTGATTTTATCGATCACGATTACTGATGCATCGGGTCGAACCCTCTCGGGTCAAACTACTGAAGCTTGCTGGAACTCGATTGCTCATGCAAAACCTTTGGGTGTTGGTCTCAACTGTGCCCTGGGTGCCGATGCCATGCGACCCTACTTACAGGCCCTTTCCAAAAATGCAGACTGTTTTGTACATTGCTACCCGAACGCGGGTCTGCCGAATCCCCTGGCGCCCACTGGGTATGATGAAAAACCAGAAGATACGGCCAGCTCCCTTTTTACCTTTGCAGATGAAGGACTTCTTAACATGGCAGGCGGCTGTTGCGGTACGACTCCTGCCCACATTCATGCCATCGCAGAGAAAGTATCCCAAGCCGCTCCCCGAAACCCAGCTGAAGTTGAACCGGCAATGCGTCTAAGCGGGCTCGAAAATTTTACCCTCAAGGGAGAATCCAAATCCTTAATTATGGTTGGGGAACGAACCAATGTTACGGGGTCCCCGAGGTTTCGTAAGCTGATTGAGGCGGAAGACTATGAAGCAGGTCTTAAAATAGCAAAGCAACAAGTCGAAAACGGAGCCAATATAATTGATGTAAATTTTGATGCTGCTCTCCTTGACGGGGAGGCATGTATGACCAAGTTTCTCAACCTTGTGGTTTCTGAACCAGATATTTCCCGTGTGCCTGTCATGATAGACAGCTCCAAATGGTCTGTTATAGAAGCAGGTTTAAAAGTTATTCAGGGAAAATGCATCATCAATTCAATCAGTCTCAAAGAGGGCGAGGATGTATTTAAGGAACATGCTAATTTGGCGATGCGTTACGGGGCAGCGGTGGTGGTTATGGCCTTTGATGAGAAAGGTCAGGCTGCTACGCTCGATGACAAAGTTAGAATTTGCGAACGAGCCTACAAAATACTTGTGGACGAAATGGGCTTCCCCGCCCATGATATTATCTTTGACCCCAATGTCTTGACCCTTGCAACGGGCATGGATGAGCACAATTCCTACGGAGTTGATTTCATCGAGGCCATTCGGGAAATCAAAAAACGCTGTCCTCATGCCCGGACTAGCGGAGGGATCAGTAATGTTTCTTTCTCCTTTCGTGGAAATAATCTTGTTAGGGAAGCAATGCACGCTTCCTTCCTTTATCATGCCTGCCAGGCTGGTCTTGACATGGGCATAGTCAACGCCGGCATGCTGGCTGTTTACGACGAAATCGATCCGGTGCTCAGGGACAAAGTGGAGGCGGTGGTACTCAATACGAGTAAAAATGCGGGTGAAGATCTTCTCGCCTATGCCGAGAAGATAAAAAACCAAAACGAAGGTCGAAAATCCGAAGGTCCTGATTTGTCCTGGAGAAAAAAACCGGTATCCGATCGCCTTTCTCATGCGCTGGTTAAAGGAATTGGAGATTATGCCGAGGAAGACGCGGAAGAGGCTAGACAATTACTTGGCCGTCCACTTGAAGTTATTGAAGGACCACTGATGGACGGGATGAAAGTGGTTGGGGATTTATTCGGAAACGGGAAGATGTTTCTTCCACAGGTGGTCAAAAGTGCCCGGGTTATGAAAAAAGCAGTTGCATATCTTGAGCCCTACATGGAAGCCGAAAAAAGCGAAAGTGCTTCAAGCAAGCGTGGAACCATGGTCATTGCCACAGTTAAGGGCGATGTCCACGACATCGGAAAAAATATTGTTGGCGTAGTTTTAGCCTGTAATAACTGGGAAGTAATCGATCTTGGCGTTATGGTTTCATGTGATAAAATTCTTGAAGCAGTCAAAAAACATAACGCTGACATTCTCGGCCTCAGCGGACTGATTACACCGTCCCTCGATGAGATGATCCATAATGCCCAGGAGATGAAAAAAGCTGGTATTACCATTCCCCTTCTTATCGGAGGAGCCACCACCGGTAAGGATCACACCGCAATCAAAATCGCCCCTCATTACGACCAGCCCGTTGTGCAAGTACCAGACGCATCACTCGTTGTCAATGTGTGCAATGACCTGACCCAGGAGGAAAAGAAAGAAACCTTCATTAAGGAACTTTTGGATAAACAGGAAGACATCCGTGTTCGACATGAGCAAAAAGGGGAAAGAAAACTTCTCTCCCTTGCTGCTGCCAGGAACAAGGGGGTCAAAATTGATTGGGCGAAGGAAAAAATTGACGAGCCCTTTGTCGAAAAAATGGGTGTGCATCAATTCAAGGCGGAACTCAAGGAAGTGCTTGAATACTTTGACTGGTCACCTTTTTTCTGGTCCTGGGAATTAAGGGGCAAATACCCCGATATTCTGGAACGGGACAAAGTAGGCGAAGAAGCCAAAAAATTATTTGATTATGCCCAGGAACTGCTTGAACAAATTATCAAGGAAGAGTCATTTCATTGCGAAGCCGTGACTGGTTTGTGGCCCGCGAATTCCGAATCAGATGATGTTCATGTCTATGAAGATCTAGAAAGAACCAAAAAACTTGGTACTTTTCATTTTCTAAGGCGACAACAGTCCATCCCCAATCAACCACATTTCTGTCTGTCTGATTATGTGGCTCCCATCAAATCCGGAAAATCGGATTTTATTGGTGCTTTTGCCGTATGTGCCGGTGATGGGGTTGAAAAATTAGCCGAGAAATTCGAAAAGGATCACGATGATTATTCTGCAATCATGGTCAAGGCTCTGGGAGATCGTTTTGCGGAGGCTATGGCCGAATTGACTCATAAAAAGATCAGGGAATGGTGGAAATTTGGCATGTCTGAGAACCTCGGCAATCAGGAATTGATCAATGAGAAATATCAAGGGATTCGACCTGCATCCGGTTATCCGTGTCAACCTGACCATACGGAAAAAGACACCATTTGGAAGCTCCTCTCGGTAAACGAAAGAATCAAATTGGAACTTACTGAATCCCGTGCCATGAACCCTGGTTGCTCGGTTTCTGGGTTATATTTCTCCAACCCTAATTCACGTTATTTCAATGTGGGAAGTCTAGGCCGTGACCAAGTGGAGGACTATGCCCGCCGCAAGGAATGGCCTATCGAAAAAGCAATTAAATGGCTCAGACCCAACCTTGGTTTTGAGGCCTGAGCAAATCTTCTTTGGCGTTGCAGGATTTGCCCTGCGAAAGTAAAAAAGACTTCATATGAAGGAAATGTCACCCTTGGAGGAAATCCGCCATTCAACCGCTCATGTTTTGGCCACTGCCGTTTTACGCCTCTACCCGGAGACCAAGTTGGACATTGGTCCTCCCACCGATAAAGGATTCTATTATGATTTTGACTCGGAAGTATCCTTCACACCCGAGATTCTTGAAGAGATTGAAGAGGAAATGGCAAAAGTCATTAAAGAAAACCAAAGATTTGAACGAATGGAAGTATCCCGCGAAGAGGCCAGGGAAATCATTGGTAAAATGAATCAGGAGCAGTACAAAATTGGAAGGCTGGCTGACATCCCCGAAGGTGAAACCATTTCATTTTACCAGAATGGGGAATTTATGGATTTGTGTGCAGGTACGCATGTTTCCTACACCAAAAAAATCAAGGCATTTAAATTACTTCAAACGGCGGGCTCCTATCACCGGGGAGACTCATCCAATAAACAGCTACAAAGAATTTATGGCACTGCCTTTGCATCCAAGGATGAACTGGCAAAACATCTCGAACAAATCGAAGAAGCAAAAAAAAGAGACCATCGAACTTTGGGAAAAGACCTGCGGCTCTTCCATATTGATGAAATGGTAGGCCAGGGCTTGGTTCTTTGGAAGCCAAATGGGGCGATCATTCGCCAAGAACTTGAAAAATTTATAACTTCAGAACTTACCAAGCAAGGATACTCTCAAGTTTACACCCCCCACATCGGGAAACTTGATCTTTTTAGAACATCAGGGCATTTCCCTTATTATCAAGAATCCCAGTATCCTCCAATCATCCAAAAAGATTGCTTGTCAGATTTGTCTGAAGAAGGATTTTCAAGCACTCAGCTTGAAAACAAACTTGATAAAGGCGAACTAGATGGTCATTTGCTCAGGCCAATGAATTGCCCTATGCACATAAGCATATACAAGTCCGAAAAAAGATCCTATCGTGAACTCCCTATTCGATTGGCAGAGTTTGGCACCGTTTATCGGTGGGAGCAGTCAGGTGAATTAAACGGAATGACTCGGGTGCGCGGTTTTACTCAGGATGACGCCCATCTTTTCCTTCGTGAAGATCAGCTTCAAGAAGAAATTCAAGGATGCCTGGGCCTGGTAAAATTAGTTTTTTCCGTTCTTGGGATGAATGAATATCGAGTAAGGGTCAGTCTTCGTGATCCCGATTCTGACAAATATGTCGGAAGTGCTGAGGCTTGGAATAAGGCTGAGACAGCACTCAAGCAAGCTGTGAGGACTCTTGATGTTGAATATGAGGAAGAACTGGGCGAGGCAGCGTTTTATGGACCTAAGATCGATTTCGTAGTAAAGGATGTGATCGGACGCGAGTGGCAACTTGGAACGGTTCAAGTCGATTATAATTTGCCTGAAAGATTTGATATCTCCTACGTCGGTGCCGATAATCAAGATCACCGTCCAGTTATGATTCACCGTGCGCCTTTTGGTTCGATGGAAAGATTTTGCGGATTATTGATTGAACATTTTGCAGGTAACTTCCCAACTTGGCTTGCTCCGGAACAGGTAAGGATCCTGCCTATGAATGACGATTTGATTACTGCGGCAGAACAATGTGCCAAAGAATTTTCTCGAAATGGGATAAGAACGGGAATTGATCGGCAAGCCGCCAAGTTGGGAGCCAAAATTCGCAAAGCTGAAAATGAAAAAATTCCACACATGATAATTTTGGGCAGAAGAGAAGCGGAAGAAGGAAAAGTGACGATCCGATCAAGAAACAACCCTGAACTGGACGGAACTTGTCAATTAGAAGCTTGTATAAAGCAAATTTCGACTGAAATCAGAACGAAGTCTCTGCCCCAAAAGCGGATTTCCAATGAATCCGAGTAAGTTTCTGTTTCGAATTAAATGTAAGGTCTAGATTTTGCCCATGTGTAGTCAACTCGATAGAAAAGAAGTTGTGATATATTCCTCGCAACAGGTTATTTCTAGTTTCTTAAAATATCCTTTTATTTGTTTGATCAGGATCTATCGTTGGTTCTCTCCAATTAAACAAATCATCTTCGGTCCCTATGCAAGGTGCAGGTTTTACCCAACTTGTTCTGAATACAGCCTAGAATGTTTTCGCCAACTTCCGCTTCTTGAGGCTATCGGTAAATCGCTTTCCAGAATTGCGAAATGCAACCCGATGCACCCGGGCGGATACGATCCTCTCTTTCCCGCTAAAAACGATGAAGAGAAACCTGAATCATCACAATGAGCCTAAAGTCCCAAATTTTGCCTCCCTCCATTTGCGATGAAAACACGGATTTGAGCCAATATGTTAATGATTTAATAACCCGCTCACGGAGTGAACAAAATTCACATTTTCTCTCCGTGACCATCGAGACTGATTATTCAGATCCTCTGGCAATTCTGGAGAGCATTCACCAAAGAAATATACCCATATGTTATCTCGAAAAACCGACAAACGAGTTCTCTATTGCGGCTGGAGAGTATCTTAGTGTTGCAAGATTTGCGGGTCCACAACGATTTCAGGAGGCCCAAATATGGGCAGACCAAATACTCAGTCAAACCGTGGTAGCGGGTGACCATAAGATTGCTGGTACAGGCCCCACCCTCTTCCTTTCGGCAACTTTTGAAAATGCCCCGGAAAATCCAAACCTGCCTCCTCCTCTGGAAATCTTTTTACCCAGGTGGCAAGTACTCAGAAAAGAAGGATATAATTTTCTAGTCTTCAATGTAGAAATTACCCCTGAGTCATCTTCAAGTAATATCATCAGGGAATTCAAAGACCAAACTGCCAAGATTAAGGGCTTACGTTTCAACAGCCTAACTGCTAGCGACCCAAGGAAGGTCAAAGTAGGAAGCCCGGAAGAAAATTATGATTATGAAAATGGTGTGGCTGAAGCATTGCTTGAAATTAGGAAAAAGAAGTTGTCCAAAATAGTTTTATCCAGGCAACTCACTTTCAGCACGGATGCCCCTCTCCCCCCATTTCCCATTGCCCATTGTTTACGGGAGAAATTTTCCGATTGTCATACCTTTTGCATTTCACAACCAGATCAGGGATTGATGGTGGGTGCCACCCCAGAAACTTTATTGCGAACTACTGGAAATTCTTTTGAGACTGAGGCGTTGGCTGGTTCCGCACCCCGTGGACTTTCAGCCGGGAAAGACGCCCACTGGGGAAAAACTCTCCTGGGTCGGGAGAAAGAAATTCTTGAACACAAACTTGTTATACAAAGTATATTGAGACGCCTCGCTTCCATTGGCATTGAAAATTGCAAGGAAGGGAGGTCCAGAGTTTTAAGACTGGCAAATCTTCAACATGCCAAAACTCCCCTTAAGGCAAAACCTGTCCATGGAATTCATCCCTTCGAAGCACTTTCCGCCCTGCATCCAACACCGGCCATGGGAGGATCTCCCCGGGAAGTTGCCCTGCCACTTGTTGAAAAAATAGAGCAAAAACCACGGACCTGGTATTCCGGGGTAACCGGTTGGATCGATAACCGGGGAAGAGGAGAATTCGTCGTACCCATCCGATGCGGAAAGATTCTGCCCAATAAACTTACACTTTATGCAGGGGCAGGTCTGGTGGAAGGCTCCAACCCTCAACAGGAGAAAAAAGAGACCGATTGGAAACTGCAAGCAATGCTTGAAGTTATCACGGGAAGAACTACTCTTCCCGAATCGTGAAAGAAACCCCCGACGAAATAGCCCGAGCCAACTTTGTGTTTGGTGCTTGTTTCGCCAAGACTCTCTCTCGTTTAGGATTACAAACGATTTATTTCTCTCCGGGATCCCGCTCCACTCCCCTAGTTATTGGTATCGAAAGGTACTCTGCTATACAATTAATTCCCGTTCTGGACGAACGAAGCGCAAGCTTTATAGCCCTCGGTCAAAGCAAGCAAACAAATGCTCCGGTTGGACTGATTTGCACTTCGGGGTCTGCTCTCACTCACTGGTTTCCGGCTGTCACGGAAGCATCGCATTCCGGAATCCCTCTTCTTTTATTTTCCGCAGACCGTCCGCCTGAATTGCAAGACTGCGGTGCAGGTCAAACCATTTACCAGCAAAATCTTTTTGGAAGTTTTGTCCGCCAATTTCATCAGGTCAAAGTTCCCCAACTAAGGGAGGACTTCAAGGCGCAATTGATCACGACTCTTCAAAGTGCTTATCAGGAATCAACTGGACTAAATCCAGGACCCGTACACTTGAATTTTCCATTTCGTGAACCATTTCTACCCCGTTCCTTAGGTATAACGGATCCGCCAATCCCGCATTCGATTTGTAGATTGGAGGGAAAGGATTATCCATCCACATGCAACGAGATTAGTGAACAAATATCCGGCTATGAGCGACCCCTGATTATTGCTGGACAAAATGTGACCTCAAAAGACATTGAACCATGGCTCAAAACCCCCACAGTACCGATACTTTGCGACGCCCTCTCATCGGTTCGGCAAAGCGATGCCAGCAACACGATCTTGCGGTATGAAAACCTTTTACGAGATCCTCAATTTACGCAAAATGGCAAGCCGGATCTACTTGTTGCCTTGGGAGCTTTACCCACTTCCAAAACCCTACGCAGTTGGATTACTAGCTTAACCATCCCAAGAATCGTAATTGAACCCAGAGGCATCAATATCGACCCGATTCCCTCTGAAAGTAGCAGTTTTCAACTTGGATTCGATCACTTGAAAGAGATACGATTGCCATCCCCTGAAAAAGATTGGCTGGCATACTGGGCTGATGCGGAAAAGCAGGTACAGGCCAAAATAGATCTGGCTTTCTCTAGCGAACTAGCTCAGTTCGAAGGCAAACTCGCCTACCTGCTTTCTCTTTACCTGCCAACTGACTCGAATTTATTTGTGGCGAACAGTATGCCGATCCGTGATCTCGAATGGTTCTGGAAAAAAAACGGTGCCGCACTCCGTCTTTTCGGAAATCGCGGAGTTAATGGAATTGACGGGACTTTGGGAACGGCACTGGGCATGGCCCAAGGAACATCAGTACCAAACTATCTTCTTACTGGCGAACTTGGCTTCCTTCACGACTCGAATGCCTTGCTCTTTGCCAAACAGTTTACCGGTGCTTTAACTGTTTTTTTGATCAATAACGATGGAGGCGGTATTTTTGAACATTTACCTATTTCGAATGAACCAGAATTTGAAAAATGCTTTGCCACACCACAAAAGTTTGATCTCTCCAAGCTTTGTGCCAGCTTTGGAATCCAATACTCCTTGGAAACAGACTGGAAGCAGATTATTGAGAAAATCAAAAAGCCCATCTCTAAGGGTATCGAAGTGATTGAAATTCCAACTGACCGAAAAAAAGACCGGCAAACCCGTCACCAACTTCTTTCCATTTCCCCAAGCTCTGATGCCTGAACTTGCTGAAGTTGCATATGCCTGTGGCCAATGGAATCCGGGCATTGGAAAAGTCGTAAAAGAAGTTTACGCCAATCCTTATTCTCGGGTTTATCGGGATCTTTCAAGAGATTGTGTAGTTTCTGAATTAACCAAAGCCAAACTTATCTCTTCCGCAACTCATGGGAAACAAATGCTTTTCAAACTTAGTGGACACAGGTGGTTGGGCATTCACCTGGGCATGACTGGGAGCCTGCAGATTGAAGGCTCCAACTATCAAAGTCACAAACACGACGCATTGATTCTGTTCCAGTCAAAACAAGCACTCATCTTTCGGGACCCAAGGCAATTTGGTCGCCTCCGTATGCATATTGGCAATAATGCTCCTCCCTGGTGGAGTGAACTTCCAGTTTCGATGCTGGATCAAAGGTTCAAGCCATCCGTTTTATCAACCGCTCTTTCTCGCCACGGTAAAAGACCCGTCAAAGCTCTTCTCCTTGATCAAAGATACTTTCAGGGCATGGGAAACTGGATGGCGGATGAAGTGCTTTGGCGTGCCCACATTCACCCCGCTCGAAAATGTGCAGAAATTAGTTCCGCGGAAGGTAAAAAATTATTTACGAAAATTAAATTCGTGGTCAAAGGAGCCATGCATTCGGTAGGTAAGCATGGTGGCGATCCACCAAAAGGCTGGTTATTTCATGTACGCTGGAAAAATGGGGGCATTTGTCCGAAGACCAAAACCCCGCTTGCCCGAGAAGAGATCGGTGGTAGGACCAGTTGTTGGTCTCCCGTACTTCAAAAATGAATGGGCTAAAAACTCCTTAGCAATTCGGCCGCTTTTGTCCGGTCAATCTTGATCTGATCTTTCAACTCATCGAGGGAATCAAATTTTTTTTCCGGACGGATAAAAGACTTCAAGTCCATTTCTACCTCTGATTCATATCCCCATTCACATTCATCCAGATCAGCCATGGCATGAATCTCAAATTTAGGCAAGGGGGCAGTCTTTTCTACCGTGGGCCGCATCCCATAATTAGCAACGGCAGGGAGAACCGAACCCGTGATCAGATTCTTTACATGTCCGGCATAAACCCCGTATGCTGGATGAGCTTCGGGCTGCCAATTCAAATTCATGGTGGGAAACCCAATTGACCGCCCCATCTTTTTACCCGGGAAAACCGTACCGTAAATGCGGTAATTCCTTCCCAGCATCCGGTTAACACTACCAATCTCGCCGGTCATTAAGGCCTCCCGGATACGTGAACTACTAACAGCGTCAGCGTCCAAATTTTTTGACTCAGCCACCTGAACATACATCCCCATTTTTTCCCCCACCTTTTGAAGAAACGAAGAATCACCTTCCCTCCCCTTGCCAAACCTGAAGTTTTCTCCCACGCTCAGTCCTTGCACCGAAGGAATTTTTTCCTTGATAAAGACGCCAAAATCCGGAGCCGCAATCTCCGCGAACTCATGATCAAAATCCCTTAAAATCACATGATCCACCCCGTAAGAATGCAACATTCTTGCTTTCTGCTGGGCATTCATGAGCAGAAGAGGAGCACTTTCTGGACGCAAAAAACTGGCGGGATGAAAGGGAAAGGTAAAGGCAACGGACTTTCCGTTAATTTCACGGGCGTGATCTCGTGAGGCTGCCAAGACTTGTTGATGACCAAGATGAACGCCGTCAAACATACCCAGCGCCAGATTTATCGGCTGAGTAAACTTTCTGCCAAACTGTTCGATGGTGGAAAAAATTCCCATACGCTAAAATACATGAGCCGGCACGGCTTCTCGGACGGGAATTAATAAAGACTGAAATTCTCCACTTCCCATGGTTTCAATCTCTTCAAGAGAAGGAACCCCTTCGATGGTAAAATCATTAATTTTGGTCCTGCGCAACGAGGTCAGATGCCCACCACATCCAAGCTTTTGTCCCAAATCATGAAAAACAGTCCGAACATATGTTCCTTTACTGCAATCCATGTAAAATTGTCCTTCGGGGGAATTCCACCCTCTCAGGGACAATTCGTTGATCCGGATGACCCGTGGTTCCCGATCCACCGTTTTGCCCTTCCGGGCCATTTTGTAGAGGGGAACCCCGTTTACTTTTTTGGCGGAAAACATCGGGGGTGTCTGGTACTGATCTCCCAAAAACTCTTTCATCACATCCTCAATCATTTCTGCTGATAAATTTTCGGGTAAACCTTTTTTATTCACCACCTCCCCGTCCGAATCTTGACTGTCCGTTTCCTCTCCCAGTTTAAAGATGCCTTCATATGCTTTATCAAGATTGATAAGAAATTGAGATACTTTGGTGGCTTTACCGATAAGCATAATCATCAGTCCTGTGGCTAATGGATCAAGGGTGCCCGCATGACCAATTTTTTTCATATTCAGCTTTTTTCGCAATCGATCCACGATATTGTGTGAAGTGATACCTGACGGTTTGTCCACAAGAAGAATTCCCTCAAAACCTGATTCTTGTATACCCATCTAAAACCCTTCTTTTTGCACCACTTCCAGGTGTTTCCCTATCTCCTCGACTAAATCCGGATAAAATTCTTCCAAAGGAATAGTGACATTAAACCCAGCTGCACAGGCATGCCCTCCTCCTTCAAATTTTTTCGCGAGCAGATCGACCCGATATTTTTTATCCTTGGCACGAAAACTTCCCTTTATTTTTCCGCATCTATCTTCCACCAGCACTCCTATTTCGACTCCTTCTAAGGATCTTGCATAATCAACAAAATTCTCTGCGTCCTCTGGCTTGGTGCCAGTTTCCCGGTAAAAACTCTCCCTCACATGTCCAATACAAACGCGGTCATTAAATTCCATTTTAAAACTGGCTAGAAACTTTTGTAAAAGTTGAACTCTTCCGGGCTTTTCCCTCTCATACAACTCGTGAGCCACCATGGATGGGTTGCAACCGGCCAGACAAAGTCTTCGACACACTTCAAAGACGGCGGCATTGGTGCCGGAATAACAGAATTGTCCGGTATCGGTGCAAATTCCCAGATAAAGAGCCTCGGCAGTTATTTGATCGATTCCTAATTCGGAATCAAAGAAAAATTTTGCCAGAATTTCCCCGGTAGCGGACGCATCGGGCAAGACAAAATTATGCTCTGCAAATTGTGTGTTGGAGACATGGTGATCCACATTGAGAAAAACCTCCGGAAAGCGGATTTTCAGCTCTTCCCCTACCCGGGCATGATCAGCACAGTCCACAGTCACAATTTTGTAATTATCCGTTCCTATACCTTCAGGTTCGCTAAAAGGTGTGTCGCCCAGGAATTTCCGCAGGGTGCGGGGCACGGGATCTTGGTTAACAGCTACGGCTTTGATTCCCTGGGTTCGTAACATTCGGGTCATGGCAACTTGGGAGCCAATGCAATCACCGTCAGGTCGTCGATGTCCAAGCACCAGAACAGAGGATCCTTTCAATGTGCCAATAAATTTGGCAAACGATGCAGATTCAGGAAGAAAATTTGTCATAAGTTGGCAGGCAAAAGTGAGTAAACTATTTATCAGAAGCAGGGACAAAGGAAAAGCTTTGTTCTGAAAGCTCAGGAAGAAACCACGAAGCCCTCTTCGTCAAGACCCCGAATTTTGATCTTCTCGTCACCTACCAAGCCCAATATGAAGCAAGCCTCTTCCTCTATTTGGGTGCTGTATCCAATCAGCAATCGTCCATCCGTGTTTTCTTTGTAAGCCTTCTGCTTGCTCTCACTCTGTTCAACAATGTTCGGAGCATCACTGGAGGCATTCAAAGTGACCAGTCCGCTTTGCTTGGTTGCAACACCCGTAAGAGTAAGAATTGGAAAGGGAATCGAAGCCCGAACTGACTCAAGAATATAGGCATCTCCTTGATCATAAATTGATCTCCCCCACAGTATTCCCGCCCATGGTAAAAATTGCCTGAGCCAAACCTCCTCGGTTTTGTGAACCCTTATTTTCTGATAATCCCAAAAATGAGTTTCCTGCAACCTCATCCAATTACTCAGGACGACCTTCCTTTGCTTCCCCTCCCCTTTGATGACCGCCCTGATCTCCGCGACCCAATTTTCCAAATCAAGAATGGTCGCGTTACACTCACCCCTGATCATTCTCTGGAAATCAGGGAATGAAATTTTAACTCCATCCTTTGCCTGGTAAAAGACTCCCTCTCTTTTTTTGAAGATTTGTTTATTCAACAGATCTTTGATGTAAAGTTGTTTATCCATTCGCTCCGCAAAGGACAGGCGACCAAGTTCCATCACCGCATTTTGAGATGCAAACTGAGTAATTTCCCTGTGCATCAAGGGCTTACCCACCCTCACCGTTACCCGATACGGAAATGAAATAGGGAATTTTTTAAAAAAACGCCCTTGGCTCATGCTAAATACTGAACCCCAGACACCGTCCAGATGAACCGGAATCACCGGTATATTAGCCCTTTGAGCCAAAAGAATGGGTCCCCGCATGAAAGGCAGGACAACCCCAATCTGAGAGATCCCACCTTCAGCAAAAACACACAGTGGAAGTCCACCCTTTAGTCTTCTAACCGATTCCCTTATACTGCGAAGGGATTTCTCGGGGGATACCGTTAAGGTTTTAGTTAATCGGAAGACAAATCGTAAAAGGAAGGAATTCGCCAATCCTGAGTAGGCCAGGTAGCGAACTTTTCGCGGGAAAACAGCCCCAATGAAAACTGGATCGGCGTACGATAGGTGATTACTGACAAGCAAGCATCCTCCTTCCTTAGGAAAATTTTCCATCCCAAAAACATAAAACCGGTAAAAAATACGAAGAAGCATATGGAACCAAGCCCGGAAAAAATCTTCAAGTAGGCTCGCAACAGTCAGCAGTCCAATGATCACTGCAGGTAGCATAATGACCAGAAGTTCGTCCTTGCCACTCATTCCAACAATATTTGAAAGATACGCATGCAAGAGAATCATGAAAATACCTGCAAGCTGAGTCAGTAGATTCGAAGCAGCCAAGACTCTTCCCCTTTCATTTTCTTTAGCTTTGTCCTGAATATATCCGTTCAACGGCACAAAAAAAAGGGCTCCAAAAAAACCGAGGGCCAAACACAACCCGCTAAAGCTATTGGATAAAGGGTTGGATAAACAAAAACCCATAAATACAAATGGCATTCCCATGGCACCTATCGCGGAGAGTCCAATTTCGATTCTTCCACGATTCAGATAGGCCACAAAAACACTTCCCACCATGATTCCGACACCTAGCAACAAGAACCAAAAGCCGTAAAGAGTACCCATACCTATTTTCCCCGCTACCACTTCACCGGAGATTTTCACCAAAACCAAATAAAAAAAACCACCCACGCCCCAAAACCAAGCATCGCCTAAAGCCGCATACCTTAATTCTTTTCTCTTCAAGAGATAGAACAGATCTTGAAAATGATTGATCATTACCGAGGCCTGAAATGCTTGAGTGCCTGAGACCGTAGTCTCGGGGATAGGCCAGGCAATAACCCATGAGAAAAAAGCAAGTATAGAAATGAAACCACAAACCGACAGGGCTGCTCCCCATCCTCCGCGGTTTTCTACAAGCTGATCGAAAACCATAGCTCCCGCAAAGGCACCACCAAGTATTCCGACCATTGCCAGCATTTCCATAAACCCAACCGCTTTGGCGAGTCTATTTGTTCCAATCAGCTCCTTAAGAATGCCTTTTTTTGCAGGGGAAAAAAAAGCAGACTGTACCGACAGGATAAAAAATCCAGCCAAGGAAAACTCAAGACTTTGACAAAACAATGAAAACCCCAAAATTCCCAAACCTAATAGCTGTCCAAGCAAGGCAGTGATGATTACCCTTTTTTTGGAAAAACGATCCGTAACCCATCCCGCAATCGGGGCGAAAAGGACAAAAGGTATAATTAAAAGAATCGACACCTGTTGATTAACGGTATCCATGCTGGCTTTACCAAATTGTACCGCAGCCATGAGGGGTAGCATAGCCTTAATTGCATTATCATTAAAGGCACCAATTGTTTGCGAAATCATTAGTGGCCAAACAACTCGGAATGGCCGATCTTTCGAACCAACACTCACTCTTCCAACATTCCTCTTTGTTTCACAAAATGCATTGCATACCGGATTTTCCAATTGCCAAGGGAAATCTAATCATGAACAAAATAACAAATGCTGCAAAACATTCTACCCATCACCTTGTCTGTCTTTTCTCTCGTCTATGCCCTGGAGGCAAAGCCACTGAATTTGCTATTTATATTCACCGATGATCATGCTTATCAGGCCATTTCAGCCTATGGTTCGAACCGAAATAAGACTCCTAATATTGATCGTATTGCAAGAGATGGCATGCTTTTTAATCGAGCCTTTGTCACAAATTCCATCTGCGCTCCAAGTCGGGCCGTCATTCTCACCGGAAAACACAGCCATTTAAACGGCCAACTTACTAACGGCCAGAGATTTGACGGTCAGCAGCAGACTTTCCCAAAACTCCTGCAGAAGGAGGGTTACCAGACTGCGATCATTGGCAAGTGGCACTTAAAAAGCGATCCGACTGGATTTGACTTCTGGCAGGTATTGCAGGGACAGGGCCCGTACTACAACCCGTCCATGAATACCGCAGAGGGGGTAAAAAAGATTACTGGTTACACCACTGATGTTATTACGGATGTTACCCTGAACTGGCTCAAAGACCGGGATCAAAGTAAACCCTTTTTCGTTATGAGTCAGCACAAAGCTCCTCACCGCAATTGGCAACCGGGTCCTAAGTATCTCAACAAATATGATAAGATTGACATCCCGGAACCCGAGACTCTTCGGGATGATTACCAGAACCGGCTTGAACCGGCTTCCACTCAGGCTATGACCATTGATCGTCATCTTTCAACCTCAGATTTAAAACTGAGAACACCCGGTAACCTGACTCCAGAACAAAAAGCGAGGTGGGACGCAGCCTATGGTCCCAAAAACGAAGCTTTCGCAAAAGCCAACCTCGAAGGGGATGCCCTATTTAAATGGAAATATCAAAGATATGTAAAAGACTATCTACGTTGTATTGATTCCGTGGATGAGAACATAGGTCGACTGCTTGACTACCTTGAGAAAAGCGGGCTCGCGGAAAACACCGTGGTCATTTATTCGTCTGATCAGGGTTGGTATCTCGGAGAACATGGCTGGTACGATAAACGATGGATGTATGAAGAATCCTTTCGCACTCCTCTCATTGTCCGTTGGCCGGGTGTAACTAAAGCCGGAAGTCAGAACTCCGATCTCGTTCAAAACCTCGACTATGCCCAAACATTTCTTGATATTTGCGGCATACAGTCGCCCCAAGATATGCAGGGTGCCTCGATTGTTCCTCTGCTGAAAGGAAAAAAACCGAAGGATTGGAGAAAATCCCTCTATTATCAATATTATGAATTTCCTGGGGGCCATTCCGTACGCCGTCATTACGGGGTAAGGACAGACCGCT